>NZ_JBICWR010000013.1:0-281906 GCF_043199855.1 Streptomyces sp. NPDC048521
ACGAACCGACAAACTCGCCATCGCCTACCAGGCCGCACTCCACCTCGCCGGCATCCTCATCTGGACCCGACGCTGACCTAAGAGACAGAACCTAGGCGTGGGACACGTCCGGTTCCGCCAGCAAAGCGGGCACGGTGACGATCGTGACCTCCCTGGTCAGCAGGCGGTGAACGGGACATCGTCCGGCGGCCGCCAGCAACTGCTCCCGTTGAGCCGGCTCCAGGTCCCCGGTCAGCCCCACGTTCTTGACGATGCGCCCTTGGTCGCCGAATCGTACGGCCACGTCGATACGGTCCAGTGGCCAGCCGTGTCGGTCCGCCAGGGCCCGCACGGCCATGGAGGTGCACGACCCCAGCGCGGCCAGAAGCAGCTCTCCCGGGGTGGGACCCGCATCGGTACTGATCGGCTCGGGTTCGTCGGCTGTCAGGTTGTGAGTGCCGATCGCGATGGAGCGGGTGAGCCGTTTGCCTTCGGCAATGGACACGATGCGCGTGGTCATGGGTCTTCCTCTCGACCGAGGTGCGGGGACCATGGTGTAGCTCATCCCCCTCCTGCAGAGACCGAGCGGCGTACGCGCGTGTGACAGGCCGGCCCGGGGGAGTGCGTGCGGTGCCGGCCCCCGAGCCTCATGCCGTGGAGGGCGGCCACGGTCCCCCTACGGCATCACCAGGGCACCACCACGCAGCTCCCACGGGTTCTCCATGGCGCGGTCCCCGCGCTGCCCGCGCGAGGTTGGTCGCAGCGGCGTTCCGAGGCCGCAGACCCACCCCAGCGGAGGAGCCGACCGTGGACACGTACCTGATGGAACCCGGGCGCTCATCGGTGCCGGACGGCTGGGCGGCGACCTCGGCCATCGACGACCTGGAGGGCGCGGCGTCCTTGTTCCTGCGGGCCCGGCCCTCCTTGATCAACATCGCCTATCGGATCCTCGGCGACGTGAGCGAGGCCGAAGACGTCCTCCAGGAGGTCTGGCTGCGGATCCAGCGCACCGACCGCACAGCCGTGCACAGTCCATCGGCGCTGCTCCGGACGATCACCGTCCGGGTGGCGATCAACGTGCTCCAGTCGGCTCGCAGACGGCGGGAGCACTGTGCCACCCCGTGGCTTCCGGAGCCGCCGGACCCCGAGGCCACTCCGGACGCGGTGGCCGAGCGGCAGGACGCCGTGGAGCGAGCGGTCGCCCTGCTGCTGGAGACCCTGACACCCCGGCAGCGCGCCGCATTCGTCCTCCGGGAGGGGTTCGGGTACCCCTACGACAGGATCGCCGGGCTCCTGCACCTCAGCGTCGTCAACGCGAGGCAGCAGGTCACACGCGCCCAGCAGCGTCTCGGTGCACAGCGCCGCCGGCAGTCCGTGGATTCCGTCACGCATCGCCGGTTCGTGCAGGCGTTCCTCGCGGCCGCACAGGCAGGTGACCTGGCCGGTCTGGAGCAGGTCCTCCTGAGCGACGTCGGACGGCCCGCGAGCGCACCGGTGGGCCGGCCGGCGAACGGTTAGCCGCGCGCGTCCCGGCCACAGCCGGAGCACTGCCTCTTCGCCCGGCAGCGTGAGGCGCTCGACATCGCCTTCGGCCTTCCCAAGGGACCGCCACCGAACGCGTTCCTGCTCGGGCCGGCCATCCTGAACCAGTTGGCGACAGGTGGCCCGGGCGCGTCCGCCGATCTGCCTGGTGGTTTTGTGATCCAGAATGATTGGATGGTCACGCTTGAGACTCCCCGTTTGATCCTGCGTCGCTGGCGCGAGGAAGACGTTGCGCCCATGGCTGCCATCAATGCCGACCCCGAGGTCATGCGGTGGATCCGTGACGGCAGCGTCCGTGACGAACAGCAGACTCGCGGCGGGATCCAGGCGTGGGAGAGCGAGTGGGAGTCACAGGGCTTCGGCCTGTTCGCCGTGGAGATCCGGTCCACTGGCGAGCTGGCCGGGTTCACCGGCCTTTCGGTGCCCGCCTTCTTGCCGGAGGTACTGCCGGCGGTTGAGGTCGGCTGGCGGCTGGGACGTTCCCACTGGGGGCAGGGCTTGGCCACCGAGGCCGCTGCGGCCGCTGTACGGTTCGGGTTCGAAGAGCGAGGACTGGAGCGGATCGTCAGCATCACCCAGGTGGGCAACGACGCCTCCGAACGGATCATGACCAAACTGGGGATGCATCCGGTCCGTGAGACCGTCAATCCCACCGGCGGTCGGCGAGTCCGGGTGTTCGCGTTGTCGTCGGACCAGTACGTCACAACCACTCGTTGATGGCGGCAACGAGGACGGTTGCCTCGTAGCGGACCGCGAGTATGTCGTACCTGGGGGCCGGCGTGCGGCGGCCCTGTCTGCCGCCTCCGCCGCGCCGTGCGGGCGGGCATCCCCACCGCGTCCTGTCACAGGTGGAGTACCTGTCCTGTCTGTAGGGCGGAGCCGAGAACCGCCATTGGTACGAGGAGGCATCACATGCAGGTGGCCGTGGCCGGAGGAACCGGTCTGGTGGGGAAGTTCGTCGTCGCGGAGCTGCGGGCCGCGGGACATCGACCCGTGGTACTCGCCCGTTCGCACGGCGTGGACCTGACCACCGGTGCCGGCCTGCAGGAGAGGTTGTCCGGCAGTGCTGCGGTGATCAATGTGACGAACATCGTCACGATGAGGAAGAAGGCCGCGGTCGACTTCTTCTCCCGGACCACCGGCCACCTGCTCTCCGCAGCCCGGTCGGACGGCATCGAGCATCTGGTCACCTTGTCGATCGTCGGCAGCGACGAGGTCGATCTCGGCTACTACTTCGGCAAGCGCGTGCAGGAGGAACTCGTGCGCGACGGAGGTGTGCCGTGGACCGTGCTCCGCGCCACCCAGTTCTTCGAGTTCCCCGAGCCCTTGCTGGACAACCGGTCGCCGGTGGTCGTGATGCCGAGAATGCTCACCCAACCCGTCGCCGCCCAGGACGTCGCCGAGAAGCTCGTCGCACACGCGGTACAGGGCCCTTCGGGAATGGCCCGGGAGATCGCTGGGCCCGACCGGCTGGACATGGTGGACATGACGCGTCGTATCGTGCGCTCCCAGGGGCGGCGCCGGCTCGTCGTGCCGGTGACGCTTCCGGGCAAGGTAGGCAAAGCCATGTCAGCAGGCGGCCTGCTGCCGCGCGGCGAGTACGTCCAGGGCCGCCGGACGTTCGACGACCACCTCGCGTCCCTGGAACGTGCCACGACAACCGGTCGGTGACAGGCGCCCGAGCGTGGGCTCCGCCCTCGGACCGGTCGCACCGCGAAGACCGTCACATCGGCGCTCTCACCGACGAGGTGTCGGTCACAACGCCGTGTGCAGGTGCCGCCGGGAGGTGATGCCGAGCTTGGCGTACACCTTCCTCAGGTGCCATTCCACGGTGTGCGGACTGAGGAACAACTGGGCGCCGATCTCGGAGTTGGTGAGCCCTTCCCGAGCCAGGTGCGCGATCTGGCGCTCCTGGGCGGTGAGCGTCGCCGTGGCGACACCGTCGCGCCGGGTCACCGTCTCGCCGGTGGCCCGCAACTCGCGGACGGCGCGCTCGGCGAATGCAGCCGCACCGAACTCCGTGAACAGCGCGTGCGCCGCGCGCAGTCGCTCCCGGGCGTCAGCGCGACGGCTCTCCCGCCGCAGCCACTCCCCGTACAGCAGGTGCGCCCGGGCCGACTCCACCCGGACCCGGGTACGTCCGAGTCGTTCGATCGCCTCGTGGTACAGCTCTTCGGCCGCGTCGCCTCGACTGAGCAGCGCCCGGGAACGCGCCTGGAGGCCCAACGCCCAGTCCGTGCCGGCGGCGTCCGTGGCCCGGGCCAGCCGGACCAGTGCGGCCTCGGCCGCGTCGTGGCGACCGCTGCGCACTCCGGCCTCCACCAGTTCGACCAGTCCCCAGTTGGCCGCGACCAGGTCCCACTGGTGCGCGCTCGCCACACGGGCCGCGTCGAACGCCTCCTCGTACCTGCCCAGACCGTTGTGGAGGACGGCTGCGGCCCGTCGTGCGACGGCCACGCCCAGTCCCTCGCCACGGTGCACGGCATCGTCCATGCCGGCCCCGATCAGCGGGGCGGCCTCGCGTTCGCGTCCCTGCCAGGCGGCGAGCGTCATCGTGCCGTGAGGCGCGAAGCTGCTGCCGACCGCCTCCTGGACCCGGGCCATCTCCGCGACGAGCAGCGCCGCCGCGTCCAGTTCACCGGCGCACGTGTGGACGACGACCCGCGAGTTGAGCGCGAGCGGCAACTCGGTCAGCGCGCCGACGGCTCGGGCGGTCCGGACATGGCGTGTCACCAGCTCCGTCCACCCCTCGTCGTCCCACATCTCGGCCGCCAGCGCAGAGGCCGGCCACGACCAGCGCAGGACCTCCTCCGGGTCGGTCTCCCGGCGGAGCGCGCGTACCGCTTCACGCGAGACGCGGACCGCGTCGCGGTAGCCGTCGGTGAACCGGGTGGTCAAGGCGTCCAGGAGCAGATCGGCAGTGCGCGGCGGCCTCGTGACGGGTGGCAGTGTCTTCCGTGCCGCCGCCGCCACCTCGCGCACGTTCGCGCCGGAGGCGAGGCGTCCGGCGAACATGGCGGCCGACAGGGTGTCCAGGAAGGTTTCGCGAGCCAGGCCGACATCGAGCGGCACCAGGCGCCTCGCGGTGGCCAGCAGCAGGGGGAGCGCCTCGTCGCCGCGGCTGGAGGCGAAGGCGATCTGGGCCTGTAGGAGATCCACGCGGGCGCGACCGAGTTCGTCCAGGACTCCGCTCCCGGCCAGCGCCAGCAGATCGCGTGCCGCGGCGGGCGCACCGGCGCGGAGTTTCGCCTGAGCCGCGGCGAGGGCACGCGTCGCCTTGCGCCGCGGGTGGGGCGTCAGTACGGCCGCGTGTGCGAGGAACTCCGCCGCTGCGGCGGTGCCGCCTCGCGCCAGCGCCCGCTCGGCCGAGGACTCCAGCTCGGCGGCGATGGCCTCGTCCGGCCGCACCGTCGCCCGCGCCAGGTGCCATGCGCGGCGGTCGGGGTCGAGGACGGGGTCGGTCACCTCCGCCAGGACGCGATGGGTCTCGCGCAGCTCGGCAAGCCCGGCCGACCGGTAGATCGCGGAGCGCAGGAGCGGATGCCGGAAGCGCACCAGAGCCCCGATGTCGAGCAACCCCGCCGTCACCGCCGGGCCGGCCGCGCCGGGGCTGATGTCCAGTCGCTCGGCGGCACGCCTGAGCAGCGTCGCGTCTCCGACCGGCTCGGCGGCGGCGATCAGCAGCAGTTGCTGCGTCGCGGTCGGCAGCGAGCGGACCCGGGCGAGGTAGCTTCGTTCGATACGGCTGGTCACCGGTCCGGGATCGGGCAGGTCGAGCACGTCGGCCGGTCCCGTCTCGATACGGCCGTGGGGGAGTTCCAACAGCGCGAGGGGGTTGCCGCGTGCTTCCGCGAGGACGCGGTCACGAATCCGCTCGTCCATCGGGCCGCCGGCCGCCGCATCCAACAGAGCGCGCGCGTCGGTGTCGTTCAGGCCGTCGACCCGCAGCTCGGGCAGACCGGCCAACTCGTCGCGTCCCCGCTGCTCACGGGTGGCAAAGATCAGTGCCAGCGGTTCGGCGAGCATCCGTCGCGCCACGAACGCCAAGGTGTGCGCGGAGACCCGGTCCAGCCACTGGGCGTCGTCCACGAGGCAGAACAGCGGCTGCTCGGCAGCCACTTCGGTCAGCAGTCCGAGCACGGCCAGACCGACCAGGAACCGGTCCGGAGGCGGTCCCGTGCTGAGTCCGAACGCCGTGGCCAGGGCTTCTCTCTGCGGCGGCGGAAGAGAGCTGACGCGTCCGAGGAACGGGGCACACAACTGGTGCAGTCCCGCGAACGGAAGCTCCATCTCCGACTCGGCACCCGCCCCACGGGCGACGCGGTGCCCGACGACCCGTGCCGCCAGGTGATCCAGCAGAGCGGACTTCCCGATCCCGGCATCACCGCGCAGGACCAGAACGGCGCTGCGTCCTGCCTCCACCTCCGAGACCACATCGTCGAGCGCATCGCACTCGCGGCGCCGACCACGCAACCGCTCCGGACCATTCCCACTCACCGTGACCCCCGCACGCGGGGAGCATAACAACGTCGCGAGCGGCCGAGGTCGTCGTGGCGAGGGGGACGGGCCGACCCGCCTCCGTGCTCCTCACCGCTGTGTTTCTACTCGCTCGTCCCACACGGCAGCGGTCCTGGTGCGGGCCGCAGGGCGCCGTCCGCGGCGAGCACCCCCTCCAGCGGCAGGAGGTCGCCCGACCGGGCCGCCGCGAGGAAGGCCTTCACGAGCCGTCGATGCGCGATGGGGTCCACCGGCCGGGGGCGACGGTTTTGGGCGAGACGCTCCTGCGCACGGAAGACCTGCTGCCTGGCGTTGGTGTCACTGACGTGCAGGATCTCGGAGATACGGGCGTAGGGGTAGCCGAATCCTTCCCGCAGGACATACACCGCGCGTTGCCTCGGCGTCAGCGTCTCCATCAGCAGGCGGACGGCCCGTTCGACGGCGTCCTGCCGCTCGGCCACCGTGTCCGGACCGGCCTGGTGGTCCGCCGACTCCGGCAGCCAGGGGCCGGCGCAGGCCTCCTGACGTCTGCGAGCGGACTGGACGACATTGACGGCCAGCCGGATCGTCGTCGTCCTGAGCAGCGCCGACGGGTTGAGTACGACCGCCCGGTCCGTGCCCTGCCACCGCACCCACGCCTCCTGGAGGATGTCCTCGGCCTCGACGGCGTCGCCGGTGATCCGGTGGGCGATCCTGAGCAGTCCGGGCCGCGCCCGGACGAACACCGACACGGCCTCACCGAGCTCGTCGGCGGCCGGGCGGGGCGCCGTGCCCGGTATCTTCCGGGCCGGCCTGGCTCTGGTCAGTTGCGGGTTCACGACCGGCTCCTTCGCTCGACGGGGTGGTGCCCCGGAGGGCGGCTGACACCCAACGTCACACCCGGGGGTGGCCGATCGCGCCCCGGGGAGACCGTAGGCGGGTTCGTAGTGGTCCGTAGTGGACCCGTGGTGGATCAGCGACGCGTCCGAGGTGGACACGCGTCCGGAGCCCGGCCGTGGGCGCCTGGTCCGCGACGACGGGGCCCGTCCTGCCGGCCGCTCGCCGGGGTGTGCCATGGGCCTCCGCCACCCGCTTCTCCTGCGCGAACACGCAGGAACGTTGTTTTCCGGGGCGAAGGCAGGCATGTCGGCTGGGATCGCGCCTTTGCGGGGCGACGCCGCGAGGTGGCGGAACCGGAAGCGCTGCCCGTCGCCTCACAGTCCGGGAGAACTCGCCTGCGCCGGCCTCCAGCAGCTCCGCGGCCCCATGATGAGTTCGGCCGTCCGGCCGGGCAAGGGACGCGCATCGGAATCTCGCCGGGCCGCGGCCCTGGCGGTGCGTTCGCACCCTGCGCTTGCCTTCTCTTCCTGTCGCGCTTGTCACAAAGGGGAGGGCTACCCAGTCAAACAGGGAGAAACAGCCCTTCCGGGCTTCGGCTGATGTTGCGACGTCGGGATACCGGCGTGACATCGGAGGCGGAGAGGAGACGAGATCACATGCTGCTCGAGATGGATCATCCCAGCCTTCGGGAGACTGGCGGCGCGGGGCTCACCGCGGGGGAGGGCACCCTGGCCGCCGGCTCCGCTCTCCGCGAGTCCGACCGGACGGCGTGTGATCCACAGCCCTCCGTTCGTCCCCTGCTCACGCAGCCCGTGAAATGGCTGATCGGCGTGCCCTTCCGGCCCGGCGGCTCCCGTGTGATCTGGATGTACTACGTGGTGGACGAGGCCCGTGACGTCCCCGACGCCGTGCACACCGCCATGGAGCGCGCCAACAGCGCCCAGGAGCGGCGGGCGCGCGGCGGGATGCCCGTGGCGGCAGAGCACATCGAGGTGCAGAGGATTCTGCGGGATGCCATAGGGCGCACCAGCCTGGACGGCTGCGGGTGACGTGCCGGCGGCGCCCTCGTGGTGGACGTCGGTCAGATCGCAGGACGGCGCAGAGCCCACGTGGGTGGCCCGCGGCACATCCTGCCTGCCTGGACCCGCCTCCCTATGCGGGCGTGGCTGTGGGACGGCCGGTGAGTGTGGTGCGGAGCTGCCTGCGGGAGGTGATGCCGAGTTTGGCGAAGACCTTGCGCAGGTGCCACTCGACGGTGTGGGGGCTGATGAACAGTTCGGCCCCGATCTCGGGATGGGTGAGTCCGTCCCGGGCCAATCCCGCGATCTGTGCCTCCTGAGCGGTGAGCTCCGCAGGAGCGGCGATGACATGCCGGGTCACGGTCTCACCGATGGCCTGCAACTCGCGGCCCGTGCGGCGGGCGAAAGCACCGGCACCGAACCGGGTGACGGTGGGGCAGCGCACGGCGGGCACGTGACGCGGATCATGGGCATGGGATGGCATGGATGCCCCGTGGCGACCGATGTTGTCTTGGCGGCATGAACGAAAACCCTACGGTTCCTTTCCCCACTCCCTCCCACTGGGTCGACGGCCGGGCTGTCCAGGGCTCCGGGCCACTGATCGACGTGGTGAATCCCGCCGACGAATCGGTGATCGCCACGGTGCGCGAAGGCACGGCGGAGGACGTGGACATGGCGGTGGAGGCCGCGCTCGCCGCCTTCCCCGGATGGGCCTCGACGTCCCCCCAGCACCGTACGGCCGTCATGCGGCGCCTGGCCGAGGGCCTTCAGCGGCACGCCGAGGAACTGGCGGCCACCGTCACCCTGGAAATGGGCGCCCCGATCGCTTTCTCCCGGGAGGCGCAGGTGGGGTTCCCGGTCGCGTCGACCTTGGCCGCGATCACAGCGGCCGAGCAGTTCGAGTGGACGGAGGTGGTCGAGAACTCGCTCGTCATCCGCGAGCCCATCGGCGTGGTGGGGGCCATCACCCCGTGGAACTTCCCGCTCCAGCAACTGGTGACCAAGGTCGTCCCCGCGATGCTGGCGGGCAACACCGTCGTGCTCAAGCCCTCCGAGATCTCCCCTCTCAGTGCCCGGATGTTCGCGGAGATCGCCACCGAGGCGGGTCTCCCGAACGGTGTGTTCAACGTGGTGCAGGGCACCGGCCCGGTCGTCGGCGAGGCCCTCTCCCGCCACCCGAAGATCGACATGATCTCCTTCACCGGGTCCACCCGCGCCGGCAGAAGCGTCTCCGTCGCGGCATCCGACACGATCAAGCGGGTCGCACTCGAACTGGGTGGCAAGGCGGCCCACATCGTCCTCCCCGAAGCCGACCTCGACTTCGCCGTCGGCCGCGGACTGGCCTATGCCTGGGCCAATGGCGGTCAGGCCTGCGGCGCCTACGTGCGCATGCTCGTGCCCGAGGGCCTTCAGGAGACCGTGGTCGACAAGCTCCGGGCCGCGGCCGAGGAGTACGTCGTCGGTGATCCCAGCGACGAGGGCACGCGGATCGGCCCGCTCGCCTCGGAGGCCCAGCGCCGACGCGTCGACGGCTACATCCGGCGTGGCATCGCCGACGGCGCCACGCTCGTGGTCGGCGGCCCCGGCCGGCCGGAGGGCTTCGAGACCGGTGCCTACGTCAAGCCCACGATCTTCTCCGACGTCGACCCCCAGTCGGTCATCGCCCAGGAGGAGATCTTCGGCCCCGTCCTCGTCGTCATCCCCTACGTCGACGACGACCACGCCGTCGAGATCGCCAACGGCACGATCTACGGACTCAACGGCGCGGTGACCGGTGACGAGGACCACGCCGTGACGATCGCCCGGCGCCTGCGCGTCGGCCAGGTCGACGTCAACGGTGGACAGCACAACTTCCAGGCCCCGTTCGGCGGGTACAAGCAGTCCGGCAACGGCCGGGAGATGGGCCGTGCCGGTCTCGAGGAGTTCCTCGAGACCAAGGCGATCACCCGCTGACACACCGCGTCGCCACCGCCCCGAGGGGCGAGCCGGGACCTCGACGCTCCTCCCGGGCCCAGCGCGGCCGTGGACGAAACACCCCCTCGCCACGGCCGCCGGAGCCGTCGGCCCCGCGGCGGAAACAACGCCGGCGAAGAAGCTCCCGCTCGATCCGCGATGGGTGCGGGACGGCACACTGTTTCGGGGAATGAGTGCTCCTGGCCGCATTGCTCACACCGTTGAAGTACGAGTGGGCGGCCGCGGTCGAGGCGGCACGTCCCTCCCGCGAGCCCGTCCCGGACATCCGCGGACCGGCACATCCTGTCGGGGACGGCACCGTCCCGTGAGAAAGGACAGCCATGGCAGACCGGGCAGCACTGGCAGCCTTTCTGCGGGCGCGCCGCGAAGCCCTGCAACCGGAGGACGTCGGGCTGCCCCGCGGCCGGCGCAGGCGTACCGGAGGGCTGCGCCGCGAGGAGGTCGCGGCACTCTGCGACATGTCCGTGGACTACTACAGCCGGCTCGAGCAGCCGCGAGGTCCCCACCCCTCGGAACAGATGCTCGCCGCGATGGCCCGCGGACTGCACCTGTCACTGGAAGAGCGCGATGTCCTCTTCCAGCTCGCCGGTCACGCCCTGCCGCACCGGGTGCGGCGCGGCGACCACATCAGTCCAGGGATGATGCGCATCCTGGACCGGCTCGAGGACACCCCCGCCCAGGTGATGAACCACCTGGGCGAGACACTGAAGCAGACGCGCTCGGCGGTGACGCTGCTGGGTGACGAGACGGCCTACACCGGGCTGGCACGCAGTGCCCACTACCGCTGGTTCACCGACCCGGTCTCCCGCTCGGTCCGCCCCGAGAGCGACCACGCCGAGCAGAGCCGTCTGATGGTGGCGGACCTCCACGGCGCCTACACCCGCGACGGCGACGACTCGCGTGCCGCCGAGCTCGTGGACGCGCTCAACAGGGAAAGCCCCGAGTTCGCCGGCATCTGGCGCGAGCGCCCCGTGCTGGGGCCCTACTGCGCTTCCAAACGCTTCCGGCACCCGCAGGTCGGCACGCTGGAACTGCACTGCCAGACGCTGGTCGACCCCGACCAGTCGCAGCGGCTCGTGGTCTACACCGCGACACCGGGCACGGAGAGCCACACCAACCTCCGACTGCTGTCCCTTCTGCCGATCGCCGAGGGGACGTCCGCCCCGGGCACGCCGTGAGGAAGCCGACGCTTCAGTGACGGCGCGAGCGGGGGCCCGCCCGTTCCGGCCGACATCCTCACGGCACGCACCCTCGGCGCCATCGCCATCGCCATCGCGCCGAAGCTCTTGCCCGCGGCCCAGGCCGGCGGGCCCGCCAACGCCATGACTCCGCGAGGGCGTTCCCCGATGAACCGCCGGTGCCCGTCGGCGGCATCGGGGAGGCGGATTCCCGCGCCGACCGCCACTACCCGGGTACCGGACCGGCTGACTCCTACTCGAGCAACGCGTCGGCTGAGACGTCGTGCATCAACTCGGCGATGTCGGTGGGGATGGGCGGGACGGGTTCGCGCCGCACACCCGTCGTCGGGGACCAGACCAGGTTGACCTTCAGGTCCGGGTCGACCTCGGGGTAGTCGGACCGGAGGTGACAGCCCCGTGTCTCCCGCCGCTCCAACGCGCACTCGAGTGTCGCGCGAGCGGCGAGAACGGCGGACCTGAGGTCATAGGCGTACGCCAGATCCTGAAAGCCGCCGATGTCGATGTGCACGCCGACGTCCGGCATGCGGGCCTCGATCTCGTCGAGTTCGGCGAGCCCGGCGGTGAGCCCGGCCTCGTCCCGCACGACACCGGCGCGCTCCGTCATCAGCCGGCGCACCGACCGCAGCAGCGCGCGGACGCTCCGGTCGCCGTCGGCGGCCAGAAGCCGGGTCACGTCCGCCTCCGCGGCGCGAACCGCCGCCGGCGACCGTCGCTGGGCGGTGAGCCTGGCCGAGTACTCCGCCGCGGCCCGGCCGGCGATCCGGCCGTAGACGAGCAGTTCGATCAGCGAGTTCTCCTCCAGCCGGTTCGCGCCGTGCAGACCACTGGCCGCCTCCCCGATCACGAAGAGCCCGCTGACATCGGTGCTGTGGTCCTCGGGCCGGACCCAGACCCCGCCCAGGGAGTACTGGGCGGTCGGCGCGACCTCGACGGGGTCGCGGGTGATGTCGAGCATCTGCAGGTCCAACAGGGTCTGGTGCACCCGCGGCAGCCGCGTCAGGACCGTCTCACGCGGTAGATGGGACAGGTCGAGCCATACGCCGCCGCCCTGGGTGCCGCGGCCCTCCTTGATCTCGGTGTAGGACGCCAGTGCGACCTTGTCCCGGCTGCCGAGCTCCATCCGCTCGGCGTCGTAGCGCGTCATGAACCGTTCCCCGAGGTTGTTGAGCAGGATGCCGCCCTCGCCGCGTGCCGCCTCGCTGACGAGCATGCCGGCCGCGTTCTCCGGCCTGATCAGCCCGAAGGGGTGGAACTGCACCAGCTCGGGGTCACGCAACCGGGCACCGGCCTCGACGGCGAGGCGGAACGAGTCGCCGGTGTTCTCGTTGCGACGCGAGGACGTACGCCGCCAGATGCGCGTGTGTCCTCCGGTCGCGAGGATCACGGAGTCGGCGTGCACGAGATAGCGCGAGCCGTCGACGAGGTCGAATCCATAGGCACCGAACACCGTCCCGTCCTCGACCAGCAGCCGGGTGACGTACACACTCGACAGGACGGGAATGGCGAGCTGCTTCGCGCGTTCGCGGAGTGCTCGCCGCACCTCCGGGCCGGTGTACTCGTCGGCGAACGCGGTGCGGCGGTACCTGTGGTCGCCGAACTGACGCTGGGCGGGCCCGCCGTAGCCCTGGCGGTCGAGACGCGTGCCGTAGCGTCCCGTGTCGTGGAATCCCTGTGCGGCGTAGCGGGCCACGACCTGCGCGGTGCGTGGGTCGGCCAGCAAGTGGCCCTCGTGCAACGTGTCGGCCGCGTGCCGTTCCCATCGTTCCCACGTGTCGTCGTGGCCGGCGGTGGCGGGCGCCCTCTCGGAACCTCCGTATGCCATGACAGCGTGGACATCGTCGGCCGTGTGTCTGACCACCGCGATGACGGCGACACCGGCCTCGGCGACTTCGACGGCCGCGCGAAGGCCTGACCCACCGGCTCCCACCACGAGAACGGACGTGGCGAGCTGGTGTCCGAGCGAAGACATGGAACCTCCTGCGGCAGCGGACGGACGAGATCATAGGCAGTGGTCGACCGGACAACAGGCTCGCGTGTGACAGCGTTGGGGAACTTACTGGCGTGGAGTCCGTCACAACAGTTCGACACAACGTGTGGGTGCTGCCCCAGGTATCGTTGCAAGGATCGTTCCGACAACCGTTGTGGGAGCTTGCATCCCCGGATTCCCCGAAGGAGCCGCCTCGCATGATCGCCAGTCCGCTTCCCGACCTGGTCGGTCGGCATCGCGAGTGCGCGGCGCTCGACGACCTGCTGGCCGGCCTGCGCGGCAGCGGGTCCCGAGTACTGGTGGTCCGTGGCGAGGCCGGCATCGGGAAGTCGGTGCTTCTGGAGTACGTGGCCGCGCAGGCGTCCGGGGTGAAGGTGACCTGGGCGCACGGCATCGAGGCCGACATGGAGCTGCCCTACGCGAGCCTGCACCAACTGTGCACGCCGTTCCTGGGCGAGCTCGACGCGCTGCCGGAACCCCAGCGCGACGCCCTCCGTGTGGCGTTCGGGATGGCGGCCGGAGATCCGCCCGACCGCTTCCTGGTCGGCCTGGCCGTGCTCACTCTGCTCACCCGGGCCTCGGATACCCGACCGGTGCTCGTCCTGGTCGACGACGCTCAGTGGCTGGACCAGGTGTCCTTGCAGACCCTGGAGTTCGTGGCCCGGCGGCTGCTCGCCGAGGCGGTCGCGATGGCGTTCGCGGTACGCGACCCCGAGGGACAGGAAGCACTTGCCGGTCTGCCGGCGCTGCGGATCGGCGGTCTCGACACCGCCGCGGCCGGTGAGCTCCTCGAGGCCGCCGTCGGCGGGCGGCTGGAGAAACGGGTCCGGGACCGGTTCGTGGCCGAGATGCACGGCAACCCACTCGCGCTGCTCGAATTCTCCCGCGGCCGCAGCGCCGCCGAGCTGGCGTACGGCCTGGACTCGTCGAGTTTCCCGAGCATCCCGGGGCCGGTTGCGAGCCGTGTCGAACGGGACTTCGCCAGCCGGCTCGGTGCGCTGCCGGCGGCGACCCGGACACTGCTGCTGATCGCCGCGGCGGAACCGGTCGGTGACGCGCGCCTGCTGGTTCGCGCAGCCGCCTCTCTCAAGATCGCTCCCCATGCCGCACCGGCCAAGGCGGCCGGCCTCATCGAATTCGGTGAGTCCATCCGGTTTCGGCACCCGCTGGTCCGTTCGGCGGTCTACCACGGAGCCGAACCCGAAGAACGCCGAGCGGTGCACCGGGCGCTGGCCGAGGTCACGGACCCGGTCCTGGACCCCGACCGGCGCGCCTGGCACGCCGCCCAGGCCGCCGACGGGCCGGACGAGGAGGTCGCCGCGGGGCTGGAGCAGGCCGCCGACCGCGCGCGTCAGCGCGGTGGCATCGCGGCCGAGGCGGTACTGCTGGAGCGTGCGGCCGAGGTGACGCCGGACCCGTGGCGGCGGGGGCGCCGAGCCCTCGCGGCCGCCGAGGCGCACTTCTCGGCCGCGGCGCCCGACCGCGCCACGGAACTCGCGACGGTGGCCGAACTGTGTCCCCTGAGCGTCCTGGATCGCGCCCGCCTGGCGCGCCTGCGGGCCAGGATCCTCTTCGCCCGCAGCCGCAGCGACGAGGCGGCACCTCTGCTCCTCGAGGCCGCCGCACAGTTCACCGCAGCCGGGTCGCCACTGGCGCGGGAGACGTACCTGGAGGCGATCAGCGCGACCATCTTCGCCGGCCGGGTCCACGGCCCGACAGGTGCCCGGGCCGCCGCGATCGCGGCCCGCGGGTCCGGGGCGCCCCCCTCGGGTTCCAAGGCCGCCGACCTGCTGCTCGACGGTGTGGCCGCGCTCCTCGCGGACGGGTGCGAGACCGGTGTCCCGGCACTGCGCGGCGCGCTGGAGCTGCTCACACACGAGGAACTCGGCAGCCGGGAGGCGACCGTGCGCTGGCTCCTGCTGGCCCCGGTCGCGCTGGAGGCGTTCATTCACTACGCCTGGGACCTGCACGCGTGGGACACGCTCTCGAGCCGCGCGGTGCGCCTGGCCCGCGACATCGGAGCGCTCGGCGTGCTGCCACCGGCCCTCATCTACGCCGGCGGGGTGCACATCCACTACGGCGACTTCGCCGAGGCATCCCGGATGATCGACGAAGCCGACGCGCTCGCCGCCGCGACCGGCCACGCCCCGCACAAGTACGCGACGCTTGTCCTGGCCGCGTGGCGAGGCGAGGCGGACGTCGCCGCCGGCATCATCGAAGAAGCCAGGCAGAGTGCCGAACAACGAGGCGAGGTGTCTCTGTTGGGCGCCATGGGCTACATCCAAGGCGTGCTGTTCAACGGCCTCGCACGCTACGAGGAGGCCCTGGAGGCCGCTCGCACGGGCATCGAGCACGACGGGTTCAACTTCACCGGCCTGTCGCTGGTCGAACACGTCGAGGCCGCTACCCGGTGCGGTGAGCTCGACCAGGCCCGCACCTCGCTGGCCCGGCTGGTCGAACTCACCCGTGCCGCCGACTCCGGCTGGGCCCGTGGCGCCGGCGCCCGCAGCCAGGCTCTCCTCACCGACGGTGACGAGGCCGATCGTCTGTACCGGACCGCGATCGCGGAGTTCCGCCGCGGCAGTGTGGCCGTGGAGGTGGCACGCACCCACCTGCTGTACGGCGAGTGGCTACGCCGCAGCCACCGCCGTTCGCTGGCCCGCGAGCACCTTCGCACGGCTCACGAGATGTTCGACGGAATGCGGGCGCACGCGTTCGCCGAGCGAGCTCGCCGCGAGCTGCTCGCCACCGGCGAGCACGTCAGGGCGCGGGAGGACAAGCCGGCGAGCGTCCTCACCCCCCAGGAGTCGCAGGTCGCGACGCTCGCCGCCGACGGCATGACGAACGCGAAGATCGGCGCGGAGCTGTTCATCAGCCCCCACACCGTGGAGTGGCACCTCCGGAAGGTGTACACGAAGCTCGGCATCAACTCACGACGCGCGCTGCCGGGTGCCCTCGCGAGCGCCCCGGCCACGGACACCCTGGACGAGGGCACGGTGCGATCCGGCTGAGGGCCGGTGCGGGCACCCCCCGGACCCCCACGGGACCCCTACGGACTCGACCATGGGCGACAAGGGCGCGGTGAACGGTGCCCCCGACCGAGGGTGGAACCATCGCCCTCGACGGGCGCCCGTCCACGAAGAGGAGTTCCCGATGTCCGCGCCCAGCCCGGAGACGACAACGCCGACCGAACCCCCGGCCGCCCGGCCGGACGAGGACGACCTGGACATCGCCCTCGACGTCTTCCTGGCCCAGCGGACACGACTGTTCCGCATCGCCTACCAGATTCTCGGTGACGCCTCGGGAGCCGAAGACGTGGTCCAGGAGGTCTGGCTGCGTTGGCAGCTCACCCACCGCGCGAAGATCAGGAATCCGGCCGCGTTCCTGACCACGGCCACGACCCGTCTGGCGATCAACGTCGTCCAGTCCGCGCGGCACCGCCACGAAACCCCGGCCGACTCACAGGTGGCCGACCTCGGCGACCGGGCCGCCCAGGACCCCGTGCTGCGTGCCGAGCAAGCCGTGGCGGTCGAGGCGGCCTTGGCCCTGCTCATGGCGAGGCTGACGCCGGACCGGCTGGCCGCCTACGTGCTGCGGAAAGGGTTCGACTACGCCTATGCCGATCTTGCGGGGCTGCTTCGGATCAGCGCCCCTCACGCACGCGTAGTGGTCCACCGCGCGCAGGCCCGCCTCGAGTGCGACCGAGAGCGGCCGGTCCCCGCTGAGTCGCACAGTCGCCTCGTCGCCGCGTTCCGGACCGCGGCCGGCACCGGTGACCTGGAAGGCCTTGTGCGGCTTCTCGTACCCGAGGGCAATGTCCACCGCCTGCCCTCATCGGCCCGCCGATCACCCCGCCCGGGTCACGAAGCCGCCCGAAACGCCGCGTGAGAGCAGGCGGCGAGGCGGACAGAGGCATCCCACGAGTCGATGATCAAGAGATGGCGTCTGCTACCGGCCACGGCAGGACGAGACGCATAGAGGCACCTTGCGAGCCGACCGTACGGCCCCCAGTACGGGCGAGGTTGCCGGCGCCCGTCCCCGACCGGGCCGGCGGAACCCGTCGACGCTGTACGACAGCAGCGACACGGCTGTCACAACGACGGCCGCGGACTTGTCTACTTGGTGCGGACAAGCGGCGGCGGCTCACTCGCCGCACTCTCCTGCCGGGACGTCCCTCCGGGAGGTGACAGTCGGACGCCGCGGACAGCAGGGAGGCCATCGCCCATGAGTGACGATGCCACGTTGATCACGCAGTGGAACACGCTGACCCGTGTCCATCGTCGGATCGAGACCCGGATGGAGCGACACCTTCATCAGCATCTGGGCCTGGGAGTGAGCGAGTTCTACGCACTTCGGGCCTTGCGGGAGGGTGTGCGGGCCGGCACGGGTCTGCTCTACCTCGACGACCTGGCCAACGGGATAGGGCTGAGCCAGTCCGCCACCAGCCGTCTCGTGACGCGTCTGCAAGACCGTGGCCTGATCACCACGCACACCTCGTCGCGGGATCGTCGGAGCGTCGAGATCGAACTCACCGCCGTCGCACACGACGTGCTGAGGGTGGGTTCGCCCCTCCTCCACCTGGCGGTCGAGGAGGTCGTACGGGAACTCGGCGCCGAGGACACCGACGAAGACCTGCTCCGCTACCTCACGGGGAGCGCGGGCGGCGCGACCCCTCGACCGGCCAACCGGCAAGTGCCCGCTCTTTGATGAGCGACAGCCCGGTTCCGCGTCGTCCGTGCGGGTGTCTCCTGAGCCGGCTCGCCTGCAGCGTACGGCTGAGGGCACTGGCGGTGCGTGACAGCCAGAGCCGTGACTCGGGTCACTGTGCCAGGGGTCGCGTTCGTGACCTCAAGGAATGTTCGACATGCGCCGAACAGCCGGTAGCATGGTCGGCATGCCGGACCACTCGTCACCTGCCGACAGCGAGATCGCCCTGCCGCGCCTGCTGGGAGTGCTGAGCGATCCGACGCGGCTGGGGATCGTCCGGATCCTGTCGGACGGCGCCGAACGCGGATGGGGGCAATTCAGTGCCCCGGTCGCCAAGTCCACGCTCAGTCATCATCTCAAGATGCTGCGCGAGGCGGGTGTCACGCAGACCCGCCAGGAGGGCACGCGCTGCTACGTGAAGCTGCGGGGTGACGCCATCGAGGCCCGTTTCCCCGGCCTTCTGCCGGCACTGCTGTCCGCCGCGGTCACCGACAACATCGGAGAGCACGTCACCGAGCGCGACGAGCAGGTGTAACGGCGTCACTGCTCGCCGCCCCGTGCAGACACTGGTCGCAGCCATCCCCACGCTGTGGCATCAATGCCGCGCCTTGTCCCCATGGTGACGGACGCCCCGAATACGCCCTGAAGCCCACGCCACACATCACACGCTGTGGAACTGTTGCCCAACGTACACACCTTCCACATTTGACGGGAGCGCGAAGGCCACTCATATTGTTCTATGTACAACGAACATCGAACAACGGAGCACTTGATGCCTGCCAACTCCCTCGACCAAGCCTTCTCCGGCCATGTGGCGATCGTGACCGGCGCCGGCTCCGGTATCGGCCGGGCCACGGCGATCGCCTTCGCCGAGGCCGGCGCACACGTACTCGGTGTGGGCCGCCGTGAGGGGCCGCTGCAGGAGACCGCTGCGGTCCACGACAACATCGAGATCCTGGCGATCGACGTCTGTGGCGACGGAGCACCCGCCAAGGTCGTCACTGCTGCCGTGGAGCGGTGGGGACGCCTCGACCATCTGATCAACAACGCCGGCGCGACGGCGGTCATGCCGCTGGCGGAGACCGACAAGCAGACGATCGTCGATCTGCTCGCGCTCAACGTCGTCGCTCCGAGCCTCCTGGCCCATGAGGCCCTGCCGCACCTGCGCAGGTCCTCCGGAACGATCATCAACCTCTCCAGCACCTACGGGCACCGCCCCATGGCCGGCGGCGCGCACTACTCGGCCACCAAGGCGGCCATCGAACAGATGACGCGGAGCTGGGCCCTGGAACTCGCTGGTGAAGGTGTTCGCGTCAACTCCGTCGCTCCCGGCCCCACCCGTACCGATGTCATGCTCCACGCCGGTCTCACCCCCGAGGCCGCCAACGACATGTACGCCTATGAGCGCGACCGCATCCCCACCCACCACATCGCGAGCGCGGACGAGGTGGCTCACTGGATCCTTCGGATGGCCGACCCGGCCGGGCGTCATGCGACCGGTCAGGTGATCACCGTCGACGGCGGTCTGGAACTCATCTGACCCAGCCGTCCTCGGCCAGCCCTCACAGCGAGCCGAAGGAGCCCGCCCAGGTCACTCGGCTCGGACCGGCTCACCGCGCCGGACCCCGCGGTGGCGGGTCCTGCCGTGTCGGCGGAGGAGTGGATGATCCAGTGCACGCCGGAGGCCGCGCTGGATTGCAACCGCACAGAAGGCGCGACGGTCCGGTTACCGGTCGCCGCACGCCGTCGGGGAAGTCGTCGTGCACAGGGAGCGATCGCGCCGATGCCGTCGCTCCCGTGCCCATGGCCGCGTCGGCGCGGGCGTCCCCGACCGGCCCCCGCTCCCCGACGAGGCGGTGCCCTGCGAGCGGGACCGATGCCGTCCCCGCCGGAGAATGCCGAAGTCTGCTGTCACCCGGCTTCCGACGGGGACTTGAGGCCGGTCTCCGGCGTTGCGCGCCGCCCGGAGCAGGCGCCGCCGGCCGAGGACCGGGAAGACCGGTCTCGCGGAGCGGTGAGGTGATCGACGCGCCCGGTCAGCGGGGCCCTGCGACGGCTCCGTCGATGAGGCGATCGGCTGCCGCGTCGGTACGGGCGACGTCATGGGTCACCAGACGGTCCTGGCACAATCCGCGCAGGCCGGAAACGAGCAGTGTGGCCGCGGCCCGTGCCTGCTCCGGCGAGTGACCCAGCCGGACGTAAGCGGCGGAGATCGGGCCGATCATGACTTCGACGGTATCGGCGGCCAGTGCGCCGTACTGCTGGGGGTCGGTGGCGGCCAGGCTCAGCAACTGCAACAGCATGCGGATCGGTCCGGACTGCTCCCCGACGGTCATCGCCTCCCACAGCGCGCGGGCGGCCCGACGCAGGCCGGCGGTGTCGTGGACGCCGTCGAACATCGCACGGGCATCGGGCCGGTTGGCGAGCAGTGCCTGCGCCAGCAGGTTCTCGCGACTGCCGAAGTAGTACAGAAGCATGCGTTTGGTGGTGCCGATGGCTTCGGCGAGCGGGCTCAGCGACATCTGGGCGAGCCCGTGGTCTTGCAGGTGCGCCACCACCTGCTGCAGCAGCTCGGCGCGCTTTTCGACATTGACTGGGCGAGGCATGACTTTGACTGTACCGGTCGGTACGCGTAGGGTCCGCAAGGTGTTGGCGTGCCGATCGGTACATTAATCAGGCGTTTGCGTCAGCGACGGCGAAGTGCGAAGAACGTGAAGGGATCTCATGGAGCGGGCTGCTGCACTGCGGGAAACGGTCACGAGACGTGGGGCCGGACGTGACCCAGTCGTCCACCTGCCCAGGTGCGGCCGCGCGGCGGTTCGCGGCGTCCGGGGGGCGGCTCTGTGAAGCACCGCAAGGGGGACGCCGAAGGCACACCCTGGATCAGGACCCTGGCCGAGACCCTGATGTTCCCGATGGTACTTTTCCTCGGCCTTCTGTTCTGTTTCACCTCGGCCTTCCACGCTCCCCAGCCGCACCACGTGAAGATCGTGGTCGCCCACCTCGGAACGGAACGCAAGGTCGACTCCGCCCTGCAGAGGGCGCATCCCGGTGGGTTCGACGTCACCGTCGTGGCAGACGCGGGGCAGGCCCGCCGGGCAGTGCTCCAGCGGGACGCCGTGGCGGGATACGCAGCCGTGGGCGGACACCCCGTGCTGTACGTGGCCCAGGCCAACGGGAAGTCGCTGGAACAGACGTTGGCCCAGGGCTTCACCCGACTGGCGTCGCACGACCACCAAAAGCTCACGATCACGGACGTGGCACCCACCGTGCGCAAGGACCAGAACGGCACCACCCTGGTCTACCTCGGAGTCGCCTGGAGCGTTCCCGGCTACATACTCGCGACCACCCTGCTGCGTGCGGTGACCTTCAACCGCCGCAAGAAGCTGATGACCATCGCGGGTGTCGCCGCGCTCTTCAGTGCGGTGGGTTATCTCGTCGGCACATGGCTGAACTACCTTCCCGACGAGCCCTCGGCGCTGGCGATCGGCTTCCTGCTCACCATGGCGGTGGCCACCTTCTCCGCCGGCATCGCGCCGTTCACACGGCAGTTCTTCCCCCTCGTGGGCATGGGTCTGTTCATCGTGCTGAGCGTCCCCACCAGTGGCGTGGCTCCCGTCCCGCTGCTGCCGACGTTCTTCCAGGATCTGCATGCCGCGATGCCGTTGGGCAACGCGGTGGACGCTCTCAAGGGGCTCCTGTACTTCGACGGAGCGGGCGTGCTCAGACCAGTCCTCGTGCTCGGTGCGTGGATCGTCGCCGGATTCGCCCTGCTCGGGCTCGACGCGTGGAGGCACCATCGCGAGGCCGCCGGGAAGGATACGGAGGATGCCGAGGAGGACGTCCCGGAGCCTCCGGTCGAGGATCCCTCCGTGGAGGCTCCCGCACCCACCGCGCTCCCGGTCCACCATCACCACCACTTCGGCGAGCCGCTGCCCATGCTGGAGGGCGCCGTCCGTGACGAGGAGCAGCAACCCATCCGTCATGCCGCCGTGACCGTCATGGACACCCGCGGTCGGCAGCTGGTGCGGACCACGACCAACGCGCAGGGCGAGTACGCCGTGACCGGCCTGCCCGAGGGATACATCGCCATCGTCGTCGCCTACCCCGGCCGGCACCCGGTGGTGCACCAGAAGCTGATGCAGCCCGGCGTGGCCGTCCGGGCCGACTTCACCCTGCACGGCCGCACCCGCTGGACGTCGTTCCGGGCACTGTCGCAGCGTTGACGCGAGCACGGGGTGGCCTCGTGCGTTCGACGGCCCTCTCGGAGCTGACGCCGGCGCCGGAGAACGCGACGCCGGGCCGTAACGGCCCGGCGTGACTGCCCGGTTCCAGCCGACGTGATCGGACTGCTCACCCATCGAGCTGAGTGGAGGCTTTGTGGGTGCTCGCCGCACGGGCCGCTCTCGGCCCGCCTCGCCCCTCTCGGCGGCCGCCACCCATCAGCCGGCAGCGTCCTTGCCCCGGGCCCGGTCCCAGCCGCCCACAAGGGGGCCGGTCGACGAGGTGCCGCCCCGGTCGGCGCGCACGGTGGCGCGGGCACGACATCCGGAGGCGGGAGCGGACCGCGGGCACTCGAAGCCCCCGCCAACCGCCGCCACCCCGGGTGCGCAGCATGCGGCGGCCGCGGTGACGGGCATCGCGTTCGGTCCCGACGTTCTCGTCACACTGCCCCGGGACACCAGCCGTCGGCGGCAGACCCGCGTCCGCAGTGGTTCGAGGAGTGCACCGCCGACCGCGGGCACCTCCATTCAGACGGCGGCGTCCACCGCTGCCGGTGGGTTCCCGAGGTCGAGAGGAAGGTCCATGACCCGGTGGAACCGGCTCAGTGCGTTCCACAGGCTGACGGACATGACGAACTCGACCAGCTCCCGCGGTGCGAAGGCGTCCCGCAGCTTTGCCGACAGCTCGGGCTGGACGCCGGTCACACTGTCCTGACGGCGGGTCACCGGAAGGTCGAGCGTGATGGCGCGGGTGAACCGCAGGGCAAGCCGCTCCCTGTCGGTGAACGAGGTGAAGTCTCCGGCGGCCAGCCGCTCCAGGTCCGCCTCGCCCACGCCCTTCTTCAGCGCCGAGTAGCAGCGGTGGCTCACCGAGTAGCGGCAGTGGTTCAGCAACGAGACGTAGACGGCCGTGAGTTCCTTGATGCGCGGGTCGAGCTCACCGGGGCCGGTGACCGAGCGGATGAACGGCAGATAGGTGGCGAACATACCGGGGCAGTTGGCGATGGCCAGCCAGGTGTTCAGCAGGGTGCCGAACGTCTCCTCACCGGCCTCGATCATCGGCAGATCGGTCGCGTCGATGTCTTCTTCGGCCACCAAGGGCACGAGCGCCATGGTAGGACCCTCCTCGAATCGAATGGTGTGGGACATGTCCGCCGGTCAGCCCTTGCGCAGTACTTCCGCGACCGACGCCCAGTCGTGATCGGCCAGGCCGGAGTCGATCGCGGTCTGAAAGGTGTGGCGCAGGGCGGGCAGCGCGGGTAGCTGCAGCCCCGCCGACTCCGCGGCGGCCTCGGCCAGCGCGAGATCCTTGCCGCCCAGCGCCGTGCGGAATCCGGCCGGCAGATACGCGCGGTCCGCCATCGACGTGCCGTACCCCTCGTACACCGGGCCCGGGAACACGGTGCCGGCGATCACCTTCTGCAGGTCGTGGGGGTCGATCCCGTGGCGCTCCGCCAGTGTGAAGCCCTCCGCCAGTGCCTCCAGTGCGTGGATGATCAGCAGATTCATGGTGATCTTGACCGCGTTTGCCTGCCAGGGCTGCTCACCGACCCGCCAGGTCCGCCGACCGAGCGCCGAGAACACCGGCTCCAGGGAATCGATCAATCCGCCGTCACCGGCGGCCAGCAGGTTGAGCTGCCCTGCCTCGGCGACCGAGGGACGGCCCAGTACGGGGACAGCGAGGTAGCCTACCCCGGCCGCCCGGTGCCGCTCGGCCAGTGCCCGTCCGGCCTCGACCGAGACGGTCGACATGCCGACGTGGACGGCCTCGGGCCCGGCCTCGGCCAGCACCGACTCGTGGAAAACAGCGGCGACGGCGCCGTCGTCGGCCAGCGTCGACAGTACCGGCCCGGCGGCGAACAGTTCGCCGACCGAGCCGGCGCGTTGCGCACCCAGTGCGACGAGGTCGTCGACGACGGTGGGGGACCGGTTCCAGACCGTCACCTCGTGTCCTTCGGACAGCAGACGCCGGACCATGCCGCGGCCCATGTTGCCGAGACCGGCAACCGAGACCTGTGCCATGTGAATGTTCCTCTCCGGCCGTCAGATGACCGACTTGCCGAGCCCGCCGTCGACCTGGAGGGTCTGGCCTGTCACATAGGTCGAGAGATCGGAGGCCAGGAACAGGGCCGCGGCCGCGATCTCCTCGGGGCGGCCCCAGCGGCCGAGGCGAATACCGAGGTTGTCGACCATTCCGTCCCGCACCTGCTCGGGCGTGATGTCCTTCGCCTCGGCGGTGGCCGCGTGCCGGTCCTGCCAGACCTGCGTCAGGGTCATGCCCGGCGAGATGCCGTTCACCAGCACGCCCTGAGGGGCTGCTTCGGCCGCGAGGTAACTGGTGAGAGCGACGACGGCGGCGTTCACCGCGGCGGCCACCCCGATGTTCGGGACCAGCACGTGCGCCGCCATGCCGGCGATGTTGATGATGCGTCCGGTGCCGCCCTTCTCGATGAGGGGGAGGGCGGCGCGGGCGACCCGGAGGTAGCCGACGGTCTTGGCGTTCAGCGCGTCGCTCACCACCGCCTCATCGGCATCGGCCAGTGGGCTGACCGCCAGCAGTGGCGCTGCGGAATTGACCACGATGTCCAGTCGGCCCTGCCAGGCGTGCGCTTCACGAACCGCGTCGGCCACGGCGTCGTCGTCGGTGACGTCGGCCACCAGGGTCAGCACAGGGCTGTCGCCGCCTTGGGCGATCCTCTCCGCCGCCGCCTCCAGTTTCGCCTTGGTGCGGCCGAGGAGGGCGACCGCGGCGCCCTGTTGGTGCAGTGCCTCCGCCACCGCGAGACCGAGACCACTGCCGCCTCCCGTGATGAGGGCGGTGCGTCCGTCGAGTCGAACACCAAGAGTCATTGCCTTTTCTCCGTCCATGTATCCGGCGGCGCCGTACCGCCACGCTGAGCCTGAAGCGCGGACGGCCGCACGGCAATGACGACTAACGGGTGGAATAACTCGGCGAAAATGCGATTAACAAGCGTCTAACAATCGCTGTCGTACGATCTCGCCAACCTCGAGGGTGTGCACCACATCTAGTGTGCTCCAGCTCAAGAAGGCGGGAAACTGCAATGGTGCGACCTGCTGGCCGGGGACTGACGATCGATGAAATCGTCCGTGCATCCAGCATTGAGATCATTCCACTGAAAGACGCGGAGAAGAAGGCGGCCGCCGTGCCGACCGGAACGACAGTGAGCATCACCTGCTCGCCGAAGTTCGGACTGTCACGGACGCTCGACCACGTTGCGGCGGCCTGCCGGTCGGGGCTCCGGGTCGTGCCGCATCTGGCGGCCCGGATGGTCGAAGGCCGGCCGCACCTGCGGGATTTCGTTCGCAGGGTGACCGACCTCGGCGTCGAGGAGCTGTTCATCGTCGGCGGCGACGGCGAGGAGCCCGTCGGCGCCTACAGCGAGGCCCTGGACATACTCCAGGAACTGGGCGAGTTCGACCACGGACTGACCCGGCTGGGGATCGGCTGCTATCCGGAAGGCCACCCGAAAATCGCGGACGAGAGGCTGTTCGAGGTCCTGTCGCTCAAGCAGCACTATGCCGACTACATGGTGAGCCAGCTCTGCTTCGACGCCTTCGCTCTGACCGGGTGGCTGCGGTCCGCCCGCGAACGCGGCATCACTCTGCCGCTGCGCGTCGGCGTCGCGGCTCCCCTGCAGACCAGGAAACTGATCGAACTCTCGGTCAAGATCGGCGTCGGCCAGTCCGTAAGGTTTCTGTCCAAACAGCACGGCATGGTCGGCAGTCTCCTGCTCGGACGTTCCTATGACCCCATGGACCTGCTGCGCGCCGTCCAAAAGGAGATCTCCTTCACCGAATTGTCGGTCGAAGGTCTGCATCTGTTCTCCTTCAATCAGGTGGACGCCACACTCGAATGGCTTTTTCGTGCCACCGGTACGGAGAAGACCGGGTGACTACGGAAACCCGACGCCTTCACCAAGATTCCACCCGCTGACAGAAGGTCGAGCGTGACATTCTCATGAATCTCGAAGAGAAGATCCAGCAGGTCGGCAACGTCGCGCACATGCTGCGCAACGCGCCCCAGGGTCCGTACGTGTATCCGATGCGTGCCGAATACACCAACTGGCGGGACGAACAGCGGGCGTGGCATGAGACCGCAGTGCTCTTCGACCAGTCGCACCACATGACGGACATCTACTTCAAGGGTCCGGACGCACTGCGGCTCATGTCCGACCTCGGTGTGAACGGGTTCAAGAACTTCGGCCGGAACAAGGCGAAGCAGTTCGTGGCGTGCAACCACGACGGGTACTTCGTCGGTGACGCCATCCTGTTCGGTTTCGAGGACGACGAGTTCAGCCTGGTGGGCCGACCGGTCGCGCCCAACTGGGCCGCCTTCCACGCCGAAACAGGTCAATACCGCGTCACGGTCACGCGTGACGAACGCTCCATCGCCAACGACGGCCGGCGGCTCACCTTCCGCTTCCAGCTCAACGGCCCGGCCACCCACAAGATCGTCGAAAAGGCGGCGGGCGTGCCGCTCCCGCGGATCAGGTTCTTCGGCATGGGTGAGATCGAGATCGCGGGCGTCCCGATCCGAGCGCTCAACCACACCATGGTCGGCATACCCGGGCAGGAGTTCACCGGCCTGGAACTGGTCGGTCCCTCAGCACACGGCGAACGGGTCCGTGAGGCGCTGCTGACGGCGGGGGAGGAGTTCGGGCTGCGTCAGGGCGGCGCACGGGCCTACCCGTCCACCGCCATCGAATCCGGCTGGATCCCCGCGCCGGTGCCGGCCCTCTACACCGGCGAGTCGATGAGACCGTTCCGGGAGTGGCTGTCCGCCGAGGGGTTCGAGGCGAACGCCTCCATCGGCGGCAGCTTCGTGTCGGACGACATCGAGGACTACTACGTCACGCCGTGGGACCTCGGTTACGGGCGCGTCATCAAGTTCGACCACGACTTCGTCGGACGGGCGGCGCTGGAGCGGATGGCGGATCAGCCGCACCGCAGAAAGGTATGGCTGCGCTGGAACGACCGGGACACCGCGGAGCTGATCGCCGACAGCCTGTTCGGCACCGGACAACGGGCGAAGTACCTGGAGATGCCGGTCTCCAACTACGCCACCGGAACCTACGACAAGGTGCTCGTCGACGGCCGGCTGGTGGGCATTTCCGCCAACAACGGCTACACGGTCAACGTCGGAGGCTGGTCCTCCCTGGGCATGGTGGACGAGGCGGAGGCGATCGACGGCCGGGAGGTGACGATCGTCATCGGCGAGGAGAACGGCGGTTCGGCCAAACCCACCGTCGAACGGCATGTCCAGCGGCACATCCGGGCCACGCTCCGTACCCGCCCCCTGGTGTGACCGGCGCCCCGACGGAGTGCGTCGAGGCACTCCCTGCACTGCGGAGGATGTGATGCAAATGAGCGGAACACGCTGGGTTCTCACCCTGACCTGTCCCGACCAGCCGGGTATCGTGCACGCGGTCGCGGCGTTCCTGCTGGAACACGACTGCACCATCGTGGAGAGCCAGCAGTTCATCGAGCGCGAGGCCGGCAAGTTCTTCATGCGGGTCGAGTTCGAGGCACTGGACCCGCACACCACGGTCGACCACCTGCGCGCGGACTTCACCGGCGTACCGGAACGGTTCTCCATGGAATGGCGCCTGACGGACGGCAGCAGACCGCAACGCGTGCTCATCATGGTGAGCCGGTTCGGGCACTGCCTCAACGACCTGCTGTTCCGCGCCCACAACGGCGCCTTGAACGCGGACGTGGCCGCTGTGGTGTCCAACCACGCGGATCTGCGCTACCTGGCCGAGACCTACGGCATCCCCTATCACCACGTCCCGGTCACGCCGGAGACCAGGCCGGCCGCGGAGAAGGAACTGTTCGGCCTGGTCGAGGACCTGGAGGTCGACCTCGTGGTGCTCGCCCGCTACATGCAGATCCTGTCGCCGGAACTGTGCAAGAAGCTGGAGGGCCGGGCCATCAACATCCACCACTCCATGCTCCCCAGTTTCAAGGGCGCCCGGCCCTACTACCAGGCCCATGCCAAGGGCGTGAAGCTCGTGGGCGCCACCGCGCACTACGTGACTCCGGACCTCGACGAGGGCCCCATCATCGAACAGGAGGTGGCACGCATCGACCACTCCATGACGGCGGCCGAGGCGACCACCCTCGGCCGGGACGTCGAGTGCCTGGCGCTGTCCCGCGCGGTCCGCTGGCACTGCGAGAACCGCGTACTTCTGCACGGGAAGCGGACCGTGGTGTTCCGCTGATCCCGTGACACACACCCCACACCCATCGGAACTGACGGAGGTTCCATGCCCATCCCCGGTCTCACACGCGTCGACCACTTCGGCATCACGGTGCCCGACCTCGACCAGGCGCGTGAGTTCTTCGAGGACGTGCTCGGCTTCGAGTACCTGTACCGGCTCGGTCCCCTGCGGGACGACACGGGCCACTGGATGAGCGAGCACCTCAACGTCCACGACAGGGCGGTCTCACCGCGCATCTACTTCTTCCGCGTCGGCGGCCAGGCGATCCTGGAGGTCTTCGAGTACCAGGCGCCCGACCAACGGCTGGAACCGCCGCTCAACAGTGACATCGGCGGCCATCACCTGGCCCTGTACGTCGATGACATCGATGCCGCGACAGCCGAACTGCGGCGACGGGGTCTGCGAGTTCTCGGAGACCCGACGCGGAGCCGAGGGCCCCACGAGGGCCAGCGGTGGGTCTACTTCCTGTCGCCGTGGGGCCTGCAGTGCGAGTTGGTGTCCTATCCCGAGGGCAAGGCGTACTTCCGCAACCCGGCGGCCTTCAGTTGAGCGCCGCCCGGTCGGCGCCGTGCGGTACGGAGCCCGGCCGGTACCTGAAATCCGAGCACTGACCGGCGTGTTGACGGGCTGTCAACGCCCGCGAAGGAGCGCTTGACCGTCGACACCGCCCGCTCGATCATTGACGCCCTGGAGCCGCGCGGGCGCCGTGACGGCTCCGGCCGGTGACTGTCGGTCATGGACCTGACGGCGCGTTGTGCTGACCTCTGAGTTAGGCGGGCCACGGTGGAAGACCATCACAGTGCGGGCGGGGGCGGCGGGCCCAGGGTGATCCGACGGAAGCTCGCGGCGCCCGAGCCCGGCGACGACGTCGTACGGCGGGACCGGCTGACACTGGCGATCCGCTCTCTCCTCGACCGCCACCCCGTGGTCACGGTGTGCGCGCCCGCCGGCGGCGGCAAGACCACGGCCGTCGCGCTGGCCCTGCGCGACTTCGACCGTCCCGTCGCCTGGCTGTCGCTCGACGGCACCGAGCAGGCTCCCGGCCGGTTGCTGGTCTATCTCGAAGCGGCGGTCGAGCCGCACGTTCCCGCGGCGGGCGGCGTCGCGTCCGAAGTCCTGCGCCAGGGCATCCACATCGGCGAGGCCGCGGGACTGTTCGCGGAGAGCCTTCAGGGCAGCCGACTGGTGCTGGTCTGCGACAACGTCGAGCGGATCACGGCGGACGAGGGCTCGCTCGTCGTTCTGTCGGCGCTGGCCCGGTATCTGCCCGCAGACGTCAATCTGGTACTGATCTCACGCGCGGGCATCACACTGGACCTCGGTTCGATCAGCGACCTCTCCCGTGTGGGCGAACTGGGCGAGGACGACCTCGCCTTCGACGCCGACGAGACGGCGGCCGCCCTGCGGCTCATGGGCCGGCCGGTCGCCGACGGCGAGGACGTCTTCGCGACCACGGGCGGCTGGGTGGCCGGAGTGCTGATCGAGGGATCGCGGACCCGCGAGCCGGCCGATCACAGGGCCGACGCTCTGCGCGGCTACCTCTCGGCGAACATCCTGCGTACCCTCTCCGCCGCCGAACGCACCTTCCTGCTGCACACCAGCCCCCTGACAGAGGTCTCGGCCGACGACGCGGTGGCACTCGGGCAGAGCGACGCGGCCCGGCTGATGTCCGGCCTGCGCCACAAGCGCCTGCCGGTGTGCTGGTCCCAGGACGGCACCCGGCTGACCCCACACCCCCAGTTCCGCACGTTCCTGGCCGCCGAACTGGCCCGGACCGAGGACCCGGAGACGGTGCGCCGGCTTCACCGGCTCCACGCCGACCTGCTGGTACGGCAAGGAGCGCTGGAGGACGCCGTGGAGGAACTGCTGCGCCTGGGCGACATGGAGGATGCCTGGCGACAGGCAGCGGTCGTCCTGCCCCACCTGGTCGCCCACATGGAATTCGCCTCCGCCGCCCGGTGGCTGGACGCGCTGGACGTCCCGAGGAGGACCCCGACCCCCGAGATCGGCACCGTGGTCCTACGCGTGTCGTTCGCACTCGAACAGAGCCGACGCGGCAACGAACTGCTGGACCGGCACGGCTACGAGTGGCTGCCGGGGCCCGACTCACCCCACTTCGAGGAAGCGCTCCTCCTGGCGACGTGGTGCCTGTGGCACTCCGGCCGCCTGAGCGAGGCGCGGGCCCTCGCGGAGCGACTGCCCGACGGCCGTGCCCGGGAGGTCGCCGACAACCTTCTGGCCCTGGCCGACGGCAGCTCACCACCGTTCCCCGACTACGCGCCGGCGTCCTCGAGCACGGTCGACGGGATGCACATGCGTATCGGTTACTTCCGCGGCAGGCTACGCGGGCTGGACCGTCCGGCCGCGTTCGAGCCGTGGCGAACCGTGCTCGGTGTCCCATGGATCATCGCCGGACTGCGCGCGACGGGACGCCTGGAGGAGGCCATGGCGATGTACGAGGTGCGCCGTGAGTCGTGGCAGCCGCCCTGGCTGCACGCGGTCGACGCGGTCGACCTCATGATCGACCTCGGGTGCGGGGAGGAGGCATCGGCCGCCCTGGAACGCGGACGCCGGCTGATCGCCGAGACGGGCTCACTGCAGTACCACGTCCTCGGCCGGCTGAACGAGGCGAAACTGTGCCTGCGGCTGCACCATGACACCGAGGCCGCCGACCACGCCCTCGCCGAGGCGAAGGCGTGCGGCGCCACCGACTACGCGTTCAGCCGGGAGCTGTACCAGTTGTGGCGCGGGCTCTCGCTGCTCTTCCGCGACCGCAACGCCGAGGCACGCAGGGAGCTACAGGCGTGCGTCGACAGTATGCGACGGGGCGACCGGCGGCTCGAACTGGCGACTGCCGCGGCCTACCTGGCGGAGGCGTACTGGCGGCTCGGCGAGGAGGACGCCTCCGACGCGGCCGCTGAACTCGCCCTCAGCGAATCCGCGGCGCAAGGGTCACAGCATCTGCTGCTCACCGCGCTCGCGGACGTCCCCGCCGTGGCGGTCAGAGAAGCGGACGCATCCCCGACCCGGATGTCCCGCTGGCATGAGCTCACCGCCGCGTTGTCCAGCCAGGACACACTGCGGGTCACCGCCCGGGCACCGCGCATGCTGCTGGAGGAGTTCGGCGAACCCGTCCTGACCCTCGACGGACAGCCGGCCCCGTTGCGGCTGAGCAAGAGCATGGAGCTGCTCAGCTACCTGCTGGCAGCGCGGCGCGAGGTGTCCCGGCAGGAACTCCTGGACGCCCTGTTCGACAGCCGCAACGACGCCGCCGGCCGCAGCTACCTGCGCCAGGCGCTCTACCGGCTGCGCGAGGTGCTCCCCGAGGAGCTCGCGCCCCAGCAGGACGGCGATCGGTTCCGCCTCACCTGCCCCGATCTCGTCAGCGGCTCGGCACAGGTCCTGCTCGACTCCCTGGCACAGGCCGAGCGCCAGGACGGGGAGATCCGGCTGCGCACCATGACGGAGGCGCTGGCGCACGCCGACCGGGGGCCCTACCTGTCGACGCTGTCCAGCACCTGGGTGGAGCAGCGCCGCATGGAGATCGGCGAACGGATCGCCGGCGGCCGCCTCGAAGCGGCCAGACTGGCGTTCCGGCTGAGCAGGTACCGCGAGGCGCGGCAACTCGTCGACGACGTGCTCAGGGAGAGCCCGTACCGAGAGCAGGCATGGCAGCTCGCCATCTCACTGGCCCACGCGAGCGGCAGCGACGACTCCGTGCTGTCCCTGTACCGGCGTTACACGGCGGCCATGCGGGAGGTCGGGGTCGCGCCGTCAGCCGAGGTGCGCCGGCTCGTGGCGCAGTTGCGGCGGTGAACGACGGCCTTCGATTTCGAGGCGATTAACGCCCGTCCGACCACACTCGGGCCCACCACAACCTGCCGACCGTGGAGGGAACCTCATGGCTTATCACATCGCACGTGCCGCAGAACGCGAGTGGGTCGACGTCAAGGACGTGCCCGGGCTTCGCCAGGCGCTGCTGGTCGGCGAGATACACGGATCGCATCACATGGAGATCTCCCTGTACGAGCTCGCTCCCGGTAGCACGCTCGGCTGGAACCGCAGTCCGTTCGAGGAGTCGTGGTTCGTGACGGCGGGCAACGGCCGGGCGGCCCTGGCGGGCCTCGAGTACGACCTGGGCGCCGGGGACTACGGTGTCGCGCCCGTCGGGCTGGCGCACTCGCTCTCGGCCGGCGACCAGGGCCTGAGCTGGTTCTCCGTGCGGGCGCCGAAGCCGCCCTCCTTCGAGGGAGCCCGAAGCCGCATCTCCACGCAGCCGCTGTCCGGCGAGTACATGGGCCGGCCCTCGGAGACCGACCCCCGGCATCGTTTCGTCGGTCACTACAGCGAGTCGGGCGACGTGGTGCCCTTCGGCGACCTGTCCATGCCGGGATACCACGGGCCCAACATCAAGAACATCGGCATCCGGATGATGGTGGACCAGTTGCTCGGCGCTCAGCACCACACCACGTTCATCGCCGGCATCGCCGGACGCTCCGGGCCGGGCAAGGCCGCGAAGGTGCACTACCACCCGTTCGAGGAGATCTACTACTTCATCGGCGGTGGCATGCGCGGCTGGATCGACGGCAACGAAGAGGTCACCCAGACCGGCGACCTCGTCTGGGTCAGCACCGACGGAACACATGGCTTCGTCAACGAGCGTGACGAGCCCGCCCGCTGGATCGAGGTCCAGTCGCCCATCCCGCCGACCTCCGACGCCTTCTTCTTCCCGGACGACTGGCGGGCCCTCCCCGAGGGTGGGGAGTCTCGATGACGCACGACACGACCGCTCCGCGTACCGGGCCATCGACCTGGTGAACCAGGCGGTCACCACGGCGGACATCGCCTCCGTGTGACCGACCGCGCAGGAGTCCGGGGTTCCCGACGCGCACCGCCCGTGTCGCGGGAGCCCCGGCCCCATCCAGCCGCCCGCACATCCAGAACCCTCGGTGCGCCCTGGTCTGACCTGCAAGACCACAGCGCCGTCCGCCCGAAAGCGAGAGACGATGACGCAGACAGCCCGCGGTATCGAGATCCCCCCGATTCCGCACAACGCGATCGGCCCCACGGTCCCGCCCTCCGGTTATCTCGTCCAGGAGATCGCCGACGGCGTGCACTGGGTCACCGACGGAGGCTACCAATGTGCCTTCGTGGTGTGCGACGACGAGGTCGTCGCCATCGACGCACCGCCCTCGCTCGGACGACTCGTCACCCGGGCCATCCGCGACGTGACCAGCAAACCCATCACCCACGTCGTGTACACGCACTTCCACGGCGACCACATCGGAACGGTGAACCAGTTCCCGGACGAGGCGGTCCGCATCGCGCAGCAGGAAACCCACGCGATGCTGAGCGAGACCGGCGACCGCCTGCGCCGCCTCCCCGACGTCACCTTCCGGGACTCCTACCGACTGGAGGTGGGCGGCCAGGTGATCGAGATGCACTACAAGGGCAGTAACCACGCACCGGGCAACAGCTTCGTCCACCTGCCGCGTCAGAGGATCCTGATGCTGGTCGACGTCATCTACCCCGGTTGGGTGCCGTTCACGAACATCGCCCAGTCCAAGAACATCGGCGGGTTCATGGCCTACCACGACCACGCGCTCGCGTTCGACTTCGACACCATGATCACCGGGCATCTGACCCGGCTGGGTACTCGGCAGGACATCGAGATCCAACGCGAGTACATGCACGACATCCGCGCCGCGGCCCAGCACGCGCTGGAGATCACTCCGGTGAAGCGCAGGCTGGCCCGGGACACGGTCGGAACCGACCACATCTATCTCTACTTCAAGACGATGTACGAGGCAGCGGCCGCGGAGGCCGCCCGACCCGTCATCGAGAAGTGGTCCGGACGGCTGGGTGGTGTGGAGACCCTAGGGGTGAACCACACGCTCACCATGTACCACAGCCTCCGCCTGGACGAGAACGCCGAGCCGCACGTCGTGTTCTTCCCGCCCACCGATACCGGCCCCGACCACTCGCACGATCACTGACGGACAGCCGATCCACCCGTACCGCCGGCATGCCGTGTCACAAACAAGCGGCGTGCCCGGTCACCACTGTGTTCGCAGGTGGGCGCGCGGGAAGAGGGAGTGCGCGTCGCCCTGTGAAAGCATGCATAGACGCACACTATGCCTGGATTTGCACCACCTACTGATGAAAGGCACCTCATGAAGATCGCAGTCATCGGCGGTACCGGGCTGATCGGGTCGCAGGTCGTCAAGGACCTGAACGCCGCCGGACACGAGGCGGTACCGCACTCGCAGTCCACCGGAGTCGACGTCATCAGCGGCCAGGGACTGGACCAGGCGGTGGCGGGAGCCGACGTCGTCGTCAACCTGACGAACTCCCCGACCTTCGACGAAGCGTCCCCGGCCTTCTTCCAGACCTCGATGGACAACCTGCTGGCCGCGGCCCGGAAGGGCGGCGTCGGTCACGTCGTCATCCTCTCGATCGTCGGCGTGGACCAGGTGCCGGAGCTGGACTACTACCGGGCCAAGGTCCTGCAGGAGGACATCCTCAAGGCCGGGCAGATCCCCTACTCCATCGTCCGGGCGACGCAGTTCATGGAGTTCATGGACGCCGTCATGTCCTGGACCGCCGACGCCGACACCGTCCGGCTGCCCGCCACGCCGATCCAGCCGATCGCCGCCAAGGACGTGGCCCGCGCGGTGGCAGACGTCGCCGCGGGCGCCCCGCTGAACGGCATCCGCAACATCGGCGGCCCCGAGGTCTTCACCCTCGACGAACTCGGCCGGATCACCCTGTCCCGCAAGGGCGACAACCGCACCGTCGTCACCGACCCCACCGCCGGCATGTTCGCCGCCGTCAAGGGTGACGTCCTCACCGACAAGGACGCTCACCTCGCGCCCACCCGCTACACCGACTGGCTCTCCTGACCGGCGAAGCGCGTATCGCCCGCCTCGGGAACATGACGGCTGCCGTTCCCGCGGCGGGCAACTGGTGTAGGACGTGATCGCGCACCCGGCCCGGAACGGACTCACCCGTCATGAGACCGGGGCTCAGCTCTTCATCGGCCCCCGCGGTCGAATGGCGGCGTGATCTGTGATCGGCTTCCGCCGAGAGGCGGGCAGCGGCGAACACGTCCACGACGACCTGTGCGTTCAGGGCGAGCGGCAGCTCGCTCAGCGCTCCGGTGGCGCGAGCGGTACGTACAGGGCGTGCCGCGACCGCTGTCCCGTCGTCGTCCCACGTCTCGGCGGCGACGGCCGAGGCGAGCCCGGACGGGCACCGCGCGTCAGCGTACCGACACGACCGTCAGGGACTTGACGGGGCCGGTGCCACGCAAGGTGAGGTCGAACAGCAGGTGTCCCTGCCCGGGGCGCAGGTCAGCCCTGTGACCAGGGGCGATCTCCCGTTCCGGGCCCTGCAGGCGCTCACCCTGACGCGGGCCGTGGATGACGGTCACGTACACGGTGGACGGCCCGGTGTTGCGTACCTGTACCCGCGTGGTCGTGCTGCAAGGCCGCGGCACGTCGGGTGCGGGGCACACGTAGCGCAGGTCACCGAAACCGTAAGTGCCGCAGGACAGCTCCTGGTCGGCGGGGAGAGCGGAGCGGCAGGTGCGCCCGACGCTGACGCGGTCGTCGCCCCCGTCGTCGGTGTCATGGGGGAGCGAAGTACACACGGCGACCAGGGCCAGGACGGCACAGCCCGTCCACGCAGCGGCCGGTATGCGATCGGGGCGTCTGCGAGCGGTCCACAGCCTGGAGCGACGTACGGCGTTCACGGGAGTCCTCGACACGGTTCACAACGTTGGTTTTGCGTACCAGGTGGTAAGTGTTCTCTCAACTTGACCATGCACCGAGTGGATCTGTGACGCTTACGCGCCTGCTCATCTCCTACCAGCGGACGGCAGCGGACGGCAGCGCTGCGGCGCCCGTGACGTGCGAGCGCCAGGCGGCGACCGTCAGTTCGGCGCGCCCTACGTCCTGGCCGAAAGGCCGGTGGCCACGCCGTGCTCCACAGGACCACCAACCGGTTCCGTGCCGACGTTGCTGCGGCCCGACGCGACCGGGCGGGAGCGCGTCGCCGCTCCGCTGTGCCGCCTGTCGGTCGTCGGGTGGTGCCGCAGTTCGTCCCTCATGCCGCCCCAGCCCCTGCGGCGGGCGGAAGCTCAGGCAGGGAAGGCGAACAGGCGGTACTCGGACAGCGTCGTGAAGCCGAAGCGCCGGTACAGCGGCTCCCCGGCGGGGCTGGCCACGAGCGCGGCGGAGCGCATCCCTCTCTCCTGGCCTGCCCGGAGCGCGGCGACCGTCAACGCCGCACCGATGCCCCGCCGGCGATGCGCTTCGGCCACGTGCACGAGGAAGATCCCGGCCACCCCGTGGGCGGTGATGACCACCGTCGACCCGACCACCCGGCCGTCCAGCACCGCGGCCAGCCGGATGATGTCCGGGTTGTCCTCGCGTCGCGACTCGATGCGCACCATCTCGGCCTCCAGGCCGGGCGCGATACCCATCGACGTCCGGTACGTCCAGACCAGCTCCGCCAGCCGTTCCCCGTCCCGCACCGTCTCCACACGCAGGCCGGCGCGTGCATCGCCCGAGCCGGCCGGAGTGGGCGTCCCGCCCGGGTCTGCCGGGTCGCCGAGCGACCTCACCATCACCGGAAGGACGGTGAGCTCCCGTCCTCCGTGGCGTTGCAGGGCGTCGGCGGTGTCCTCGGGGCTGTCGGGTCCCACCCACCACCACCAGGGAAGGCCCGCCAGGTCCCTGCGGACGGCCGCCACGGCCGGCCCGACCGCGGACGTGGACCGCATGCGCACCACGCCGTTGAACTGCGGGGTGGCGAGCCCGCTGCGGAATTGATCGACGACGGATCCGGGACGGCTCTGCGCGTCCCATCCCATGAGGTACTGACGGAAATTGGCGAACACCGACGCCATCACGTCGGGTTCCTGGACAGCCTTCTGGGCCTGCGTCCGGTCATCGTGTGGCGTGCCGTTCGCCCTTGCTGCATTCACCATGAACACGGCCTTCTTCACTTCGCAGATGTGCCACCTGACGGGGGCTCGGTGAGTGTAGTGCCGTCCGCGGTGCCGTTTCCGGCGAGGCTAGGCGATCTGTCGTCCCCGGGTCTCCGGGAGCCCCAGCACCCCGACGATCACCAGGACATACCCGAGGGCCCCGACGCCCATGGCCGCCTTCAGTCCGAACACCGAGGAGAGCGCTCCGACCGTGGAGGGGAAGAAGGCCGCGACTCCTCGACCGACGTTGTGGACGACTCCGACGCCCGCGCCGCGCACCCGGCTGGGGAACAACTCGCTGAAGAAGACGCCCGTACCGGCCAGCGACCCGCACGCCGCCACCCCCAACGGCACGCCCAGTACCAGCAGCAGCCCGTTGGCACCTTCGGGGATCCAGGTGTAAGCCACCACGCACACCACACCGCTGACCGCGAAGAGGATGAACGTCGCGCGGCGGCCGATCCAGTCGTGCAGGTACCCGGCACACACATAGCCGAGGAAGCAGCCGGCGATCACCGCCGAGAGATAACCACTGGTGCCGACAACCGTCAGACCGCGTTCGGTGTGCAGATAGGACGGCAGCCAGGTGAACATGGCGAAGTAGCCGCCCTGGACTCCGATTCCGACCAGCACGGCCAGCAGTGTGATGCGTCGCAGGTCGCGGCGGAACAGAGCGACAAGGCCGCCCCAGGCCGTACCGGCCGTCTCGGCTGCGGCCCGGCGGCGGTTCTGCGTCGAGACGTCGGAGTCCTTCACCTTGCGCCTGACGAAGAGCAGCGCGAAGGCGGGCAGGATGCCGAGGAGGAACAGGTAGCGCCAGGCGTCAGGTCCGGCGTGGCTGAAGACGACGGTGTAACCGAGTACGGCCAGGCCCCAGCCGACCGCCCAAGAGCTGTGGACGAATCCCAGGATCCGGCCGCGGTGCTGAGCAGGGGCCACCTCGGCGATCAGGACCGCGCCGGCCGCGAACTCACCGCCGAAGCCCAGCCCCTGGAGTCCCTTGAACAGCAGCATCTGGCCGTAGCTCTGGGCAAGCCCGGACAGCGCGGTGAACACGGCGAAGGTCGCGATGGTGATCATCAGGACCCGTACCCGCCCCAACCGGTCCGACAGCAGACCCGCCAGAGCCCCACCTACCGCCGAGGCCAGCAGCGTCACCGTCATGATCCAGCCCGCCTGGGCGGAACTCAGCGCGAACGCCGCAGTGATGGAACCCAGGGCCAGCGGCAGCGTGTTGAAGTCGAAGGAGTCCAGCCCCCACCCGGCGAAGCCGGCCCAGAAGACGGGCCGGTGCTTGCGCGGCAGGGAGCGGTACCACCGAGGAAACGATCCGGCCGGGGCGCTGATCGGGGACGCGGAGGATGGCGATTCCGTCATGAGGTTCTCCTGGAGGTCGGGCGGGATGGTCCGTCTCGAAGGGGTCGGATTCGCGAAGAGTCGCTTTTCTCGAACAGGCCGCGATGCCGCAGGCCTCACGGCACAGGCCCTACGGATGGGGGCGACTCCTGGAAGTGGCTGCCTGCTCCGTCGCTGCGGGTTCGAGTGTGGTCGGCAGGGCGTTAACTCACTCGAAATCAGCAGGAGCAGACGGGCAGGGCGATCGCGGCCCCCGCGACTGTCCGGTCGCAGCGGTAGCCACCGCTGGCCGAGCCACCCCTTCCGCGCCCACACGATGAGACGCGTTTCGACCTCGGTGCGTCGTGGTCGCGGTGCCGTCGCGCGACCCTGCCGACCTCACCAGGACCACCGACTGCCGGGCATTCAGGGCTGGTTCGGTGATTCGCCCGTCTGCCACTCCGGCGGTTTCCTTTGCCACTGTGGTCCACCGTGTGCGTTATGGTCGTGGCCAGCGCTCTCCGGCCCACGACTGTCCTCAGGAGCGAGGATCAGCGACGTCTCTTGTCAGGGACCGTCCCACCGCCTGCAGATCGCTTTCAGCGTCTTCACCCGAATCACGTCAGAGAGAATCGGATGCGCATCAAGAACGCGAGCATCGTGCTCGCCGGTACCACCGTGATGGCTACCTTGGCTGTGACGCCCGCCGGTGCCGCCACCACCAGCCTTCCCAGCCCGTCGGTCACGGGTGTGCTCGCCGTGCAGAAGCAGGCGATGACCTACGGGGCGCCCGGCGCGCTCACCCGTATCGACTCCGGTGCCTCCAGCTACCGGATCGCCGTGGGAAAGGCAGACACCGCGGGCGGTACGGCCATGGACGCCGACCGCAGGTTCCGCGTCGGCAGTGTCAGCAAGAGCTTCACCACCGTCGTGCTGTTGCAGCTCGTCGCCGAGGGACGCGTCGACCTGGATGCGTCGGCGAACGACTATCTCCCCAAGCCGCTGCCGGACGATCGCATCACCGTCCGGCACCTGCTGAGCCACCGCAGTGGCCTGTGGGACTACACGAACGACATGTTCTACCACACTGTTCCGGGCTTCGAGGCGGTCCGGAACAAGGTGTTCACCTACCAGGAACTCATCGACCTCTCGACCGCGCACCAGCCCACCAACGAGCCGGGGGCCGCCTACAGCTACTCCAACACCAACTTCGTGGTACTGGGCGAGCTGATCGAGCACGTCACCGGTGTGCCGATGGCCAAGCACTACGATCAGCGGATCTTCCAGCCGCTCGGTCTGAAGAACACCTCCTATGTGCATCCGCAGACGACCATCACCGGCTCCTACGCGCGCGGCTACGTCCGCGACGACGACACCACGCTGCCGCTGGTGGACTCCACCGAGCAGACCGTGTCCTGGGCTCAGTCCGCCGGAGCCGTGATCTCGAACGCGTCGGATCTGAACCGGTTCTTCGCCGCGATCGTCTCTGGCAAGCTCGTCCCTCAGCAGCAGTTGCAGGAGATGATGAGCATGGTCCCGGTGAACGCGGACGGCACCCAGTACTACGGACTCGGCCTACGGGGCAGGAAGCTCTCCTGCGGGGTGACGGTCTACGGTCACACCGGCACCGTGCAGGGCTACTACACGTACGCCTTCACGACGGCCGACGGTAAGCGCAGCATGACGTCGATGGCGAACACGTCCAACAACGGCACCGTCAACACCGTCCTCGCCGGCACTCTGGAGGCCGCCTTCTGCGGCGTCGACCCCGTCAAGAACAGCAAGGTCACCCGCTCCGCCGGTGAGGCTTTCACCGAAGACATCGCCCCGCAGATCGCCCGCCACTGAGGCTGCCGTACGCCCGTGAGGCGACCTGGTCACCACTGGCGCACCGTGGCGCCGGCCTTCAGAGGCCGGCGCCACGGACACTCGCCTGTGCGTATCGGGCGGTTCCGCAGGCCGTTGTCATGGACGACCGCCGGTGTCACAGATCGGGTCCCTGCTCGGTCAAACGTCTCAGCTGCACGCCGGTGTGAGTTCCGCACCTGCGTGAGCGCAGTGGGTCAGGAAACGTCTGACCCGACCCACGACAACTCGGCCATGAAGGGATGACGGACAATGGCACCTCACGAGGACCTTCCCGCACCGCAACACGGACTCCTCCTCACGCATTTCCTGACGGTGCGCGATGTCGCGGTGTCCCGGCGCTTCTACGCCGACGTCTTCGGCGGCGAGGTCGTGATGGAGGAGAATCCAGCGATCGTCAAGGTCGCCAACAGCTGGATCATCATGAGCCCCGGCGGCGGCCCCACCCCCGACAAGCCAGGGGTCACACTGGAGGCACCCCGGAGTGGTGAGCGTGTTTCGAGTTTCCTCAATGTGCGGGTGGCCGACATCGCCGCCTTCTACACGCATGCCGTCGCGACAGGGGCCGACTTCCTCACCGAGCCCGTCGACCGCGGATCCGAGCTGCGTTGCTACCTTCGCGACCCTGACGGCTACCTCATCGAGGTGGGCCAGTCCACCGGTCTGCTCGTGGGGATCCAGGCGGCCACGCCTGCAGAGTCCAGTTGAGTACCGCGACGCGGACCTGTCGGCACAGGGGAGCGCCTGAATGAAGGTCGTTGTGCTTGATGACGGCGCACTCATAGGCGTCGAGACCGCGCTCTGGGTCAGAGACCACGGACACGAGGTCGACATGCTCTCGGCACCCCATGGCATTGACTCGCTCACACGAGAAGAGATCGCCGAGGCTCTGCACGACTGCTCCGTAGTGATCGACCTCTGTCATCTGCCGTCCCTGGACCTCGGGACCCTCACAGATGATCACGGCCTTGTCCTGGACGAGGAGGCCATCGTCAGATCATGGCTCCGTTCCACCAGCAACGTCCTCCAGGCCGAGACGGCCGCTGGTGTCAGGCATCATGTCTGCCTGTCGGTGGTAGGTGTGGACCGTGTAGGCGGTGAGGGTGTTTTCCGAGCCCTCCAGGCTCAGGAAGCCATGATTCAGCGGTCCGGAATGCCCTATTCCATACTTCGTGCCACACAGATGTTTGAGTCGGCCCAGGACATAGCGACTGCCTGTACCGAAGACTGGATCGTCTGGGTGCCGCCGGTCGAAGTGCGCCCGGTATCCCTGACCGATGTGGCCACGCTGCTTGCGCACACCGCCGTGTCCCGCCCCCTGATCGGCGTCCGTGAGATCGCCGGCCCCGAGCAGTTCAGGTTGGATGCGTTCGTGCGTGCCGCCCTCACTGGGGACTCGGAGTACCGCCGTGTCTTCACGAACGTCCGCAGCCCCTTCTTCGGCGCGCATCTGCGGCCCACGGACCTTCTTCCTGGTGCCGACGCGTTCATCGCGCAGACGAGCTACCGCGAGTGGTTCACCAGTCGCCCTGCGCCCGAGATCACCCCGTGACGCCTGGGCCAGTCGGTGTGTGATTCTGCCCATCGCGCTGACACACCCGTTCATTGTGACAAGGTGCGCGAGGCGTACGAGACGCTGAGGGCGCTCCAGTAAAGAACTAATCTGAGAAGTAACCCAAGTAGGGGAGAGCACCGATGACGTCACTGAAACTCGCCCTGCTCGGCGCAGTCCGCGAACTCGCGGCCGTACAGCTGCCCTCTGTCACCTCCGTCCACAGTGGCCGGCCCCTGCGCCGTTTCGCCTTGGAACTTCACGTTCCGGACGAGCGGCACCAGGAACTGGACGCCGAGCTGGAGGAGGCCGCCGCGAACGATGGAAAGCACCTTCACGGGACGGACGCCGCTTGGCGCGTCTCAGAGGGCTGGACGGCGGACTCCCAGGGACGCCGACCCGAGATCTACATCTACCGGATGGAGGTCCAGGAGGTCGAGGTCCTCGAGGCCTCAGCTCTGGAGATCGAAGGACTGAGCCTCTTTCCGAGCAGGTACAAAGAGCAGGTCGACGAGGACACTGTCACGGTGACGCTCGTCGCGGAAGTCACCGGCGAGGACGACGAACGCCTGGAAGAGCTCCTCAGGGACCCCGATGCGTTCTACGACGTCACTCGTCGAGGCATCAGCGACACACCTCTGCGGATGCGCTTCGGACGCTGCGTGTGGCAGCGGGTCGCGGACGGGAGGCGGCGTCACCACTTGGAATTGGTCGCCGACGAGGGCAAGGCCGTAGCGGCACCCTCTCCTCTCGCCCTGGTGAACCAACCGCAGCTCGGCCGGACCATGGAGAGGACCATCGCGAACACCGATGCACTGGCCAAGCTTCTGGAGGAGCTGCACTCCCAGGGCGTACTGAGTGAGAACGCCTTCCACGCGATCAATGCCGCCGCCACTCCGCGACCGCTGACGCGACAGGAGGAGCGCGAGTTGTCCCGCACCGATCGTCTGAACGACTACTGGCGCTGAGGGCATCTGCTGCTGAGGTGTGAAAAGAAAGGGGATGACTCATGTCCGGAGACGTAGCGGAACCGGTGCCTCAAATGGTTCTGTCTCCCTTGACCAGTGCGGCGATCTTCCTGGTCGTCACGGTCGACGGCGGCGGCGAGGCCACTGTTCGCGAGCTGCTGTCAGACCTCGGCAAACTGGAACGGGCCGTTGGGTTCCGTGCCCAGCCCGACGGCAGGCTGAGCTGCGTCACGGGCATCGGTTCGCACGCCTGGGACCGCCTGTTCGCCGGAGCGCGTCCGGCCCGGCTGCATCCCTTCCGAGAACTGAACGGTCCGGTGCACCGAGCCGTCGCCACCCCCGGCGACCTCCTGTTCCACATCCGCGCCTCGCGGCTGGACCTGTGCTTCGCGCTCGCCACGGAGATCATGAGCCGACTGCGCGGAGCGGTCACGGTCCAGGACGAAGTGCATGGCTTCAAGTACTTCGACGAACGCGACCTGCTCGGCTTCGTCGACGGTACGGAGAATCCGACGGACCCAGCGGCGCACGCGGCTGTGCTCGTCGGCGAGGAAGACCCCTGGTTTGCGGGCGGCAGCTATGTCGTCGTGCAGAAGTACCTGCACGACCTCGACGCGTGGGAAGCCCTGCCTGTCGAGGCGCAGGAGAAGGCGATCGGTCGGCGGAAGCTGTCCGACGTGGAACTGCCGGACGACGTCAAACCGGCGAACTCACACGTTGCTCTCACCACTGTCACCGATCCGGACGGCAACGAGCGGGAGATCCTCCGTGACAATATGCCGTTCGGATCCGTGGGCCGTGGGGAGTTCGGCACCTATTTCATCGGCTACGCGCGCACTCCCGAGGTCACGGAGACGATGCTGGAGCGGATGTTCCTGGGCACGGAGTCAGCGCCGTACGACCGTATTCTGGACTTCTCCACTCCGGTCACGGGCTCCCTGTTCTTCACGCCCTCCTCGGACTTCCTGGAAGACCTGCCCGATCCGCCGGCTGCGGAGACCTCCGCCACCCCTCCACCCGAAAGGCGCGACTGATCATCGGGGCCCCCTGGGCTCGGCATGTGGTCCACCATGGGCCATCCTCTTCGCGCTCTTTGCTGTCGGCGTCCCATATACGTTCGGCACCCCGCCGGCGTATTTGTGTCACATCGACCGAGCGACAGCTGTCCATGCTGATGGCCTGAGTTCTGGGGCGTCGCCGAGACCTGACCCTCCTGGAACCTCTCCGGCACCTACGTGATCTACACGGTCTTCGCCGCGCTCTCCATCCCGTTCGTCCTGAAGTTCGTCAAGGAGACGAAGGGCAAGGCGCTGGAGGAGATGGGCTGAGCCTCCTGGCGAGGTCCCCGATCCCGGGGAGAAGGGCCAAGTCCCCGCTGCCCCTCTCCTCGACCATGCTGCCTCCGTTCGCACGGGACCGAACGGAGGCAGCATGCAGGCCCCCAGTCGGCATCCGGTCAGTCGGTGCCCTTCCTGCCGGCCACGGTGTTCAGGTGGGACTGGGAGTCGCGCACCGTGGGCAGTGCGCCGCCCACGGCGAAGTACCTCTGTCCCGCCACGATCAGATCCTCAGCCGGGAATTTCGTGATCACCGTGCAGCCGTCGGCGGTGACCACGACCTCTTCCTCGATCCGCGCCGCGCCTACGCCGTCCGCTGAGGGCCAGTAGGTCTCGAGGGCGAAGACCATGCCTTCTTGGAGCACTTCGGGGTGGTCGAGTGAGACGAGCCTGGAAAAGATCGGCTTCTCCCAGATCGACAGGCCGACACCATGGCCGTACTGCAGGGCGAAGGCGGCTTCCTCGTCGGGAAATCCGAACTCCTGGGCCGTGGGCCACACCGAGACGATTTCGGCGGTCGTGGCCCCGGGGCGCACCAGTGCGATGGCACGGTCCATGTACTCCCGGGCTCGTTTGTAGGCGTCGTGCTGTGCCCGGCTGGCCGAGCCGACCGCGAAAGTGCGGTAGTAGCAGGTGCGGTAGCCGTTGAAGCTGTGCAGGATGTCGAAGAAGGCCGGGTCACCCGGCCGGATGAGCCGGTCGGAGAAGACGTGCGGATGAGGCGAGCAGCGCTCGCCGCTGATGGCGTTGACGCCTTCGACGTACTCGGAGCCGAGGTCGTAGAGCGTCTTGGAGACCACACCGACGCACTCGTTCTCCCGCACGCCCGGGCGCAGGAATCGGTAGAGCTCGTCGTACGCGGCGTCGACCATGGACGCGGCCTGCGTCAGCAACGCGATCTCGTCGTGGGTCTTGACCCGCCGCGCCTCCATGAAGATCTGCTGGCCGTCGACGACGTCGATGCCCTCGTCGCGCAGCGCGAACAGGACGGGTAGTTCGATGACGTCGACGCCCAGCGGCTCGTCCGCCACGCCGTACTTCTCCAGCTCCCGCTTGATCTTCCTCGCCACGGAGCGGGCGATCTCCGCGTCCGGACTGAAGGCGCCGCGCAGGGTGGAGATTCCGGCGCGAGCTCCGGATTCGGCGCGTGGACGGACCGCGCCGTGGTGCGGCGCGTGGGGGTCGGCGTCGGCCTCCGCCGTGGTTTCGGACAGCCACGGGTTGTACAGCCGGTGGTGCTTGGCGGCCGATCCGAAGTCCCAGGAGACCGGGTCCGTCCGGCGCGTCAGGAGGCTGAAGCGGATGAGTTTGTCCATCGCCCACGTGCCGATGTGGGTGGCGGTCATGTAGCGGATGTTGGAGAAGTCGAAAGCCAGCACCGCACCGCAGTCGGAGGCGTTCAACTGTGCCTTGAGGCGAGCCAGCCGGTCGCTGCGCAGGCGCCCGTAGTCGATTCTCTCCTCCCAGTCGACCCCGTTGGTTCCCGTGCTCGCCGTACTGCTGATCATCTGCAGCCTTTCTCGCCGGCCGGTTCCGTGGTTTGTACCCGGCTGTTTACTGATACTGAACGCTATGAGTGAGGCGCTGTGGCCGCAAGACCCTGAGGCGCCCTGCCGACGAAGAGGTCAACGGGGGTAAATACGTTGGTAGATGCTGGTGAGAGGCGTTCCAGCGCTACGCGATGTCCTCGGCGGCGCACGTGCCGCAACAGGCGGTTATGTTGTCCATGACTTAACGCCGGGTCCGGGCCGTGGCTCACGCCTGACCGGCCGGCTCGACGGAGCCGCGGGTCTGCCGTGTCACACCACGAGTCGGAAAGGGTGGTGCACGGCGTCCACCAGGGCGTCGAGCCACTGGGCCGCGAGCGCTCCGTCCACGGCGCGATGGTCGACGGAGAGAACCAGTGCGACGGTCGAGGCGGTGGCCACCTGGGACTCGCGTACGACGGGTGTGGAGCGGATGGCCCCCACCGCGAGGATCATCGACTGTGGGGGGTTGATGATGGCGGAGAACTCCTCGACGCCGTACATACCGAGATTGGTGACGGTGATCGAGCCGCCTTCGAGGTCCCGTTGCTGCAGGGTCCCCTCGTCCGCCTGGCGGACGAAGCGGCGTACCTCGGCGGAGACCGTGCCGAGCGACTTGCCGTCGGTGCCGCGCAGTACGGGGGTCACCAGCCCGCGTCGGGAGGCGATCGCGACCGCCACGTCGGCCGAGCTGTACTGGATCAATGCCTCGTCGGTCCACGTCACGTTGGCCTGGGGTACGGCGGTGTGCGCCACGGCGACGGCCTTGATCAGAAGGTCGTTGACGGAAGTCCTCACCCCCGTGCCGGCGTTGAGGTCCGCTCGCAACCGCAGCAGTCGGTCGACCTCGACGGTTCTCTTGATGTAGAAGTGCGGCACCTCGCGCTTGCTCTCGCCGAGCCTCTTCGCGATGGCCAGGCGCAAGCGGCTGTGCGGAGTGGCGTGGGTCGGCGAGCCGAGACCTGCCGTGATGTACCCACCGGTGTCCCGAGCGGCCGATACCGGCTCCGGTGGGCGGGCGGGGGGCGTGGCGGCCTGTGCGGCTCGTTCGACGGCCGCCTCGGCGTCGCGTCTGACGATGCGTCCGCCCGGTCCGCTGCCGGTGACCGTGCTGATGTCGATGCCTGCGTTGCGCAGCAACCTGCGGGCGAGAGGGCTGGCGAAGCGTCGGCCCTCGGTGGACGGCGTGTCGGGGGGCGGTGGCGTGGCGGGCGATGCCGCCGCAGGCCCGGCGCCGGGTGGTGCGGACGCGGCAGGAGGTGCCGGGTCCGCGGCTGCGGGGTCGGTGACACCGAGCCGGGCCAGGTCGGCATCGAGGTCGGATCCCTGCTCGGCGTGGGTGCCGAGCAGGGCCATGGGTGCCCCGACGGCGACCTGTGCCCCCGGCCGCACCAACGTGCGCAGGAGCACGGCCTCCGTCTCGGCCTCGACCTCTACCTGTGCCTTGTCGGTCTCGATGACCGCGAGGGCGGCTCCGGCGGTGAGTTCCGTACCCTCCGGCACCAGCCACTCACCCATGACCACATGGGTGGCTCCCGCGGCAACCTCCGGGACACGCATCAGTTCTGGCATGGCTCCCCCTCAGGCGTTCTTGACGGCCCGCAGCGCGGCCACCACTTCGTCGGTCCGGGCGATGGCGGCCCGTTCCAGGACCTTGCTGATACTCGGTGAGGCTTCGCGTCCGGTGACTCGCTGGACGGGGGCGTCGAGCCAGTCGAACAGGCGTCGGGAGATCTCGTCGCCCAGCCAGGAGCCGTAGGAAGTACCCCGCGCCCCTTGCTCGACTATGAGGACCCGGTTGGTGCGGCGCACGCTCTCCTCGATGGTCTTCCAGTCCAGCGAGGCGCGGTCGAGCCAGCGCAGGTCGATGAGGTCGGCTCCGATCCCGGGCACCATGTCCAGCGCTTCCATGCAGTGACCGACCATGCTGAGGTAGGAGATGACGGTGACGTCGTCGCCGTGACGCCGTACGGCCGCCTTGCCGACCGGTAGCGCGTAGTCCAGGTCGCCCGCCGGGACCGGACCGGTCGTCGGGTAGAGGTCGACGTGTTCCAGCACCACGACGGGATCGTTGCACGCGAGCGCGGTGTTCATCAGACCGATGTAGTCGCCCGGGGTGGAGGGCGCGACGATCCGCAGGCCCGGGGCCGTGGCCAGGATGCCGGCCGGGTCCATCGAATGCTGTGAGCCGTAGCCGGTCCCGGCGGCGAGCTTGCTGCGCAGCACGAAGGGCACCTCGGTCGTGCCGCCGAACATGTGCCGAGCCTTGGCAACCTGGTTGAAGAGCTGGTCGGCCGCCACCCACATGAAGTCGGCGTACATGAACTCCACGACCGGCCGGTATCGGCCGTCGATCGCCATACCGGCGGCCAGACCGGTGAACGCGTTCTCGCTGATCGGCGTGCCGAGCACCCGGTCGGGGAAGTCCCGCAGAGGCCCCTTGGTGGCACCGTTCGTCCCGCCGTTGAGCCGGTGCACGTCCTCGCCGAGGACCACGATCCGGTCGTCCTTCGCCATGTTCCGCGCCAGTACCGCGGACACGGCGTCGATGAATCGCATCTCCTCGGTCTCGCCGGCCGGCCCCTCCTCGGCGTACCGGACCCCGTCCAGCTCCGAGAGGTCCCCGCGCACGCCGACGTCGACAAAAGCGGTGTCCGGCCACAGATTCGCCACGATCCGCCGCTCCCCGGGGTCGCCCCCGGGCACCTCTTCGAGGAAGGAGGCGCCGATCTCGTCCATGGTCTCGACGGCTCGCGTCCGCACCGCGACCACGTCCGCTTCGGTGAGCAGTCCGGACTCCACCGCGTGGTTCTGCAGCCGAGTGAGCGGATCACGGGCGCGCCACTGTTTCTCCTCAGCCTTGCTCCGGTAGCCGAACGCGCTGCCCGGGAACGGCCCGTTCTGATGGAAGTAGCGGTAGACCTCGGCCTCGACGATGGTCGGGCCGTTGCCCGCCCGCATGTGAGCGACGGCTTCGGCCATGGCAGAGCGCACCGCCAAGGGGTCCATGCCGTCGACGCGCCAGGCCGGTATCCCGAAGCCGGAGCCGCGGGCCGAGAGCCTGAACTCGGCGGTGACGTCCGCAACATGGGTGGAGACGGCGTAGAGGTTGTTCTCGATGAAGAAGCACAGCGGCAGCTGCCAGGCTGCGGCGAGGTTGAACGTCTCCAGAACCGAGCCGATGTTGGCGGCGCCGTCGCCGAAGTAGGTGACGGTCACCGCATCGGTGCCCGCCCGGCGTTGATTCCAGGCGAAGCCGGCGGCCTGCGGGACGCCGCCGCCGACGATGGCGTTGGTTCCCATCGCGCCGGCCTCGCGCCACATCAGGTGCATCGATCCGCCCCGGCCTCGACTCCAGCCCTGGTCGAGCCCGCAGATCTCGGCGAGAGTGCGCCGCAGGACGTCCCTCACCTCGCTCGTCAGCTCGGGCAGACCCGGGCTTCGGGGGACGACGTGACCGAACGCCTTGGCGAGGAACTGGTGATGACCGCGGTGGGAGCCGTTGACGAAGTCGTCCGAGCGCAGGTCGACCAGTGAGCCGACTGCCCCGCCCTCCTGGCCGATGCTCGAATGCGCGGGGCCATGGACGAGGCCCTTGGCGGCGAGTTCGAGTACGTACTCCTCGAAGGTCCGCACCCACTGGGTGAGCGCGAGCATGCGCAGGATCACCTCCGGGTCGACCTGTTTCCGTTCCGCCGAGGTGAGGCTCAGTTCGACCCACGGTGGTGACGGAACGAGTTCTGTGTGCTTGGCCACGATCAGCCTCTCTCGTCCGAGGGAATCCGGTCCCCGCGCACGGTGTGGAGGGGTTGCCCGCCTTCGGTGGCAGTAGGGATTCGTTCAATCGTGAATCACAATTGGATCCAATGCAAGAGTGTGTACGCGAGCCCACCGCGCTTGCCGGACTGCACGGAGCCGACCACCTCGACCTCACCGCCCCGACCCGGACGAAGGCCCACCGGGGGAGCCGCGCTTCCTCCGTCGGGGCGGGCGGACGGTACTGGACACCTTCTCCTGGGGGGCCCATGACGCGCGGCCGGCCCCGTCACGCGCAGGACATCACCTGGCGTTCCACGTGGACGACCTCGACGAGGCGGTCCCCGCACTGCGCGCGCACGGCGTCGAGGTGCCGGGCCGCCCGGCGGTGAGCAGCGGTGCGAGCCGGAGGTGGCGCGGGGCCTGCCACAAGACACCCTTGGGGTTCGCAGTGTGAGCTAGTCTCCTACCCCGGCGGAAAGGCCCACGACCGGGACCCGCACACCGTCAGTTGACCGGCAGGAGACTCCGTATGACCCACGGCGCCGAGGGGTCCAAGCAGCCTGCGAGCGCCCGCGTCGCCGGCATCATCGCGGACCGCATCCTCGACGGAACGCTCGCTCCCGGAACCCGGATCGTCCAGGACGAACTGGCGGCCGAGCTGAACACGAGCCGCATTCCGGTCCGTGAGGCGCTGCGGCTGCTGGAGTCGCGTGGACTGGTCGTGCTGCGGGCCAACACCGGCGCCTGGGTCTCGAGCATGACCCGGCACGACCTCGAGCAGAGTTACGAGATCCGCGAGCGCATCGAGCCGCTGCTGCTCGCGGACAGCCTGCGGCACTTCACCGAGGAGGACGTGGCCGAACTGGAGCGGCTGCAGGATCTGATCGAGGCCAACGAGGACCCGGAGGAGTTCCTGCGGCTCGACCGCCGGTTCCACTGGTGTTCCTATCGGCGGCACCGTTCCCCGGCGCTGGCGGCCATCATCACCCGGCTCTGGGAGACCACCCACCACTACCGGCGAGCGCTGGTCCGGCTCACCGACGCCCATACCTCCTGGGTGGTGTTCACCGAGCACCGGTTGCTGATCGAGGCCATGCGCAGCCGCGAGCCACAAACGGCCTCGACGATCCTGGGCATGCACATCAACCGGACCCGGCTGACCCTGGCGCGCCACGAAGAACTCTTCGAGGACGGCGCCGACGCCTGACAGGGGCCCGCGGCCCTTCCCTCCAGGGCGACGGCCCGAGCGATGCGACCCCGTCGACCGGTGCACGACCGTCTGACAGCAGCGGAACCCCCTTCACAATGGATCCAATCCTCCGAGACGGCCACCGATGCCCAGAACGGAAACCAGCGTCAGGTCGTTGCTACGGGAGTCATGGCGGCCCTTGCGGAACGCGGCACAGACTGTCGGCCTTCGAGGCGCTGGTGGCAGTGATCGTCACCGTGAGCCATACGGCCTGTTCAGCAATCGTTTTCAGAATGTACAGTGCCACTCAACAATGCCCAGGGTATGCGTGGGGCACGGCGTCGCCGCCCCTCGGCGAGCGCCATGGCACTGAAACAAGGCGGCGGTGCCGTCAGAACGAAGGGTGCGTGAAGGGGACAGTGGAACCGGACGGAGCGCGGTCGGTGCCATCGCCGGGCCAGCACATCGGGCCCGCTGTCAGAGCCGCGCGGGAAGCACGCGGTATGTCCCTGCGGGCCCTGGCGCGCCAGATCGGCGTGTCCCCGAGCTTCATCTCTCAACTCGAGCGCAACAAGGCGAACGCGAGCGTGGGTACCCTCTACGCACTCGTGGAGGCCCTGGACCTGTCGCTCGATCACCTGGTGGCGGCCGAGTCAGCGACGACCCGCGGCGCGCAAGCGGTGCCATCAGGGTGTGCCGCCGGCTCTCCGACCGGTGGCGAACCGGATGTGCAGGTGAGCCGGTTCACGGCGGTGGGCAGTCCGGTGCAGCGGGCCGACAGCCGAGCCCGGATCCGCTTCCCGGGCGTCACTTGGGAGCGGCTGACCCAGGCGTCGGATGCTCTGGTGGACTTCCTGCACGTCCGCTACGAGCCGGGCAGCGCCTCGTGCGCGGCCGACGACATGATGCGCCACGGCGGGCGAGAGTACGGCTTCGTCCTCTCCGGCCGGATCCGTGTGCAGATCGGCTTCGACACCTACGAACTCTCCGAGGGTGACTCGGTCACCTTCGACTCGATGACACCGCACCGCCTGAGCAACGAGTCCGATGCCCCTGTGGAGGCCGTCTGGTTCGTCGTCGGCAGCCGCGATGACATGCGCGGCCATACGGCGCCCAGCCCCGCGTCCGACGTGACTCACCTGCCGTCCCTGCGTACCTGACCGGCCGCTCAACGCCGGGGGCCTCCTCATGCGTCGAGGGCTCCGGTGCCCGGCGGCGCTGCCCGTCCGGGGAGGCGCCCGGTCAGGGGAGAGTACGGGGCGGGCGCGGTGCCACCAGCCGGAGGTGGAACATCGCCGCCGACAACCCCACCGCCCGCATCGAGAGCCAGGGTCGCCGTACGGCCGCGCCCTGAAGGCGGCCTACGGTGCCGCAACGACCGATCAGCAGTGTCCTGCGCGCCGCCGGGCCACCGGTGACCGCGCCGACGATGCCCACCACCTTCCGGCGCGACCGACAACGGTCCCGACTGCTTCGCCGTCCTGAACCGACGTTCCCGTGCGACGACTTACGCCTCCTCGTTGACCCAGCTCATCAGCTTGCGCAGCTGCTTGCCGGTGGTCTCCAGCAGATGCTCGGCGTCCTGCCGCTTGTACTCGTCGTACTTCTTCAGACCGCCGTGGTACTCGTCCATCCAGTTCTGGGCGAACGTGCCGTCCTGGATCTCGGCGAGGATCTGCTTCATCTCGGCCTTGGTGGCGTCGGTGATGATCCGCGGACCGGTGACGTAGTCGCCCCACTCGGCGGTCTCGGAGATCGACCAGCGCATCTTCTCCAGACCGCCCTCGTACATGAGGTCCACGATCAGCTTCAGCTCGTGCAGGCACTCGAAGTAGGCGATCTCCGGCTGGTAACCCGCCTCGGTCAGCGTCTCGAAGCCCGCCTTCACCAATGCCGAGACACCGCCCGCGAGCACGGCCTGCTCACCGAACAGATCGGTCTCGGTCTCCTCGGTGAAGGTCGTCCTGATGACCCCGGCACGGGTACCACCGATGGCCTTGGCGTACGACAGCGCCAGCGCGAAGGCATTGCCCGTGGCGTCCTGCTCGACGGCCACGAGACAGGGAACGCCACGGCCCTCCTCGTACTGACGGCGCACCAGGTGGCCCGGGCCCTTCGGGGCGACCATGCACACGTCCACTCCGGCCGGGGGCTTGACGAAGCCGAAGCGGATGTTGAAGCCGTGGGCGAAGAACAGTGCGTCGCCGTCGTTCAGGTTCGGCGCGATGGACTCCTCATAGACCTGGGCCTGGATCGGGTCCGGGATGAGGATCATGATGACGTCGGCCTCGGCGGCGGCCTCGGCCGGGCTCATCACGCGCAGACCCTGCTCCTCGGCCTTGGCCTTGGACTTCGAGCCCTCGTGCAGACCGACGCGGACGTCGACACCGGAGTCACGCAGCGACAGCGCGTGGGCGTGGCCCTGGCTGCCGTAACCGATGACCGCGACCTTGCGGCCCTGGATGACGGACAGGTCGGCGTCAGCGTCATAGAACAGCTCAGCCATGGGAAACACCTTTCAGGGATAACTCGCCGGGCGGCATGCCTGCCGAGAGCGGGCCGAAAGTGAGCACTGCGCCTCCGGAGAGTGGGGGCATACGGAGAACAAGGCCAGGAGGAACGGCACGTGTCCTGCCGGGGTGGAACCAAGGAAACTGCGGCAGCACCACCGCCGGCCGACGGTCGAAACACTATCTCACACCAAGCATCGACGGTGCATAAGCGTCAGCGATGCAACGGTGTCAACTGTGGCGGTGTACTGCGGGAAGCATCGTTCACGCCACCGACCGCACGCTGCGGGCGACGTCGGTGTGTGAAGGGTGTTCCCCGGCCGCGTGTCACAGATATGTCGCCTGCCTTGTCAGTGAGGTGACTCCAGGGGGTGTGCCTGCCCTTTCGACCATGGCGTTCTGCCGTCGGCTGCCGCAGGTGTGCACCCTTGCCCCTACGACACCGAAATGAGCCTCTCATCCATGTTTCAGGACCAGTCCGACAATGTCGATACGGCCTCGACGACAGGCATCGCGACGCTGGACGATCTGCGCAGGCACCTGCAGTGGGCCATCGAACTCGAACATGCCACGCTGCCGCCGTACCTCACGGCCCTGTACTCCCTCGACCCCGAGCGGAACGCGGAGGCCGCACAGCTCATCGGCGGTGTCTTCGTCGAGGAGATGATCCATCTCGCCCTGGCCGCGAACCTGCTCAACGCGGTCGGCGGACAGCCCCGCCTGGACGCGCCGCATTTGCTGCCTCGGCACCCGCGGACCATGCCGCACGCCGACCCGTCCATCGAGTTGTCCCTTCTGCCGTTCGGGCAGGAGGCCGTGGAGATGTTCCTCCGTATCGAACAGCCTGCGCACCCGGAAGATCCGGCCGAAGGCGACAACTACGAGACGATCGGGCAGTTCTACGACGCGATCGAGAAGGGTCTGCGGCGCCTGTGCGCCGAACTGGGTGAGGACCAGGTCTTCACCGGGGACCCCACCCGTCAGGTCGCCGGCGGCCCGTTCGCCCACACGGCAGGGCACCTCAAACCGGTCACCGACCTCAGTTCGGCGCTTGTGGCGCTGGAGGAGATCGTCGAGCAGGGTGAAGGGGCGGCCCGTGCCGACGTCTGGGACGGGGACATGGACCTGTTCCACCCCGAGACCAAGGCAGTCTCCCACTACTACCGTTTCCAGGAACTCGCGCTGGGCCGGCGCTACCAGCCCGGTGACACGCCCGAGTCCGGCCCCACCGGGGAGGCTGTGACCGTGGACCCTGCCGGCGTTCGCCCCTTGCGCCCCAACCCGCGGCTGGAGGATCACCCCGAGGGCAGCGCGATACGCACCGCGCAGGAAGCGTTCAACCAGACGTACTGCAAGATGTTGCAACAGCTCGAGCAGGCCTTCAACGGCAACCCAGCGATGCTGGGAATGTCGGTGGGCACGATGTACGCGCTCAAGGGACAGGCACAGAGCCTGATGGCCATCCAGGACGACGACGGCATGGCCGCCGGCCCGACCTTCGAGTACGTCGCACCCGAAGACCGCGCCTGAGCTGTTTCTCTTCGCCCGGCCCTTATGCAAGAAGGGCCACCTGCGGTCCTTGCGGTCCCCCTGGGGACCGCGTGAGCGAGGGTCACAGTGACCGGAGCGGCCGTGCTGGCCATCCTTCGGGGGCGGGGCGGCCTGTGGCACCTCGCGGGGCCGGCGCCAGGCGCTCCCGTGGTACTGGCGGGGCTCACGCCCCTGACGCGGGTGCGGGCGACGACGTGATAGTGCCCCGGCCTCCAGTGACTCACGCTCGGCACATGTCCCGCCTCCTCTAAGGATGTAAGTGATGACACAACGGCCCGGACGTCTCGAGCCGACCACGCGCCGTACTCTGCTGAAGGGGGCTGCGGTCGCTGCCACTGTGCCCGCGGTCGCGGGGCTGCTCGGCGCCGTGCCGGCAGGTACGGCCGACGCGGCCGAGCGCGACGCACTGCCGGAGTTCGCGCCGGTGCCCGCGGGAGCGCTCGGCCCGACGCCGAATGCGCAGGGCTACTACGTCGGCCGGATCCGGGGGCACCTCTACTGGGTCACCGACGCCAACTACCAGGCCATGTTCCTCACCACCCGTGAGGGCGTCGTCCTCGTCGACGCGCCGCCCACGCTCGGGCACAACCTACTGCGGGCCATCGGCGAAGTCACCGAGGCCAACGGCCTTCCCGACAAGGTCACGCACCTGGTGTACTCCCACTCGCACGCCGACCACATCGGCGCGTCGGCGATCCTGGGCAAGCACGTGGTACGCATCGCGCACTCGGAGACCCGCGCGTTGCTGCAGTTCGATCGGGACCCCAACCGTCCACTGCCGACGGAGACGTTCGACGACCACTACGTTCTCGAGGTCGGAGGCGAGAGGCTGGAACTCGCCCACCACGGTCCCAACCACTCGCCTGACAACATCTACATCTACGCGCCCACCCAGAAGACCCTCATGCTGGTGGACGTCTTCTACCCGGGCTGGGTGCCGTACAAGAACCTCGCCGTGTCCGAAGACATCCCCGCCTGGGTGAAGGCGCACGACGTGGCGATGACATACCCGTGGCACACCCTGGTCGGCGGTCACAACGGACGACTCGGCGCTCGGGCGGACGCCGAACTGCAGAAGCAGTATCTGACCGACCTCGACACGGCCGTGCGCAATGCCATGGCGACCGTGGACCCCACCCCCTACATCGACAAGTACGGTCCGGGCAACAACTCCTGGGCGGTATTCAAAACTTACCTCGACGCCGTCGCCCGCCAGGCCGCCGACCCCGTGACCGCCGAGTACACCGGCGTGCTGGCCGGCGCAGACGTCTTCACCACTGATCACGCCGCCACACTGCTGGATTCCCTGCGCGTCAATACGGGCATTCTCGGCCCCTTCGGCGTTCACTCCTGACCTCTCCGCACCGGCCGTGGTCAGGTGATTGACAGGCCCGGACACCTTCTCACCCCGTCACGTTCTTCGTAGCTCCGCAAGGGGCCGCAAGCCTTCGGGTCCGGCATGACTTCCCCTTCCTGTTGTGGATGATCCGGGAGGTGGGGTCACCGGGCCCGGAGGCATCGACGGACCGCTGACGAGGGACTTGAGCACCGGCTTCACCCGAGTAGGAAGAGCTGCCCTCAAGGCACTCACCATCTGGTGGACCCTGGCTGACTACTGCTCGGCTCTGCCACAGCCGTGGGCCCTGGCCACGACTTGGGCTGAAGACCAACCCCCGGCCAGCGCACCGGGCGGGAGGCACCTGATCGCGGGCCCGCACCAGCATGGGATAGACCGCTGCGGTAAGTCATGCCCGGCGCCCGCGTCCCCAGAGCAGAAACCCGGCGGCTGACTCTCCCGCTGCCACACCTGATGCGGCACGCCCCGGCCCCAGCAACGTGAGCCAGCCCAAGTTGGCCCTGGGCAGGCCCGTTGTCAGTGGTGGCTGAAAAGCTGGAATACATGAACGGCGACGATGAGCAGTTGTTGCGCGGCCGGGTGTACGGCGCCGACCCCGGCCACCCGGGTCCGCTCCCGAACCGGAGGTACGTCGAACTGGTCGGCGGGCCGCTGGACGGCCTGCTGCTGGATGTCACGGGCTGGACGCCGGATGGGATCGGCACCGGCGTTGCCTTGATGACGGATCTGGGGCAGTTCGGGCCGGGCGGCCGGGCGCTGTACGATCCACGCCCCCGTGACCCGACGCGTTTCGACTGGTCCGGTGACTGCCCCTGACCGATGCGCCGGCTTATCCGGGGCACCCAGCAGTGGAAGGGCGCGACCTCTCCCAGGGACACGTCGGGCCGCGGCTGGGTGCCATGGTGGGGAATGCCGCCGGAGGCCGGTCGCTTCGCGGGCGACGTCGAGCCGATGTCGATGACCGGCTCGGGACGCACGTGAGTCACGTTCAGCGTCCCTTCGCTGCGCCATCCGGCAGAGAACCACTCCACTCACCCGACGGCTCGTAGATGCTGTCCAGTCGCTTGAAAAGCACGTCTCCATCCTGACCGACGCCCACGTGGACGTGTCTACGACGAGAGCGCCTGCGGGCATGGTGGTGGGGGAGCCCAGGCGGACTCGCGGGCTCCCCTCCGACCATTTTCACGGAGCTACCAGGGCACTTCCCCGTTTTCGTCCTGGAAAGTCCCTGTCGGACCGTCCGCGTCGAGAGTTGCGAGACGCACGACAACCCTGGCGCTCTCCTCCGGCGCCCTTCCGACGCCGAATGCCGCGGTCAGGTCGGTCGCGGTGGTGCCGGGCTCCACTGCGTTGAACTTGATGCCCGGCTGGGACTTGGCGTACTGGACCGTGAGCATGGTGGCTGCGGACTTGGACGCGGAGTAGAGCGCCAACGGCAAGTTGAACTCCGGCCGGTCCGGATTGGTCACTGCCCAGAAAGAGCCGGCACTGCTCGAAACGGTGACCACAGTGGGGTTCGAGGACTTACGGAGCAGGGGAAGCGCCGCCTCCGTGACGCGCACAACTCCCACCGAGTTGGTGTCAAAGGTCCGGAGAGCCGTGGGACCGTCGGCTACTCCGTGTCCCAACACGCCGGCGTTGTTCACCAGGACGTCGAGACGGCCCTCGGCCGAGTCGATCGTCGCCAGCGCGCTGCTCACCGACGCGTCGTCGGTCACGTCGAGTTGCACGAATCGTGCGCCAAGCTCCGCCGCGGCCTTCTCGCCACGCTCGACGTTACGAGCGCCGATGTAGACGACGTGGCCCAACGCCAGAAGCTGTCTGGCCGTCTCGAAACCGATGCCCTTGTTGGCTCCGGTGATCAACGTGATGGTCATGAGTATCCTCACGAGTTATGTGGCCCGAGTGGGCCGTTGGCGATGTCCGAACTGGTCTTTGGGTCGTCGGCGCTGATCCCCGGAGGTCAGCCGGTCAGCTGCCGGAGGAGTTCGCCGGCGTCGTGCAGGGCGGTCATGTGCACGAACCGTCCGTCGCGAACCTGATAGATGGCGTACTCGACGATCTCGAACGATGCGCCGGTGGGATCCACACCGAGCCACTTCTTCACCGGGGTGCCCGTGTTGATCAGGCGCGCAGCCAGACGGTCACCGTCGAAGAGCAGTTCCTTGAGTTCCAACGGAGGTCCGGAACCGCGTCCACGTCATGCTTCTGAACCGCGATGAGGTCATCCCGGGTGGCCCGCTCACCGTTCAGGGTGGTCCGGTCGTCGATGAACTCGTCCATACCATCGAACTTGTGGGCGTTGAGCGCCTCGATATAGCGCAGGTAGAACGCGCGCAGATCACTGTCGGACATGAGGGGTGACCCTTCTGCCGGGCAGCTCCGGAACGGGGCCGCGACCGGATGTGGATGAGACGCGACGCCCTCCACGGTGGCTCCGCCTCTCAGATCTGGTTCAGGCTTCCGTCGACGTACAGGCTCGAACCGGTGATGAAGCTGCTCTGTTCGGAGGCGAGGAAGGTCACGGCGGCGGCGATCTCCTCCGGGCACCCGATCCGGCCCATCGGCACACGTGTCGCCAGCAGTTGTTTGAACCGCTCCGGGTCGGGGGTGAGCCCCGACAGCGCAGGGGTGTCGGTCGGGCCGGGCGTGATGGTGTCGACCCGGATGCCGCGTCCCTTGAGTTCGTTGGCCCAGGCAGCATGCCCCGGACGTTGATGCCGAAGAGGGTGTCGAAGTGATCCTCGGTGATCTGCTCCAGTGGCGCGAGCGAGGCGACGGAGGCATTCGCGAACAGGACGTCCAGGCCACCCCCGGCTGCGGATCGTCTCGTAGAGCCGGTCGAGGTCGGCCAGGTTCGAGATGTCGCCGGTCACGGCGGTAGCCGCTGAACCGATCACTTCGACGGCCGCACCGAGTTCGGTCTTGCGTCGGCCGGTGATGAACACGTGCGCGCCTTCGGCCGCCAGCCGGACGGCACTGGCCAGGCCGATTCTGGCGCTGCCCCCGGTGATGAGAGCGGTCTTTCCCTCAAGCAATCCCACGGCAGCAGCCCCTTCGACTTTTGCAGCGATCGCTGCGGAAGTCGAACGGTAGCACTTCTGCATCGATCGATGCGGAAGAGGTAGGCTGCGGGGGTGGAGACCAAACAGAACGGCCCCATCGGCCGACCCCGAGGATTCGACGCCGACGAAGCTCTCGAGCGAGCCATGCTGGTCTTCTGGAAGCACGGCTATGAGGGGGCCAGCCTGGCCAACCTGACCGATGCGATGGGCATCTCCACCACCAGCATGTACGCGGCCTTCGGCAACAAGGAGGAGCTCTTCCGCAAGGCCCTGGAGCGCTACACCGAAGGACCGAGCGCCTACTTGGTCCGGGCCCTGGAGGAGCCGACCGCCCTCGGCGTCGCCACCGCAATCCTGGCCGGCACCGTTCGAACCACCACCCGCCCGGCCCATCCCCATGGGTGCCTGGGCGTGCAGGGCGCCCTGACCACCAGCAACTCCGGTCAGGAAGTCCGCGACCTCCTCGTCACCTGGCGCAACAACGGCTACTCCTGCATCCGAGAGCGGTTCCAGCGAGCCGTCGACGACGGCGACCTGCCCCCCGAGACCGATCCAGGGCTACTGGCCCGCTACCTGACCACCTTCGCCTACGGCATCGCCGTACAGGCAGCGAGCGGTGTCGGCCGCGACGAACTCCAAGAGATGGCCGACGCCGCCCTGCGCAACTGGCCCCTTTCCTAAGACCAGAACGGGTACGTGCCTCGGCCGCCCTTGGAGGGTGACCGCGTCGTCGCATCCGTCGTCGAGTCTGTCCGGAACGCAGTTCGTCGTTCGCGGTGATCGTATGGAGAAGTGCCGGACTCCTGCGGCAAACCTGGCTCGGTGCTTCGCTCACAGTGAGACTGGCAGCGAACCGTGTCGGCCTGTCCGAGCAGCATGCCGGCCGCCGAACCTCACTGGCCGATAGTCGATCGAGGAGTCCAGATGCGCTTGCGCAAGCGCGCGATGGCCGCCGTGTTCATGACCACCGCAGCCTTCGCCGCACTCGTCCCCCAGGCCATGGCCGCCCCCATGCCCTGGGAGACCAGCAAGACCCCCGCCACCACCCACCATGCCCCCTCCACAGCAGTCAGCGACAGCGGCACAATCACCGTGCTGTGCACCGGCGGCTGCTACCAGTAGGCGGCCGCCGAAAGACCTGAAGGCCAGGGGCTCGGGGGCTCGACGCTCCACGGACCCGCCCGACACGACAGGCGGCGATGCCGACAACCGATGATGCGGCGGCCGTCGGCCAGCAGCACGTAGGCGAACGAACAGCGTCGTCTGGTCGGCCGTGCGGCCGAAGCTGTCATCGCTTCGGTGCAGGGCGCGGCCCGTCGGCTGAGCGGGGGAGCCTGGTTTTCGCCGTATGGCGACCGCTGCATCCAGGGTCCCGACGGTCTGGACATCGACGACCTGGTCCGCTGACCCGACTCCAGCGGGTCGCAACTCGGCCCGGCACCGTGATGGCCGGCCTGAACGGCTGTGCAGAGTGGGGAGGGGGCAGATGACCCGTACGGACCCTCACGTGCCTCGGCGGCAATCAAAAGGCTCGTGCAGGTTCGGCGTAGGGGCCGAAGAAGCGGTGGCCGGTGAGCTTGTGGTAGCGAGCTGGCGCCGACGGTACGGGCACACCAGACCGTTTCCCGAAGTCCGATGAGGATCGCGGCCCTTACTTGCTGGTGCAGGCCCGTTTCGCCGTGTAGCGTCATTTCCAGCTGTCGTGGTTCGCCGTACCTGCCCGCGCCTTGGCGTGGGCGTTTTGCTGTGCAGTGCCGGGCCAGGGCGATCACCTCCGGGACCGCGCGGTGCGGTTCCTGACGTCGACTGAGAGGTACCAGCATGGCCAGTGGAACCGTCAAGTGGTTCAACGCCGAAAAGGGTTTCGGCTTCATCGCCCAGGACGGCGGCGGACCGGACGTCTTCGCGCACTACTCCAACATCAACGCCTCTGGCTTCCGCGAGCTGCAGGAAGGCCAGGCGGTGACCTTCGACATCACCCAGGGTCAGAAGGGCCCGCAGGCGGAGAACATCACGCCTGCCTGACCCGGCCTCATAGGTCCGAAGCTGGGCCGAGGCAGGGTACAACTCCTGGTGTCGCCGCGTCATTGAGCATGGCGCGGCGACGGCCGGGCCTGTCGCTACGCGGCGGTCCCGGGCCATGCCGAGCCGAGTGAGCAGCGAGACGGCAGCGAGGTGCCTGCCCGCCTGTCTCTGCCTTCACCTGACGCGTCATGAGGTGCCGGCACCCGTGGAGTGCACGGCCGAGCGACTCGCGGTGCTCGGTTGAGACGGTACTGGATCAGCCGGTCCGGTGGGATCGTCCGTGCCTCCTCGCCCCAAGGCCTCCAGCGAAGGCTTTCCACATCAGTGGGCTGGCTGTTCGGGGGAGTGCGGTGTCGTTTCGCGTAGTGTTCGGGGAATACCTCGTCCAGCGGTCTGGCGACGTCGCAACGATCCGATCAGATCTTCGTTGCCGGTGGGGCCGAAGGTGGCACCTGCGACAGAACCGCGCGTCGGCAGGGCCGGTGACGGTAAGCCTTTAGCGGCAGGACAGAGCGGGTGCCGCCGCTGCCGTGGCTTCACCGAGACAAGAGACCCCCGTGCTGTGCGGTAGGTCTCCAGCGGCTCATATCAGCGGCGCGTCATCGTTCGCCGTGCACGGCCGACTGCCGGCCTGAGCGTGGCGGCGACGTGACGGAGTCGGTCGCCGTCGTCTCAGCGATTGAGGTGGACGGTGAGCTGTCGCTCGGACACGCCGGCGGGAACAGTGGTGATGTAGCCGCGTGCAGTGTCATAGACGCCGGTTCCACCGGTGATGGCCAGGTCGACGGAGGACGGGGCCGGCAGATGAAGGATCGCCTGTCCGGTGAGCAGTCCCTCGGGCAGGGAGTAGGTGCCGAGACACTGGAGCTCCTCCGGGTTCAGGTGGGTGTAGGTGCACACCACGCTGTGATCGCCGACCTTCTTCCCGTCCCGGTAAAGATCCTCGGCGACGATGCGCTCGTCCCCGAGGCTCAGACCCTTCTTGCCCAGATCGAGGTCAGCTGCCTGAGTCTGCTTGGCGACCAGGTGAATGATCTCTGTGCGGCTATGGGCGCCGGGCCGGGCACCGTGATCCGAGACGATCGCGGATGCCGGACCGATGGCGAGAGTGCTCGCGATGACTGCGGCCGTGCCGACGGCCGCGGTCAGGAAGCGGACCTTTTTGATCCTGGAAGTAGTCGGCATGTCGTCCGTCCAATCGGTAAGCGCCGTATCGGCGGTGTGGGGAGCGCCTGGGTGTAGGGGCCGGTGGTGATCGACGATGACCGCGCCCGGACTGAATCGATGCCCGCAGCGCTGCTCCGCGCAGAGGGGGGAGCGTTCAGCCGGAGGCCGGTGTTGCACGCCTCTTGCGTTGTCGAGGAACCTTTCGCGAACACGATAAGAGCACTTGCTCCTATTTGTAAAGCGGAGAGCGGAGTCATCGCTGCCGGATCGGCTCGTGGTGGCTTCCTGGGCTGACTACCTCCCTGCGGAGCGGCTGTTTGGCGAGAGGAGTCGACGGCAAGGGGTGGCATGCCAGGGTTGGCGTGCAATGCATTGACCGGCGACGCGCTCGTTGTGCGCCAGGTGTCCGTGGGGCGGGATGCACTCCGGCTGTGGCCGGGCGCTTGCTGCCGGGTCGGCGTTCCGGGGGTGTCTCCAACGGCAGCCATTGCCGATCCGCAGTTGCGAGTATATGCTCCTATTGTGTCGGGCAGCCTGGCACGTACTCCACGCAGGCTTGTGCGCCGGCGAGCGCACGCCTGCGCACAACGGCCACGTTCCTCCTTGTGCGCGCGGCCGGCGCTCGATTCGTCGCGTCGCGTTCCCTGAAACTTCCCTCGATTGTCCAGAAGGTGATTGACCCATGGGTGCCAGCAAAGTTCTCATCGCCAACGCCGGTGGTGTCGGCCGCACAGTTCTCGAGCAGCTGCGGGACGAGGGCGTGCCCGTGCGGGTGATGGTCCGCCGTGACGACGATCGCGCGGCCGAACTGCGCGCGCTCGGCGCGGAGGTCGTCGTCGGCGACCTGACCCGGCCCGAGACTGTGGCGGCCGCACTGGAGGGCGTCAGCAGGATGTATTTCGCGATGCCCGTGTCGCCGGACCACCTGGTGGCCACGACCGTGGTGGCCACCGTGGCGAAGGAGTACGGCCGCCTGGAGTGTCTGGTGGGCATGTCGCAGATGACGGTGTCCCAGATGACCGCCACCAGCACCGCGGAGTCGTACCAGCAGCGACTGCACTGGCTGGCGGAGCAGGTACTCAACTGGTCGGGCCTGCCGGTCGTACACATCAGGCCGACGTCGTTCCTGGACAACCCGCTGTTCACGACCTTGGCGGCTCGGTCGATCCAGGCGAACGGCACGATCGCGCTGCCGTTCGGCACGGGGCGTACCTCGCCGGTCGCCGTTCACGACGTCGCGCGCGTCGTAGCCACCGTGCTCGCCGATCCGGCGCCGCACATCGGAGCCGTCTACGAACTGACCGGACCCCGCACGGTCGACATGAACGAGATGGCTGAAGCGTTCTCGCAGGTACTGGGGCGCCCGGTGTCCTATGTGGACGTGCCGCTCGACCGGTGGCGGACCGAGAGCCTCTCGAAGATGGGCCTGCCGGCGCACATCGAGAACCACGTCGCGACGATGGGCCGCCTGCACCGGGAGAACCGCTACGACCGCGCCTCCGATGATGTGGAACGCGTGACCGGCCTACCTCCTCAGACCATCGAGGCGTTCATCGCCGCCCGCAAGGACTTCTATCTGGGCTGAACGCACCTGTGCCGCGCCGGACGACGGGTTGGTCCTGACGTGATACGCGGTCGGCACCGCTTCCGCAGGGATGCGGCACCACCGTCACGCCGACCGCCGGCCGTCGGCGAGCCCCGGCACGAAGCCCGGCATCTGTTACCCGACTTACCGAGCGGAGCACTATCACCATGCACGCGCAGGACACACAAGGAAGCTCGTTGCTGCACGACGTGCTCGCGGCGCACGGAGGGCTGGAGCGGTGGCGGCTGGTGCAGACGGTGAGAGCCACGATCGTCACCGGCGGCCGGCTCTGGGCGATGAAGGGCGTGGTCCAGGATGCCAACCCCCGGGAAATGACCGTCACCGCGCATGCCCAGCACGCATCGGTCTACCCGTTCGGTGCGTCCGACCAACGCACCGACTTCACACCGGACCGCATCGCGATCGAGAAGCTGGACGGACGGATCGTGGCCGAGCGTCTCGACCCCCGGGCGTCGTTCGACGGCCACACGTTGTCGACGCCCTGGGATCCACTGGATCGTGCCTACTTCAACGGATACGCGTTGTGGACCTATCTCACCACCCCGTTCTTCCTTGCCATGCCCGGTGTCCAGGTCTCGGTACTGGAACCGCTCTGGGAGGACGGTGAGCGCCGGCGAGGCCTGCGGGCGACGTTTCCCGCATCCTTCGCGGGCCACAGCCGAGTCCAGGACTTCTACTTCGGGCCGGACAACCTACTGCGTCGCCATGACTATCAAGTCGACATCGCGGGTGCTTTGGCCGCCGCACAGTATGTGCACGATTTCGTCGACGTCGATGGTGTGCGGTTCCCGACCACGCGGCGCGCCTACCGACTGGATGCTGCCGGGTCGCCGCTCTATGACGAACTGCTCGTCTCGATCGACATCAGCAATCTGCGGCTCGAAGGAACGAGGCCCTGAGGGACACGGTGTGACCGTCACCGGCTGTCATCGATCTCACTGCACCTTCTGACGGCACGCACGATCTCGTGCCGGTTCCCGGGCTCGCTCGATCCGTGATCACACAGCGGGGGGGCTCCCGATCTGTCGGGAGGCGGGGTCGCCCGCCTGCCGACCGCACCAACAGGTGATCGAACATGAACAAAGGACGTACTCTCATGAATCTGAAGCTCGAACTCATCGTGTTGCCCGTCTCCGACGTCGATCGCGCCAAGGCGTTCTACGAGGCGGCGGGATTCCGGCTGGATGTTGACGCCGCTCCCACCGGGGACTGGCGCGCCGTCCATCTGACGCCCCCGGGGTCCGAGTGCTCGATCCTGCTCGGCGTCGGCCTCACCACTGCCGCTCCGGGCTCGGCCCAGGGTCTGTACCTCGTCGTCTACGACATCGAGGAGGCCCGCGCTGAACTGATCAGCCGCGGCGTCGAGGTGAGCGAGATCTTCCACGACGCCGGCGGCCTCCTCTACCACGGCCATGAGGCGGGTGACGTCACCCACGAGCTCCCAGGCCAGGGTCGCACCGCGGGCCCTCACCCCGCCCGTGCCGACTATGGTTCCTACGCCACCTTCAGTGACCCGGACGGCAATGGCTGGGTCCTCCAGGAGGTCAAGCAGCGCGCCCCTGGCCGCTGACGGACCCTGCCGCCCTACTGGAGTTCTGCATGGCGGTCGGCGCGATGGCGTGCCGACCGCCATACAGGCGTACCGGTCACCGGCATGCGAGCGCACGCAAACAGGGCACTGCCGCCGCCGAGCGATGCGCATAGTCGTGGACCGCGACACGCGGCCCGCTCAGCTCAACGGCGGCACCGGCTGTCTTTGGCAAGTGCGCACCTCGACGTAGGGCGGCCCGTTCAGCTCAACGGCGGCACCAGGTGCTTTTGGCAAGGGGTGCGCAGCTCGACGCACGGCGGCCTGCTCAGCACAGCGGCGATCCGCCATGCCATCCAGGCCGTACCCGACCTCCGGTACCGACGCGGGCGGGGGCCGGCGCCTACTCCGCCCAGGGCTGGAAGCCGGTGCGCAGGACGGCGCCGAGCGAGGTGCGCAGTCGGGCTGCCTCATCGGCCCCGAAGCTCTCCTCGAACTCAGCCTGCACCTCTTGCCAGAGGGGCAGCGCTGCCTTCATGCGGTCGCGGCCGTCCGGTGTGATGGCGGCGATCCGTGCCCGACGATCCGCCGCCGACGTCTCGACGGTCACCAGGCCCTCGCGAGCGAGTGGTTTGAGGTTGGAAGCCATCGTCGTGCGGTCCATGGCGATCGCCTCGGCCAGGCTGGTGATCGTCATCTCACCCCGGGTGCTGAGCTTTTGCAGGATGCTGAACTGCGTCGCGCGAAGACCGACGGGCGCAAGGGCCTTGTCGTAGGTCGCGCCCAGATAGCGGGCGGCCTTGCGCAGGGCCAGGTTGTTGCACGAGTCGCTGGAGTCTTTCCGCGCGGTTGTCATGGTCTCCTCCAAAGTTTCCCTTACCATGATACGAGGAAGTGCGCATAAATGCGACAGGTTCGCTGCGCATGCCTGCAGTGAGTGGCGGTGCTGCCGACCTGACGCCCGCTGGTGGCAGGGCTGCACGCCTTGCTGTTCGAGAGATAGGAGCATATGCTCTTATTTGCACCCGCGCGCTCCACCCCTCACATCCCCTCGCGCCCTCCACCAGAAAGCCTCCCCATGGCAACCCGCCTCGCATCCCTCCGCACCCGCAGGTCGGCCGAACTCGCTCCCGAGCCCCGCGACGCCGCCCGACGACCGCCCGCGAGGGCCTGGCTGCAGCCGATTCTTATCGCCTTGATCATTGTGGCCGCTTTCATCACCTGCTACGTCGGCCTGCAGCGTGATCCCCAGCCCCATCATGTTCCGATAGCCGTCACCGGACCGGACCTCTCGGGCGAGATACGTCAGGCCCTCGGTAGCACGGTCGACGTCCACCCGGTCGCGAACTCCGAGACGGCGCGCCACGCACTGGAGCATCACGACGTGGTCGCCGCGCTGAGCAGCGACGGTCCCGGTCGGCTGGACCTGGAGATCGCGGGAGCATCGGGCACCTCGACCACGTCGGCGGTGAAGACCCTCGTCGGGGCCTACGCCCACGGTGCGGGCCAGCACGTCACCATCGCGGATGTCGTGCCCTTCAGCCACTTCGACGCGCGGGGACTGGCTGGCTTCTACGTGGCCTTCGGCGTGACCCTGGCCGGATTCGTCCTCGGACAGAACGCTCTGTTCCTGGCGAATGTCCTGCATCTGCGTCACCGGCTGTGGATGCTGAGCGGAGCGTCACTGGCAATCGGCGCCGTGGCGGCGACCATCGCCGGGCCCGTCATGGGTGCGGTACCGGCCCCGTTCATCCCGCTCGTCCTCACCCTCACCCTGCTGTCGGCTGCCGCCGCGTTCACCACCAAGCTCTTCGGTACCTACCTGGGCCCCCTCGGTGTCCCGGTCGCCACCCTGCTGCTGCTCACCGTCGGCAACGCCACGAGCGGCGCCGGCATCGGCGCGGACCTGCTGCCCGCCGTACCCCGAGCCATTTCCGCGCTGCTGCCTCCGGGCGCCGCCGTCCGGACCATCACCGACCTGAGCTACTTCGACGGCGCGCACGTCGTGACTCCGGTGATCACGCTCGCCCTGTGGGCCGCTGTGGCGGCCGTCCTGGTCTCCCTGCGCCCCCGTCTGACGAGTCGCCGCGCCACGAGCTCGGCATGAGTCGACAGCCCCGGCACGGCAGTTGGGGGCCGCCGCAGGCCAGGAGGGGGGTCGGTGAACCTCTGCGACACGAGGCCGGTTCGGCCGGAAACCCGACCGACCGGTCAGCGCCGGGGCCGGACGCCGAAGCGTCCGGGCCCGGCGAGGGCGTGTATCAGGAGCCCCATGCGACACGGAGCCGAACCGGGCCGCCACGCCTTCTCGACAGTGAGGGCTAAAGTCCCTGTCAACCGGGCTTTGCCGGGGTTTCGGCCCGTGATCGAGTACCCGTCATTCGCCAGGAGTCGGTGGCGGTCTCGATGAAGGTAGCGTCGAAGGTGAGGGCCGACGGTGGCCGCGCAGAGACGAGGATCGCGGGCCTCTCCGAGCCGCGCCGGGCCTGGCCGTCGCACGGGGCCATGAGCAGCCAAAGCCGCGAGAGGTCACCATCGCCCGATCGGCGAGCTCCATGAACTGTTCGCCGGCCATCAGGGAACTCTGGCCCAGGCTGCTGAGGGACCTACCGCGGATGACTCCCACGCCTCGGTCCTCGGCGACGGGCCTCGGGGCGGCGGGGACCGCTCGAGGTTGCGGCCTCAACTCGGCGGTGGCCGGGCGCGTACACCGCAGCGCGTCGTCGACGGGCTCCGCCTTCGCGCGGGATCCCTATCGCGGTTCCGGCGATCCGCATGGCGCCACCGGCGATCCGCGCCAGGTAGGTGCCCTGATGCCGTCGGCAAGACCGCCGGTTGACGTCGAGGACGACGTAGGACGGGCGACATTTCCGATGGCGGCGGCCAACAAGGCCCTGGACCGGGCCGCGGATCTGGACAATCGCAGGAACACCGGCCGTGGAAGGATCCCTTCGTTGCCCGGGTACGCGTGGTGTTCTGCTCGACGTCCTGGCCACGGATGACACGGCCGGTTTCGCCGCCGTGCTGCTCGAGCCGCCTTGCCTTGTGGGTCGGCCGTATGCGGATGGGCGCGTGCCCTGCTCTCCGTGGAGGCAGGAACGCGCCTGCCCCCCGGTACAGGAGCAGCGCGCATTTGCGGGGGGAAGAGGTTCGTTGCCGCGCGCCACGCTTGGCACGTCGGCGGAAGGGGCTGCCGCGGTCAAGAAGCTTCGCTGACAGCGGGGCTGTCGCCACAGGGAGAGATTCCACGTGCGCCCCGGCTCTGTGGTCCCGGTGGCAGCGGATGATGACGTATGCCGTCTCCGCCGTGATGAGGCCGAGGGCGATCAACGCGGCGCCCAGGGTGCCGAGCCCGTGGTCGCCGAGCCATGCGATGCCGGCCTGCCCGACCGGCGGTGCGAGGGAGACGCCGACGTAGACCGTCGCGGTGTTGAGGCCGGTGAGCCTGGGCGCCGCCGTCGGCATGGCCTGGATCAGGCGGTGGGGCTGGGGTGTCAGCAGGCCCCATGCGCAGACGCCCCACACGACCAGCGCCACGACGGTGGTGCCCACGTGCGCGCTGGACCAGGGACGGTCGCGGTATTGACCAGGGCGATTCCGGCGGCGGCGAGTACGCCCAGGGCGGAGACGAACAACATTGTGGCCCGCCAGTTGCCAGTCACGCTTCCGATCGCCGTGCCTGGGGGAGCACCGAGCGCGATCGCCGCGCTGAGGCCGGCCGGAACCAGCCGAGGGCGTCGGCGGCTGATCCTGCGGCGGGTCGAGATGGCGCGTCCTCTGCGCTCCGGCGGCGCGAGAGCGGCGGCCGCCGCGACGGCCGTGGGGCTGACCATGGTGCCGCCGAGTCCGGCGACGGCCCGCGCGATCAGGGTTACACCGAAAACGGGGACGAAAGCCGTCAGGACGTTGCCCACGATGAATATGCGAGCCCGGCGAGGAAGAGCGTGGGCGCGACCAACGCGCGGTGAGCGCTGCCATGACGGGGCCGAGAACGGCGTAGGCGACGGCGTAGGCGGTGATCAGCCATCCCGCGGAACCGACGCCGACGCCGAGGGAGTGGCGGTTACGACAAACTCCGCAGCACGACGGCGGAAGGCGGCCCGGGTGGGCGGCGGTAGGTCAGAGTGGCCGGGTGACGGAGAGGGTGTCCTGACGTCCCTGGTCGTCAGGTTCTGGCGACGGCCCTGTCGTTGCACCTGGGTCCGTTACGACACAGGGCGCGAATCAGGGCCGTGCCACTCAGGGCGCCGCAGTCAGTGCGGGTGAGGGTGGTCGTGGTCGTCGATGTGATCGTGGCCCGCGGGGCGTTGCGCCAGGGCGTGAGCGCGCGCGGTGACCTCCTCGGTGGACACGGCACACAGGCCCGCGAGCACGTCCTCCAGGGCGGCCAGCCAGAGCTGGTAGTAGTTGTAGGGCTCGTCCGGCGCCGCCGCCTCCTCCCAAGCCGCGATCCGGGCGGCGAGTGCTGTCTGGAATTCAGGCCAGGTGAACGCACCGGCGTCGTACAGGCTGACGGCCATGCCGAAGGCGCGGCTCTCCCACGGCTCCGCGAACACCAACTCGCCGTTCGAGCGCGGCGGAGCGGCCGGGCCCTCGATGTCCAGCGGCGCGCTCACGGTGCCACCACCTTGGCCACGCCGACCATCGCGTCTCGCGTCACCAGCGGCACGAGTTCCTCCTCGGACAGGTGCTCGGTACCGGCCGGGCGCTCGGGCAGGACCAGCCAGCGCACTTCGGCGGTGGAGTCGTGGACGGTGATCTGGACGTCGTCGTCGAGCTCCAGTCCCATCTCGGAGAGAACCACGCGTGGTTCCTTCACCACACGCGCGCGGTAGGCGGGGTCCTTGTACCAGCTCGGCGGCAGACCGAGCACCGGCCACGGGTAGCACGAGCAAAGCGTGCACACCACCACGTTGTGGGTGGTCTCCGTGTTCTCCACTACGACGATGTGTTCGCCCTGCGCGCCGGAGAAGCCCAGTTCCTTGATGGCCGCGGTGCCGTCCTCGAGCAGCCGCTGCCGGTACTCGGGATCGGACCACGCCTTGGCGACGACCTTGGCGCCGTTGAGCGGGCCCACATTGGTCTCGTAGGTGGCGATGATCCCGTCCATCACGGTCGGGTCGATCAGGCCGCGCTCGGTCAGCAGCTGCTCGAGCGCCTCGGTGCGCAGGGACACGGGTGGGCGCTGGCCCGTACCGCTATCGGTGGTCATGCGTTGGTCTCCAGGTAGCTTTCGAACATCTCTACGGTGAGTGCGAAGGGTTCAACGTCGGTGCCCCACAGTTCGCGCGAGTCGAATCGCACCGAGTAGACGTGCTGCGGGTTCTCGCCCTGGAAGTGAGCGTTGGTGTCCGGCAGCACGTGTCCCGGCTGTATGCGTTCGACGACGCCGACGTGTCCGCGCACATAGGCCGGCAGCCGGGTGTGTCCGGGCACCGACACGGCACGTGTCCGTACCCGGTCGCCGACGGCGAACGCCGGCGGGGTGTCCACTGGGCGCAGCGAGCCCGCACCGACCGGTGCCGCGGTCGGCGCGTAGTCCGGTCGGGGCTCGGGTACGGGAGGTTCCTCCACCTGGCCGCCGCGCAGGTTGCGGGCGCGGGCGTCGATGGCGCCCGGCGCCAGGGTGGCGCTCTCGGTGAGCATCAGCTCCGCGCAGTTCAGCCAGCGCCCGTAGTAACCGTCGTCCAGGTAGGCGGTGCGGTCCAGGCGCTCGAGCGCGTGCCGGAAGGCGTCCGCGTTGTAGCCGCCGAAGGCAAGGCGGCTGGAGAGAAGCGTCAGCGCGAACGCGCGACCCTGCCAGGATTCCGCGAAAACCGGCTCGTCACGCTTCGGGGGACGGAGGGTGCCCCACCCCGGGGTGCCCCCCATATCGGCAAGACCGTCCATGGCAACAACCTTCCATATATTAGCAAAACGGATAATTCTACTCATTCTAGGTATGAGGCGCTGCCGAGGTCATGGTTCGCGCCGTGGCGAGGCCGGGGCGGAGCGCTCTGTCGCGTCTATCGGGCCGCAAGTCGGGTGCGAGCCCGGGCAGCCCCGGATTCGGGTGCCGGGAGGAGGGCGCGGCGGGCGGCCCGCTCGCCCAGCAGGCCGAACGCCGCGCCCAGTGCGGCCCACAGCAGCAGTGCGGTGGCGACCGACCAGAGCCTGAATTCCCACAACAGCCCGGCAGGGACGTCCATGGCGTCGGTGTTGTCCGGCAGAGTGAACAGTGCCGCTGTCGCTGCGACGAGCACCGCGGCGACGCAGAGCTGCCGGGTCGGTGCGCCGGCTCCACGACTCTCCAGATGGCTGTGCAGCGCCCAGGCCAGGACCACGCCGATCAGGCCGATACCCATCGCCGCGAACCAGGCCAGGGTGCGCTGACCCACTGTGCCGGGATCGCCGACGCCGGGTGGGCTGGACGGATAGCGCACGAACGGCAGCAACCACACGGCCGCGAATCCCGCCGCGGTCAGGCGCATCGCGCGCGGCCAGGCGTCGGCATGTGGGGCCCTTCGGTGCAGGAACAGGTGGACCGCGGCGAAGAGCACCCCCAGGGCCAGGCCTGTAGCGGTGGTCGCCACCACGAGACCGACGTGCTGGGTGGCTCGGGAGAAGACCTCGGCGTGGTGATCGGTGGCGGAGTGCTCGGCGGCCTCGCGGGCTGCTTCGAGCCGCACCGCCCGGTCCATCGATGGCTCGGCGAGCAGGTAGGAGAAAGCTCCGCTCAGCAGGCCGGCGACGCCTCCTGAGGTCGCGCCTCGGGCCAGCAGTGTGATGACGGGACTCATGATCGCGGCCGGTCAGTGACAGGGGGCGCCGAGCAGGTGGCGACCGTCGTGGGCGAATTCGTGCAGGTAGTTCGCCGTGGTGGCAACCTTCCCCAACGCCGGGGACAGTAGCTGCCCCTGGTCGAGGAAGACGGCGTACAGCGTCACCAGGGCGGCGATCACGGCGACCGCGGCGATCGCGCCGTCACGCAGCGGACGAATCGCCGCTGCGGTGGCACTGTCGGCGGTGGGCAGGGTGAGATGCGACATGACGGATCCTTCGCGAGCTTTCCTCGTGGGCGGCGATGGGGCAGGCTTCCGGACGTAGCTGGTGCAGCTGTCGGCTGCCCGGCCCGTCGACTCACGGTCTGACCGGAGCCTTACCGTGAGAATAGGAGCATGTGCTCGCAATCGTCAAGGGCTCTGCCGTCGACTCGGTGGCGGGGCGGTCGTACCCCGCTCGTGAGGCTGAGTTCCGGTCAACGGTCAGGAGCCACCGTCCGCTTGCTGAGGGAGGTTCCACGGGTTGGCACGCTGGAGCGGTTCGGGGAGGGGCTCCTACGGCATGTTCTGGTAGGCCACGGGCCGCATCCAGCGGGCGACGGCTCAGCAGCCATTTCCCTTGCTACCCGGGCAGAGCGCTGCCGTTCTCGCCGAAGGTGATGCACCGGGCCGCGAGGTGCGATACGGCCTGGAGCGCAACGCGGACGCCGGAGCACACCGCGGACGCCGGGAAGGTCCCCTGAGACAGCAGATGCGGGTGTTGGCCATACCCGCGAGCCGCCGCCACACAGGATCGAGCTCGGGCTCGACCTCGGCAGCCCACCGGTTCGGTAGGTCTGCGGAGCGCAGCAACATCTCACGGGACATGACCCGCGCAGCCGCCTGCCCTCCTCATCGTCCGGATCGGCATCTCGAATCGAACCCCCGCGCCACCGCCTCCCACCGCCGCTGACGACGATCAACGCTGACGCCGCCCTGCTGGCGAGTTCTGGGGTGGGCAAGGCGGTAGGAGTCGCCGCTGGTCTCGATGAGGTTGCCGCCGAAGGTGAGGCGGTCCATGTTGGCGCAGAGCCGGGGCTCGGTGAACGCTTTGTCGGAGAGGGCCTGGTTGGGTGCAATCCCATACGGCCAAACGGCCAGGCGGGCTTTCGTGCCTGTCGTGTTCGTCCTTCATGACTCGGCCGTACGACCCGGCTGGCGGGCGTACGGCCGACAGGGGGATGCTCTGTGCAGGTCAGGACGCCGTGCACGCCCCGATTGCGGGGGCGGCCGAGTTGCCGTTCTTCATCACCGTGAAGCCGAAGCTCGTCGAGGCGCCTGCGGCGAGGCTGCCGTTGCCGTTGGGGCGCATGGTCATGACGTTGCCGCTGCTGTCCCAGGTGGGCGAGCCGTTCCAGGTCGCGATGGTCTTCTGCGGCGAGGTGACGGTGACCGTCGTGGACCAGCTGGTGATGGGCGAGCTGCCCGCGGTGATGGTCACCTTGCCGTTGAAGCGGTCGCTCCACTCCTCCTGCTTGCTGTACGTGGCGGTGCAGGTGGCGCCGCCAGGGGTGCCGCCCCCGCCGGAGGAGCCGCCGAGCGTGGTCAGCACGGTGGTGTACGCGGGCTTCTTGTTGTAGTTCGAGTCGAAGAGCAGCGGAGTGCCGCTGGAGCGCCACGAGTACTTGTCGGTGATGCCCCAGACGGTGATGCCGGTACAGCGGGTGACCGCCAGGCACGCCTTGACGACGTTGCTGTAGCTGGTGGCCTGGCTGGTGCCGGAACCCTCGATGTCCAGTTCGGTGATCTGCACGTCCACGCCGAGGTCCGCGAAGCGCTGGAGATTGGACTGGTAGTCGGCGGGAACCGGGGAGGCGCTGTTGAAGTGGGACTGGAAGCCGACGCAGTCGATGGGGACGCCGCGCGCCTTGAAGTCCTTGACCATGGTGTAGACGGCATTGCTCTTCGCGTTGACGCCGTCGGTGTTGTAGTCGTTGTAGCAGAGCTTGGCCGCCGGGTCGGCCGCGCGGGCGGTGCGGAACGCCTCCTCGATGAAGCCGTTGCCGAGCTTGTCCTGGAACGGCGAGCTGCGGCGGGCGCCGCTGGAGCCGTCCTGGAACGCCTCGTTCACCACGTCCCAGGAGTGGATCTTGCCCTTGTAGTGGGCCATGACCTGGTTGATGTGGTTGTTCATCGCCGTTCTGAGGTCGGTGGCGCTCAGGCCGCTGACCCAGCCCGGAAGCTGGGAGTGCCAGACCAGGGTGTGGCCGCGCACCTTCATGCCCCGGCTCTGGGCGTGGCTGACGATCTGGTCGGCGGAGGAGAAGTTGAACGAGCCGCGGCTGGGCTCCACCGCGTCCCACTTCATCTCGTTCTCGGGGGTCACCGAGGTGAACTCGGCGTCGAGCGTCGAGGCGTACTGCGCTTCGCCCAGGTGGTTCGCGGCGACAGCGGTGCCGAAGTAGCGGCCCGTCTCGGCGGCTGCCGCGCCGAGCGTGCTGCCGGCGGCCTCGGCGGTGCCGGAGGTGGTGGCGAGGCCGCCCGCGGCAAGCAGACCGGTGAGACCCAGGACGAGTGCCCTGCGGGCACGGGAGGACGTGCTGGATGGCATGGTTGCTCCCGAAAGTTTCGTGCGGGTTTCCGATTGGATGCGCAGACGGTACGGGCGTAGGACAGGGGCGTCAACGGGTCGTGCGGCAGATGGCTCGTAGCTTGATGGTGCATTGCGCCACGCCCAAGTCTCCGAAAGTTTCGCTATTCGCGTCGACGGTGCGGGGAATGCCTGATGTGAGGTCAGATCACCATGACCGGGTCAAGGAGCCGTTTCTGAAATTCATGTGGTGGGTCGGATGGTCTGCCCGGGGCGGGAACAAGGCTTGCGGCCTGGGGCGCCCCAGACTTGTCCTCCTCCTCATCGCCGATCGCCGCGCGCCCAAGGCGGCCGCCGCAGGAGGGCCCACCCCGCCGGCAGTACACGACGGTCCGAACTGGAAAACGGCATCTTTGCGCCACCGACCCATGGGGGCGCGGCGCGGACACAGGCCGTGGGCTCGCCGCTGTTGCCGGCGCAAGGAGCCGTCCGAGACATCGCCGCCCCGGACACGCCTGCAGGTCGCATAACACGGTGCCCCATGCGGCCGCTGGAGGATCAGATCGGGCTGGATCTGCTCGACCGGCTCGCCGTTCGCCCGGCGGCGCAGCACGGTGTGGACATGTCGTCGGTGGCGAACGGGGGGCGGAGCCGTACTTGCCTTTGCGGGCGGCGGCATCGAGCCCCTACAGCGTGGTCCCCGGATGCTCGCCCGCTCGGTCTCCGCCATCGCGGCGAAGAAGGCGAACAGCAGGCGACTGCGCAGGGGAACACCGAGCGACCGTGCCCAGTGCGCTCGTGGATCCCGGTCAGCGGACCGGCGAACATCTCACAGGACCGAGCCGTGCGCGGCGAGGTGGTCGGCCGGCGCTGCTCAGCTCGGCGGCGTCCCACCCGAGCTGCTTCTTCTCGCCTGAGGCCGCCAGGGACCGGGACCGCTGTCGGGTGGTTGTCGGTCGTGGTCGGTGATCTGTCGGTGACCTGTCGGTGGTGGCCGGGACATTGGAGCTGGCCGGCACCGACCATCATCGGCGCCGGCCACCGGCACCCCATCACCCGACCTACTGGAACCGGCACTCCCGATGTGACCTGCCGGGTGCCCGCCCAGCGGTCCACGATCAGGAAGGAAGCTCCCATGCCCACTGGAGTCACGATCATCGGCGCCGGGCTCGGCGGCCTCGTGCTCGCCCGCGTCCTGCACGTCCACGGCATACCGACCACGGTCTACGAGGCGGAGCCGTCTCCGGCTGCGCGCTCGCAGGGCGGGATGCTTGACATCCACGACTACAACGGACAACTCGCCCTGGAAACAACCGGCTTGATAACCGAGTTCCACGCCATCGTCCAGGAGGGCCGCCAGGCGATGCGGGTCCTCGCCCCGGACGGGACCGTCCTGTTCGAGGAAGCCGACGACGGCACGGGCGGACGCCCCGAGGTGATGCGCGGCGAGCTGCGACAGATCCTGCTCGACTCACTCCCGGCCGGCACCGTCCGGTGGGGGCACAAGGTCAGCAGTACTCGTAGCCTCGGCGAGGGCCGCCACGAGGTGACGTTCGCCGACGGCAGCACCGTCGTCACGAGCCTGCTGGTCGGCGCGGACGGCGCGTGGTCACGGGTCCGGCCGCTGCTCACCACCGCCATACCCGAGTACACGGGCAAGTCGGTCGTCGAGACGTACCTGTTCGACGCCGACACCCGGCACTCAGCCGTCGCAAAAATGGTCGGCGGCGGGTCGATGATGGCGCTCACGCCGAGCAGAGAGCTCTTCGTGCACCGGGAAAAGGGCGACACGCTGCACGCCTACGTGGGGCTGTCCGAGCCGCAGGACTGGTTCGCCGCCATCGATTTCGCCGACGCCGCCGTGGCCACGGCGCGGATCGCGCAGGAGTTCGACGGCTGGGCGCCGAAGCTCACCGCGCTGATCACCGACAGCGACATCGCGCCGGTCCTGCGCCCTCTCCACGCTCTGCCGACCGGGCTCCGGTGGGAGCGGGTGCCGGGGGTGACCCTGCTCGGCGACGCCGCCCACCTCTCGGCCCCGAACGGCGAAGGTGCCAACCTGGCCATGCTCGACGGCGCCGAACTCGGCAAGGCTCTCGCCGCGCACCCCGACGACATCGAGGCCGCGCTCACCGAATACGAGCAGGCCATGTTCCCGCGCAGCACCGAGGCTGCCACCTTTGAAGGTGCCAAGACCCACGGGAGCGACTCCGGCAACGGCCCAGTCCACGACCTGGTCACCGCGTTCACCCGGCACGAGCAGTCCCGATAAGGCCTTCGCCCGCGGTGTTCGTCGAAGTGAGGACCTCGGGGCTTCGATGAACCGGCCCCGGACGAGGGGCGGTCTGTGATTGCCTCGCACCCGAAGCCGAAGGACCCGGAGTTGATACGTCGCCGCCGACCACACACGGTCACCAGCAGGCTGTCTCCACGAGAACTGACGACAGTTGAACAGGAGAGTCCACCAGTATCAGACCCGTACTGAGACAAGTTGCGAGTGTCCGAGAACCGTGCCACTTCCCTTCTCCGGCCCACTCCGCCGGCAGGACCGGGACGGCCACGGGGGGGCGGCGAGCATCGGTTCCGGCAGGGTGCACGTCATGGCGCGCCATGCCTTCCCCCGGGCGGCCCGCCACCCGAGTGACCGGTAGAGGCCAAGTCCACCCCGACCACGCCCCCGCGACCCCGGCCACCGGCCCGACCCCCGATTCACCGCAGCCCGAGACCACGGACCGGAACGTGCCTGGGCGAGCCCCGACCACGGCAGGCCGACGCGGTCTCACTGCATTGCTGCTGTCTGCTCCGCATCCGAGTCGAGTGGCTGACGCAGGTCCGAACAGCAGCGCAGCCGAACTCGAGGCTGACCAGGCTCCCCGTGGTGCGCTCGGCTGTCGCGGCCGCCCACCGGGCGGCGATCGCCTCCTGCAACGCCAGGGCGGTCTGGTCGTCGGCGGCTGCGACGTCCATGACGATCAGGCCCGGCTGTGCCCCATGCCCTTCGGGTTCTCCAACGCAGGAAGCGATCACCTGAACCAGTGGGGCTTGTGGAAGAAACACGGTTCGCGAGGTGGCGGAGTCTGCCATTGCTTTAGCACAAGCTGCGCTTCCGTGCATGACATGCGCGGTACGCCATTCGGCCGCATGCTGAGTCGACATCGGCTGCACAGGCCGACCATCCGGCGGGAGGTCCTGTGATCGTGCTCGCTCTGCTCGTGCCCGCCCTGATGATGGCGCTTCTCTTTGCCATGGACGCTTTCGAGGAGCACCTCTTCCCCCGCCTGACAGCGGCAGATGACGTGATACCTCCAGCCGACGACATACAGACGCGCTCCCCCCTGACAGGTCCACGGCTCGCTGGCCCAGCCAGCCCCGTCGGCAACGCGGGCGCCCCGGACCCACTACCTCACCAGCTCTCTCCCCAACGCGGGACCTCCACACGACCTCAGGACTCCGATGGGGGGTGACGCCCTGGCCCAGGGTCCAGGGTCCAGGTAGCAGCGCAGCCGGACGCCGGGCTGCCCCGGGTCATGGGGGCGGGCGGGGGCCTTCCAGGGTCTTCGGCGGGGCCCGTGGGCCCCTGCCGTCACGTCATGTCCACGCCCAGGGCGGTGTCTGACCGGCAGTGCATGCACGACGGGACCTGTCGGCGGAGTGCCTCGAGCGCCTGCTGGAGTGTCGCGGGGCGGCGCCGGCCGCTCTTCTTCGCCGCCCGGCAGTCACCGGGGTGGACGGCGTCGATCGGTCCGGTCGAGCCGTACTGGTTCAGTACTGGTTCAGCCGTGGCGGTGCCTACGGCGTGGTTCCTCTACCGGATCCGCCTTCCAGGCGGATCCGGATCGGCAAGCTGTCAGGACGGCACGGCGGGGCAGCTGGTGCCCCGTGGGGGGACTGCCAGGTCGGTGAGGTAGCTGTCCACGGTGTCCTCCATACACGGGCCGCTGGTGACGCTGCCGTGCCCCTGGCCCTCGTAGGTGAGGAGCACGCCGCTACGGCCGAGCTGCCGGGCCACCGACACCGCCCACGGGTAGCCGGTGGCGGGGTCGTGCAGCGCGTTGGACACCAGGATCGGCGGGGCACCGTGTGCGTCCAGGCGGTGTTGCGGGTTGGCGGTCGGCGCGCCCAGACACGCCGCTGCCACGTGGATCGGCAGCAGGTAAGGCAGGTCAGGCGCGGTCGTGTTCATCATGGCGACGAGCGAGGCGTACTCCTGGTAGTTGCGCACTGGCAGGTGCCAGTCCGAGCAGAAGACCGGGGTTGCCGGATGCAGCGGCGCTATCGAGGTGGGCGACGCGGGCAGGGGCTTGCTGGCGTCCATCCCCGCGATCGCCGTGGCCAGGCCCGCGTAGTCGACCTGGTAGAACTTCCGGAACGCGATCTTGTTGACGAGGTCCGAGGGCGACAGCGAGGTGCCCGGCCTCGCCGGGTCCTCCAGCTCACCGCGCCCGGCCTGGGCCAACAGGCCCTGCCAGAGGGCGCGGACGTCGCGACCGTGCAGCGCGCAGTCCGCGGCGCCGTCGCACCACTTCACGAACTCCTGGAACGAATCCTCCGCCGTGGCCGCCTCGGACTGCAGGAAGTCGCGGGTCGTCCGGACGCTGTGGTCCATGACGCTCTCCAGCACGATCGCGCGCACGCGGCGCGGGTAGGTCTCGGCGTACTGCGCCCCGAGCAGCGTGCCGTACGAGCTGCCGTGGAAGGTCAGTTTCCGCTCGCCGAGGGCGGCCCGGAGGGCGTCCAAGTCCCGGACCGTCTGGGCGGTGTCAAGGTGGTCGAACACTGGGCCGGTACGGGCCCGGCAGTCGGCACGGAGCCGTCTGTTGTACGCCAAGGTGGTGTCGAAGTCCGCCTGGCTCTTCAGCTCCGGTGACGGCCGCTCGGCAAGCAGGTCGCCGGAGCAGGTCACCGGGTTGCTGCCGCCCACGCCGCGCGGGTCGAAGCTGACGATGTCGAACCTGCGGCGGACCTCGGGGCTGAACCGGCTGATACGGCCCACCACCATCTCCACACCCGAGTCGCCCGGCCCGCCGGGGCCGAACACCATCGAGCCGACGCGTGCGCCGGGGTCGGTGGCCGTGCGGCGGGCCACGGCCAGGTCGAGTCTCGGCCCGTCCGGGTGGGCCCAGTCGACGGGCACCGAAAGAGTGGCGCACTCGGCTCCCGGCTTCGCCTGGTCGTCACACGGTGCCCACCGTAGGGCCCCGGTGGCAGACGGCGACGCGTGGACCGCGGGAGCAGCGGAGAGGCCGGTGATGACAGCCATGGCGGCTCCCACGGCCATGGCGGTGCCCCGCGCGGCGATGCGCCGCAGTGCGGATCTGCCCCTGAACGGCATGGATCCTCCTCGTGAAGAGCGCGGTTGTGTCAGGCGTGCGGACCCGGCCGGGGCACCGTCGTCACGTTAGGCGAACTGTCGCCCATGTGGTGCCCCTGTCAGGGGCTTTTCCGGGTCGGGTCGGGGACCGCTCAGGGGCGATCGGGGCGCAGGGCAAAAATGGTCAGGGTCGCGTCAGGGGAAGGGCTCCGTCGCCGTCTCGGTCGGCCCGTCAGCCACGATGCCGACGTCAACAGGGAGGGAAACATCGTTCACCCGACGCGACCGTCGTCGTACCCGGGGACGGCCCGGGGTCCGCGGCGTCCGGGACTCCGCCGAGGTGCTCCTGCGCGGGGCGCCGCAACGAAGGGATTGGCCCGTCCGTGAACGCAAGGTGGCGTTTTCCGTGAGGGAACAAAGGACGGCGGCAGGCGGCCCGGCCCAGCCGTCGTCAGCCGTCCACGTCGGGGTGCCGTAGGCCATCCCCCGCGGTGTCCCCGGTGTCGCTCGCGGCACCCGCGGCCCCGTCGGCCGCTCCGGAGAGCCAGCGGGTGACGGCGTCGCGGTCGGAACCGTCGGGCCGTGAGTCGGCTGGCGTGGGAGGTGAGTCGGCCGGTGTGGGCGGTGAGGCGGGAGTCGGTGCCGTCGCCGCCTTGCGGAGCCACTGCCCGGCCTCCGCCAGGCGCCCGGACCGCTTCAGCAGGGTGGCCAGGTTGATCATGCCGGAGAGGTCGCCCGCAGCCGCGGACTCCCGGAACAGCCGCTCGGCCTCGGCCAGTTCACCGCGCTGGAAGTGGCAGACACCCAGGCTGGCCCGGGCGGCGGGACTGCCCACCGCCGCTGCCCGGCGCCAACAGTTCTCGGCCTCGTCCATGCGGTCGCGCTGCCGCATCAAGTTGCCCAGGTTGTTCCAGCCGTCGGCGAGTTCTCCGCGCTCGATGGCCTTGTGGTAGCAACGTTCGGCCTCGTCGAGCTTCCCGAGTTGCCGGAGCGAGACGCCCAGGTTGAGCCAGGCGTCGCCGTACCCGGCCGCCGCCGCCTTGCGGTAGTGGTGCTCGGCCCGCACGTGGTCCCCTTGGGCCGCGTACCGGCACCCCTGGGCGTACCACTCCTCGGCCTCGCGCAGGCGGGGGTCGGGGGAGGGAGGGGGTGAGGACGTCGCCATCGCCGCGGGGTCCGGCGTGGTGAAGGTGAACCAGGCGTTGGCCTTGGCGCTCAGGTCGGGTGCGAGCATCAGCAGGACGTTCGGTCCGTGGCCCTTGCGCAGCATCGTGTAGTGGAGGTCGTTCCACTCGGCGAGAGTCAGGCCGCCGCCCCGCTCGGCGGCCCGGCCCAGCTCGGCCGGGGTGGCCGGTGCGCCGGGCGGGCGGGGCGGGCGGTCGAACGGGATCGTGCTGCGGGCCCACACCTTGAACAGGGACATCCGCACGTCCAAGGGGGTCTGGGTGGCCTCGGCGTGCCGCAGCCAGTGGCCGGCCCGGGCGAAGTCGCCGTGCTCCATGAACAGGGTGGCCAGGGCGAGCGGGGCCAGCCGCTCACCGGCGGCCGCCGCCCGTTCCAGCCAGTGCACGGCGTCCTCGGTCCGGCCCGCGTCACCGAGTCCGATGCCGTAGACGGTCATGCCCTGCACATCGCCCGACTCGGCTGCCCGGCGGGCCAGTTCCTCGGAGATGGCGTGATCGTAGGTGTAGGCCGCTCGCACGGCGTTCCGCAGCTTCCTCTTCTTGCTCCACATGCGGTGACGTTCCTCCCTCGCGCTCCCGCTCGTACGTCGGCGCGGTCATACGCCGACGTGGATGTGCGCCGCCCAGAACCAGGGGCTGGTGCGGTACCGGTCGCGCACGGCACGGACGGCCCGGTGCAGCGCGTGGGCGACCTCATGGGCCGCCGTCGGTCCGGACCCCAGCGCCCGGTACACCTCCCCCGCGACGCGCAGCGCCACCTCGTCGTCCACCTCCCACAGGGTGCCCACCACGTGCCGGTAGCCGGCGAGTTGCAGGGCGCTCGCCACATGCAGCGCCTCGTCGGCGAGGGCCGTGCCGGTGCCGGCGGTACCGCAGGCGGACAGGTAGGCCAGTTCGGCGTCGGGCAGGTCGAGCCGGGAGATGTCGGCGACGGTGAGCCGTGGTTCCGGTCCGTGCAGCACCAGGTGGCTGTGGGAGGGGCTGTCGGGGTCCGTCACGCCGTGACCGCAGAAGTGCAGCCAGCGGTGGTGCGGCAGTTCGCCCATGACCCGGACCCGGGTGGCGGACGCCCCCTCCAGCACCTCGACGACGGCGCCGGCCGCCCGTGGCACGGACGTCTCTTCGGCGGCCCGGTCCAGCGCGGTGGTGCCGGGCGCGTCTGGCACGGACACCACCAGGCAGCGCGCCGGGCCGTCCGGTCGGCGCGAGCGCGTCCGTGCGGCGCCCGCCCGGTGCCGGGTGTGGGCCAGGGCGCGGACGGTCGGCGCGTACGACGACACGGCACGGTCCATGACGGTGGGCGGCGCTCCGGCACCGGAGGTGCGGTGGTGCCCGGCGGCGTGCAGCGGCAGGACGGTCAGCGGGCCAGTGGGCACCCACCACAACCGAGGTGGCAGGTCGCCGTCGGGCCGGCCGTCGAGGCCGAGCGCGTCGAGCACCGGCCGGGCCACGGTGTCCCACAGCCAGCACAGGGTGGCGTCCAGAGCGTCCTGCCGGGCGGGGTCGTCCAGGACGTCCCGGCGCGGGTCGGTGAAGGTCCGCAGTGTGGAAAGGAAGCGCCGGGCGTGGGTCTCGGCGTCGGCGTGGGTGAGCCGGGGCAGCGGCAGCACCCGCAGTCCGGTGGTGGTCAGCAGCAGCGCGTCGCAGCGGATCCGGCTCACGCTGACCACGACGACCGGTCCTGCCGCCGCCTGCGCGAGCAGCTCCGAGACGGGCGGCGGTCGCATGAAGTGGCGCATGCCCGGACGGGTCGTACGGACGTGGTCGACGAGCCGGTCCCACTCGGCCGCGTACCGGTGCCGCAGGTCGGAGGCGGTGGCGTCGTCGTCGGGCCGGCCCGCGAGGCCGATGCCGTGCGGGCCGGGGCGGGCGTCGGGGTCGTCGAGCGCGGTGCGCAGCTCGGCGAGCCGGCGCGCGGTCCGCGGGTCCTGCCGGTACAGCTCGGACATGTCGTCGCGGCCCTGGAGTCCGCGCCCCAGCAGGATGCCGCGACCGAGCTCCAGCAGCGCCAGCGCGCGCTCCGGGTCGTCGACGGCCAGGCACGCGGCGGCGGCGTCGCAGGCCAGTCCCGAGGAGATGGTCAGGGCGTGCTCGGTGTCGGTGAACGACAGGTGCCGGTGGGAGAGCGACGGCAGCATCTCCACCGCGTGCCCGTACACCCGCGCGGCCTCCCGCCACCGCCCGGCGACGACGGCCAGGTGCGCCCAGTGGACCAGCGCCCGGAACCGGACCGAAGGCAGCGCCGCCGGATGGAGCGCGGCAGCCTGGTGGCACTGGGCGGCCCCCTCCAGGAGCCGGGCCGGGACCTGGCTCAGCACCCGGCCGATGTGCAGGACGGCCGCGGTGCGCAGCCGACCGCGCGTGTACAGCAGGGCGGCCTGGTCGGCGTGGTCGTCGGGCAGGGCGTCGGCGGCCTCGTCGAGCAGTTGCTCCAGCCGCATCACAGAGGACGGGCCGTCGCCCGCCGGCATGGCCTCCATCAGGGCGCCCACCAGACTCTGCAACAGGCGGGGCCTGGCCGGGTCAGCGGGCGGCAGAGCGGACAGCGCCTCTTCGTAGGCGGCGATCCGGTCCTGGTCGGTCGCCGTGTTGCCGAGTCCCAGCCGGACCATGCCGAACGCGGGGTGACCGGGAGGCGCGGCAGCCCGCGCCTCCAGCGCCAGCCCTCGGGCCTCGGTCAAGTCCGCTGCATCGCCCAGCCGTTCGTGACGCAGCCGCAGGGCGATCCCGAGGTTGTGCAGCCGGCCGGGTCGGCCGGGGTCGCCGTCGGGGACACAGGCCACCGCCTCGCGGGCGTAGCGGACGGCCTCCTCCAGATCCTCCAGGGCGCCGTCGCGTTCGTAGCGCTCGCGCAGCGCGACGCCGAGCAGGGTGACGAGCGTGGCCCGGTTCGGGTGACCGCTTCCGTGGGCCACCTCGGCCTCCCGCAGGGCCCGGATGGCCTCGTGGAGGTCGTGCAGCCTGCCGTCCCTGCGATAGCGCGCCTGGAGCGCCCGGCCCAGCCGGGTGAGCGCTTCGGCGCGGAACGGGGGCAGCTCGCGAGGGACAGCGTCGACGGCCACGCGAGCCGCCTCCACGGCGCGCGCGAGCAGCTCCGCCGACTCAGGGGCGTGGGAGGAGTTCTCGGCGGCGGTCGTCAACTCGACGGCCATGCGGTCCAGTTCCTGCCAGCGGTCCAATGCTTCGACGAGGGACGCCGGTGACGAGCCGGCCACTACGGGCCCCAGCGCGCCGTCGTCGCCGGGGCCGGCGAACTCCTCCAGCGCGGCGGCGATCGCGGCGGCCTCGTCACCCTCGTCACCGGGCAGGGCGATGGACCGGGCGCGATACAGCCCGGCCAGGGTCCGCACCGCCTGGGGGTCCCGGGCGGGGTCGGGGACACAGTCCATCAACGCCCGTGCCTGCGCGAGGGCTTGGGGCGCCAGCACCGCGTCCGCGTCCATCGTCGCGGCGAACAGGGCGACGCGCGCTTCCAGAGCCCGGATCAGCTCATCGTGTGACTGCCGCATCCTCGCCCCCGCGTTTCGGCCGCACGTCTCCGTGGCAGTACCGTACGGCGACAATCGGCGGCAGGGGGGCCACCCGGCGAAAGCGGCGCACCGATCCCCGCCTTGGCCTCGATCGCCTACCGCGCCCCTGGCACAGAAGGGACGGGGAGGGAAGGGTATGAACGACCGGCACGCACGGCAGCTCGCCTGGATCTGCGAACAGGGCGACCGCCTGCGCCGGCTCGCCCGCGGCAGGGGCGAGGAGCCCGAACTCGACCGGCTGCTCGCAGCGTTGCACCTCGGCGGCGCCGCGGACGTGCCCGTACTGCTGACGCAGATCGAGGACCTGCTGCGCCGCTGCGGCGTTCCCGGCGCCCTGCGCGGCGGCCCCCCACCGCTGACCGGCACCGACCACGGCGGACACCCCGTCGAGGAGTTCTACCTCTGCCCGCGCGGCCGGGACAGCCGGTGCACCCGGCTCGTCCACGCCTTCGACGTGACGATGGCGGCAAGCGGTGATCCGATCTGCCATGTCACCGGCGGGCCGCTGCGGTTGAGGAGGCTGTAAGGCGATGGATCCCTTCCTGACGGCACTGAGCGGCAAACTGGCCGACACCTGGAACACCCTGCTCGTCGTGCCCGGACTGCTGTACGTCTCCGTGGTCGCCGCCGCTCCGGTCCTGGGCCATGGCCACCCCGCCGACGTCCGCCGCCTGAGCGACCGGCTCGACGCCCTCGCGGGGAACCCGGCGACCCACAGCGCGGGCACGGTCGTTCTCGGCGCGGCCTTCGTCCTGGCCGCCTCCGCCGCCGCCGGCCTGCTCGCGGGGTATCTCGGGGGCGGGGTCGAACGCCTCTGGCTCGGCGAGTGGCCCGCACCCCTGCGCCGGATCGCCGACGCGCTCACCCGGCGACGGGCCCGGCGCTGGCAGCAGGCGCAGGAACGCTACGAGGACGCCGTGCGGCGCGCGGCCGACCGCGGCGAGGAGCTACCACTGCCGTCCGGCTCCGGCCGGTCCCCGTACGACACCGCGCCGGCGGAGACGGTCGTGCTCAACGACGCCCGCAACCGCATCGGCTACGCCCCGCCCCGACGGCCGACCTGGATGGGGGACCGCCTCGCCGCGGTCGACCAGCGGGTGCTGAACGCCTACCAGCTCGATCTGTCCACGGCGTGGCCACGGTTGTGGATGCTGCTGCCGGCGCCGGCGCGGGCGGATCTCCAGGCGGCCCGCGACGCCCTGACCGCCGCCGCGCGGCGTGCCGGGTGGGGCCTGCTCTACTTGATTCCCGCGCTGTGGTGGTGGCCGGCCGCTCCGGTCAGCGCCCTGCTCTGCCTCGGCGGCTGGCGCGCGGCACGCCAGGCGGCCCAGTCCTACGCGGAGCTCGCGGAGTCGGCTGTCGACCTGTACGCACGCCGGCTGGCCCGGACCCTGGGCCTCCAACGCCACCCCGGCGCCCGGCTCACGCAGGCCACGGGCCGGCAGATCACCAGCCTGCTGCGCAAGAAGACGTAACCGGGCCCCTGGCCAGGCCCGTCCCGGCGAGGATCGGTGGAAGACGCGGTGCTGGTAGTGCAGTGCTGTGAGCCGCTTGCGGAGTAGGTCTCCAACTCGTCGAGGGCGCCGGTCATCTGGCGACCCTCGGCTCCTACCGGGACGCGAACGCACTCCACTTCGGCGACTGCACCGCCGGTCGACTCCACCTTGTACAACGTGACAACGCCCCTGGTGCCGGCAGCAGGACGGTTGCGTTGGTGTTTCTGCCCATCTGGTCGGCGCAGGCCCGCTCCTTCGATGCCTCCGCACCTGCGCGCCCGACCTTGCCGCCGGGTAGGACGGCGTCGCCGCTGTCGGCGTGACCGATCGTCCCGGGCCGTCGCCGGTGCCTCGGCGGGCGGTAGGTATTCTCTCCTCTCCCTGGCACTACCGGCTGTCTCAGCTGTGCCGTGAGAATCTGTGCCATCGACCCATGAGGAGACTGGATGCTCGCGCGCATCTCCATATGCGTGGCAGGAGTGGTCCTGAGCCTGGCCGCCGTACTGTTGGTGACCTCCACGGAGACGGACGCGACGGGCCGCGGGGGTGTGGTCAGTGTGGCCCACCGGGCCGGCGCCTACGCGGCCCCGGAGAACACCCTGGTAGCGGTGGATACGGCGCGAGCACAGGGCATCGACTGGCTGGAGAACGACGTCCAGCGCACCAAGGACGGCACGCTGGTGGTCATCCACGACAAGACCTTGGCCCGCACCACCGATGTCGAGGAGAAGTTCCCGAAGCGTGCGCCGTGGAAGGTGGGGGACTTCACCTGGGCGGAGATATCCACGCTCGACGCCGGCGGCTGGAAGGGCCGGCGGTGGGCCGGGGAGAAGATACCGACCCTTCAGCAGTACATGCGCCGCGTGGACAGGAACGGCCAGAATCTGGTGCTCGAGATCAAGTGGCCGGAGATCTACCCGCGGCTCGCCGAGGACACGGTGAAGGAGCTCGGCCGGCTGGGCTGGCTCGAGGGCGACCGGGTGACCGACCGGCTGATCATCCAGGCCTTCGACACCGGCACCCTGCAGACCGTGCGCGCTCGTGCCCCCGAGGCGCGCACCGCCCTGCTGTCGCGCGAACCGACGGTGAAGGACCTGGCGCGGTATGCGAAGGTGGCCGACCAGATCAACATGAAGTACCTCAAGGTGACTCCCGGGTACCTCCGGGCGGCCCATGCCCTGAAGGGCCCGCACGGGCAGCGGCTGAAGGTCTTCCTCTGGACGGTGGACGACCCGAAGAGCGCGGTCGGGTTCGCCCGTGGTGGCGCCGACGGGTTCATCAGCAACCGCCCCGATCGCTTGCAGCCGGCTCTGGCTGACGCGGGCTACACCGACGGCGCCGCGAACTGAAACCCCGGCTGTCACGCCCTCGGCGGGCGGTGGCACCGGCGCCGTCGACGGCCGCTGTGACCCCGGCAAAGATCGCGCCTTCCAGTGTGGCGGCGAGCGGGACCTCGCGCCAGCGGTCTTCGTCGGTGGCGTCCGGGGTGGCCTCGTCGTGGTCGAGCATCTTCCGTGTCTGCATTGAACACTGCGCCCGCGGCCATGCCGCTGACGGCACCCGGGCACACGAACGGCCCAAGAAGAATCGCGCACCGCTCGCACGGCGCCGACGATGAACTGAATCGACTGGGCCAGGCGCGAAGGATGACGGGATGCTGCGAGACCACCCCGGCCGCGGCCACCGAGCCGTCGTGGCGGCACTCGGTTGTGCTCTCTGCGCCGTCGCACTCACCGGGTGCGGCGGCAGCCAGGACACCGGCTCCTCACCGCCGCCGCCGACGACGACGAGCAGCCCCGATACGGCGTCATTCTCCGGATTGCCGCCGTCGGCACTGGCCTCCCAGGCGGCTTCCGCGATCGCCTCCGCTCATGCTTCGGCTTCGGCGGCGGCCTCCTCTGCAAGTGCCCGCGCCTCCGAGTTCGAGGCATCCGTCGACGCCGAGCTCGCCCGCACCAGTGCCGCTGCGGAGAAGGTGCTCAAGAACGTCGAGGGGCGCGGCAACGCGGTGTCCGAGGTCGGCATGACGGGCCTGCCCAGGAACGAGACCAGGGGGCTGCTCGCCGTGCTGGTCACGATCACCAACAAGACCGACAACAGGGCCTCGTACGCCGTGCAGATCGACTTCGTGGACGCCTCCGGAAAGGTCGTCGAGACGAGATTCGTCGGCGCGGAGAACCTCGACCCGGGCGAGAAACAACAACCCATCGCCTTCAGCCGGCAGCCTGCGGACGCACAGCTCACTCCCCGCCTCACCAAGGCACAGCGGTACTGACCTGCGAGCGGTGAAGGGCTCGTTGCGGACGACGTTGCCCGGCGTGCCGGGGAGGCGACGATGTCGGACAGCTGCTCAGCTTGCTCTTCACCCTCGCTCCGTTGCTGCTTCTACGAGTTCTACGAGCGGAGCCAAGAGCCGTGGCAGGTCGTCCTGCGAAGTAAGGACCTCTTGACCTTGCCAGGTGGACTCGGTCTGGAAGTCGATGAAGAGCAGTGAAGCACTTCCTGATTCCCATACGTACACCTTGCCAAGACACCCGTCTGATTCCAGAGTGAGGGCCGCGGCCGCTGCCTTCGGGCGCCCTCGGGACGGTGTTCCCGGCTGCTTGACCGCGACGCTGATCCCACGAGAGTGAAGTCCATGCCGGTGCGCGGCATGCCAGTCCTTGAGCCACCGAGCTGCCTCTGACATTGGGTCCCCGATGCCATCGTCGAACGACCCGTCGAACTTGATCGTACGGCTGGGGTTCGCCGGACACAGAGGCGGCCTTCGTCTGGTCATGCGCTTCGACCAAGGGGGGGCAATACTCATTGCCTGTGGATCGGGTCGGGAGGGCACACGCGGCGGGCGTACCTTCCCGAGTGTGATCCATCGCACTGGCTGCCGCCGCGGAGAAGGGGCATGGCAATGAACGAGGACGAGTGCCTTCGCCGCTACGGGCTGCACCCTGTCGGCGCGGGCCTCGACGAGGTTCGCGCGCTGCTCAGAGCACACATCCGGCTGGAGCAGCAGGCTCAGGGTGACGGCGACACCGAGCTGATGAAACTGTGCTGCGTTCAGCTGTTCAATGCCGGCAGTCTCGATGATGTGTTGCTCATCTGGAAGGCCAAGTCCGCCAGCATGGACGCCGGCTGCTCGATCGACGACCAGCTGTTGTGCGGGAGCGGACTCGCCAGAACCAAGGCATACCTGTCGTCTCAGTGTCTACCCGAAGCCGAAGCGGCGCTTCAGCGATTGCTCGACTGTGAGAAGGCTGGCGAATTCGAGGATTTCTCCGTCGAGGGACACTCCGCCCAGTACGCCGCCTACTACACGCCGTGAAGGTGCTGTCGACCCTCCGAACCCGGCTCACGCTCCATCACCGTGCGACGAGACGCTTCGACTTCGGACGTGAGACCGAGCATGACGGCGGCGAGAGCGAGGGCACTGTCGTCTTCGACGACCAGCTGACCGTCGGCCCGCTGCCGGCGCTGGGGGCGGAGTCGGCGAGGCTGTCGAGCATCTCGTCGGGCACGTGGTCCACCAACTCGGCCGTGCCGACGTGCGCGGTGGCCTCGTCGACGGCGTGGCGGGCCCGTTCGTGCTGCTCGGCCGGCAGGGCGTCGAAGGGGGAAGTGAGTACGGCGTCAATGTTGAGGCGGGAGACGTCCAGGACGGCATGCCGTCCGTCGGCACGCACGCGTTGGACAACATCGTCGAGGCCGGGCCTGCGGGCTCCGGCGTCCCGAATCGCGATTCCACAGGCCCTGGGCGTCGAGGACGGTCAGGCGCGGCATCGCGGCCAAGCTCGTCATCGCCACCGGTAGAAGGAAGGTCGGCAACCCTCGCCGGCCACCGTTGTGCGGGATGCTCCGCGACCACGGCTGCTCAGATGCTCGTCGGGCTGCTCGATGCCGGCCGGTGGCCGCGGCGGAGCACGTGTAACCCGGGAATCCCGGAGTAATCGGTTCCTCTTTGGATGGCGCCGAGAGGCTGCTCACAGCGGGTCAGGGCGACTCCGGGGTATCCGAAGCGGGAGACTCACGAACCCTACTGTTGCCGTTTGACAACAATGGCCGTGAGGCAACAAAGTGTCGGAATCGTGACGCACGGGGAAGGATCCGCAATGCTCCGGTGGACGGAGGTCGCTCTGTGCGCCGGCCGCCCCAGCCCTGAGCGGCTGGGGCGATCGGTGGGCCGGCCCTGTGTTCAGGCCGTCTGGTCTCCGGCGTCCGGCGCGTTGTCGTGTATCTGCAGCGCCGCCGTGTTGCAGAAGGCCTCCAGTCCCTCGAGGAGCGCGGTCCGCTTGGCGGCGGGCATCAGCTCCAGGACCGCGTGCAACTCCTGCTCCCGGCGGGCACGCAGGTCGTCGAGGAAGCCGCGACCGCGGCTGCTGAGATGCAGCCGCACCTCGCGACGGTCGGCCGGGCTGACCGCTCGCTCGACGAAACCGGCGGCCACCAGGCGGTCGCAGAGCCGGCTGGTGGACGGAGGGGTGGAGGCGAGCGAGTCGGCGAGGGTGCGGAGATTGATGCCGTCCTGATGTTCGAGCATGAGCAGGACACGCATCTGGGACGGAGAAGCGGGCGCGGTCGACGCCCGGCCCCAGAGGACTTCCAGCAACTCCACGGCCGTCAAGGTCACGCGTGCGACCTCGGCGGGCTCTGGGCGGGGGCGGAAGACAGTCACCGTCACACTCTCGCAGGCACTGGGACGGCCGCCAGCGTACTAGGTGCCGGGAGCGGCAAGAGATGGTTCGGACGATCGGCGATTCGACTCCGGGTGGCCTCATCGCCCGGGCGGGGACCGTGTGTCCGTCGAAAGATGGGTGTATTGACCGTCGTGAACAGATTTGTGACCGCCGAGCGCGCCCTGCGCACGGCGGCGCCGCACGAGTTGTTCGACGCCGTGCGCCGCGTGCTTTCCGAGGAGTACGCCGCGGGCTCCGTCGAGTTGTATCTGGCCGACTACGGCCTCACCGTCCTGCAACCGCTGTCGGTGCCGCCATCCACGGCGGAGCCGGTGTCGGTGCACGGCAGTGCCGCCGGACGTGCTTTCGGTGCCCAGGAGCCGTTCGTGGAGGTGGTTCCCGGTGACTCCGCGCGCGTGCATCTGCCGGTCACCGTGCGCGGGGACCGGCTGGGCGTGCTGTCGGTGACCCTGCCGGACGGGGAAGGTGCGCCCGGCCTTCTGGGCGAGCTCGCGGACATCGCCGAGGTGCTCGGGCACGAGATCGTGGTCGCCGAGCGGGACACGGACGTGTATCTGCGGGCGAGACGCAAGGACCGGCTCACGTTGGCCGCCGAGATGCAGTGGCAGCTCCTGCCCGGCCGTGCCTGTTCCCGCCCCGAGTACGAACTCGGCGCGCAGCTGGAGCCGGCCTACGCCATCTACGGTGACAACTTCGACTGGTCCGCCACGGGGGACCACCTCATGCTCTACGTCACCAACGGCATGGGGGAGGGCATAGAAGCCTCCCTGCTGACCAACCTGGCCATCAACGCCCTGCGCAACGCCCGGCGAGCCGGTATCGCCATCGACGACCAGGCAGCACTGGCCGATCAGGCGGTGTACGCGCACTACCAGGGGCGCTGCTATCTCTCCGTACTGATGTTTGACTTCGAGCTCGCGACGGGCCGGGCGAAGGTCGTGGACGCCGGTTCACCGCAGTTGCTGCGGCTGCGTGACGGAGCGGTCGAGCGCGTCGACTTCGAGGCGCAGCTCCCGCTGGGGATGTTCGAGGAGACCGACTACGTGGCGCAGGACTTCCAGGTCGAGCCGGGCGACCGGCTCGTCTTCGTCAGCGACGGGGTGCACGCGGTCGCTTCGCCCAAGGGGGAGGCTTACGGGGATGCCGCTCTGGCCCGGGCGATCACGTCCACTCGACTCCTGCCGGCCGCCGAGGTGCCGCGTGCCATCCTGCGCGAGCTGACCGGCCATCGGGGCCGGTCCGTTCCGGACGACGACGCCCTGGTGGTGTGCCTGGACTGGCACGGGCGCTGACGCGTCGCTCCGGCCGTCGCGTTCCGAGCCGGATGTGTCGATGCTGTGTCGTTCCACCGCGCCCGCAACGCCAATACTTGTCATGAGGCAATAATTGCCGGAGTTGCGTCCCTCTCGGCGCAGCGGCCTGTCGCGGAGGGAGACGATGCGGGTGTCGGAGCAGGCCGTGGAGGGGGCGGTGACGCGGGCGCAGGGAGCTTTCCTGGAGCGCCGTCGCGAACAGATCGCCCAACGGAGGGCGGACGCACCGCTGTTCCGGCCCGTCTTCACCGTCTCGTGCGACGAGGCCGTGGAGGCGTGCAAGGTCGTGGTGGACGCTCTGGGCGAGGTCGCGTCGAGCGGTCGGCTGGAAGACGTCGCGGCTGCCGGGTTCGACTCGGTGCGCGAGCAACTGGGACGCATCGTCGCCTCACGTGCCCGCAGGGGCGTCAGCACGGCTCGGATCGCGCACGAGGCCGCCGGCCTGCCGGCGGCCACCGCCGAGCTGCGGCGCGGCGAGGATCTGCCCGATCACGACGCGCAGGAAGCCCTGCTGGCGCTGACCCTGCTGATGGGCACGCTGCGACTGATGATCACGGAGACGACCGTCCTGGCCGGTGAGGAACTGATAGGCCGCCGGCGGCGGCAACTGCTCGAAGTGGCCAACCCCGCGATCAACCTGTGGGAAGGCGTCGTCGCGATCCCCATGATCGGCACCTCGGACAGTGCCTGCAGCCAGGTGGTCATGGAGTCGCTGCTCCAGGCCGTCGTGCGCGGCGGCTCGGCTGATGGGCGCCGAGTGCATCGCCTCCGGCATCCGCCCGGCCATCGCGCAGACGATCGTGCACCTGGGCATCGACCTGAGCCCGGTCCTCACACGCAGCTCGCTGGCCGACGCCCCGGCGTACGCGCTCGCCCGGCAGGGCATCGAGGTCCCCCGACGTACGGCCGGTGCGACACCGCGATGACCACCCGCCTCCCGGGCGGCCCGGCCGCGGTGCGGCTCCCGGCGCCCGAGGACACCTTCCCGGCCTTCCGGGGCCGTCGACTCGTTCCTCAGGGGTGCGAATGATGCCGGCCCCCGATCCCACCGCCAGGACCAGCCTGCCCATCGGCTGCGACGAGGATCTGCCGTGGGTCCGTCACCGGGTGCGGCGGTTCGCGGCCGGGCTCGGGTTCGGGCTCGTCCAGCAGACGAAACTCGTCACCGCGGCCAGTGAGCTGGCCCGGAACACCCTGCTCCACGGCGGAGGAGGGCAGGTCGAGGTCACCTCACTCGCCGACGGCCCGAGGCGGGGACTCCGGCTGGCCTTCATCGACACCGGACCCGGCATCCGCGATGTGGAACTCGCGATGACCGACGGCTACAGCAGCGCGTGCGGTCTCGGACTGGGCCTCGGCGGGGCCAAGCGGCTGGTGGACGACTTCACTCTGGACACCCGGCCCGGCCGGGGCGCCGTCGTCACCGTCGTCGCCTGGGTGACCGGCGAGCCCACCGCTCGTGCGGGACCCGGATGACGCGGATCCGTGACCTCCCAGGGCACGGCTCCGCCCCGACGGGGGTCGTCCGAGCGGCGACCGGGAGGCCCGCCAGGCCGCCTCGACGCCCGTCCCACCGCGGTCGCGGCCCCGACGGCCCCGAGCCGGCGACCGGCCCCGCCCGAGCACGCCGGTCGCGGCCGCCTGCTGATCGACCTCACGTCCAGGAGCGGCGGTTGCCCCTCGGACACCGGGCCGCACGGCCGGTCTGCCCACAGCCCGAAGGCGACGCACGCGAGGCACTTGCCGGCAGGGCCGAGGGCGCGCGTCGCTCACCGCGGCGCCGATCCGGCCGGAGGCCGCCCGCGACCGCGATAGCGTGGACGTCACAAGGGGAGAGGATGGAGACGCAGTGAATGCCTCTGAACCGGTCCCGTCCGTGGAAGCCCAGCTACGCGCGGCTCCGCCCCACGCCCTGGTGGCCACCGCCGGCCGCCTGCTGGCGCAGCGCTTCGGCGCCCGGGACGTGATGCTCCTCCTCGCCGACTACGGTCTCACCGCCCTGCAACCCGTGACCCATCTGCCGCACACCGGCGATCCGGTCTCCGCGCAGGACGGTCCCGCCGGTACCGCTTTCACCACGCAGAAACCGGTGGTCGAAGTCATCACCGATCCGGCCACCGAGCTGGTCCACCTGCCCATCACCGTCCGCGGTGATCGTCTCGGCGTGCTCTGTGTGCGCGTACCCGACACCTCCGCCGACCCGGGCACGGTCCTGCGACTCGGCGACTTCGCCACCGCGCTGGGCCACGAGCTCACCACGGCCGGCCGGGACACCGACCTGTACCTCCAGGCCCGCCGCACCCGTCGTCTCACCCTTGCAGCCGAAATGCAGTGGCAGCTCCTCCCGGGCCGGGGGTGCGCACGCGACGAGTACGTCATCGGCGCCCACCTGGAGCCGGCCTACGCCATCGGCGGCGACAACTTCGACTGGTCCACCAGCGCCGACCACCTCACCCTCACCGTCACCGACGGCATGGGCCAGGGCATCGACGCCTCGCTGCTCACCAACCTCGCCGTCGGCGCACTGCGCAACGCCCGCCGCGCCGGCATCGGCCTCGCGGACCAGGCGTGCCTCGCGGACCAGGCCGTCTACTCCCAGTACGGAGGCAAGTCGTACGCCTCCACCCTCCTGCTGCGCTTCGACCTCGCCACCGGCAGAGTGTGCGCCGTGGACGCCGGATCCCCCCAGCTCTACCGCCTCCGCGGCACCACGATCGAACGCGTCGAACTCGAGGCTCAGCTGCCCCTCGGCGTGTTCGAGGAGACCCTCTACGAAGAGCAGACGTTCCATGTCGAAGCGGGCGACCGCCTGGTCGTCCTGAGCACCGGCGTCCACGGCACCCGCTCGGCGACCGGAGCGATGTTCGGCGAGAGCGTCCTGCGTCAGATCCTGAGCGCGACCCGGCGGACACCTCCTCACGAGACGGCACGATCGGTCGTCGCCGGGCTGCTCGAACACGTGGGCCACGAGGGTCTGCTCGCCGACGCCGCCGTCGTCTGCGTCGACTGGAACGGCCGCCCTGCCGGGACGCCTTGAGAGGCGCGGCCGAACCGCTGAACCTACGGTGTCTCCGGTGGCCGGGAAGGTGCATCGCCCTGTGCCGTGAAGAAGGCTTTCATGCCGCGGACCAGCGCCGCTCGGTCCACGGGTGCCATGCGCGCCAGCACAGCGGCCAGGGCCTGGGTGCGCCGACGGGCCACATCTGCCAGCACTCTGCGCCCCTGACCCGTGAGCCTCAGCTGCACCTCACGGCGGTTGCGCGGGTGCAGCGCCCGCTCCAGCATCCCGGCCGCCTCCAGCCGGTCACACAGCCGGCTGGCGGTGGGAAGTCCTATGTCCAGTCGTTCCGCCAGTCCCGTGAGATTCACCTCCGGCGCCGCCTCCAGCACCCTGAGCGCCCGCAACTGGTGGAGGGACAGCCGTACAGCCGCCTCCTGAGCGGCCATGGACCACAGGTTCGCGAGACACTCCACGGCATCGGCGATCTCACGCGCGCTGGTACTCGGCTCGTCACCCGAGCCCTCAGCGCGATCGTCGGCGCCGCCGGGAAGAGTCACGAACACATCACTTTCAGTAAGCTCCGGGTGCTGCGGACTACCCATAATCTCTCGCTGTACCCGAGGGGCCGGGGGGCAAGCAGCGTCGGTGGTGCGGGACCACCCGGCCGTGCCGACAGGTACGCCTGAGCGGCCTGCTCAGGCTGCGGGCGGCGACTGTGGGCGCTGAGGGGCAGGTGCTGCACGCTCGGCTCCTTTCCGCCGGGCGGGCTTCGCCAGCTCCGCGTTGAACTGGGCGCCGACCAGCAGGGCCAGGTTGGACAGCCACAGCCAGACCAGGAAGACCACGACACCGGCCAGCGAACCGTACAGCCGGTGATAGGTCGTGACGTGCGAGGTGTAGACGGCGAACCCGAAGGAGACGGCCAGCAGGAGCACCACCGCCAGGGCGCCGCCCGGCGCCATCCTCCGCACCGGGCGGGAGGGCGCGGGGCCCGAGCGGTACAGGACCAGCACCAGTGCCACGGCGATCACGGCCACGAGCGGCCAGCGCACCGCGTTCCAGGCGACCTGTGGCCCGGTGCCCAGGTTCAGCACCCGGCCGAGCCGCCGGGCCAGGCTGCCGGTGAGGAACAGCGCCACCGTGGTCGTCAGGAGCAGCGAGATCAGGACGAGGGCCGTGGCGATGATCCGCGGAGCGGTGCGCCAGACCGGCCGATCCGCACTGATCCGGTGCATTCCGTGCAGCGCCCGGCGGAACACGCTCAGATAGCTGGAGCCCGACCACAGCGCTCCCGCCCCCGCCAGGAAGATCAGCGTCCATGCCGACGACGGCTGTCCGGCCATCTCCAGCAAGGTGCTGCGCAGCAGAGCGCGGGAGGCGACCGGGGCGGCCTGCGACAAGCGGTCGATGACCTCCGGTTCGGCCGTCGGGACGGTCAGCCCCACGATCGAGAGGATCACCAGCAGGACCGGGAACAGGGCCAGGACGGCGTAGTACGTCAGCGCGGCGGCCCAGTCGGTGACGTCGTCGTCCCAGACGGCCACCGGCGTCCGGCGCAGCGCCACCCACCACCGGGCCGTACGACCGTCTGCGTTCTCCATGAGGCGGATGCTCTCACCCCTGACGCTCGGTCGTTCCGCGGCCACGACTGCGAGTCGCCTTCCCGGAGACGCCGCTTTCATGCCCGGAATCCGTGGTGCGCCCGCGCTTCCCCCGGTACCTCCGCCCGATGCCGACCACACGGTCGGCGCGACGTGCACGGCGGCCTCGTCGGCATCAACGGGGCCGCCCGGATACTCCTTTTCGGTGCCGTCCGCGGCGACTGGCTGCACGAGCACGCCCCGTCCTGGCGCTGCGACGCTCACATCGCCTCATCGACGGGCTGCGCGGTACGCGCGCCGAGCCGCTGAACGGACCTATCAGGTCGCCGACCTGGCGCAGTCCTCGTCCAGGGCCGTGAAGCCCGTACGGCGCGAGTCGGCTGTGTCCTGAGAGGCCCAAGGCGATACGTGGACGCCACTTACGTCAGCTGGTTGCATACGCTGGAGAGCCGAGCGTTGACCCGGGCAACGACGTACAGCGCTCAGACCCTAGTCAGCGCAGCCTTTGGAGACACGGACCACGATGCACGGCCTGGACCACCCGTTCCGTACCGCGTCGGCGCGACTGATCGGACGGGACAAGGACCTGGAGTTCATACGGTCCCACTTCTCCGGCTCCGTCCACGGCGCGGCCCTCCTGCTGTCGGGCGAAGCCGGCATCGGCAAGACCGTCCTCCTCGACGCCGTCGCGGCGCAGGCCAGGTCGGAGGGCACCCGTGTACTGCGGTCGAGCGGCGTGCAGTTCGAGGCGGACGTCAGCTACGCGGGCCTCAACCAGTTGCTCGTTCCGCTGTTCGAATCCTTCGACCTGCTGGAACCCAGCCACCGCGACGCGCTGAAGGTCGCGGTCGGGATCGGCAGCGGTCCACCGCCCAACCGTCTGTTGACCTCCACCGCGGCCTTGCTGCTGCTGCGCCGGATCGCCCAGGACACCCCGCTGCTGATCGTCGTCGACGACCTGCCGTGGCTGGACCGGCCCACCACCTCCGTACTCGGTTTCGTCGCCCGCCGACTCGTCGGCAGCCGCATCAGCTTTCTCGCGGCTTCCCGGGTCACTTCCGACAGCTTCTTCGAGTCCAGCGGTCTCACCGAGTACCGCCTCCAGCCGCTGGACGAAGCGTCGTCGGCCCAGCTGCTCGCCGAAGCACACCCGGACATGTCGCATACGATACGGCGACGTATCGCCGCGGAGGCACACGGTAACCCGCTCGCGCTGCTGGAGCTGCCCACCGCCCTCGACCGCGAGCAGCGTACGGCGCCGACGGCGGTACCCTCGGTCCTGCCGCTCAGCGAGCGGCTCCAGGCGCTGTTCGCCGCACGCGTGGCCGATCTGCCCGACGCCAGCCGCGAACTCCTGCTGATCGCGGCACTCGAAGGCATCGGGGACCTCGCCGTCATCGAGGCCGCTGCGGGCCGCCGTGCCGCCGTAGACCTCCTGGAGTCCGCGGAGCGCGACCGACTCGTGACGATCTCGGCGGCCTCCCGCAGGCTGTCGTTCCGGCACCCCCTGATCGGTTTCGCTGTGGTGGCCCAGGCGTCGACCGCCGACCGCCGCAGGGCGCACCGGGCGCTCGCTGCCGTCCTCACCGATCAGCCTGAGCGCCGCGCCCACCACCTGGGCGAAGCGACGACCGGACCGGATGAGACGGTCGCCGAACTTCTCGAGCAGGCAGCCCGCTTGCGTCTTGGGCGTGGTGACGCGCTGGGCGCGATGGCGGCCCTCACCCGTGCCGCGGGACTCAGTCCGTCGTCGGCCGACGAGAGTCGCCGCCTGGCGGAGGCCGCCTACATCGGAACAGACGCCGGAGGAGGTATGGCGGACGCCTCGAGCCTGCTGGTCGGAGCCCGCCGCGCTGACCCCGCCACCCGGGAGGAGTCGCTGCACGCGGCGGCCGCCTCCGCACTCCTGCTGATCAACGAGGAGGGCGACGTCAACACCGCCCACCGCTTGCTGGTCGGCGCGATCGAGGCGGGCGGACACGGCTACGCCGCCTCCGACGACGCTCTCGTCGAGGCCCTGTTCACCCTGATCACGCTGTGCTGGTACAGCGGTGACCCAGAGAAGTGGGCGCCACTGTTCAGGGCCCTCGACCGGATGACACCTGCACCCCCCGACCTGCTGTGGGTGTGTGCACAGACCTTCGCCGATCCCGCCCGCACCGGGTACCGCGCACTGGAACTCCTCGACACTCTGCTCGACGACATCGGCGACGCCACCCAAGTCGTCCGTGTCAGCACCTGCGCCGTCTACCCGGACCGGCTGGCGGATGTACGGGAAGCGTCCCTGCGTCTGGTCGAACAGGGCCGTGCGGGTACCGCGCCCGTCCGCAGGCATCTGTCTGCCCTGATCCACCTGTGTCTGGACGACTACTACAAGGGCCGCTGGGACGAGGCCGTGAAGCTGGCCGCCGAGGGGCTCAGCCTGTGCGAGGACTACGGATACCCCTTCTTCGCCTGCAAGTTCCAGTTCGTGCAGGCCCTGGTGGCCGGGGCGCGCGGCGATGCGGTGACGAGCAACGCCTTGTCCGAGGAGATCGTCGGCTGGGCCGTTCCCCGCGGTGCCCACGGCGCCCGCGCGCTTGCCTTCCACGCCAGGTGCCTGGCCGCCCTCGGCAGCGGCGACTTCGATGGCGCCTTCCGGCACGCCACCGCGATGAACCCGCTCACACCTCTGGCTCCGTACCTGCCGCACGCCATGACCGGCGCCCTGGACCTGGTGGAAGCGGCTGTCAGATCGGGACGGTCCGCCGATGCGGCCACGCACACGGCAGCCTTGCGCGAGTCCGCGATGGCGCGGCTCTCTCCCCGCCTCCACATGCACGTGCTGGCATGCGAGGCCCTGACAACGTCCGACGGCGACGCCCTGGGCCTGTTCGAGCAGGCGTTGTCTCTGCTCGACGTCGACGACTGGCCCTTCGACGTCGCGCGAGTACGCCTCTTCTACGGCGAACGCCTCCGGCGCCGGCGCGTGACGAAGAAGGCCCGCGAGCAGCTGGTCCAGGCGGCCCGGACGTTCGAGAAGCTGGGGGCAGCGCCCTGGGCAGCGCGTGCCACGGCTGAGCTGCACGCGAGCGGGCGCGCGACATCGGCCACCGTGCAGGGCAAGGGAGCGTTGACCGCCCAGGAATTCGAGATCGCGACACTGGCGGCGACCGGGCTGACCAACAAGCAGATCGGCGAGCGTCTGTTCCTGTCGCATCGGACCATCGGCACACATCTGTACCAGATCTATCCCAAGCTGGGCATCAACTCCCGAGCCGCTCTGCGCGACGCCCTGGCTGCCCTGGGGCTGGAGGACGCCGGCTGACGGAAAGCCCCGACCGACCGGTCAGATGACGTATGCACTCTTCGAGTGCCGCCCCTCACATTGAGCGAGGGAACACCCGAAGCCGAACAACAGCGCGAGAGAGAATGCGGGTGTACGACACCTCGGACAGTCATCCGGACATCCACTGGCCGTCCGGGTTCTCACCTGCCGAAGCACACAGCTTCCACCGTGCGCAGGCTGTTGTGCATGGTCCGCCGGAACGATCATTCAATCTGCTCGCCGACGTGAGATGGGCCGGACACCTTTTCGAGGTTTCGTGGGGGAGTCCGTGCCGCCGCACCGGATCGGTTGGCTGGGTATCGGTGCCGGTGTTCAGCTGTACCAGGCGTGGCTGCTCGCCTGTGGCTCGCCCAACTCGCCATGCTCTCGGAGGGCGCGCCGGGCCTCACCCCCCCGTCATGACCCCGGGCGACGCGGTACTGCGGCGAGAGCCCGGAACCATGTGTGACTGAGTCGCCACCTCACACCTCCAGACACGACTACATGTTTGAAGCTATCTGGTGTAATTTCTGACGAAAAGGCACCGGGGGCGCATGTGGACGTAGGTGTGTCTCCCGCCGATCAAGAGCGGTAACCGTCGCTGTCATGCCGCTCGTCGCAGGAGGCTCTCCGTGCTCACCGCGTTCACCCAGGCGTTCAAGACGCCCGACCTGCGCAAGAAGCTGCTCTTCACCCTGGGCATCATCGTGCTCTACCGGGTTGGCACGCATGTTCCGATCCCGGGCGTGGACTACCGGGTTGTGCAGGAATGTGTGTCGCAGACTTCCGGCAGCCAGGGATTGTTCGGGCTGGTCAACCTCTTCAGCGGCGGCGCGCTGCTTCAGATCACGATCTTCGCGCTGGGCATTCTGCCGTACATCACGGCGAGCATCATTCTTCAGCTGTTGACCGTGGTCATCCCCCGCCTCGAAGCCCTCAAGAAGGAGGGCCAGGTCGGCACGGCGAAGATCACGCAGTACACCCGCTACCTGACCGTGGCCCTCGCCATCCTCCAGGGCACCGGCCTCGTCGCCACTGCCCGCAGTGGCGCCCTCTTCTCCGGCTGCTCGGCCGCGTCGTCCATCGTCCCGGACCACGCGATCTTGACCACCATCGTCATGGTCATCACGATAACCGCCGGTACGGCCGTCGTCATGTGGCTCGGCGAGCTCATCACCGACCGCGGGATCGGCAACGGCATGTCGATCCTGATGTTCGTCTCGATCGCCGCCACCTTCCCGTCCGCGCTGTGGGCCATCAAGAAGCAGGGCACGCTGGCCGACGGCTGGATCGAGTTCGGCGCGGTCATCCTCGTCGGCCTGGTCATGGTCGGCCTGGTGGTCTTCGTCGAGCAGGCCCAGCGCCGCATCCCGGTGCAGTACGCCAAGCGCATGATCGGCCGGCGCTCTTACGGTGGCACGTCCACGTACATCCCGCTCAAGGTGAACCAGGCAGGTGTGATCCCGGTCATCTTCGCCTCGTCGCTGCTCTCCATCCCCGCGCTGATCGCCCAGTTCTCCGGCGGCAACTCGAGCTGGAAGACCTGGATCGAGCAGAACCTCACCAAGGGCGACCACCCGATCTACCTCAGTCTCTACTTCCTGCTCATTGTCTTCTTCGCCTTCTTCTACGTCTCCATCTCCTTCAACCCGGACGAGGTCGCGGACAACATGAAGCAGTACGGCGGTTTCGTCCCCGGCATCCGGGCCGGCCGGCCGACCGCGCAGTACTTGTCGTACGTGCTCACCCGGATCACCTGGCCCGGCTCTCTGTATCTGGGAGTGATCGCCCTCGTCCCAACCATCGCGCTGGTCGGGTTCGGGGCGACGAACAACTTTCCGTTCGGGGGCACCAGCATCCTGATCATCGTCGGTGTCGGCCTGGAAACCGTGCGGCAGATCGAGAGCCAGCTTCAGCAGCGCCGCTACGAGGGTTTCCTCCACTGACCCGTCGAACCGCCGAGGTAGGCCTGCGCAGCAACCCGTCATGGTCACGAGGTAGCCAACGGCAGGTCAACAGCGTCTTCCGTCACGTAAAGACCAGGCAGGTGCCCGAACCATTTCCCCCCAGAAGGCCTCATACATTACAGAAAGGCCTGAACAAGGCATCTGGAAGGAGAAAGACAATGTTCTTCGGCAAGCGAACCCGCAACCTCCTCACCCCTGTCACTCTGTCTGCGCTCTCCGCAGTAGCACTGATCGGCATCACGGCAGGTCCGTCGCAAGCGGCGACCCGGCCGGGGTGGGCGGACACCTCCTCGCTGTCGGTACGTGTTCACGGGCTGGACTCGGGCGTGGGGCAGCGCTACGCGACGGTGGTCCTCACGAACAAGACCCACAAGACCGTCCGGACCCAGGGGTATGTGGGGCTGCAACTTCTCAACTCCCGTGGAAAGGACGTCCCCACGCTTGTCGTCCGTGACCGTGGTCGGGCTGAGCTCATCACCCTCAAGCCCGGGCAGAGCGCCTACACCCGGCTGCACTGGGGAGACGTGCCGGCCGTGGGTGAACCGACCAAGGCGGAGAAGGACCCCACCCGTCTGGAGGTCACCCCGCCCGACTCGTTCCACCACCTGACCACCCCGTGGAAGCTGGGTGACGTTCTCCAGAAGGGCCGCATCGACATCACTCCGCTGGTCAAGGGAACTGGCCCGACGCTCTGACAGCGCACACCGCCTGGGGTCCTGCGGCGGCAGGACCCCAGGCCCACGCGCCCGCCTCCCCGTCCTTCTGCCTCATCGGGAGCCACACGACTCCCTCTACACCGCAGGCGCTCGTGGGGCGGCGCAGCGCGATGGGGCACCGCGCACGATCGACAGGCCAAGGCCGCCGCCACCGGTCCGGCGCGAGCGAGACTTCTCGGCCGCCGGGAACGGTCGAAGACGTGGGGCAGGTCCTCGGGCACGATCCCCGAGCCTGTGCCGGAGACCTCGATCCGTATGCACGCCACCGGGGCGGCCATAGCCGCCATCCCGGCTTGGGCAGCAGGGACGGGTGGGTCATCGGCAGCCTCAAGAGTGCGGTGCCGCCTCTCGGGGTGTGACGAACCGCGTTCCACACGAGATGGCCGACCGCCTGCCGGCTGTCGTACCGGATCCGCCGCGACCACCAGCCTCCCCCTGCGGACGGAACGCGTGGGCCGTGGCCCTCAACTGTCTGGGGCACGCCGCCGGCTCGTGCCCGTGCCCGCGCAGCGCCGGCCGTACGGCACGAAGAGACGTTGTCCGCCGTGGCCGCCGCCCGTCGACGGAGGCTCGATCTCGACGCCGGCCCCCTGATCAGAAGGTGGCCCCCCGCCCTCCACGTCCGCCTCCGCCGGCACCGGCACGGGGCGGCACAGGGCGAGGGCGATCAGGCCGTGGCGCCGCGCGGTGCCGGCGGCGCGGGCCAGGCCCGCCTCGCCCACCAGCCGCCGGTCAGCGACATCGAGCGTGCCCCGACGAGACAGCCCGGCACGCAGGAGACCGTCATACCCGCCCAGACGACGGCCGTACCCCAGAAGAACCCGCGGAGCGCTCCCCTCGCGGCCGAGACGACGCTGGACGGCACAGGGAGAAACACATCCAGCGCGAGCAGGCCGGCGATCACCGTGACAGCGCCGGGCGTGGAGAGCCGGTGCTCCGCTGCCGGCGAGGCAATGCCTTGGAAGTGGTCCCCGAAGAGGAGGAACGGGACGAGAATCGCGGCGAAGAGCGCGAGCACGAGCCAGAACAGTCGCATGGCGTACGTATCGATCAAGGTGTGCGCGCATTGAGGCCCGGAGAGGAAGTGCCGCGGGGGTCGGCCCACCGGTTCGCCCCCGATGCCGGCGGACACGTGGCGCCGCACACGTATACTCAGCGTACTGTCGAAATGTGTTGGAGAGGTCGGGAGTTGTTTCTCCGGCGAGGGGCCGTGCCACGGGAGAGACGCCAAGTCGTCACAGCACCGCCTCGTCCTCGGCGACCACCTCGACGACACGGAGCGGCTGGTCCTTCCCCTGGTCTCCGAGCACCTGAGCGCCGCCGCGAGGGCCCAGGTAGGACGCCGGGGCTGGTGGGCATGCCGAAGGACAGGTTGTTGCTCGCCCTCGATGCCGTCCTGGAGGAGGACACCGAGCAGGAGAAGGCCCATGTACTGGGCCGGGCCCGCTGTCCGTCCGCCTGGTGTGGCGCGGAGTGGGACGACGACAGTATGCCGAGGCCTGCCGTGCGGTGCGGGCCCCGCTGAACGAAGGAACAGGATGATGACGGCACTCGAATCCGCCCCCCTGGACGTCCTCGACGCCTACCGGACATGTGAGTTCGTGACCCTGGGCCGCGACGGTACACCGACGGCGTGGCCGACGGCGGTGTGGCGGCGCGAGGACGGGAAGCTCGTGGTGACCACGTGTCTGGCGTTCGCGCAGAAGGCGTTGAACGTACGCCGGGACGCACGCGTCGCCCTGCTCTTCTCCGACCCGACGGGCAGCGGTCTGGACAACCCGCCGCAGATTTTCGTCAGCGGTCGGGCGGAGTGCCCGGACGAGATACACACCGGGCCCGAGGGTCTGGAGGAATACTGGCGGATGCTGTTCGAGCGTCAGCCGCACAGCAAGTCCTATCTCGCCCGCCCGTTGCGACGTCTGACGGACTGGTACTACCTGCGGCTCGTCATCACCATCACGCCCGAGGAGGTCCTCGTGCGTCCCTCGGCGGAGCCGCCGCTGCCGCGGGTGCGGCCGGTCGCGCCCGGTGGGGCGCCCCTGCGCGGTGCGGCACAGCTCGCCGAGTACCCTACGGCGGTGCTGGCCGCCCGTGACGTGACCGGCGCGCCCGTCCTGGCCCGGACCCGGCCGGTGGCGACGGCCGAGGGTTTCGCGGTGCGCGTGACCGCCGACTGCGCGGTGACCGCCGGTCCCGCCTCGCTGCTGGTGCACCGGCACGACGAGCGACTGAACAACCTGACCAACGCGGTGGTGCGGGGCGATCTGAAGGAGACCGACGACGGCTGGCTGCTGGTCCCGGCTTCGGTGCTGGAGCCGATGGGTTCGGGCAAGGGGCTCGACGGGCTGCGGCTGCTGCGCCGTACCAGCCGTGCCACCGACCGTTACGTGGAGCGCCGCGGTCTGACGCGGCCCCCGGTGCAATGGGACCTCTTCCGTCCGCTGGCGGCGCCCCGACGCCCGTCCTGACGTGGTCCCGTGCCGTCTCGCCGGCACGTCGGCTCCACCCGGCAACATCTCCACCTATGCCTTCGGCGTAGGTGGTGGCGCTCGACTCATGACCCCGGGCGGCGGTGAAACGAAGTCAGCGCTCCGGCGAGGCCGGCAGCGCCGACTCGTCCTCGAAGCGTGGGTCGAGCGTACGCGAGGGGGCCGGGCACCCGGGTCACGGCGCCAGGCTGCCGCGGGTCGAGGCGGGCTCCGTCGTGCCGGAGCAAAGCTCCGGAGGGGGTGCCGTAGGCCGAACGGGCCGTCGTGGGATTCCTCGCGCGGGGAGGGGCAACGTCCGCGGAAGCCGGTATACGCTTGACTGAATTGTCACCATTTCCCCTGTCGATGGTTACTGCATGCTCGGATCGGATGCCTGGGAACGCCAGCCGGACAGACACCCGGCCGTCTCCGCCTTCGTGGCGGCTGACGCGGCGGGCACCATCACCGCCTGGGGTCCCGGCGCCCAGGAACTACTGGGATTCACCGACACGGAAGCCGTCGGCCGCCCCCTGCGGAACCTGCTGAACCGCTCCCTGTCCGACCTGACGGCGCAGGTCCCCGACGACCGCGCCTGCGAGGCCGTCCACACGGCCATGCGCCACAAGGACGGGCACACCGTCGAGGCCCGGCTGCGGGCCCACTCGCTGAGGCGTGCCGGGGGAGACCCCGAATGGATCGTGACGGCCGAACAGGCGGACCCGCCGCCGGACACGGGCGCCGAGGCCGGGCAGTTCAGTCAGTGGACCCTGTCCCAACTCCTCTATCCCGCCGCCTATTACGACCAAGAGGCGCGTCTTGTCGGCGCCAACCGCGAGTGGCTGCGCCTGTTGGGGGTCACCGAAGAACAGGCCCGTGGCCGCCGACTGGTCGACATCCTGCCGGGGGAGCCGTATCAGGACCTGGCTAAGGCCTACCGGGAGGTGCTGCGCAGCGGCGTCGCCGTACACCACGAGATCTCCGTCCGTGCTCCGGGTGAGGCCCGCCCCCGGGCCTGGTCTGTCCACGTCACGCCCCTGACGGACTCCACGGGCACCGTGCGCGGCGTGTCCTCGGTCGGCCTCGATATCACCGCGCAGTACCGAGCCCGGCAGCGGCTCATCTTCCTCGACGAGGCCGGCCGGCGTATCGGAACCAGCCTCGACATCGTCCGTACCGCGCAGGAACTGGCAGACGTGGCCGTGGACGGCTTCGCGGACTTCGTCACCGTCGATCTGCTGGACCCCGTCTTCCGGGCGGAGGCGCCCTCGCCTCTGCCCCGTGCGGACGAACCCGTCGTGCTGCGCCGCGCGGGCCGGGGATCCGTGCTGGCCGGGGCGGTTCCCGGCCGGGACACCGAAGCGGGAGAACCGTGCAGCTTCCCGCACGGCTCGCCCCCCGCGCGCGCCCTCGATACGGGCCGGCCGGCCGGCCCGTTGGGCCAGGCGCCCTGGGCGGCCGACGAATCCGTGCACGCCGAGAGGGCCGGCGCAGGCCCGGTGCACTCCGCTCTGGTGGTTCCGCTGTGTGCCCGCGGCACCACCCTCGGCGTCGCCTGCTTCCACCGGCACAGGAACCCGGACGCCTACGACGAGGACGACGTGCTGCTCGCCCAGGAGATCACCAACCGCGCGGCCACCTGCCTCGACAACGCGCACCGCTTTACGCGCGAGCACAAGACCGCCCTCGTCCTCCAGCGCAGTCTGCTGCCCGCGCACCATCCCCGGGAAGCCGCCGTGGAGGTCGCCTCCCGTTACCGGCCCGCCGGGACGACCGCGGGAGTCGGCGGCGACTGGTTCGACGTCATCCCCCTGTCCGGGGGCCGCGTGGCACTCGTCGTGGGGGACGTGGTCGGCCACGGTCTGTACGCCTCGGCCACCATGGGCCGCCTGCGCACCGCCGTGCGCACCCTCGCCGACGTCGATCTCGCCCCGGACGAGCTGCTCACCCGCCTGGACGACGTCGTGCTGAGGCTCCAGCAGGAACAGAGCTTCGAACCCGCGGAGGGCACGGAACCGGACACGGGGATCTGGGCCACCTGCCTCTACGCGGTCTACGATCCCACCACACGTCTCTGCACTCTGGCCCGGGCCGGACACCCCGAGCCCGCGGTCGTGCGCCCGGACGGAACCGTGGATTTCCTCGACCTGCCGGCCGGGCCGCCCCTGGGCCTGGGCAGCCTACCGTTCGAGTCCGTGGAAGCCGCCCTCGACGAAGGATCGCTTCTCGTCCTCTACACCGACGGACTGGTCGGCTCCCGCTCCCAGAGCACCGACATCGGCACCCAGCGTCTACGCCAGGCACTGGCCCACCCGGGCCCGTCCCTGGAGCAGACCTGCGACACCATCCTCGACCGCGTGCTCCCCGACAGTCCCGACGACGACGTGGCCCTGCTGGTGGCCCGCACCCGCGCCTTCGACGCCTCACAGGTCTTCACCTGGGACGTACCCGTCGACCCGGCAGCGGTGGCGGTGGCCCGGCAGAAGGCCGCCGAACAGCTCACCGCCTGGGGGCGGGAGGACGCCCTGTTCGTCACCGAACTCGTGATCAGCGAGCTGGTCACCAACGCGATCCGCCACGCCCAAGGCCCCATCCAGCTGCGTTTGATCAACTCCGACTCGCTGACCTGCGAGGTTTCGGACGCCAGCAACACCGCCCCGCACCTGCGCCGGGCCCGCACGTTCGACGAGGGGGGCCGAGGGCTGCTCCTGGTCGCACAGCTCACCCAGCGATGGGGCACGCGGCAGAGCGCCAGCGGCAAGACCATCTGGGCCGAGCAGAGCGAGTTCAGCGCCCTGTAGGGGACTTGCTCCCCCACGCCGTCGCCCCGGCCCGGCGCCCCGGCCCCCTTCTGCGCCGACGTCGTCGTGGCGCGCTCCACCCGGATCCGGATGGCCTACACCGCCGTGGGCCGCAGCCCCGACATGGGCTGCGGCTGGATTCTGCCCCGCCTCCTGGGCCCCCGCCGAGCCGTGGAGCCGGCCCTCACCAACCGGACACTGAGCGCCGAGGAAGCCGTCACCTGCGGACTGGCCGGCGATGTCGTCGACGACGCCGACCTGCTCGAACGGGCCCGCGCCATCACGCGGACGCTGGCCGAGGCGCCGGCGGAGGCCCTCGCCGCCACCACGTGCCTCATCAGCTCGTCCGTGAGAGCGGCCTCATCTCCTCCCTGGCGTCCTCGGGCCAGGGCCAGGACGCCGTCGAGGGCTTCCTGCGGCGCTGAGACTTTCGCCAGCCGGCCGGAGGTCCGGGAGTTCCCGCCCCTAATGTGCAGGTAACCTGTATTATTTACGGGTGGCGCTGAACGACAACCCTTCGGCAAACCTGGCTCTGGAACTGGTCCGTTCCATGGACCGCCTGCGCGGGCGCATCCGCTCGGAGACGGGTATGGGCGCCAGTCCCTACAGCCGCAGCCAATTGGCCGCCCTGCAGCGGGTGGTCCACGGACCACCCGCCACGACGAGCGACCTCGCCGCCGCCGAGTACATGCGCCCGCAGTCCATGGCGCAGACCCTGACCGTGCTGGAGAAGCACGGCCTGGTCACACGCAGCCCCGACCCCGACGACGGCCGCCGCATCCTGATCACGGCCACCCCGCGCGGACGGGAAGAGGCCGAGCGCTGGCTCCAAGCGCGGGAGGCCTGGCTCACCGCCGCGATCGACCGGACGCTGACCACCAGCGAACGCGAGGGACTGAGCGCTCTGGTGAACATCCTGGAGCGCCTGGCCGACGCGGGCGCCCCGGCCGCCGCGCGCCGGGGCGCCCGGCCCGCTCCCGGACATCCCTGAGACATCGGCCGCGAGACCACCCCAGTCCGCCCCGGTGCCGCCCACACCGGGGAGCCGGAAGACGGAGAGTGCATTGTCCGACAGGACCGCCCGCTTCTGCTTGTCGTCGAGGAAGTCGAACCCCTCGATCACGGGGCGCGGTCCGGAAGACAGGGCCGGGAGGATGGTGGTCGCTTCGACGGCGCAGGCGACCGGCGTGCCGTGCGGGCTCATGTCACCGCTGTGGCCACCCCATGGGCCGCCCGCACAGGCCTCACGTGCGGCTTCACGGCGCCGGCGCGGGCCGTGAGGTCGTCAGCCACGCGACGGGGGCGTCACAAGGGGGGACGCGGGGCGTCGCCTCCTTTCGCGGCCTGCGGTGCGCGCAAGCCGCCCAGAGCCGGTTCGTCTACGACCGTAGACTCCCATGTTGCGTGTGGCTACACTGCGGGCCATGGAAAGTGAGACGCCTCAGTCGCCACCCGGTCCGCCCGCGACCAAGCGGCCGCGCAACGCCGCGGCGACCCGTGAGGCGATCCTCAGATCCGCGGTGGAGGCCTTCACTCGACTCGGCTACGACGGGGCCGGCGTGCGGGACATCGCCAAGGACGCGGGTGTGACGGCGATGCTGGTCAACCGCTACTTCGGATCCAAGGAACAGCTCTTCGCCGAAACGGTGGACGTCTCCTTCGCCCCGCGCACCGTCGTCACGGACGATCCCGCCACGCTGAGCCGCGACATCGCCAGGTCGCTCGTGGAACGCACCGCCCCGGAAGCCGACCACCTCAGTCCGTTCCTGCTGATGCTCCGCTCGGCGCCCAACCCGCGCACGGCCGAGATCGCCCGTGACGGCATCGAGCGCCATGTGGAACGGGAACTGGCCGGCATGCTCACGGGCGAGCACGTCGAAGAGCGCTCCGCGCTGGCCCTGTCGGTGATCGCCGGAGTATGGCTGATGCGCAAGGTCATCGGCGACACCGCACTGGTCGAGGCCGACGCCGACGACCTCACCCGCCGCGTGGAGGCAGTCCTGCGCGTCCTGCTGGAAGACCCCGAGCCGAAGTGACGGCGTGCGCCGCGCACCGTCCCGTCGGCACCGCTCACCCGTCGTACGTGGAGAAGCCCCGCCCGCTCTTGCGGCCCAGCTGCCGCGCCTCGACCACGCGCCGCAGCAGAGCGGGCGGCGCGTACAGCGGATCCTTGAACTCCGCGTACATCGACTCCGCGACCGCCTGCGCGGCATGTCGATCTTCTCCAGTTAGGAGGCCGCCCCGAACTCCGGGACATCACGTACAGCGAGACATCCGCGTACGGCACGATCGCGGCGTCGCCCTGCCCGATGCCGGGCGTCTCCACGATCACCAGGTCGTAGCCGGCGCTTGCCCGAGCGGCCGGTCCCCGTGGTGCCCAGGACCGGGACGTCCCGGGTGACGGCGGCCTCCAGGGCGTGACGGTCCGCGCCGGACCGATCCGCTCTCCAGGCCGCTGATCAGACGGGCCAACGCCGTACGGCTGCCGGCCAGGACGTCGGCCGTTGCCGCCGGGGACGACTGCCACAGGTCGGTGTCGCACTCGGCGATGAGCGAGTTGACCATCCCGGCGAGTCCCAGCCGCTGGCCGTGCAGGAGAGCCGGGAGGCGCAGGCCCACGGCAGACCCCGCGAGCACCTGCCCCGAGACGCCTGCGGAATGGCCGGTACCCGCCGGTCAAGAAGGTGTGCCTGGAGCAGCAGCAGAGCGCGGGGAGTCTCGCCGACCGTGTCCTCCTGCCCTCCGGCGCGCGGACGGTCGCGTATCGCCTTGCGGGGGCAGGAGATGCGCTGGTTGGTTCCTCGCCGAGCGGCGATGCTCCCGACGGGCGGTGCCCGCCGGCTCGGTGACCGCCGTCACGATCGGCGCGCCGGCCGTCCGGCCGCGCGCCGCGGGACTCGCCGGGCCACTCGGACAGGGTCCGCGAGTGGTCCGGCGACGAGCGCTCACCTCACAGGATGTGAGGGGCCTTGCTGCCGCCGGCGAGCACGGTCCGGGGCAGCAGATCGACGAGTTCGTCGTGCGACCACGGGCCGTTCTGCTCGTCCCGGAAGATCGTCCGCGTCTCGACGGGGTGACTGTAGATGCCGATCTTGCCTCCGCCGGCCCGGAAGACACAGCCCGTCACGTCGGCCGCCACGTCCGAGGCCAGGTAGACGACGATCGGCGCGACCAGACCGGCGTCGGCCCGCGCCTCCTTGGCCTTCGCCCGGCGCGCGCTCATGGCCCCGGAGGCCACCAGCGCGGCGTCGCGCTGCTTGGCGTCCTCGGTCATCCTGGTCAGGGCGAACGGCGCGATGGCGTTGACCGTGATGCCGTCGTTGTCGAGTTCCCAGGCCAATTCGTAGGTCAGGCTCACGACGCCGCCCTTGGACGCGGCATACTCGGGGTTGCCGATCGGCGCCGCCCACTGGTTGGAGCAGGTGTTGACGATGCGTCCGCCGCCGTACTGCCGGAGCACCGGAATGGCGCTGCGGCACATCGCGAAGGTGCCCTTGAGGTTGACGTCGACGGTCAGGTCGAAGTCCTCCTCCGTCACTTCCTCGATCTTGTGCTGCCGGACGATCCCCGCGTTGTTGACCAGAATGTCGAGCCGGCCGAACTGCTCGACCGCGGTGGCGACCACCCGGCCCGCGCCCTCCCAGTCCGCCACGGACTCATAGCTGGCAACCGCTTCGCCACCCTGGGCACGGATGTACTCGACCACCTCGTCGGCCGGGCCCGCGGCGGCCCCGTGGCCGTCAGCCCGCACACCGACGTCGTTGACGACGACCTTCGCCCCGGCAGCCGCCAGCGCGATCGCCTCACCTCGGCCGATGCCACGTCCGGCACCGGTCACGATGGCCACACGGCCGTCCAGCGGTCCTCGTTCCGTCATGAAACTTCCTCCTTGCGCGAAATGGTGGTTCGCGCGCTCTTCGAAGGCTTCAGCGCGCAGCGCCTGGGCTCAGTACGGCGTTACGCGCGCCGATGAGCGTGAGCTGGTCCCGCGGACCGGAAAACGGTTGCCGCACCGTGCGTCGGCAGCGAGCGGGAACAGGATCCCGCCGGGCTGCCGGCTGCCGGGTCTCGGAGGCCGGTGCCGCAGTGGGCGACAAGCCGTGATTCTGCGTTCCGCGGCAACTGATATGTCGTCAGTGGCCCGATCCCGCACCGAGGCTCGAAGTGGTCACCGAGTCCGGTCGCGGTGTGAGGGGGCGAAGCCGGGGGGTCGATCGCCTCACCGACCCAAGTCCATCATAGGCCTGCTCCTGCATACGTATGTACTTGTTCGACCGTCATGGCCGCTACGCCCGGTTCGCTGCCGGTGAAGCTGCCGGAGTGTCAGGCTGTCGGCACGTCGGCGTCGTTACGGCGTCGGAGCCTGCCTGCTCGGGACGGGGTCGTGCCGGGCGTGGGCCCGGTCCTCGGTGGGGTGTCTTCCAGCAGCTGGCCGGCAGGCCTTCCAGTTGACGCTCGAGCCCGCCGGGGCCCGCCGCCAGGGCCGTGTTGCCGATGATGCTTCGCATCAGCCAGACGCCGAGGATCAGTGAGAGCGCGAGTGCGGAGCGCTCCCGCGCCCGATCACCGCTGAGTAACCCCGCCAGGTGACGTTCCACATGTCGTTCGATGCCCTGCCGGGCCAGTTCGGCCGAGGACTCGTCAAGTCGTCGGGCACGACGGTCCGCGGGGTGAAGGAGGTGTCCACCACCTCGGCGAACAGGTTCTCCTTGGACCCGAAGTAGCGATTGACCATCATCGCGCTCACGCCGGCTCCCTTGGCGATCTCGCGCCCACCGGCGCCGTCGTAGCCGGAACGGGTGAAGGCCCCGACCGCGTATCTGAGGATCGCCTCACGCGTAGCCGACGCGTTGCGCGGCCGGCCCCCCTCCGCGGAGGGGGGCCTCGATGAGTCAAGTCACTTTTCACACGGCCAGTGTAGTCAAGCCGACGAGGTAAGTCTACAGTTGCATACATGATGGTCCAGGAGTTCCGGCAGGTGACGGTCCGCGCACGGGCCGCGCTGCCAGGGGCTTCGGGTGTGTCATGAGCGAGGTGCGGGGCCGGCGTCGGCCGCGATGCGACGGGGGTGCGCTCGGTCCCTGCGGCCTTCCCGACTGTCCGCAGCCACACGCCCTCCCGTGGCCACGACGGTGCACCCAGGGACCGGTCGGCCGGAACTCCCGCCGCGGCGGCGCGTTCCGTAGCTGACGAGCCATCAGGTAGCGGTGTCCGTGTGCGCGTGTGCATCGGTGTGCCGGACTGCACGTACGAGAAGGATGTGAGTGAGAAATGGACAACCTGGCACGCGCGGCGTTCCGGCGGCGTGTGGAGAACGAGGGTCCCCTGATGATCCCGCACTGTCCGGACGCGCTGACCGCCCGCCTGTGCGAGGACCTGGGCTTCGACGGTGGATACCTCGGAGGCGGCGGCCTCGGGTTGTCGCTCGCCGTCTCCGAAGCGCTGCTGACGACGACGGAGCTGGCCCAGACGGCGGCCGCCATCCGCCGGCGTTCCAGGCTGCCGCTGGTGGTGGACGGCGGAGTCGGCTTCGGCGACGCCGTGCACGTGACCCGCATGGTGTGGGATCTGGAGTCCGCCGGTGTCCATGCCATCGAGCTGGAGGACCAGGTGGCGCCCAAGCGGGCCAGTCATCACCGCCATGTGGAGCACCTGGTGCCCGTCGAGGTGATGCTGGGGAAGATCCGGGCCGCGGTGGCGGCACGGCGGGACCCGGACCTGCTGCTCATCGCCCGCACCGGCGCGGTCCAGAACGAGAGCTTCGACGCGGCCATCGAGCGCTGCGAGGCGTACTTCGCCTCCGGCGCCGACGTCGTCATGCTGCTGCCGGAGAACGGCGAACAGCGAGCCGCCGCGCCGCGGCGTCTGTCCGGTCCCGTGGCCCTGCTGACCTCGTTCGACCTGCACGCGCCGGGGGAGTGGGCCGAGTTCGGGTACTCACTGGTCATCGACCCGGTCACGGGACAGGCCGCCGCCTTCAGCGCACTGCGGGACGCCTACCGGGTACAGCGGTCCGGACGGCCGAGCGCGCGTCCCGCGGCCGAGCCCTTCGCCGTCTTCGAGCAGATGCAGGAGCTCGCCGGATTCGAGGACCTGTACGACATCGAGCGGGCCACGACCGAGCCGGGCACCTGAGCTGCCCGCGGGCGACCGGCCGGGATGTGCCCCGTCGGCGGCACGGATGCGCCAGCATCGTGACTGACCGGTATCACGGCCGCCGGCCCTGTCGGTCACCCGGAGGCGAGGACCGCGTCCGGGTGACCGACAGGGCCGTTGCGGGCCGTCGTGCCCGCGGATGTCCTACGGCTGCTCACTTCGTCCCGCGCCGACGGGGGAGAGCTGAAGACCGGTCGCGGACCGTGCCGGTGTTCGTCCAACGTGCCCACTGGGCCGCGGCGCGGTGCGGACCGGGCCACGGAATCGGCCAGGCACTCCAGAAGCCCCACGAGCGCGGGACCCCTTCCTCCATGGTCAGGGTCCGTGCCACCGCGTCGGTGGTCCAGGCCTCGCGGGCAGCGAGCCGGCGGCCCACCTCTTGCCGTCCCCGCTGAGTGGCCGAGAAGCGCACGCGGCGGCGGTCGGTCGGGTCCCGGACTATGGGTGACCAGGGCGTGCTTCCCCAGTACGGCCAACGTCTGAGCCATGGACTGGGGTTGCATGTCGACACGGCGGCGTGGAGAAAGATGCCCTGGCGGACCGGTGCTGCGAGCGGCTCACGACCGTAGCGAACACCTCGCCGTTCGGCGGGCGGGGATGTTCGGAGCGCGAAGGTGACCACGCAGCACCGGTGCGGGCGCCGTTGCGTTGTCGCTCCGGCGCCCGCACCGGTGCGAGCCGTGCGTGGGTGTGTGGTTCAGAAGGCGGAGCGGATGAGGCCGCCGTCCACACGGATGGTGGCTCCGCTGATGTACTGGGCGTACTCGCTGCAGAGGTAGGCGACCGCGCCGGCGATCTCGTCGGGGTCACCGAAGCGTTCCTGGTCGTTGGGGATCAGGGCGTTGACCGCGTTGGGCTGGATCTCTTCCCAGGTGTTGCCCCAGCCGCGGGCTGGGCCGATCTCCGTGACGAGCTCCTTGGTCGCCTCGACGAGGATGGCTCCGGGGGAGACGACGTTGGAGGTGACGCCGGTGCCCTTGAGTTCGCGGGCGAGGCTGACGGCGAGGTTGTGGCGGGCCGCCAGGGTGGCGTTGTACTGGGGATGGGTGTTCATCGGCTGGGAGGCGAGGCCGCCGCCGATGGTGATGACGCGGCCCCAGCCGCGCTCGCGCATGGCCGGTACGAGGTGCTGGATCATGCGGACGCCGGAGACGACGTTGATGTTGTAGGTGTCGCGCCATTCGTCCGGTGTGGCCTCGGCCCAGGACAGGTGGCGGTAGAAGCCGGCGTTGTTGACGAGGATGTCGATGGGGCCGTCGGCGGTGGCGGCGCGGGCGACCTCCGCGGCGACCGCGTCGTCCGCCAGGTCGCCGTGGACCGTGGTCGCGGTTCCGTCGGCGTTGCGGATGTCCTGTGCGACCTTCTCGGTGCGCTCCTTGTCGCGGCCGTGGACCACGACCGCCGCGCCCTCGGCCGCCAGCAGCTTCGCGGTGGCCTCGCCGAGTCCGGCACTCGAACCGGTGACGAGCGCGCGCCGTCCGTTCAGATTCAGGTCCATGTTCTGTTCCCTCTCTCGGACTTCCCGCCTCGGCATGGCAGGGGGAAGTATCTGACATAAAGTATACACCGGTAGACTTGCTAAGTCTACGGTGGGAGACTTCTCTGTCTCCTCTGCCGGCACGGCCCGGCTTGCGGACCGCGGTCGCGGGGGTGACAGCGCACCGGCCGGGCGGCAGGACGCGTCCGTGGCGTCAGTTCACGTAGCGGACGGTTCCGCCGTCCACGCGCAGCGTGGCACCGCTGATGTAGCCGGCATGAGGGCTCGCCAGGAAGACCACCGCGGCGGCGATCTCCTCGGGCCGCCCGAGCCGGTTGGCGTCGTTGGGCACCCAGCTCTCCGCGGCCGCGCGCTCGATCTCCTCCCATGTGTCGCCCCAGCCGTGAGCGGGGGCGATCTGCCACAGCAGGTCGCGGACCGTTTCGGTGAGGATCGCACCGGGCGCCACCGTGTTGGAGGTGATGCCGCTGCCCTTCAGCTCGCGTGCCAGGGACACGGTGAGGTTGTGGCGGGCGGCGAGCGAGGCGTTGTAGTGGGGCTGGGCCGCCATCGGCTGGGCCGCCAGACCGCCGCCGATCTGGATGACCCGGCCCCAGCCGGACTCACGCATGCGCGGTACGAGGCTCTGGACCATCCGCACGCCCGAGAGTACGTTGGTCTGATACGTCTGCGCCCAGATCTCAGGGGTGGCGTCCATCCAGCCGACCTGGTCATATGTGCCGGCGTTGTTCACCAGGATGTCGATCGTGCCGCCGCTCAGCGCCTTCTCGGTGACGGCCTCGGCGCCCTCTTGCGTGCTCAGGTCTCCGACCGCCACGTCGGCCCGGCCGCCCGCGGCCCGGATGCGGTCGGCGGTGCCCTTGGTGCGCGCCTCGTCGCGGCCGTGCACGACGACGGTGACCCCTTCGCGGGCGAGTGCCTCGGCGATCGCCTGGCCGAGTCCGGAGCTCGATCCGGTCACCAGGGCCCGCTTTCCGGTCAATTGCATATCCATAGGTATGTCCTTCCCGTTTCAGGCATGTGCTTCGAAGTGTGCACCCGGCAAGACGTGGCTGCCGGGTGCTGAGCGCGTGTGTCAGCGGCACGCATCCGTATGCGTCGCGCGGGGTGCTCGGTCCCCCTGGCGCCTCTGGTGAGCAACCCCGCCCGACGGAGGGTGACTGCTGACTGAAAGGGTCCTCCGCCACGGGTGTTTCGGGCGGCGGCCACAGCCGGAGCGGCGAATCACGGGGCCGGACGGGGTGGAGGCCGCCTGCCGGCATTCCGAAGGCCGGCCCTAAACCGGAGGCGTTCCTCCATATTAGCGGAGGCAACATTCCGTATCAAGTCGAGCCGCGCCGTCCGACACGTACCGGTGCGGCGGTCCGGGCCCCACGGCATCGGGCGGCCCGCGAAGTGTGTGTGCGGCCGGTCCGGACCGGCGTATGCGCCCACACCGGGCGTGGCGTTCGGCACACGGAGCGCAAGCCGGCGGGGGAGGTGCGGCGGCTTCTCGGACGACGGGGGTGGACGGGGAAGAACTTCCGCTCAGGCGCAGCGGGCGGCGGTGGGGGGGGCGGTCACCCACCCGTCGGGCCGGCGCCGCTGCGAACGCCCTCAGGACGCCTTGAGCTTGCGGGCTCCCGACGGGGTGATGGCGAGGAGGACCGCGCCCAGGCCGAGCAGGGCCAAGGTGATCGTGTGCAGGCCGCTGTCCGTGGCCCGGTCTCCGAAGGAGAGGCTGATGAGGCTGGACGACAGCACGGCGCCCAGGTAGGTGAAGGTGCGCATGAGCCCGGCGGCGACACCCACGGCTTCGGCGGGTGCCTGCTGGTAGAGGGCGGCCTGGTTCCCGATCACGCCCAGGCCCGAGACGACCCCGAAGACCATGGTGATCAGTACGAGGACCCAGATCGGCGTGGTCGAGGTGAACAGCAGCAGACCGGCCGGTCCGATCACCGCCGCTGCGGCTGTGCAGTACAGCGCGGAACGCACCAGGTTGCGGCGAGCGAAGGGGAGGGAGATGAGCGCGGCGAACACGGACATCGGCAGGATCAGCAGGCCCACGCCGATGGCGGACAGACCGCGCGTCTCCTGCAGCCACTGAGTGAGGCCGTAGAGGATGCAGTAGTTGAGCAGAAAGGTGAGGCACACCCGCAGGTAGGTGGCGCTCAGCGGCTTGTTCCTGGACAGCATGCGCACGTCGACGAACGGATCGTCCGTCCGGCGCTCCCACAGCACCAGGGCGACGAGCAGGACCACCACCAGCGCGCAGAGCCACCACCGTGGGTGGTGCAGGTCGTTGAGGAAGAACAGCAAGGAGGCGATGGTGCCCGAGAAGAGGACGATGCCGGGGAGGTCCAGCCGGGCCTGGGGCACGCTCTCGCCGGTCCGCTCGGCACGGGGGAGGTCACGCGGCACCCAGGCGAACGTCATCAGCACCCCGATCAGGACCAGCGGGACGTTGATGAAGAAGGTGATCCGCCATCCGGCCGCCGCTGCCAGCAGGCCGCCCAGGGGCAGACCGAGGGCCGACGTGACCTGCGCCGCGATGGCGAGCGCGCCGAGTGTGCCGCCCGTCCGGGCCGGCTCGCGGTCGGCAGCCCAGCGGCGCACGATCACCATCGCCGTCGGGTAGCCGGCCGACGTGCCCACGCCGAGGATGACGCGGGCGGCGACCAGGGTCGGCAGGTTCGTCGCGACGGTACCCAGCGCGCCGCCGACCCCGACGAGGGTCAGACCCGCGACGAAGACGCGACGCGGACCGAGGCGTTCGGCGAGCCGCCCCATGGTGGGCTGGCCGATCGCGCTGGCCAGGTAGAGAGCGGACACCAGCCAGATGGTGGAGGCCGCGCCGGCGTGAAAGGTGTGCCCGATGGCGATCAACGTCGTGGCGATGATCGAACTGTTGATCGGATTGAGGGACGACCCGAGCATGAGGGGGAGAGTGAACCGCCAGCCCGGGGCTGCGGCCTCATGGGGTTCGGGTGGCCGCCCGCCCGTCTTGCCGGCCGCGTGGCGGGCCGATGGTGTTTTGCGTATCTTCATGGCCTCAATACTACAGGCAAACTGAACAGGTAGCCTTAACATGTCGCGGCGGCGGCTCGTGAGCGACGCTCGGAGGTGAGAGCCGAAAGTCAGAATGAGAGTGTGAACCCCAACCCGGTAGTGCACTTGAGAGCGTGAACCCCTAGATGAGAGTGACGGGGTCGCCTTCGGGCGGGCGCGTGTCGCCACGGCGATCAGCGCTGGTCACGGCTCCGCGGGCGGGCGAGGCGTTCGAGTCGTGAGTGGACCGGACGGCACGCGTGAACCGGTGTCCGTCGGCCGAGGTCGCGACCTTGATGGGGCTTGGCCTGCGGGGGGGGCTTCCGCGGATGTGCGGCCTCCCTTGTTCGGGGTGCAGTCCGGCGAGGTGGTCCGGCGAAGGGTGTTCGCGGCGACGGGTGTGCCCGATGCGCGGGTGGACGCGACGCACCTGTCGGTCTTCGAGCCCGCCCCGACCGGTGGCGGATGGCCGGCCCGGAACGCAACTGCGCATGCTCCTGAACGAGCCTCCTCCACCACACCACACGGAACCGCATGTGGCTGGAGATCCTGCAGATCGCTCTCGACCTGCCGGCCTGGATGCCCGCACACCAAGAACCCCACCGGAGCAAACCGAAAGGTCCGCCGAAAAGCTGACGGGCCCTCACGAAAGATCGAGGCCAGAGCTCACCTTCCGCACTCTCAGGTCATAGCCGTCCCCAGCAGCTCGATGCGATGCGAAGTCGTTCGGGCGCTCACACCGAGTATGCCGAAGATGAGATCACGGCCCATCGTCGCTCCCACCAGCGTATTGACCGGGCCGAACGAGGCCGCCACCGGTGTGACCGCGGCTCCGGCCGTGGCCTTTGCCTCTTGGCGTGACGCGACGAAGGCCGGGACATCGGCGGGCCGGATCAGCGGGCCACTCGACCCTGCCCGGAGGTTGCAGCCTCCCGTGATCACCGACGCTCCGCGCTCAAGACGGCTCGAGCGCGTGACTTCTCGAGGTCTTCGGCGCTCTCGTCCGGGTATGCCTGGCACGCGCCCCTGCTACGTTGGAACGCCGCCCCCGTACTTCCCGTACGAACGAGGCCTTCCGCTCGAACACGCTCTGAGCGCTTCTTCAGGACGGCGGAAATCCTGATTCCAGGCGGTCACAGAACTCGCGTGCGAGCCGACCAGGCTCCGGTACCCTCACAGGACGCAGTCGCCGCCCACGGCCGTCCTGCCGGGAACCAAGTGACGAGATCCGGTATTTCCTGACCTCACGCCCACGCTGCCTCCAAGAGGTGCGCAACCGTTTCCAGGAGATGCACGCTACCGGTTCCAGCACTTGACACCCCCACCGAGGATGGCCGCGGCGCCGGCAACGGTTCCCGGAGGGTCGGCCCGATGTCCTGCGCGAAGTACGGACTGGAGATTCCGGTCGACGGTGGAGGCCCGACACCAATGATCACCGATTCACCAGGGGGAGCCCGCAGCATGACCGGCACCACGGAGGCCCTTGGCGGGTCGGCTGCAGTCGACGATGCAGCACGAAGCGTCACGCGCCCGTTCTACGTGTACGCCGTGCTCGCCAACTCGCTGTTCCAGCGTGGGGTATTCGTCCTCTTCCTTCAGCAGCGAGGCTTCTCCGCCGGGCAAGTGGCCCTCCTTCAGACACTGCTCTACCTGGTCAGCGGACTTGCGGAGTTGCCGACGGGAGTCATCGCCGACCGAATCGGCAGGCGTGCCAGCATCGTGATCGGCCAGGTGCTGATAGCCGGATGCCTGCTCGGTCAGGTGACGTCCTCCAACTACTGGGTGTTCCTTGCGCTGTTCATCGGCCAGGGCGTGGGCATGGCATGTGTGTCCGGTTCGGACACCGCCCTGCTGTACGACCTGCTCGTGCGTCGTGGTGCAACGGCCGGCTACGTCAAGATCAAGTCCCGGTTCACCATGCTCGGGACGGTCACCTCGGGAGTCGCCATCGCCCTCGGTGGCCAACTGCAGCGGTTCTCCTGGGGAATCGTTTACGTCGGTTCGGCGCTGTGCCTCGTCCTGGCCGTTGTGGTGCTGATGTCACGGGTGCCCGAGATCCGCGGCGTGGACGCGGTGGACGAGCAGGACGGAGCCGAGAAGGAGCACCGCGACGCCACAGCATGGCGGGCGATTCTTCGGGTCGCCACGCCGGCGCTCGTGACGCTTGCCGTGGTGTCCGGATTGATGCATGCGACTTTGACGCCGTACATCATTTTTACGCAGAAGACCCTCTCCGATCAGGGGGCGGGCACCGCATTGGTCAGCGTGGTCATATCGGCGGGATTCTTCGTCGGTGGACTCACTCCCTTGCTGTCGGACCGCGCGGACCGGCGCATCGGGTATCGGGTCGTCGTCCCGGTCTCTCTCCTGACGCTCACCGTGGCGCTCGGCCTGAGCGGCCTCGGCCTTGTCTGGGTCACCGTCGCCGCTTTCCTGGTCCTGGTCGGAATTCCCGAGATCACCGCCGTGCTCGTGGACAACGTGTTCAACGAGGCAGTGCCGTCGCGCCACCGGGCGAGCCTGCTGTCGCTGATCGCATTCGTGGAGTCGGCGCTCATCGGCATCGGCTATCTCGTCCTCGGCGCGCTCATGGACGGGTTGGGCTCCAGTGTGGGCATGGCCACCTACGCCGCGGTCCCCCTGCTGGCATGTCTCCTGTGGCTTCCGGTGATCTTCCGACGGGCACGGGTGACCCCCGAGATCGAGGAGCCCGCCGACCAAAAGGCATCCTGAAACAGACCGTCTCGAGCAACGCCCCTGCCCGATGGCGGGGGCGTTGCTCGTTGACATGTCGCTCCCAGCGGCGACGGAGCTGTCCTGGGGCCCGCGGAGTCGAAGTGATGGAGGGGCCGGTGCCCCGACCGCTCGCCGGCGGCGGTGCACTCCGCGGGGTAGAACTCGCCGACGGACGGACACTTCAGGCAGCGGGGGTGTTCCTCCTCCCGAGGAGGATCCCGAGCGGTGGTGTCCTGGATAGCCTCAAGCAGTGGCGCGTCCGGCCGGACGAAACGTTGCCATTGGGGCCGGTTTGCTCCGCTATGCACGGCGCACCACACGTGGGCATGAGCGCCAATGGGCACTCTGTGCGCCCTCCCCGTTCCCGAGGGTGACGGAAATGATGAGCACACCGCACATGAACCAGGTGATCCGCGGTCCCCTGTGCCTCGGCAGGGCGGACTGGCGGCGGAAGGAGTTCACGGTGTTGCTTCTCATTTCCCCGGACGGTGTCGAGGAGGCTCTCGACTGTGCGAAGGCGGCGGAGCATCTCGACATTGTCGACGTCAAGAAGCCCGACGAGGGCTCTCTCGGCGCCAACTTCCCCTGGGTCATCCGGGAGATCCGCGACGCGGTACCGGCGGACAAACCGGTGTCCGCGACCGTGGGGGATGTCCCGTACAAGCCCGGCACGGTGGCGCAGGCCGCACTCGGCGCGGTCGTCTCCGGCGCCACGTACATTAAGGTCGGCCTCTACGGATGCACGACGCCCGACCAGGGCATCGACGTCATGCGCGCGGTCGTCCGGGCGGTGAAGGACCACCGCCCCGAGGCACTCGTCGTCGCCTCCGGCTACGCCGACGCCCACCGGATCGGCTGCGTCAACCCGCTCGCCCTGCCCGACATCGCCGCCCGCTCCGGCGCCGACGCCGCCATGCTCGACACCGCGATCAAGGATGGGACCCGGCTGTTCGACCACGTGCCGCCAGATGCCTGCGCCGAGTTCGTCCGGCTGGCCCACGCGGCCGGCCTGCTCGCCGCCCTCGCGGGCAGTGTCAAGCAGACCGACCTCGGCCCGCTGACCCGCATCGGCACGGACATCGTTGGGGTGCGCGGAGCGGTCTGCGAGGGGGGCGACCGCAACGCCGGACGGATCCAGCCGCACCTGGTGGCCGCCTTCCGGGCGGAGATGGACCGGCAGGCCCGGGAGCACGCGGCCGGCGTCACCGCCGTGAGCTGACCGCCGGCATGCCGACCTCCGAGCCCGACCGCGTCCCCGGACGCCGGGCCGCGCCTCTGGCCGTCGTCGATCCGGCCACCGGGGAGGTCTTCGACGAGGCCCCCGACCAGCAGCCGGACACGCTGGACGCCGTTGTCGACCGGTCCCGCCGGGCCTGGCACGGCTGGCGCGCCGATCCCGCCGCCCGTACCACCGCGCTGCGCGCGGCGGCCGACGCCGTGGAGGCAGCCGGCGACGACCTCGCCCGGTTGCTCACCCGGGAACAGGGCAAGCCCCTGGCCGAGTCGCACGCGGAGATCGCCCGTATGGCGGCCCGCCTGCGCTACTTCGCCGACCTGGCCCCCAGGACCCGGCGCATCACCGACGGCCGGCCCGTGCACAGCGAGATACGCTGGCGACCCCTCGGACCCGTCGCCGCGATCGTGCCGTGGAACTTCCCCCTCCAGCTCGCGGCGGCGAAGTTCGCGCCCGCGCTCGCGGCGGGCAACACCGTGGTCCTCAAACCGTCCCCCTTCACCCCGCTCGCCACCCGGCTGCTCGGTTCCGTCCTCGCCGCCGTCCTGCCCGAGGACGTGCTGACCGTCGTCACCGGCCGCGAACCGCTCGGCGCCCGCCTCGCCTCCCACCCCGGCATCCGCCACGTGACCTTCACCGGCTCGGTGCCCACCGGGCGGGCCGTCGCCGAAGCGGCGGCGGCCTCGCTCGCCCGGGTCACCCTGGAACTGGGCGGCAACGACGCCGCCGTCCTGCTGGACGACGTCGAGGTGGACCTGATCGCGGACCGGCTGTTCTGGGCCGCCTTCCGCAACTGCGGGCAGGTCTGCATGGCGGTCAAACGCGTCTACGCCCCGGCCCGGCTCCACGCCCAGGTCGTCGAAGCCCTCGCCGAGCGCGCCAGGGCCGTCGCCGTCGGGCCCGGCCTCGACCCGGACACCCGGCTGGGACCGGTCAACAACGCCCCCCAGCTGGCCCGGGTCGAGCAGATCACGCGGCGGGCCCTGGCTGACGGCGCCCGGGCGGCAGCCGGCGGTCACCGGCCGGCCGGGCCGGGGTACTTCTTCGCCCCTACGATCCTCACCGACGTCCCGCCCGACAGCCCGGTGGTGACCGAGGAGCAGTTCGGGCCGGTCCTGCCGGTGCTGCCGTACCGGAGCCTGGACGAAGCCGTCGACGCCGCCAACGGCACGGGCTTCGGACTGGGCGGCTCCGTGTGGGGCACCGACCTCGATCGGGCCGAGGCGGTGGCCGACCGGCTCGAATGCGGCACGGCCTGGATCAACCACCACGCCGAACTGTCCCTCGCCCAGCCCTTCGCGGGCGTCAAGGACAGCGGCGTCGGCGTGGCGGGCGGACCGTGGGGGCTGTACGGCAACCTGCGGCCGTTCGTCGTCCACCGCCCGCGGGAGGCGTGATGGTGAGGTTCGAGGCGGCCGTACTGCGCTCGTACGAGGATCCGTTCACGCTCGAGGAGGTGGCCCTGCGGGCGGAACCCGCCGCCGGTGAGGTCCTGGTCGAGATCGCCGGCTGCGGGATGTGCCGGACCGATCTCGCGGTCCGGCGATCGGCCGGCAGCAGCCCGCTGCCGGCGGTGCTCGGCCACGAAGGGTCCGGGGTCGTGGTGCGGACGGGCGGCGGCCCGGACACCGCGATCGGCGTCGGTGACCACGTCGTGCTGAGCTTCGACTCCTGCGGGCACTGCCGCAACTGCCGCGGCGCGGCCCCTGCCTACTGCGACTCCTTCGCCTCCCTCAACCTCTTCGGGGGACGCGAGGAGGACGCGCCGCGGCTCACCGACGCGGCCGGGGGAGCGCTGGCCCCCCGGTGGTTCGGCCAATCCTCCTTTGCCGAGTACGCGCTCGTCTCGGCCCGCAACGCCGTCCGGGTCGACCCCGCGCTGCCCCTCGAACTGCTCGGGCCGCTCGGCTGCGGCTTCCTCACCGGCGCCGGAGCCGCGCTGAACACCTTCGCCGCCGGCCCGGGCGACACCCTCGTCGTTCTCGGCGCGGGAGCCGTGGGCCTGGCCGCGGTGATGGCGGCCACCGCCGCCGGCGCGCTGACCGTGGCCGTCGACCGGCACCCCCGACGGCTGGCCCTGGCCGAACGGTTCGGCGCGATCCCGCTGCCCGCCGAAACGGCCGGTCTGGCCGAGCGGATCCGGCGGCTCACCGGCGGCGGCGCGCAGTACGCGCTCGACACCACGGCCTCCGCCCCGCTCATCAACGACGCGCTCCGGGCACTGCGCCCCACCGGCAGCCTCGGCCTGGTGGCACGGCTCCACACCGGGCTGCCGCTCGAACCGGGCACGCTCGACCGGGGTCGCAGCATCCGCCACATCTGCGAAGGGGACGCCGTCCCCGGACTGCTGATACCGCTGCTGACCCGGCTCTGGCAGGCCGGACGCTTCCCCTTCGACCAGCTCGTCCGCACCTACCCGCTGGCCGACATCAACGAGGCCGAGCGCGACTGCGACGCCGGCCGCGTGATCAAACCCGTCCTGCTCCCGACCGGAAGGAGCCGGTGAGCGCGGCACCCAGCACCGCGGACCCACCGCATCCGACGAGCAGTCAGCTCGCCATCCCCACTCCCGCCAACGGAGGAGACATGACCGGCACGGCGCCTCAGCACACGGACGTGGAAGGCGTGGACGGAGGCGTGGGCCTGACCGCCCTCCTGGTCGCCGCGGCACGGGCGATCGAGACCCACCGCGACGACAGCCTGGCCCAGGACGCCTACGCGGAACACTTCGTACGCGCCGCCCCGGCGTGCGCGGACTGGCCGGTGCGCATCCAGCAGGTCCCGGACGGGGACGGCAACCCGTTGTGGGGGCGGTTCACCCGCTACTTCGGCCTGCGGACCAGGGTCCTCGACGACTTCCTGCTCCGGTCGGTCCGGACGGGCCCCCGGCAGGTGGTCCTGCTGGGAGCGGGATTGGACACCCGCGCCTTCCGGCTGGACTGGCCGTCCGGCTGCGAAATCTTCGAGATCGACCGGGCGGGCGTGCTGGAGTTCAAGCACCAGGTGCTCACGGACCTGGCGGCCACCCCGAAGGTGAAGCGCGTCCCCGTACCGGTCGACCTGCGCGCGGACTGGGTCAGCGCGCTGACCACCGTCGGCTTCGACCCGGCCGCACCGAGCGTCTGGCTGGCCGAGGGACTCCTCTTCTACCTACCGGGCCCCGCCGAGACGTACCTCATCGACACGGTGGACAGGCTGACCACCGAAGGCAGCGCTCTGGCCTTCGAGGCCAAGCTGGAAAAGGACCTGCTGGTGTACCGCGACAGCCCGACCTACACGGCGACGCGGGAACAGACCGGCATCGACCTGCTCCACCTCTTCGACAAGGGGCCGCGACCCGACTCCGCGGGCGCCCTGACGGCCAAGGGCTGGTCCACGTCGATGTACACGCCCTTCGACTTCACCCGTCGGCACGGACGTGGGCCCCTCCCCGAGCCGAACGACGCGCTGGAGGGAAACCGGTGGGTGTTCGCGTACAAGCCCCGGCCATGACGCCCGCAGCGCTCACGACGACGTCCGCACGGGGCTGAGGGTGGGGCCTGCCGCAGGCCCCGCTCGGTGGGACGCGTCCCGAGGGAGGCGGCAGCTCGGTTGCGTCGCAGCGGTTGCCGCCCACGCCCGGCGATGCCGCTGACGGGCCGTGTCAGACGGCCCGGGCAGCCACGAGCTGGTCGCCCGGGATCCCGGCCAGGTCCGGCGCGTAGTAGTCCTCGATGCCGGCGGCCCACGTAGCAACAGTGATGCGGTCCTCGGCGTCCGGGCCGAAGGCGTCGAAGAGGGCGTGGATGTTCGCCTCCTCGAAGCCGATCGCCGTCATCAGCGACACGAAGAGGGGGCGCTCGATCAGGCCGTCCCCGTCGGGGTCGCCGAGTGCGGCGAGCGCGTCGGCGAACTCGCTGATCGTGGGACCGAAACGCTTGGGGTCGAGCACGAACGGACGGAACTCGTCCAGGGTGATCACACCGTCGCCGTTGGCGTCCAGTTCAGTGGCCAGCGTCGTCCAGTAGCGGCGGAACGCGGCCCGGATGGCGGCCTTGGCGCCGTCGTCCGACGCGGCCGCCGCCTCCAGAACACGGCCCGTCATCAGGTCGAAGTCTCCGGAGTCGATGACTCCGTTGCCATTGGCGTCGAAGAGGGAGAAGACCAGTTCGACCCGCTTGGCGGCCTCAGTTCGCATGTCCATCACCTGTCTTCTGTGACCCGACGATTCCGGGCCTGCCCGATGAGTGCCTCTACTTCACCGTGTGGGGACACACGTCCAACCCGGCGCGTGTAGCGGCCACGACCCATAGAACCGCCATGAAGAGCCGTGGACTCTCGATCTTCGCTTGTGGTGACAGAAGGACTGCTGAATGAGCGTGTGTGACAAATCGGATGCCTCCCCTGTGGCAACCAGACTGCTTCGACCGATCCCGTTCGTCAGCTCATACGATCCTGCTGCTGGTAACTCCTGAGCTTCGGCTCAGCATTCGGCGGGGCGTCGTACAGCGCTCGGGCGACGGCCCGCCCCTGATTCCGCGCTACGCACACGAGGCCGACTTGACCAAGCCTGGCCGCCCCGGCGCACCGCGCGCCGTCCGCTCGCCCCTCGGGTTGCCGCGCCCCGCGAACCGGTCCACCACGCCCGCATCGGCCGCCACGTCGTACGGCGCTGGGACGCCGTCGGTCCGTGCGGCGCGGTGAAGTCCGTCAGGGCGGTTGGCGAGCCTGTGGATGCGCCCCGAGTGCGCCTCGTGACTCTGGTTCATCCCATAAGGGCTGACTAAGCCAATTCGGATGGTTCTGTCCTTCACCTCGTTGAGGATCGATGTGCGGCGGCTGAGGCCGCGGTGGTGTCACCACGTGGCGCCACATCGGTGAAGGCGTGCTGCGCAGATGAAGCGACGAGCAGGAGAGGGGACGGCATGCACCTGACTCCGCATGAGCAGGAACGCCTGATGGTCCACGTGGCGGCAGATGTCGCCCGGCGGCGACGTGAGCGCGGTCTGCTACTGAACTACCCCGAGGCGATGGCGCTGTTGACGGCGCACGTCTACGAGGAGGCACGCGCCGGAGCGACGGTCGACGCGGTGATGGAGTCCGGCCGTCATGTGCTGCAGCGCAGCGAGGTCATGGACGGCGTCCCGGAAATGATCGACAACGTGCAGGTCGAGGCCACGTTCCCGGACGGCACGAAGCTGGTGACCATCCACGACCCGTTCGACGAAGCGGCCACCGAGGTGGATGTCCATCCGGGGAAACTGGAACTGCTGCCGGACGAGGACGAGCACCGGGTGGCATTCAACGAGGGCGCCAGGCCCGTGCCGCTGGACGTGTCCAATCCCAAGGACCGGCCGATCCAGGTCGGTTCCCACTTCCACTTCGCCGAGGCCAACGAGGGTCTCGAGTTCCCCCGCGAGAAGGCCCGTGGAATGCGGTTGCACATCGCCTCCGGCACATCCGAGCGATTCGAACCGGGTGACAACCGGACCGTGATGCTGGTGCCCATCGCCGGGGAGCGGATCGTGGCCGGCCTCCAGGCCGGCAAGAGCGAGAAGGAGAAGCACCTCGATGCCCGACAGGACTGAAAAGCCCTGGGACCCGCTGCTGCGCTCCCGCTACGCCGACCTCTACGGCCCCACGATCGGGGACCAGGTCCGCCTCGCCGACACCAACCTCGTTGTGCGGATCGAAGAGGACTGGTGCGGCGGCCCGGGACGCAGCGGCGACGAGATGGTCTTCGGCGGCGGCAAGGTGATCCGCGAGTCCATGGGCCAGTCGCACATCCCCCGCGACGACCCGCGCATGCCGGTCGACACGGTGATCACCGGCGTCCTGGTCCTGGACCACTGGGGCGTGGTGAAAGCCGACGTCGGACTGCGCGACGGCCGCATCCAGGCCATCGGCAAGGCCTACAACCCCGAGACCATGTCGCCGCGCCCCAACGACGACCCGCGCGCGTCCGACTTCATCGTGGGGCCCGAGACGGAGGTGATCTCCGGAAAGGGACGGATCCTGACCGCGGGCGGCGTCGACACCCACGTGCACTTCCTGTGCCCGGGTCAGATCCATGAGGCACTCGCCTCGGGCGTGACGACGCTGATCGGCGGCGGTACCGGTCCTGCCGAGGGCAGTACGGCCACCACCGTCACGCCCGGCAAGTGGCACATCCAGCGGATGTTCGAGGCACTCGACGCCTGCCCGGTGAATATCGGCCTGCTCGCCAAGGGGAGCACGGTCTCCGAGAAGGCGCTGCACGATCAGGTCGCCGCCGGCGCCCTCGGCTTCAAGATCCACGAGGACTGGGGCGCGACCCCCGCCGTGATCGACGCGGCCCTGAGGGTGTGTGAGGAGACCGGGGTGCAGGTCGCTCTGCACGCTGACTCCCTGAACGAGTCCGGCTTCGTGCACAACACCTTCGCCGCGACCAAGGACGGCAACCTCAACACCAAGGACGCCAAGTACCGCAGCTTGCACGTCTTCCACATCGAAGGCGCCGGCGGCGGCCACGCACCCGACATGATCAGCCTCGTGAGCAAGCCGAACGTGCTGCCCGCCTCGACGAATCCCACCCGGCCCTTGACGGTGAACACCGTCAAGGAGCACGTCGACATGATGATCGTGTGCCACCACCTCAACCCTGAGGTCGAGGCGGACATGAAGTTCGCCGACTCGCGGATCCGGCCCTCCACCATGGCGGCCGAGGACCTGCTGCACGACATGGGCGCCATCTCCATGATGTCCTCCGACGCCCAGGCCATGGGCCGCATCGGGGAGATGATCATGCGGACTTGGCAGACCGCACACGTCATGAAGTCCCGCTACGGCCATCTACGCGAAGACGACGCCGACGCCGACAACTTCCGGGCCCGGCGTTACATCGCCAAGTACACCATCAACCCGGCCATCACCCACGGCATCGACCACGAGGTCGGCTCCGTCGAAATCGGCAAACTCGCCGACCTGGTCCTGTGGGAACCCAAGTTCTTCGGCGTCAAACCCCACATGGTCATCAAGGGCGGTCAGATCGCCTACGCGCAGATCGGCGACGCCAACGCCTCCATCCCCACACCCCAGCCCTACCTGCCGCGTCCGGTCTGGGGCTCTACGGGCCGCTCCCCGGCGGCCAACTCTTTCAACTTCGTCGCGGAGGCAGCCCTTGACGGCGAACTCGCCGGATCCGGACTGCTCAAGCCCCTGCGCGCGATCCGGTCCACCCGGCAGATCACCAAGGCCGACATGGTGCACAACAACGGCGTGCCGGACATCGTCATCGACCCCGACACCTTCGACGTCACCATCGGCGGCGCCACCACGTCCGACGTCCGCACCAGCGTGGACGGGCAAGAGGTCGGCCGGAACTACGCCACCGAGCTGCCCATGGCGCAGCGGTACTTCCTGTTCTGATCCTCCCTCACCCCCTGGGGTGTCAACAGCCCCCGGGGGCCTCACCGCGAAAGGCGGACCAGCGACGCCATGAGCCGCGCCGCCCTGCTCATCCTGGCCGACGGCCGCTTCCCCGCCGGCGGACACGCCCATTCCGGAGGCATGGAAGCCGCCGTCGCCTCCCGCACCGTGCACGACAACCACAGCCTGGAGACGTTCTGCCGCGGGCGGCTGCACACCGCCGGACTGACCGCCGCCGGTCTCGCCGCCGCGGCCGCCACCGGCTACGACCCCCTGGCCCTCGACGAGGCCGCCGACACCCGTACACCCGCACCGGCGCTGCGCCGTATCGCCCGCCGCCTCGGCCGGCAACTGATGCGCGCCGCCCGCGCCACCTGGCCCTGCACCGGCCTCGACCACCTCGCCCACCACCGACCACAAGGAGCCCACCAGCCGGTCGTCCTCGGCGTCACGGCCCGCGCCGCCGGACTCACCCCGCTCGACGCCGCCCACACCGCCGCCTACGAGAGCGTCGGCGGCCCGGCGACCGCGGCGGTGCGCCTGCTGAGCCTCGACCCCTTCGAGGCCACCGCAGTGCTGGCCAGGCTTGCCGATGACCTCGACACCGTCGCCGCCGCCGCGGCCGCCGCGGCTGAGCGCGTCGCCGTCGAGGGCGTCACCGTCCTGCCCGCCGCTTCCGCTCCGTTGCTGGACATCACCGCCGAGCAGCACGCCGCCTGGACCGTCCGCCTCTTCGCCTCCTGATCACGCCCACACCGATGACCTGGAGCTTCCGTGCATCTGGACCATCCCGTGACCATGCCGCAGCGCCACACCCACAGCGCCGCCCCACAACGCCCGGACGGCAGCCGCCGCGCCCTGCGGATCGGCTTCGGCGGGCCGGTCGGCTCCGGCAAGACCGCCACCGTCGCCGCACTGTGCCGCGCACTTCGCGACCGACTGTCCATCGCCGTGGTGACCAACGACATCTACACCCAGGAGGACGCCGCCTTCCTGCGCCGCGAGGCCGTGCTGCCACCGGAACGGATCACCGCCGTGGAGACGGGAGCCTGCCCGCACACAGCCATCCGCGACGACATCTCCGCCAACCTCGAGGCGGTCGAGCACCTCGAGCAGAGTCTGGAGCCGCTCGACCTGATCCTCATCGAGTCCGGGGGAGACAACCTCACCGCGACGTTCTCCCGGGGACTGGTCGACACCCAGGTCTTCGTCATCGACGTGGCCAGCGGCGACGACATTCCCCGCAAGGGCGGCCCCGGCATCACCACAGCCGACCTCCTCGTGGTCAACAAGACCGACCTGGCCCCGTACGTCGGTGCCGACCTGGACACCATGGCGGCCGACACCCGCGCGCAGCGCAAGGACCTGCCGTTCGCCTTCACCAGCCTCACCGCGGCCGACGGAATCCGCCCCGTCGCCGACTGGGTGACCGAGTGCCTCGCCGCCTGGCACTCGGGAGTCACCCGGTGAGGGCCGCCGCACAGCTGCCGGCCGCCACCCAAGCGCCGGCCGTGGACCTTCTGCCGGACAACAAGGGCGGCGCGCGCAGGAGGCGGTCGGCCGAGGTCGGCACACCAGATATCCCCGGGACCGCTTCGCTGCCCTCCGAACCGGCCATCGCCCACCCCGCCGGTGTCCATGCCACCGCCCGCATCACAGCCGCCCACAACGGCCGAGCCACCACGCTTCCGCTCCTGCACAGCGACGGACCCTTCCATCTGCGCCGGCTGCGGCCCCGTGGAGAGCGGGCACGGGTCTGCGTACTGGGCGCGATGAGCGCACCCCTCGGCGGAGACAGACTCGCCCTCGACATCACCGCGCTGTCACGCGCCCGACTGGAGGTGACCGCCGCCGCCGCCACCATCGCCCTGCGGGGCTCCACCCCCGACCCTGCCACCTACGACGTACAGCTCACCGTCGGCGAACACGCGTCCCTGCACTGGCTGCCTCAGCCGCTGATCAGCACTCAAGGCAGCACCGTGCACCAGACCTACCGCGTAGAACTCGCCGGCACCTCCCAACTGCTCCTGCGCGAAGAACAGCTCCTCGGACGCACCGCCGAGCCGCCAGGCCACCTGTCCACCCGGCTGACCGTGCGACGCGACGGCCGACCGATCCTCGACCAGCACACCGCCTACGGTGCCCCGGCACCGGCCTGGGACTCGCCCGCCGTGCTGGGTAACCACCGCGCAATCGGGCAAATCCTCCTTGTCGACCCTGAGATGGATCCGCCTCCAGCGCCCGTCGTCCTCGGCGACCCGGTCCAGGGACACTGCGTTCTCGCACCGCTCGCCGACAGCCCGGCACTTCTCGCCACCGCCGTCGCAGCAACGCCTGAACAGCTGCGCCACCTTCTCGACGCGGCCCTGGCCCGCCTATCCGGCGTGAAGACGTAACCCACGGCGCCGCGAGGCGCGGGGGAAGGCCCGCACCACTTGGCGCATTGCCGGTAAGGAAATAGCTGGTGATCCGGCCCGGACCGCGTACAGGGCCGGCGCCGGTACCTGCGTCTCGGTCGCCGGGGTGCGCAGAATGCGCCGACCGGTCGCGGCCAGGCGTGGACGGTCACCTGGACGACGACGGCCTGGTGAGGCCGCAGCGATCGCTGACTTCAACGCCACCCACCCTGGCGATCGGCCGGGTTGTTGGGCTGCGGGCGTTCACGCCACTCGACCCGCCGTGGGCGGTCAGATCAACGTCCACCACCCCTTGGACCATCCCACTACGCATCCCTGACGGTCGGTGCCACAGCCGACCGGCTGCCTCTGCAGGAGTGACAGGTCTCGCCCCATGCCACCCGAACGCCACGCCGATCAGTCTTGGCCTGGTGCGGCGTCGTCGGATGCCGGGGTGAGGCCTGAACGCCGCGTCAGAGGGTGCTGGTCACCTCCATCGTGCGAATCGTTTCTGCGGTGAATGTCCGTGAGCCGTGCGGGTGATGAGGACCCGCCATGCCCTCCGGCGGACGTGAGAAACCCGTAGAACGCGAGGGTCGTTTCGTCGTTGCGAAGGATGTACGTAATGAGCCGAGGCTTGATCGTCGTGGATGTGCAGAACGACTTCTGCGAAGGGGGGAGTGTGCCCGTGTCGGGCGGCGCGCGGATCGCGACGGCGGTCGCCGAGCTCGTCGAGCAGAGCGCGGGTAGTGACTACCAGTACGTCGTTGCGACCCGGGATCACCACATCGACCCGGGAAGCCACTTCTCCGACACCCCCGACTTCCACGACAGCTTCCCCGTCCACTGCGTGGCGGGAGGCGAGGGAGGCGAGTTCCACCCCCACTTCGCCCCCGTCGTCGACGGCGGCAAGGTCGACGCGGTCTTCTTCAAGGGCGCCCACAGCGCCTCAAAGAGCGGCTTCGAAGGGGCCGACGAGCACGGCACACCCCTGGCCGACTGGCTGCGCGAACGCGGAGTGGAGGACGTCGACGTGGTGGGCATCGCCACCGACCACTGCGTCCGCGCGACCGCACTGGACGCCGTGAAGGCCGGCTTCCGCGCACGCGTGCTCCTGGACTACTGCGTCGGCGTCGCCCCCGACACCACAGCCACGACCCTGGAGGACTTCCAGCAGGCCGGCGTCGCTGTATCCGGTGCCGTCGCGCAGTAGGTCCCACAAGTAGTTCCGGGGCCACCGGGCCCGGGGGAAGACCCGTGAAGGTCATTCTCGGCAGCCGCGGACATTGCGGGCCCGGTGCGGCTGCCCTTCGATCGATCCTGTCCGCGAGGTCAGCTTCCCCCGTGCCTCAGGTGATACGCCATCGTGGGTCGCTCGCGCCGGCTCGCCCCCTACCGCAGTCTCAGGTGAGAGGCAGAGACCTGAGGGTGGCCATGGCCTGCTCGACGAGTGCGCGGATTTTCGCGTGGGACCGGTTTACGGCCTTCTGACCGGCGGAAAGGATTTCCCAGCGACCCCAGCCGGGGCTACGGATCGTGCCGCCGACGCCCCGATATGCCTTGTCCGCCCGGCACTCTACGCCGGTCTCGGCGAGGGCATCGACGATGCCATGTTCGCGAGCCGCGCGGACATCGTGGACGGCGCCGGGCCGGGCCGGTGAGGCCCACAGCAGTCGGCCGAAGGGATCCGTGAGGTCCTGGACGCTCATGCCGTGCTTCTGGTGTTTCCCAGAGTAGAAAGGCCGGTCGGCGGCAGTGCGGTCCATCGGCAGGAGCGTGCCGTCGGGGATCACGAACGCCTTCGTCGACGCGGTCCGTATCGCGTCGGTCAGAGTGGGCGCGAGGCCTCGGTGGCATACCGGTAGGCGGTCGTGACCCCGACGCCGAACCCGGCCGCGAGCTGGGCATGCGTGTGTCCCACCCTCAGGTGGGCGAGCGTGAGCAGGGCCTGCCGGCCGGCGCTCAGACGCCGCCAGGTGGGAGCCGATCGCGCGACAGCCGCAGACGGGTGGACAGGAAGCGTAGGGCAGAAGTGGACACGTCGACGCCCGACGGTAGACAAGCATATGAGCTCCTTGCCATCCGTGCACCGCGGACTCCTCGCCCGCTGTCCATTCCGTGACGGCGCCCAGGGCGCCCCGGCCCGTCGCGAGTACGAGAACCGCGTCGGCGCGAGTCTAAGCCTTGACAAAGGCGAGGATTTCGGGGTTCAGCTCATCTGGATGCACCGACAGCATCCCGTGCGGGTAACCCTCGTACGACTTAAGGGTGCCGTTCTTCAGCAGTTCGACCGACTTTGGTGCAGAGTCCTCATAGGGCACGATTTGATCGTCTGTGCCGTGCATGACGAGCACAGGGACCTCGATCTTCTTTAGATCTTCGGTGAAGTCGGTTTCGGAGAAAGCCTTGATGCACTCGTAATGGGCGTTAGCGGCGCCCATCATGCCCTGGGTCCACCAACGATCGATGAGGCCTTGGGACACCTCAGCGCCGGGCCTGTTGTAGCCGTAGAACGGCCCCGCTGGGATGTCAATATAGAACTGGGCGCGATTAGCGGAAAGGGCCGCACGTAGCTCATCAAACGCCTCGATGGGGGTGCCCTCGGGGTTGCTTTCCTTCTTGACCATTACTGGTGGCACGGCGTTGGCGATGACGGCCTTGGCTACACGGCCCGGCTTGGCCTGCGCTACGTAGTGGACGACCTCGCCCCCGCCGGTGGAGTGCCCGATGTGCACTGCCCCTTGGAGATCCAGGGCATCGGTCAGAACATTCAGATCGGTGACGTAGGTGTCCATCTCATGGCCTGACGACGGTTGACTGGAGCGGCCGTGACCGCGGCGATCGTGGGCGATGACGCGGTAACCCTTGGACAGAAAGTACAGGAGCTGATTGTCCCAGTCTTCGTAGCTAAGAGGCCAACCATGGTGGAAGAAAATCGGCTGTGAGTCGCGGGGACCCCAGTCAATGTAGAAGAGGGTAGTGCCATCAGGCGTTGTAACCGTGCTCATGTCTGCTTCCTTCGCGGAGTATTGCAACTGATGCACGCACGGATTCGGTCTGCTGCCAAGCAGGTCAGTTGCATGGGGACACTGCCATCTCAGGGCGCGGACTGCGATCCGGTCGACGCTTGCCACGGTACGCGTATATCAATTGCGGCGCATGTCGGGGGCGGACATGCGCCGTTACTCGACTTCTTTGCCGAGGGGGCGGGCGGCGTCTGTTCCGGAATCATGAGCTGGCGTAGTTTAATGTATTCATTTCCTGCGCGCCCAACCCGCATCGTTCTCTCGCCTCCGTGCTTGTTGTTTACGTTCAGTGTTCGATCACTTGCGTTGAGCGCTTACAACGGCTAACACAATGGGCGGATGGGTGCTGATAGCCGCGTCTGAGGCGGGATTTGGGCATTCGGTTCGATGTGGGAACGTTGCGTCTGAGGATGTTCGTGCCGACAGCGGTCGTCATCTACCGGCGACACGGCGTCATGACGGCTGGCGCGTGCTCCCGCTCTGCAAGGGCGTGTACTACGCACTCACCGCGTTATTCCTGACGATCGTTCCGCTTCCGTCCCCGTCGGTGGACGTCTGTGTCAAGTACCCTTCCTTCGCCCATCCCCAGTTCGCCAGGCCGATGGCGGCGTTGATGCCGGACATCTGGTAGCGCAGCCCGAAGCCTTGCAGCTGGTAGGTGGCCTGGTCGGGGGGCGCCGCAACCAGCGGCACCCCCCTTCCGCGTCACACCTCGTCCGCCGACCGTTGGGCGGCCTCCTCCCACGAGCACCGCCGTGGCCCCCGTCTGGGGCGAGCCTGCCGCGTGCGAAGGCGGTTACCTGCACCGCGAACGGGTGGGCACTCGCCTTGCCGCGGGCGTGGGGGCATCGCCAACGCCCACGGGTGGATCACTCGGGTGGGTCGGCGCGTATTCGGAGTTGCTGCCAGCAGTGGTGGACGTGCGCGAGACCGACCGGCTTGCAGGCGATCTTCGACGCCTTCACCCGGCTCACCCCTTCCGGCGGCAGGCCAGCCACATCACGACGGCCACACCCGCTGCCGCAAGCAGCACCTTGCGGTTATCCCGCGCCAGCTGCGCCCCCTGGGCGGTTTTCGCCCGCACCGGCTCGGGTGCCTTCTCCTGCCACAGCTGACCGGCCTGGGCGGCCCTGTCCTTGACTGGATCGGGCAGCCGGTCCTGTGCCTGGTGGGCCAGGTCGGCGGCCTTCGCCTTCAGTTCCCTGGCCTTTACCGCGGCTTGTTTCCTCAGCTCGTCGGCCTTCGCAGCAGCCTGCTCCTTGGCCTCGGCGGCCTTCTCCTGGGCACGCGCCTTGACGTCGGTCTTCGCTGCGAGCGCCTCGACCGTCTCTCCGAGCTCGGTCCGGGTCTGCTCGACCTGCTCGAGCAGTTCTTCGGGGCTGGAGGCGGTGGGTTCGTCGTGAGGCGGCTGGGTCATCGGTGTGCGCTCTCCTTGATCTCGGCCACGTCGGCCTTCACGTTCTCGACCGTCTGCTCGGGCGTGGGCGGCGCGGCCTGGTCGACCTGCTTCTTTCCACTCATGGCCATCACTGCGGCGATCACGCCCAGCACCGCTGTGACGATCAGCCCAGCTGCCCACACCGGCAGCGCCACCGCCAGCGCGGCGATCACGGTGGCGACCAGCGCCTGCGCCATCAGGAAGCCGACCACGCCGGCGCCGCCGAACAGGCCGCCGCCCTTGCCGTAGCGCTTGCCCTTCTCCTTCATCTCCGCCTGCGCCAGGCGCAGTTCGCCGCGCACCAGTTCGGTCAGCTGCTGCGAGGCCCGCTGCACCAGCTCGCCCACTGGCTCCTGGCCCAAGCGGCCCGCACTCTGGCCGGATTCGGCATGGTGCGGTTGCGTGCTCGACAAGGCGGCCACCTCCTGTCCCTCTGAGCTTCTGCCGGCCGGACTGCGTCATGCGCCCGGCCATCCGATGAGGGCGCGAGTACCCCGATCAGGCGAGTTCAGGACGGGCGTACGGTCCCCATGTTTGCCCGCTTCAGCCTGTCTCCCGGCTCTCCCCGAACCTGCTGGGTGAGCTGTCCCGGGACGTTGGTGACACGCGTGCGGGGTGCTTGAACAGGTGAGGGCCTTCTGGGTTCGGTGTGGATCACGACGTCTACGCCCGACCGCAGGAGGCCCTCGTGTCCCACCGGGAGGCCCCGCTGCCTCCGACCGGCAGGCTGCGTCTGGCCCGGTGTGTCGTCGATGACGGCTGGCCGTTGCGGCGGGGCCGCGGAACCTCTGCATGGCCGGGCTCGCCCCAGCTCCAGGGACTCCGGGCGCATCAGCGGCAACCGGCACCGGCCCAAGTGCTACCACCGTGCCCTGCAACGGGTCTTCTGGTACCCCGCCCTCAGCAGCGTCCGATGGTGTGACGAATCCGGCCGCTTCTACCAGCGCGAACGAACCGAGGGCAAACGGCACACGCAGGTCGTCCTTGCTGTCGCCCAGCGACGCGTCAACGTCTTGTGGGCCATGCTTCGCGACAACCGCTGCTACCAAGGCTCCCGCCGACCGTCAGCGCAGATTGACACCGTCATGGGGAAGCCACCTGATCGTCCCGGCGGCGCGCACCGACTCCAGGAGACGAAAATCGCGATCCCACGTTTGTATGAGCGCGGCCGGTACAGACGAGGAGCTAACACAGTCTTTATACAGCGAGACGGAGACACATCATGGGCATCATCGCGTGGATCATCATCGGCCTGCTCGCCGGCGCCATCGCCAAGGCCATCATGCCGGGCAAGGACCCCGGCGGCATCATCATCACCATGCTCATCGGCATCGCCGGTGGCCTGCTCGGCGGCTGGCTCGGCAAGGTGATCTTCGGCGTCGACTCCGTCGACGGGTTCTTCGAACTTTCCACCTGGATCGCCGCGATCGTCGGCTCCCTCATCCTGCTCGCTGTGTACCGCCTCATCGCCGGCAACCGCCACACGCACCGACACGCGTGATCCACTGACGCGGCACGTGGTCGAGCGTCTCTGGATGGCTCCCCCGGATCCGCAGGGGGAGCCATCGCCGTGTACGAGCCGGCCGCGCGACAGGACGCCCGGGGAGGGACGCAGCAGTACGGCCGACCCACGGGCGCGGGCAGGGCTGCCGCTTCCCGCACACGGGCCCTTCCGGCGGTCCGGATTCGCGATGGTTCCGACGGCCACGCTGTTCCACGGACCCAGACGGTGAGCCGTCCGCGTCTTGCCCGGCGGGTAGGAGTGGGCTCGCTGCCCATCGGTGGAACGCTGGTCGTATGAGCAAGACAGCGCTGATCGTCATCGACATGATCAACACCTACGACCACAAGGACGCCGACCAGCTGATCCGCTCGGCAGAACCGGTCGTACCGGTCCTGACCGATCTACTGCGGCGCGCACGTGGTCGCGGGGTACCGGTCATCTACGTCAATGACAACTTCGGAGAATGGCGTTCACATCACGGCGAGTTGCTTGAGCGGGCTCTGGCCACTCCGCATGCCCATCTCGTCGAGCCTTTGAAGCCCGATGCGGACTCGCTCTTCGTGCTCAAGGCCCGCCACTCGATCTTCTTCGAGACACCGCTGCATTACCTGTTGCAGCAGCAGGGTGTCGACCGGCTGGTGCTCGCCGGGCAGGTGACCGAACAGTGCGTTCTGTACTCCGCCCTGGATGCTCACATCCGGCACTTCGAAGTCATCGTTCCGCACGACGCCGTCGCGCACATTCACGAGGATCTCGCTCAGGCGGCACTGCGGATGATGGAGCGCAACATGGGTGCGCGCGTGTGCGGAAGCCAGGAACTCTGGACGTGAAACCAAGGTGCCGGCACTGATTGCCTGGTCCTCACCGCCCTGGACGCCGCCGCAGAGCCACGGACAGGGTGACCGCCGAGAGCAGCAGGGCCAGAAACGCGCCGACGGCCGCGATCCACCGGCGGTTTGTCCCCCACCTTTGCAGGCGGTGAACGCGATGCCCGCCCCCAGCACCGCGGCGGCGGCCGAAACCCTGCGGAACTGCGGGACGCGCATGAGCTTCCCCCTGGTCTGGACGCGTGACCCGACGCGCGGGCTGCATGTCAGCTGAACGGAGGACCGGCGGGCGGGTTGCGACGGGGCGCCAGGGAGACCAAGGGTAAGGGGAACTCCCCGGACCAGCAGGCGTTCACCACGGTCGGCGACCTGCTCGATGAGCAGCTCGTACCGGCAAAGCTGAACGCGGCGCTGTACCGGGCCGCGGCCAAGATCCCCGGCGTCGTGGTGGTGGAGCATGTGAAGGACGCCACGGGACGCGAGGGCATCGCCCTGGCCCACGTCGACCAGCAGAGCGGCGATCGCACCGAGTGGATCTTCCGACCGCAGGACATATGCCTATCTCGGCAGCCGCGCTGTGAAGGTCAAGAGGCCAACGGCATCAAGCCCGGCACGGTCCTCGAGAACACCGCCGTGCTGGAGCGGGCCGTCGTCGATGCCCAGAAGCAGCGCCCCGGCGGAAGGTACCGATGCGTGAGGACGCGGTCGCCCCACTAGCGATGATGCCGCATGAGGTTGGTGCCGCGTCAGCGTCGGGAGGCAGCACGGCGGCGGACGGTGTCCTACCTTGGTGGCCCTCGACCGCGCGCCGAGCTCCAACGCCCAGCGTACGTTCCGGCTGATGACCGAACTGGGCGCGGCAACCTGCTCCAGGCCGCAACACAGGCCGCGCGCCGGGGACGGCGCGTCAATTCGCCGAGACGGTGCTCCGCACCCGCGGCATGACCGATCATGGTCGGCATGTCACTCATAGCATCCGTCGTGGTGTGGGCCATCGCCTGCCTGCATGCCTACATCCTCGTCCTGGAGATGTTCCTCTGGACCGGCCCGAGAGCGCGGGCGGCCTTCGGGACCAGTGTCGAGTTCGCCTCCCGAACGAAGGCGCTCGCGGCCAACCAGGGCCTGTACAACGGCTTCCTCGCCGCCGGCCTGGCGTGGGGCGCGGTGGCCTCCGACCCGGTGGGTTTCCAGGTGAAGGTGTTCTTCCTGGTGTGCGTCGCGGTGGCGGGCCTGTACGGGGCCGCCACCTCCAGCCGGCGGATCCTGTACGTCCAGACGCTCCCGGCGGCCGTGGGCCTCACGCTCGTGTTCCTGGCCCACTGACCGACGCCCTGTGGCGGAACCCGGGCCGGCGCTCCCGGATCCGCCAGCCACGGTCCCCCCTCATCGTCCAAGTCCACCTGGTAGTAGCCGCCGTATCCGCGCGGCACCCTCCGAGCAGGCCCGGCGCAGGAGCGGGACGAGGGCCTCGGCCATGGCGATGCAGCGCGAGTCCGGCCGTCGCCCACAGCGGCACCTGATCCGTTCGGCGCGGCAGGCCGGCCGACAGCGAAGGGGTACATGTCCGCCGACGATTCGCTCGGCAAGGTTCGCGGGCCGACGCCTTGACGCTGAGCAGCAGGCGAGCTGAGCGATCAGCCCGCCTGCTGCTGTCATCGGCTGGCGCCCTCGGGCCACAGCACGCGCACTGGGACGCCGGTCCGTTCGGCGTACGCCACCACGTCCGCGGTGCCTCCGTATCCCCGCGCTGGTTTCCCGTCCCATACGGCGATCAGCTCATCCACCAGGCCGACGAGGATCTCGGATCCCACCTGATGGGCTTCAGAGGTCGACTCGGTGATGCCGGTGTGGTGAACGTCGGCCGCGCGGGAGATGAGCCGGTCGTAGACGGGGTGGTGCCAGTCGGGCAGGCCCTGGCGGTACGCGGTAGCGGGGATGACGACCTCAAGGCGGCCGCCGTGCTGCAGGACGGTTGACGCGAACCAGGAGTCAGGGCCGTCGGCGATGCACGAGACGCCAACGAGTTCGGCCGGGTCGTACGCCTTGACCCGGTCGGCCAGGAGAGCCCGCACTTGCTCCTCGACCCGCGTGCTCAGTCCGCGGTGCCCGGTGATCCCCACCCTCATGCCGTGGTCATCCTTCCTGCAAGGAGACGCCGTGCAGGCGCTCGTCGAAGTCTCGCACCACCTTGGGCGGGGAAGCGCTGGTCAGGCTGCGCCGCACCGCACGGGCGCGTTTCACGATCCGCCCGGACCGGTACTGAAGGCCGGCCTCGAGCGTGCGGGAGGCGAGGGCGAATGCTGCCCCCAGCCGCCCGCCGGCGTCATGGCCCGCCTTCGCGTTCCTCGACTGCGAGGACGGCCCCGCACCAGGCCGGAGGTGGCCCGTGGCCCTGGCCGATAAGGCGTACTCCTCGCGCGCGATCCGCGAGCATCTGCGCAAGCGCGGGACCCGGGCGGTCATCCCCGTTCCGGCCGACCAACGCGGCCACCGCCTGCGGCGGGGAAGCCGGGGCGGCAGGCCACCCGCTTTCGATCGCGAGGCAGGCCGGTCGGCCTTCTCAGCCCTTGGCCACCAGCTCCAGCACGTCGCGGGCGTGGGCGAGGGAACCGTCGACGGTCGCCACGTCGTACATGGAGTCGACCATGAAGTGGTCGATCCCCGTGCGCTCATGGATCCTCTTGATCGTGTCGGCGACGTCCGTCGTCGGGGTGCCCGCGTCGATGTTGACCCGCAGGACGGTGTCGATCTTCTCCGGATCGCGTCCGGCCTCCGTCGCCAGACGGTCCAGCAGAGCGCGCTGGGCGGCGAGACCGTCGATGTCGACATAGCTGGGCACGACGCAGAGCGGAAGCCAGCCGTCGGCGCGGCGGGCGACACGCCTCAACGCCCGTTCGGACAGCGCTCCCAGGTAGAACGGCGGGCGGGGCTTGCGGGCCGGCTTCAGGGGAGAGTGGTGGGCCGGAATGCTCAGCGAGGTCCCCTCGTAAGCGGCCGGATCGGTGGTCCAGATCGCTTCCAGGGCATCGAGGAGCTCTTCCATACGCGCGCCCCGTCGCGTGAAGTCGACGCCGGCCGCTTGGTATTCCTCGGGCGACCAGCCGATACCGAAGCCCGGCAGCAGTCGGCCCCCGCTGACGAGGTCGATCGTGGTCAGGGCCCTGGCCAGCTGGACGGGCGGGTACAGCGGCGCGATGAGCACGTGCGAGCCCAGCAAAACCCGCCGGGTGGCACCGGCCGCGATGCCCAGCAGGACGAACGGGTCGGCGGCGGCGTTGAGTTCGGCCGGGATGGTCCTGCCCTGGCCGCCGTAGCCGACGATCGGGTCGACGGCCGCCAGATTGCGGTCGCCCACCCACAGGCTCGCGGCACCGGCCTTCTCCGCCTCGCCCGCGAATTCGGCGGTACGTGCCACTCCTTCTGCCTGCAGGTGGAACTGCGGCAGTGCGAAACCTACGTGCATGTCTCTTCTCCAGATGGTTCGGGCCGGCCTGTCGGCGTCGGCCCTTGCGTGCCATGTCCGATGGGAGGGGCGGGCGCCGGGGCGGAGCACGTGCCGGGAAAACCGAACGGAGGCCGGGGCTCCGCCCGTGACCACAGCGCGACAAGGCGGACACCAAACCACGGATAGGGGGGCGGTCAGGAGGAACGTGGCGGAGCTGTCGATCAGGAGCACAGCCGTGTGCTTGCCGCCCAAAGTGGCCCGAGAGCCGAGCGGCGCAGATCGACATGCTGCTTCCTTCGTGATCCTTCATGGGCGTTCACTGCTGAGGGCAGGAACAGTTGCCGCGAGGCGTACCGGGGCACCCGGGCACCCTGAACCGGATCTTCACTTTATAGGAGCGGGAAGAACGTCCCTATCGCTCACGTACGGGTCACACAGCCCGCCAACACCCGAAGGTTTGCACTGGTGGCGGCGTCATGGCTGGATAGAAGGCGATCCGACGATCGGCGTCGAGCGGCGGCCGGTACCGCCCGATCGCACCAAGGCCCTCGCCCCGACCACGACCACCCCGGCCCGCGGCCCGACCGGCGTTGCGCCGAACTGGTCGACGGCACACTGGGCGGCCTGCTGCTCGACATCACCGGCTGGACGCAGGACGAGGTCGACACCGGCGTCGCGCCGGCCACCGAGCTGGGGCAGTTCGGCGCCGGCGGCCGGGCCCTGTACGACCCGCGCCCTGGCGAGCCGGACCGCTGGGACTGGACCGGCGACACTGCCTGACCGTCCCGGGCGGACCCGCCCACCAACCCGGCCTAGGGGACGCTGGGAGGCGTGACCAGTGCGCTGATCGTCGTGCACCGGCCGCCTTCCCCTGGTCGGCTTGCTGCTGCGTGTCCAAGCCGACGAGCAGGCTCTCAGCCGTCGTTACCCCACTCGAGGTCGAGCGCTCGCTTCCAGGCGGCGATCATGTCCTGGAGGACGCTGTCCATCTCAGCCAGGTAGGCGCGGTCCGACGTGGTGGCGGGGAGCGTCTGGCCGCTGTTGACGAACTGCTGACGCATTTCCTCCAAGACCACCGGGACTTCGTCGTTGGGGTGGCCCGGTTGTGTCGTCCTCCTCCTAGGCCGGCTCGGTCGTCGCCGGGTTCGTCGTTGTCCAGGCGGTGCGGGCGCGGTGCAGGTGGACCATCACCACCGACGAGACGACGCCGAGCGCCAGGAACGTGGCGTGCGGGCCCGCAACATGGTCGAGCGGGGGGATCACAACTGGGGACAGCAGCGCGGCCGATCCGCTCAGCAGCCACATCAGGCCCGAGGCCCGCCCCATGACGGCCTGCGGCAGGTAGCGCACCCGCAGCATCACCACGGCGGCCAGCAGCGCTCCCTGGGCGACCGCTCCGAGGACCAGGGCGGTGAGGAACAGCGGCCACACCGGCACCGCCAGCAGGCCCAGGGAAGCGGCGCGGGCGGCGAGGGCCACGGGCAACAGAGTTCTGGGGCGCAGTCGTTCGCGCTGCGAGACGAGCAGGTTGCCGGTCAGCAGGCTCAGGTTGACGGTGGCGACGACCCAGCCGGCCTGTTGCCCGGACAGCCGCCAGGAGTGGCGCAGTTCGAAGAGGACCAGGGACGTCAGGCCGGTGCCGCAGACGGCTTCCAGCACCATCTGCAGGACGAGGGTGACGGCGATGCGCCGGTCGGCGGTGATGTCGTGCCAGACCTTGCGCAGGCGCGCCGGTTGCTGGCGCCGGGCGCCCGCGGCGGTGCGGCGCGGCGGGCGCACGCCCACCGCCCACACCGCCAGCGGTGCGAAGAACGTCGGCAGGTTCAGCCACAGCACGCCCAGGTAGCCAAGCAGGGGCAGGGTCGCGGCGACCAGGACCGGCCCTGCGAGGGTGGTGGCGAGGAACAGGCTGTTGAGGGTGCCGCGGGCCCGCGCCGGGCAGCGCGGGAACATCACGGGTACGTCCGTCATCCAGCCGGTCCGGTAGGCGACCCCGCCGGCCGCCACGACCAGGGCGCACACGAACAGCGTCCAGGTCTGCGGATGGCCCTGCCACAGCAGCAGGTTCATCGCCAGGGCCGCCGAGGCCTGCGCCAGCAGCCCGTACAGGACGAGGCCGGACGTGCCGCGCCGGTCGGCCACCGAGCCGAACCAGGGGGCCAGGAGCATGCTCATCGGCACGGCGGCGGCCAGCCACGCCATCACCGACAGCGAGCCGGTCAGCCGGTACGCCAGCAGCGGCAGCGCGGTCGCGTACAGGGCCTCGCCGACGTTGTTGACGGCGTTCCCGGCGGCGAAGACGAGGAAGCGGCGCTCGGTGAACGGGGAGGGCTCCACCACCTCGTCGCCGCGGGCGGTGCCGTGCCCGGCGCGCACCCGGCCGGCCGTGGTCACGGCCGGGCCGCGCCGGCCGCGGCGGGGAAGGGACGGGTACCGGAGGAACGCGGCAGCCACAGGTCGCGCAGTACGGTCAGCACCGGACCCTCACCGCTGCGGTCCAGCCGGTACAGGCGCAGGTAGCCGCCCCGGCCGCCGACCACAACGTACGCCCGGCCGTCGTCGCCACGCAGCGCTGTCATCCCCTTGGGGAAGTCGGGCAGGTCCTCGTGCAGGGCGAGCAGTTCGCCGCTGTCGTGGTCGTAGGCGGCGATCTGCATGCCGTAGGTGACCACACACAGCGTGCCGTCGATCAGGGCGCAGTTCTCGGCCGTGTTGTCGAGCAGTTCCACGAACTGCCGCCGCGGCTTGTCCTCGCCGACGACCAGCTCCTTGACGCCGCCGCCCCCGGTGACGCGCAGTTGGTCGCCGTCGACCAGCAGCCGCTTGGGGTAGCTGTCCAGCTCCGTCTCCCAGGAGACGCGGCCGGTCTCGTCGTAGGCCGCGAGTCGGCCGGTACGGCAACCCAGCACCCGTCGCCCGTCCGGCAGATAGGCCGACGCCCACGCGCTCGCGGGCAGCCCGTCGATGTGCAGCAGCTGCCGGCCGGTGGCCGCGTCGAACTCGTATCCGCCGGCGTTGCAGGCCACCAGGACGCGGCTGTGGTCCGGCGAGACCGAGACGGTGTGGACGATGCCGGGCAGGCGCTCCTCCCACACGGTGGTGCCGTCGGGGTGGAACCGGCGCACCGTGTCGGGCCAGAAGATCGCCACCCGGTCGTCGCCGCACGGCTCGGCCCGGCGGGCGAAGCCCGGCGCACCGTGATACTCCTCGACCAGGTCCAGCCGGGCGTGCTCGCCGCGGGCGTCGAGGCGCACCACGGCGGTTCCGTCGTCGGTGGCGGCCAGGACGGTGGTCGCGCCGCCGGGCAGCGGGCGCAGGTCCCACACGCACTGGCGGGTGTGATCGAGCCGGTGCAGCACCTCGCCCTCCGGGGACAACGCCGTGATCTCGCCGTCCTGGGTGAGGGTGTAGACGCGCCCCTCCTCGTCGATGGTGACGTCGATGATCTGGTGGCTGAAGCCGGTGACCCGCTTGCGGACGGTCAGTTCGGGGGTGGTGTTGTCGAACAGGAGCAGTTCCCCGTCGAAGCCGCCGATGTAGGCGGTGGTGAAGTCCGGGGAGAAGACGAGTCCTTCGACGTCGTTGCGGGCGAAGTGCATGCGCTGGTCGATCGTGCCGTCCAGCCCGATGGTCACCACGCCGTTGGAGACGTTGCGGGTGTCGCCGATGCCGGCGTCGCCGATGGCCCAGAAGCGGTGGTGCCGGGCGTCGTAGACGACGCGGTGCACGTTGGAGGTGTCGATGCGCACCGTGGTGGGGAACGACCACTCCTCCAGCGAGCCGAGGTGCACGCACCCGTGCCGGTCGGCGACGGCGTGCACGCCCGGGGCGTCGGTGCAGAACCATTCGAGCATGTCGTAGCCGTGCGGCCAGGGGACGATGCGCTCGACGGCGAAGGTCTCGACGTCCAGTACGACGACCTGGAAGTACCCGTTGTCCACGTACGCCTTGCCGTTCCACACGCCGATGCCGCGCAGCATCGTGGGAGAGGGCTGTTCGCCCTCCAGCAGCAGGGAGTGGTCGGCGGTGGTGCGGGCGTCCAGGCGGTCGGTCAGGCGCAGCGTGTCGGCGTGCCAGCGGCAGATGGTGCCGGTCTTGTCGCGGGTGATGATCCAGTCGCCGGCGAGGGCGACGCCGTACACCGGGCAGCCGGCCGGATCCTGCGCCACGGCGGGCAGACCGGACGACCGGCGCAGGGTCAGGTCGTGGTCGAGGCGGTGCAGGCCACCGCGGACGTCACAGGCCAAGAGCCCGCGACCGGGCAGGCTGACGATCCGTGTGATCCGTTCGGGGATCTCGGGGATCTCCATGGTGAGACTCCACTCTCGTCGGACGGGTTGAAGCGGCAACAAAAGTGCGCAGGGTGAATGAGAAGAAAAAAGGGGAGGGTACGGCGTGCAGTACGACACGCGGGCCGCGGCATGTGCCGTGCGGACGTGGACGTGCCCCCCGGGGCTGGGGTGACCCGGCCCCAGGGGGCGATTCCTCACTGCGCTACAGGGTGAGGACGCATCAGATGGCGGGGCGGGTCACGCGGCGGACGAGCTTGGTCATGGGACTGCACCTCCTTCGCATTGCTGTCTGGTGGGAAGGGAACTGACAGGGTGCGTCAGATGGCGGGGCGGGTCACGCGGCGGACGAGGTTCGTCATGGGACTGCACCTCCTTCGCATTGCTGTCTGGTGGGAAGGGAACTGACAGGGCGCGTCAGATGGCGGGGCGGGTCACGCGGCGGACGAGCTTGGTCATGGGACTGCACCTCCTTCGCATTGCTGTCTGGTGGGAAGGGAACTGACAGGGCGCGTCAGATGGCGGGGCGGGTCACGCGGCGGACGAGGTTCGTCATGAGGGGCACCCCCTTTCAGGAGTCCGGGCTCCACATGGCGTGGTGCCGAAGCGAAGTGCCGTCCATGGCCGGACGGGCGTTCCTGCCGCCGACGCGTACCTTGTGGGCACCACGCACGGGGCAAGTCTGTGAGGGACGCGGCGCGTCACGGCGCCGCGCCGGAGCAGGCCTGTCTCAGGCGACGGCCGCGGGGCGCAGGCCACCGTCACCGGTTGCCGGGCGGATCACCTCGGCGCCGGCCGCGCCGCGCCTTGCCGCCCATACGGCGTCGGCCAGTTCCTCCAGCAGGGCGAGCACCGAGGAATCGGTGAACCCCTGATCCGTGCGCGGCAGGGCTTCCGCGTCGCCGAGCGCGAGGGGACGGTGGTCGATGAGGACCGCTCCGGAGCGTTCGAGGTTGACCCGCAGTCCCGGCTGGGCGTCCGCCGCACCGCGGGGCCCGGGCGATGCGCTCATCAGCGCGGTCGGCAATCCGGTCAGGGCGCTGTCGCCCCAGGGACGGGAGAGCCAGTCCAGGGCGTTCTTCAGGACGCCCGGAGCGCCTCCGTTGTAGGACGGGGTGCTGATGACCAGGGCGTCCGCCGATCCGAGCAGCCGCCGCGCCTTGGCCACCGCGGCCGGGCCGTCGGCCGCGTCGAGGTCCTGGTCGTAGTACGGCAGCGTCCGCAGATCCAGCAGCGGAGTGTGCACCTGCGCGTCCCGCCGCGCCAGCAGTCGGCCGATCGTCGCGACGGCGGTGCTGTTCACCGAGCCGCGCCGCAGACTGCCCGACATCAGTACGATCCTGGTCACCCCGGTCTCCCTGTCGTTCGGACGGTTCCCCTTCGGGACCGCCTTCCGATGACTTGAGAGTGTCGGAGCGGGTTCCCGACGCGATACCGATCCGTTACCGGGCGCGGGGGACAGGGGGAGAAAGGCCGTGGGCGGCGGCTCAGTCGCTCGTGCGGTCGTTCATGAACCAGTGGGTGTCGAAGGAGTGGGCCATCGTGAACGGGTGGTGCCGGTCGGTCAGGACGCGTCCACGCCGTTCGGGTTCGCACGGAACCAGCGGCGGTTCTGCTCGGTCGCGTACGCCCGCAGCGCCTCCGCCTCCGGACGCCTACGCCAGGATAGCCGCGTCGGACAGCAGCACGTCATGCAGCCCATGGACGCATCCCGTGGCCACCATGCGTGGGTCCCACTGCAACTCGACCGCCGCACCGCGGTCCGCCAAAGGCCGTGCCTCCAGGTGCATTTGGAAGGGAGATGCGAGCGGGGTGACCTGAACGCGGCGGACGTTCCGGCCGGGAACCTGGATCCTGGCAGGAGCAACGTCTTGGTATGTCGAGGCGGCCTGGAAGACGGGAGGCGTGCCCGGTCGCCGCCCTGCCATCGGAGCCAGGCCATCAGGTCCTGCACGGATAGTGGGACCTGAGCGACGGACCTCAGCCACTGGTCCCGCACGTCCAAGTTTCCCGAGAACCGCACAGGAACAGGGCGCACGAAATATCCGACGGCGCCTTCGTCGACTCCTCCCGGCCCGCGTAGGAGGAGCCGACGCAGAAGTCGGGTGTCCCGGTCACTGTGCGCAGTGTCGTCGCGAACCAAGTGAGGTGGCCGGCGTGCAGGTGAGTGAGCCCGAGCCCTTGAGAAGGTCCGTCCAGTAGCTCCGGGCCGCCGCCACTTCGGCACTGGATTCGACGCCTTTGCGTGCGAGATATGCCCCCGCCCGGTACCCACCGGGCGGGGGCATGGCACGGCCGGACCACATCACGGTCCGTGATAATTGACGGCTACCGCGTTGCGGTGGCCAGTGCCGCGCGGATGGCGTCCTCGCCGACCGGCTGGCCCGGCAGGCCGCGTTCACGGGCGGCGGCGACCACGGCCCGGGCGAGCGGGTGCTCGCTGGGGTGCTCGGCGGAAGCCGCCGGCTGCAGAAGCTTCGCCTCGTCCACGCCGCTGCCAGGCAGCGGACGCAGGTCGGTGACGTAGGGGGTGCCCTCGGTCAAGGTGCCGGTCTTGTCCAGAGCGACGGTGTCGATCTGCCCGAGTCGTTCCATGACGACGGCGGACTTGGCGAGCACTCCGCGGCGGCCGGCGTTGGCGATGGCGGACAGCAGCGGCGGCATGGTGGAGAGCACCACCGCGCACGGCGAGGCCACGATCATGAACGTCATCGCCCGCAGCAGAGCCGACTGCAGTTCGTCGCCGAAGGCGAGCGGGACGGCGAAGACGGCGAGGGTCGCCATCACCATGCCGAGCGAGTACCGCTGCTCGATCTTCTCGATGAACAGCTGTGTGGGGGCCTTGGTCTCGGAGGCTTCCTCGACCATCTTCGCGATCCGGGCGATCACCGAGTCCGACGGATCCCGCTGCACGCGCACGCGCAGGGCGCCGTTGCCGTTGACGGTTCCGGCGAACACCTCATCCCCCGCCTGCTTGGCCACCGGCAGCGGCTCGCCCGTGATGGTGGCCTGGTCCACGTCGCTGGCCCCGTCCAGGACCTGGCCGTCGGCACCGACTCGCTCGCCGGGGCGGACCAGGATGATGTCCTCGACCGCCAGGTGCTCGGTGTCCACCGTCTCCTCGGTGCCGTCCGGCAGCAGCCGGGTCGCGGTGGTGGGAGCGAGGTCGAGCAGGCCGCGCACGGAGTCGGCGGTCCGGGCGGTGGCGACCGCCTCCAGGGCGCCGGAGGTGGCGAAGACGACGATCAGCAGCGCCCCGTCGAGGACCTGGCCGATCGCCGCCGCGCCGAGGGCGGCAACGACCATCAGCAGGTCCACGTCCAGCGTCTTGTCCTTCAGCGCCTTGAGACCCTTCCCGCCCGGCTCCCAGCCACCGGTGACGTAGGTCGCGGCGAACAGCGCCCCCCACAACCAGGCCGGGCCGCCGGCCAGGTAGACGGGCAGGGCGAGCAGGAACAGCACCAGAGCCGCGAGTGCCCACCGGGCCTCCGGCAGCGCCAGGACGCGCGTGCGACGCCGCGGCGCGGACGGCCGCGGAACGTCGGCCGGCGGCACGGACCGCTGGTCCAGGACTGAAGACATGACAAAACAACCCTTCACGGGCGGGCAGGGCAATATCTCCACCGTACAGAAACATCTGAACAGGTCTTCAAATGTCATCGTTATGATGGACGCATGGGCCACGGACGCGTCACCACCAGCAGCGCCACCACCCGCGAACGCCTTGACGCGGTCGGTGCCGCCGACGTCGCCGCGACCCTCCAGGCCCTGGCCACCCCGTCGCGGCTGCACATCCTGGCCCGACTCCAAGAGGGGCCCTGCTCGGTCGGTGAGCTCGCCGAGGCTGTGGGCATGGAAGCCTCCGCCTGCTCCCACCAACTCCGGCTGTTGCGCAACCTTGGTCTGGTCACCGGCGAGCGGCGAGGGCGGTCGATCATCTACGCCCTCTACGACAACCACGTTGCCGAACTGCTCGACCAGGCGCTCTACCACGTTGAGCACCTGCGTCTGGGCGTCCGCGACGTTCCTGCGGACCTGCCCGAGCCCGTCACCGCTGACTGAGAACGGCAGCACTGGCCGCTGACCGGTCCCCGTGCTGACCGCCAGCCTGCCCATCTCCTCGGTCGAGCTCGCCGCCTCGGCTGATTGTGTCAGGGCGTTCCCGGCCGGCGCGGTCTGGACTTCCGGCTACCGGGGCAGCTTGGCGGTGCGTTCGGGGTGGCGGCGGTGACGTAGCGCATGGCCGTCTGCTCGGTGACGCCGAACAGGCGCATCAGCCTGAGCGGGTCGGCGCTCTCGGCCGCTTCGTTGAGGATGCGGTCTTGTCTCAGGCCGCTCAGGGTTGGCCCGCGAGGAAGGGCTCCGCTCAGGGTGCCGACACTGACGGCCGGGTGATCGGGGTCGACCGCGGACTTCTGGCTGACCAGCAGATGGGGGTTGCACGAGGCCGGCCGGCACCGGTGGCGATAGGTCGTCCAATCAGCGGCGAGTTGGTGGGTGAGCACCTCCAGATAGAAGGTGTGCCGCAGCGGACCGCGCTGTACTTCGAGCGTGCCTCGGGAGAGATCGAGGCCGGTTGTGTGCAGGGCCCGGATCTCCATGCCCGGCAGCGCGTCAACGGCGGCGAAGGCGACGACCAGGCGGCCGAGCGGGGTCGTCGCCTGATCCAGCAGTCCCATCAGGAGATCGGAGGGAATGGACTGCGGGATGCCCCTGATACCGCCGACCGGGAGACCCCGGGCGGGATCGCGGAAGATCACGCGCTCACGCTTCAGCGCCCGGAACAGACTGCGCAGTGCCGCGGCCATCCCTCGGCGGGCGTAGCCGGACACCCCATCCACGACGTCCTCCTCCTGGTCCTTGGTTTTCTTCTTCCCGGTGGAGATGACGAGCCGCTCGGCGATCTCCCGCAGGCTCAGTTCCTGTGCGTAGAGGTGGAGTGCGACGGCGAGCATGGCGTCGTCCGTGATGGCGGCCCCGATCGACGGGTCTGTCAAACGAACGGTGTAACCAGGTTGGTTGGATTACTGGCGGGCTGCTGAAGTCGGCCGTCCAAGGTGATGTCGAAGGCGTTCAGCGCGGTCTTCCAGCGCATGGCCCGGCGGACCTGCCCCTTGCCGGTGGGGTCGAGCGACATGATGGCCATGTAGACGCGCTTCACCGGGGCGACGCTGGCAGGCCCGGCCCGCAAGTACGCGCCTTGATTCCATGTGTGATATGCGAAAAACTCGGACATAGTGCACATGGTGCTGAAGGCAAGCGAGAGGAGTGCCTCATGATCGCCAAGCTGCTCGCCAAGTTGTCCTTCACCCGCAACTACGGTGCGTACGGGGCCCACGACTGGGGCACGCACACCGGCGACGACAGGGCCTGACCACACGTTCGGCGGGCGCCCCGGGCTCCCGCCGGCTCCTGGCCACGGTGCCGACATAGCGGCCTGACTGGTACGAGAAGTCAGGGGCGATCCCATGGGCCGAGTGAATGAGCCGCCGCAGTTGCCCGGAGGCAGCTTCGCTGCCTGGAGCCGCGACCGGCTTGCACTAGCGCGCCGTGGCGCTGACGAATGCGGGGACGTCTGGCAGCTGGAGCCGGGTGTCTACGTAACCGCTACGGCCCGGGTGTGTGAATCGGTCCTGCACCGCGCGCAGGACTTCCCCAAGCCGTCCTCACCCCTCTTCCCGCCGCTGAAGCGGGCCGGCGGAGCGCCGAAGCCCGAGGAGCGGGCGCACGCTCGCGCCGCCCGCATGCACGGACTGCGCCCGCAGGCGGTTGCGGCCCGGATCGGAGAGATCGCGCCCGGGACCGCTCGGTTTGCCGACCAGTGGCCCACGGGCCGGGACGTCGAGATTCTGCCCCTGGTCCGGCCCGTCCTGGCAGAGATCGGCGTGCGCTACCTCTTCTCCGAAGACGCTCCCACCCTGCTGCCCTTCGCCTGGCAGCTCTTCGTGGCCCGGGAGGTGCTCGTACGCCCCACGCACTGGGTCTGGCCCCGCTGGGTCCCCACACCGGCACGGCGGTTCCGCTCACGTCAGCAAGTCGCCTTCACCAACGCTCTGCGGCCCATCGTCCGCCGACGCCGTTCATCGGGCCAGCTCGGAGACGACGTGCTGGGACAGATGCTCCGGCCCTCCCCCCGCTACGACCCGCTGTCGGAAGAAATCATCTTCGACACCCTCCCCGGAATCACCGTCGCCACCTTCGAGACACCCTCCCGGGCAGCCGGATGGATCCTGCTCCACCTGGCCCGATACGCCCAGGCCGCGGACCGCGTCGCGGCCGAAGCCGCCCTGCTGCCCGCCGACCCGGCCACGACGACCAGCACCCACCTCGACAACCTGCAATACACCCAGGCGCTGGTACGCGAAGTGCTCCGACTGCACCCCCCGAGCTGGCTGCTCACCCGGCGCGCCCCGCGACAGACTCAGCTCGCCGACTACACCATCGACGCCGGATCCACCGTTCTCGTCTGCCCCTACACCGCCCACCGCGACGCACGGGAACACCCCGAACCGGACCGGTTCCGGCCCGAACGCTGGCTCGACGAGTCGGGCTCGCCGGCGAAACCCGGGGTCTTCCTCGGCTTCGGTACCGGGCCGCACGGCTGCGAGGGAGCCACTCTGGCCATGGCCATGCTCACGCTCATGACCGCGCAGACAGCCCGCCGCTACCACTTGAGCGAGCCGCCCGGCGCGGAACCCGGCTACCGGGTCACCACCTTCGAAGGTCTCGCAACCGCCGGCCTGCACCTGCGCGCCACCGCGCGCGGCTGAGGGCAGTCCTACTTTCGGTGGCAGGCCGCCTCCACCCGCGAACAACGAACGTCGATCAAGTCCGAGTGCCGTTCCACACACGCTCGGATCACCGGCTCATGGTCCGCTCATCGTGTGTCGCCGGTCGAACTCGTCGACGAGCATGCCCATCATGACGAGGTCGTGGTGCCGGCCGGCGAAGAAAACGTGTTCCCGCAAGCGCCCCTCCTCGGTGAAGCCGAGCCCACGAAAAAGCGCCAGCGATGCCTCGTTGTGGGCCAAAACCGCCGCCAGGCATTTGTGATAGCGCCGCTCGGCGAACATGAAGCGCAGCAGCAGCACCACGGCTTCCGCCGCGTAGCCCTTGCGCCGGTGGCCGGCGCTGATGGTGATATCGAACTCGAACCAGCCTGAGCGAGGGCCGGTGCGATGTGAGCCGACTGTACCGACCAGCTCTCCCGTGGCCGTCGCTTCGACCGCCAACCGGAACCGGTCGTCATCGCACTCGGCCACGGCCTGCTCCTTCGCCCAGGCACGGAAGCTCTCGGCGGACCTCGGCAGATCCAGCCGACCCGCTCGCGTCCCGTCGTCGTCGGCGAAACGCGCGAACGCCGTCCAGTCGTCGGGCTCGACGGCGCGCAGGCGTACCCGATTACCGGTCCAGGACGATGCCATGCCCCATTTGATCACGCTGTTGTGCGCGCGAGGCCGACAGGCACGCCGATGCAGGCGTTGCCCGCCGTGCCTCTCTCACCGCTGATCGTCGTCCTCGTCCGGAGTAGCGAGGTCGTGCAGCGGACGCAAGTCCGACTGCGTCGGACAGGGTCGTGTGTTGGGTGTCGGCGCTGCCGCGCTACTGCTCAAGCGCCGCTGGCCAAGTCCTGCCGAGCGGGCACGCGACGGACATGGGGCTGCTGCCGGCCACCGCTCCAGGAGTTCAATCCGACCTCTACAGACTCGGCGTCTCGCTGCCGTGCCGCGTACGCCGGTTCTCCACCAAGATACGCCGCGGTCCAGCGCCGTTGATGTCGACGTCGGGTGTCAGGCGTTCGTCTCCCGGGCCATCGGACTCGCCGGTGTCGGTGCCGCTGTCTACGCTGGCTCTGTGATGGTTTTCCGGCGTACCGCGCCACATGAATTCCATCGAAACCGCATTTCAGAAGAGCGCCGCTTGCGTAACCGATATGCAGCCACACCATGGATGCGTCCCTGGTCAGGCGCCGGTCGCCTGGGCCGCGGTGATCAATTCTCCATGGGGACCCGACGAGCGCGGTGCGCCCCGTGCGCTTCGCAGGGGTGGGCAGTGGCCGGATGCTCCCTCGCGCGCCGAAGTGACGCCGACTCGAGGGTCTGCAGCTCCCACTCCCTGTGGAGGCCGGGGTGAAAGTCGTCGTTGATCTTTCCCGGTGTGCGGGGTATGCGCAGTGCGCGTTCCTAGCTCCGGAGGCGTTCCGGATACACGGTGAGGAAGCGCTCCTGTACGACCCGAACCCCGACGACGCCCAGCGCGAGCAGGTGCTACGCGCCGCGGCGGCCTGCCCGGTCCAGGCGATCCTGGTCGACCAGCTGGAGGCGCGGCACGCACCGGCGGAGGCGGCACCGTCATGACCGGTGCCGACAACCTGCGTGCGTTCAAGCGCGATGGCCGCATCGTGGTCGTCGGGGCTTCCCTGGCAGGGCTGCGGGCTGGCGAGGCACTGCGGGACGAGGGCTTCACCGGATCGCTGACCATGATCGGTGACGAGCTGGGCGAGCCCTACGACCGGCCTCCCCTGTCCAAGCAAGTACTGACCGGCTGGGTGCCGGCCGGGGGCACCACTTTGCCCCGCCGTCGTGGCATCGACGCGGAGTGGCTGCGGGGCGTGCCCGCCAGCGGGCTGGACCTCGTGACGAAGTACGTGCGACTCGCCGACGGACGCGAGATTCCCTTCGACCGAGTGCTGATCTCCACCGGAGTACGGGCCCGGCCGTGGTCCGTCGAGTCCGAGGCGGCCCTGGACGGCGTGTTCGTCCTACGTACACGCGAGCATGCCGAGAGCCTGCGGCGAGCCCTCGCCGGCGGGCCCTCCCGTGTGCTGGTCATCGGTGCGGGCTTCACCGGCTCCGAGATCGCCTCCGTCTGCCGCGAGCGGGACATCCCGGTCACCGTCGCCGAACTCGCGCCGGCCCCGCTCGTCGGGGCGCTCGGCGCCATGATCGGTGATGTCGCGGCCAGCTTGCAGCGTGCTCACGGTATCGACCTGCGGTGCGGTGTCAGAGTCGCCAGGCTCGAGGGCGACGCGCAGGGACGGTTCCGCCGTGCTCACTTCGACGACGGCAGCACGGTCGACGCCGACGTGGCGGTGGTGGCACTCGGGAGCATCCGAAACACCGAGTGGCTGCGGGAATCGGGACTGGCGGCAGGCGAGTGGGGGGTCACCTGTGACACGGGTTGCCGCGCCCTCGACATCGACGGCCGCGTCACCGACGACGTCTTCGCCGCGGGAGACGTGGCACGCTGCCCGAACCCCATCTACGAAAACCGGCTCATCTCGATGGAGCACTGGGCCAACGCCGTGGAGCAGGCAGAGGTCGCGGCACACAACATGGTCAGCGCCACGGCGGACCGCCGGCCCCACCTGTCCATCCCGCTGTTCTGGTCGATCCAGTTCGGCGTCAACATCAAGTCCGTCGGCGTGCCGACCTTCGCCGACGAGGTGGCCGTCACCCAGGGATCGCTGGACGACCACCGCTTCGTCACCGCATACGGCTACCGGGGCCGCGTCACGGCTGCCGTGAGCTTCAACAACGGCAAGTGGCTGGACCACTACCGCCGGCTGATCGAGACGGCCGCACCTTTCCCGCCCCCCTGCCCCACGCCGGACCAGCCGGCCGACATGGAACCGGTTCCCGTCGACCTCCCCGGCCCCACCCTGCTCGCTCAGAGCGCCACCGTGGTCGTCACCGGCCAAGACCCGGGTGGGCGCCGCGTCACGGCCGTGCACCAGCATCGGCAGGCGGAAGACCGGACGACCACGACCGAGACGCCCGGCACCCTGCAACGGATCTACGACTACTCCGCCCGGGCCGACCCCTACCCGCTGTATGCCGAGTTGCGTGAGACGCCGGTGGCTCGGCAGGAGGACGGCAGCTACGTCATCAGTACCCATCGTGAGATCACGGACACGCTGAATGACCCGCATCTGAGCTCCGACCTGCGCAATCTGTCGCATCCGATGCCCCCGGTCGAGGGAGGGGCCACGTCGTCGTTCATCCACATGGACCCGCCCGAGCACGATCGCCTGCGGCGCATGGCGATGCGTCACTTCGGCCCCCCGCACACTCCGGGGCTGGTGACCGGCATGGAAGGCGACCTGACCGCCATCGTCGCGGGCCTGATCGACGATTTCGCGGGCAAGGAGCAGATCGACGTCGTCGACGATTTCGCCTTCCCGCTCCCCGTGACCGTGACCTGTCGCTTGCTCGGCGTGCCACGCGAGGGCGAACCGAATGTCCACCGCTGGGTGAGCGACCTGATGAACTCGGTCGACTACAACCCTGAAACCGACCCGAAGGAGAAACTGGACAAGGGCGTACAGGCCCGCAAGGACTTGTGCCAGTGCCTCGGCGAGCTGGTGGAACAGAGCCACAGCCGGCCGGGAGACGGCCTGCTCTCACGACTGGCCAACGACGACGGGCCCGACGGTCGGATGGCCGACGCCGAAATCGTCGCCACCGCCAGACTGCTCCTCATCGCTGGCCATGAGACCATCGTCAACCTCATCACCAACGGCATGCTGACACTGCTGCGCCACCACCAGGTGCTGCAGCGACTGCGCGACGAACCGGACCTCGTCGTGCCACTGGTCGAGGAACTGCTGCGCTACGAGCCCCCCGTGCACATCATTCCCTGGCGGGCGGCATACAGCGACATCACCGTCGCCGACACCGTCATCCCCCAGGGCTCCCAGATCATGTTCATGCTGGCCTCAGGCAGCCGCGATCCGAAGCGCTTCCACGATCCGGACCGCTTCGACCCGGATCGGCATGACAACCAGCACCTGGGGTTCGGCAGCGGCATCCACCTGTGTTTCGGCGGCCCGCTGGCCCGGCGGGAGACCCAGATCGCGCTGACCGAGCTGGTACGCCGGCTCGACCGCCCCAGGCTGGTCACCGACCCGCCGCCGTACCGGCCCAGCCCGGTTCTCCGGGGTCCGATCCATCTCGACATCGAGCAGGGTGACGGTTGACACGGCAGCCGAGGGCAGTTGAAAAGGTCGCGCCCGTTCGGCGGGCTGCAGGTCCGCTTCGGCCGCAGGCGGCCAACGGGCACCAGACGCCAATGTCTTTCAGCCGGATCATCCGCTATCAGACCGAATGCCGAGCCCGGTCGCTCATCCCATGCACAAGCGTCGTCCGCACTTGCACCCGCTTCCTCACCCACGCCAGGGATCATCCCCCAGCGCAGTCGGATCGCTCCACCCCACGAGCCAGGGAGACACAACGGCTCCAAGGCGCAACACCCCTGAGCGGGAACCGTCCGCTCGCCCTCATACAGCTCACATGATCATGAAACGGACATCATCCGACTTTGCCGAAGCCCTGGGTCCCGGTGTGGCCGCCCGGTCAGCCGTCGAGCGCGGCGGAAGGTGTGTCCCCGTTCTGGGCCTGTCGGGCCCGCTTGGCGAGCATCGTGGCCAGGTCCCGGACTCCGTCCTCGTCGACGATGTGGTCCTTGTCCTTGTCCGAGGAAGCCGCCAGCGTCCACAGCAGCGTCGTGCCGACCCGGGTCTGGGTCACGGCGCCGGGCTCGCCGTAGAAGCCGGAGGAACCGAATCGAGCGTCGCGCTCTTCACCGATCGGGCCGATCCCGAACGTCTTGGCCCTCTGTCCCGCCTTCTTGCCGTAGTAGCCGTCCCAGAGCACGTCGTACGCCTCCCGGGCGGCCTGTTCGCTGTCGTAGGCGATGATCAGAAAGGTGACGGTGGCGGCGTTGTCGTCGTGCTGGAAGGTCGAGGCGCCGAAGTAACGGGAGTTCTCGCAGCCCGCGTTGCCCTTGATGGGGCAGGCCTCCGAACGGTAGAGCTTGTCCGTCTCCACGGCCGTGGGCCGAGCGGACTCCTTCCAGCCCGTCATGGCCTCGCCATCCGGCAACGTCTCCCGTACTTGTTCCTTCGTGAGCGCCACCGCCTTGCCGTTCCCGCCGTCGCTCTCCGCGCCACCGCCACAGCCGGCCAGCAGCAGTGACGCCGCGATCGCCACGCACCACCGGTAGTTCCTCATGGTCATGCCACCCCCTTCGAGCGGTGATCTTACGCGGACCGTCTTCGCCCAGAAGGCGCCGCCCGCGAACCGCGACCGTCAGCCGCCGTCTCGAGTGATCTGCCGGCCGTTGCGGTTGACAGGTCTGACAAGGGCGTTGGGCCTGGCGGTGTGGGGTGATCAGGCAGGTGGTGAGGCCGAGAAGGGCTTCGTGGATGTCGTCGGGTCGTACCTGGCGGATGCGTAAGTGGCGGAAGCCGCGCAGCCAGGCGATGGTGCGCTCGACCGCGTAGCGGAAGATGCCCAGGCCGCTGCCGTGTGCCTGGCCTCGTTCCGCGATGACCGGTCGAATTCCGCGTTGTCGCAGCAGGCGGCGGTACTTGTCGTTGCGGATCAGTTGGCGGGACACCGGTGGCACGGACGCGGGCAATGATCGTGCTGACGACGTCGGCCAGTTCTGGGCTGACGAGGAGAAGCCGTTACCTCGTCGGTTTTCGAGGGAGCGACCTGGAGCAGGCATCTCGCTTCCGCCGTGGTGTGCCTCCGCGAAGGCACCCTCACTTGTGTATCGCAAGCCTCGCCTCATTTGATCGTTGACCGCAGCGAGGAGCTGTCCCATGTCACTTCGGCGCCGCGGCCCCGCCGCCGTCGCTCTCGCCGTCGTCGCCGCTCTCTCCCTCACGGCGTGCGGCAGCGACTCCTCCATGGACGGCAAGGGCAGCAGCACCTCCGCCCAGTCCGGTTCGGGGACGAAGGACTCCAAGTCGGTCGCGAAGGGCGGCAAAGACTTCGCCGACGCCGCGAAGACCGCCGCGCTCGGCACGGACGCGAAGCCGGGGCAGTGGCCGCGGACCATCAAGCAGGCCATGGGCGAAACCGTGATCAAGGCGCAGCCCAAGCGTGTCGTCGTGCTGGACGTCGGCGAGCTCGACAACGTTGTCTCCCTCGGCGTCAAGCCTGTCGGCCTGGCCACCACCGAGGGTTCCCCCGAGCTGCCGTCGTACTTGAAGAAAGACGCGGGCTCACCGAAGAGCGTCGGCACCATCAACAGCCTCAACCTGGAGGCGATCGCGGCCCTCAAGCCCGATCTGATCCTGGGCAGCCAGCTGCGCGCTGCTGCCCAGTACGACGAGCTGTCGAAGATCGCCCCGACCGTGTTCTCGATCCGCCCCGGCTTCACCTGGAAGCAGAACTTCCTGCTGAACGCCGCCGCGCTGGACAAGACCGCCGAGGCCAAGGCCAAGCTCGCCGCGTACGAGACCCGGGCGAGGGAGCTCGGCGCGAAGCTCGGCGCGGACAAGCCGACGGTCTCGATGGTCCGCTACATGCCCGATGGGGTCATCCGCCTGTACGGCAACGACTCGTTCATCGGCACGATCCTGCAGGATGTCGGCATCCCGCGCCCGAAGAACCAGGACATCGAGGTTCTGGCCGCCGAGATCAGCGCCGAGAACATCGACCAGGCCGACGCCGACTGGATCTTCACCGATGTCTACGGCGACCCCAAGGCCACCGACAAGTCCAAGGCCTAGGGCAACCCGCTGTGGAAGAACCTGAAGGCGGTCAAGGACGGCCACGCCCGTGACGTGCCGGACGAGACCTGGTATCTGGGTCTCGGCGTCACCGCGGCCGACTCGGTCCTCGACGACCTGCAGAAGTACCTCAAGGCCTGACGGCCCGGCAAGAGAGAGTGAGCGCGGCGCATGTCGTCACCCACCCGTCGCCGGGCCGGCTGGCTGCTGGCAGGCGCGGCGATGCTACTGGTCGCGGTTCTGCTGAGCCTCGCCGTGGGCAGCCGCCAGATCGCCCCCACCGAGGTGTTCCAGGCCCTGCTGCACGGCGGCAGCGACAACGACTCCCAGGCGGTGCGGTCACTGCGGGTCCCACGGACCGTCATCGGCGTGCTCGTGGGCGTCGCGCTCGCCGTTGCCGGGACGGTGATGCAGGGCATCACCCGCAACCCCATCGCCGAACCCGGCATCCTCGGCGTCAGCCAGGGCGCCTCGGTGGGTGTGGTGTGCGCCATTGCGTTCCTCGGGGTGCACACCCTGACCGGGTACGTGTGGTTCGCGTTCACCGGCGCGGCACTGGCCGCGCTGGCGGCGTACGCGGTCGCGAGCTCCGGGCGGGGCGGGGCCTCCCCGGTCAAACTCGCCCTCGCGGGCGCCGCGATGAACGCCTTCCTCGCCTCGATCGTGTCCGGGATCTCCGCCGTCGAGGCCCGCATGCTGGACGAGTTCCGATTCTGGCAGGTCGGTTCGATCAGCGGGCGCGGCAGCGAGGTCATCGGCCAGATCTGGCCGTTCGTGCTGGCCGGCCTGGTGCTGGTCGCCATGGTGGCCCGGGGTCTGGACGCGCTGGCGCTCGGCGACGACGCGGCCCGCGGCCTCGGTTACAAGGTCGGCTCGCTGCGACTGCTCGGCGCGCTGGGCGCGACGGTGCTGACGGGCGCATCGGTGGCCGCGGCCGGTCCGATCGCGTTCACCGGTCTCGCCGTCCCGCACGTCGCCCGCGCGCTGGTGGGCACCGCCCACCGCTGGGTGCTGCCGCTGGCGGCGCTGCTCGGGCCGGTGATGATCCTCGGTTCCGATGTGCTCGGCCGTGTCCTCTTCCCGCCCTCGGAGGTGCCGGTGGCCGTCATGACCGCCCTGATCGGTGTGCCGTTCCTGATCGCCCTCGTGCGGAGGCGGACGGTGGTGGCCGCGTGAGCAGCACCACGTCCCCCCTCGTCCGACCGGGCCGCCGCCCGGCCGGGCACGGCGTCCTGCGTGTGGGGCGCGCCAGCTTCCTCGTACACCGGCGGGCGGCCGTCGTCGCGGCGGTGCTCACGGTGCTGCTCGGCTGCGCGGTGGTGGTGTACCTGTGTGTGGGCGAGTCGTTCGTGTCGCCGTCGCAGGTCGTGCGGGTACTCCTCGGCCGGCCGAGCGCGGACGAGCTGGTGGTGGGCACGCTGCGACTGCCCCGGCTGGTGGTCGGCCTCCTCGCCGGGGCCGCGTTCGGAGTGGCGGGCGCGCTGGTGCAGACCGTGGCGCGCAATCCGCTGGCCAGCCCCGACGTCATCGGCATCACCCATGGCGCGGGCGCGGCCACGGTCGCCGCGATGAGCTTCACCGCCATCGCCTACGACGCGCTGCCCTACGTCTCCATCGCCGGCGGCCTCGCCGCGGCCGCGCTGGTGTACGCCTTCGCTTGGCGGCGCGGACTGCACGCCTCGCGCTTCGTGCTGGTCGGCATCGGCGTGTCCGTCGCCCTCGGTTCGCTGACCCAGCTCCTGCTCACCAAGGGCGACTATCTGGCCGCCCAGCAGGCCAAGATCTGGCTGACCGGCTCCCTCGACGGCCGTGGCTACGAGGAGGCACGGCCCCTGGCGCTGCTGATGGTCGTGGCGGTCCCGGCGGCGCTGTGGGCGGCCCGGGCGCAGCGCGGGGCGAACTTCGACGACGACACCGCGACCGCGCTCGGCGTCAGGCTGGACCGCGTCCGGTTCGGCCTGACCCTGCTCGGTGTCGTGACGTCGGTGGCGACCGGTGCGGTCGGCCCGGTCGACTTCGTCGCGCTGCTCGCCCCGCAGATCGCGCGGAGGCTGACCCGCACGGCCCAGGTCTCGCTGCTGTCCTCGGCGTTGACCGGTGCGCTGGTCGTCGTGCTCGCGGACCTGCTGGCCCGCCGTCTGTTCTCCCCCGTGGAACTCCCCGTCGGCGTCCTCACCGCCGCGGTGGGCGCCCCGTACCTGATGTGGCTCGTCGCCCGCAACCGCAGCCGCTCCGGAGGCAATCCGTCATGAGCCGTACCTTCCCCAGCCGTCTCGTGGCGCGGGATCTGACCCTGGCGTACGAGGCCCGCACCGTCGTCGAGGGCCTCGACCTGGAGATACCCGACGGCAAGGTCACGGTCGTCGTCGGCCCGAACGCCTGCGGCAAGTCGACGATGCTGCGTGCGCTGGGCCGGCTGCTCAGGCCGCGCGGGGGTGCCGTGCTGCTGGACGGCGCCGACATCGCGGGCCTGCCCGGCCGTCAGGTCGCGCGGGCCCTGGGTGTCCTTCCGCAGTCGCCGGCCGCACCCGACGGCATCACCGTCGCCGACCTGGTGGCGCGCGGGCGGCAGCCGCACCAGAAGTGGTGGCAGCAGTGGTCGCAGGCGGACGAGAGGGCCGTCACCGAGGCACTGGAGCGCACCGACACCGCCGACCTCGCCGACCGCCCGGTGGACGAGCTGTCCGGCGGCCAGCGGCAGCGGGTGTGGATCGCCATGGCCCTGGCCCAGGACACGGACCTGCTCCTGCTCGACGAGCCGACGACGTACCTGGACATCGCGCACCAGGTGGAGGTACTGGACCTGATCCGGCGCCTGAACCACGAGCGCGGCCGTACGGTCGTCGCCGTACTCCACGACCTGAACCAGGCCGCTCGTTACGCTGATCACCTCGTCGCCATGAAGGCCGGCCGGATCGTCGCCCAGGGCCCGCCGGACGAGGTGGTCACAGCGGAACTGGTCCAGGAGGTCTTCGGCCTGCCCGCGGTCGTCGTCCCCGACCCGGTCACCGGTGGCCCGCTCGTCGTCCCGTCCCGCACCTGGCGGCCCGCGCCCGGGGAAGAACCCGTCTCGGCGGAACGGTCCGGCTGACGGCGGGACGGACCCGGCCGGAGAGCCGCCGCTACGCGGACCCTGTGCTCTGTGCCTGTGCGCTCGCTCGCCGAAAGCGGCGGACAAAACATGGCAGAGCATCCTGAGACTGTCAATAGTCTCTGGGAATGGGCAAGTTGGAGGCGCGCCGCCAGGGCTGCGCCCGCGTACGCGAAGGAAGATCACCCGCCCGTCACGGTCGGGGGGCTACGGCGCACCCCGATCACGAGGCCGACCACGCCTGTGCTCGCAGGCGCGCAGTCCCGACCACGGCTGGCCGGACGGGGTGGCGGCGTGTTCGAGATGACAGCAAATTCGAACAAGCGATCTAATGTCGGTATGGACGCCATCGACTTCCCCGACGACCTGGTGCAGACGCAAGCCGCCTTCAACGCCACCTACAACGCGCTCGCCGCGCCCCACCGCCGTGACACCACAGCCCTGCGCCGCCACCTGCTGCGCCTGTCGGTGCGGCTGTGGTGGCACCCGTACTGGGAGACCACCCGCCCGGCGCCGGCGGCGCGCGCCGAGCTGCGGCAGATGGCCCGCACCCAGGGAGCGACTCGGGCGGCGTGAAGCCCCGCTCACCAGACGCGAGGAGCCGGATTGCGACAAGGATTGCGCCCGTCGGACCGTGCCCGTGTCCGGGCAGCTGACCACGCTGTCACAGCGTGGTCAGGGCGCTGACAACCCCGTTGCGGCCGCTTCCGCGCACGTCCCTGGCGGGAGTGAGACGCAGGAGCGGGCGGGATGGGCGGCGCGGCCACGGCCGGGGATCGAAGGCGCGCTCAGCCGGTTGCGCGTCGGCCGTGGCCGCCGCGCCGTGCCGTCATCAGTGCGGCGGCGCCGTCAGGCGGGGAAGGTCGGCGGGGGAGAGGTCGGGCCGGGCACGACGGCGACAAGGGCTACGACCACAACCACCTGCGCCGATGGCTTGCCCAGCGCGGCACGCCACCGCATCGCCCGCAAAGGCGTCGAGTGCTCGCAGCGGCTCGGCCGGCATCGCTGGGCGGTCGAACGGACCGTTTCCTGGCTGGGCGGCTGCCGCCGTCCGCGGCCCCGCGTCGAGCTGACAGGCGCCCTGCGCTACCACGGCACCGATGTCGCTCACCTGGCCGAGATCCTGCACGTGCGGAACATCTCGCACCTGGGAGTCGACGTCCGGATCGGCATCGGGCCCACGATCACCGTCGCGGCCACCGCCTCCGCACAGATCACCGGTCCCGGCGGCGTCCTCGCCATCGCCCGAACGGGTAGCCGACTGGCTCGCTCCGCTGCCGGTAGAAGCCCCGCACGGGATCGGACCCCGCCAGACAGCCGTGCTTCGAGACGGCATCCATACGGTCGGACTGCTCGCCGCTGTCTCCTCAGCTACCGTGCAACGTCTGCTGGGCAAGAAGGCCGGCCGACTCGCCGCCGACCGCGCCCGCGGCATCGGCCCCCGCCCCGTCGTCCCGGAACCTGCCGGCCTCCGCCGCCGTACGCCACCACTTCACCAGCCACACCCGGGATCGGCGCCGTCGTCCGGGGCGCCCTGCTCGACCTCGTCGTCCGGCTCGGTCTCCAGCTGCGCCGCCGCGGTCAGGCCGCCCGCGAGGTCACCCTGACGCTGCGCTTCGCGGGCGGCACCGTTCGGGAGAAGGCCCGACGCCTGCCCGGACCCTCCGGCCACGAGGAGGACCTGCGCACGCTCGCCTACCAGCTGATGGACGCCGCCGGCCCGCAACGCGCCCGCCTGACCGGGATCGGCCTTAGGGCCGAGAACCTCCTCATCGATGCCGGCCAGGTCACCGAGCAGATCGGCCTGGACGGCACCCGGGGTCCCGGCTGGTCGCCGAGGAGGCCATGGACCGCATCCGGAAGAAGTTCGGACCCGGCTCCATCGGGCCGGCCGCCATCGGCTCTTGCGTGGGGCCTCATGAACGCCTTCCATGCCTGGTCGCAACGCCTGAGGGCGGCTGGGGCCCGGGGCCCGTATGCCCCCACCGCGACCTCGTCACGTTCGGACACGGTTGCGGCGATGCCGCACGATTGTGGTGCATCCGGCGCGGTAGTTGCCGGGGAATGGTTTGCAAGGGTTCGGGACGATGTCCCGTTCGAGCGCCTGCCGTCATGAGGGATACGGGAGGCGGTGCGCTCCCGGGCCCGCAGCGCGGCGGCGTTGGCGGGCCCGGTCCTCAGCCCGCGCACCGAGCGGGCCGTCTTCACCCAGCCCCGTCATCCCCACCCCCACATCACGGGAACGGGCCGCTCGAAGATGAGCCGCGATGAGTTCACCGGCGCCCTCGCCCGCAGCGGTCGTCGCCGCGAGAAGACCGCCGCGTGACCGTGTGGCGGGCGTCCCACGACCCGTGTCGGCCCGCACGAGAATCTCCTGCCGCACCGGGAATGCTCGCCGGGCCGGTGTGGTTGCAATGGGCGTGATGGTGAAGGGAACTGTGTCCCCGGGCCTCATCTATCGCATGCGAGGACGATCGTTCGGCTGAAGCCTCGCATAGCCTTTCGCCGCGTAGGCGACCGCCCTTCACGATCACACCCCTTTGCGGGTGCGCCCCGGCCGGCACGCTGGCCGGGGCGCAGTCGCTCCAGGGCACCATGCCGAGAGCCGTGTCCGGTCGGCAGTGCACGCACGGCGGCACCTGGCTTCGGAGCGCGTCGAGCTGCTCACCCCGGATCCAGCGGTCGGTGGGCCGCAACCGCCGGACGCCCGCTGCTGGACGACCCCGGCGTCCACTGGCAGCAGGGCCCGCCACCCGTCCTTCTCCAGACTGCGCGGAGTCTCATGAGACACCTCCGGCTGTCCTGGTCAGCCGGATGCCGTGACGCCTCCGATCCGCATGAGCGCAGTGTGTGCTTCTACTCCAGCAGCTTTTCGCCGGTGCAGTAGCTTGCCGAAGTCCAGACGACCAGTCGTCGCGCATGAGCGATACGGAAGGAGCGTCAATGCCCCGACAGGCGCCGTACGTCGCCCTGGCCGATGTTCTGCGCGCTCGGGTGCTGGCGGGGGAGTGGGGGATCGGGGAGCGCCTGCCGTCCCGGGTCCGGTTCGCCGAGGAGTACGGGGTGGGCCGCAACGTCGTGCAGAGGGCCATGGACCGTTTGATCGTCGATGGTCTGCTTGAAGGACGTGCCGGCTCGGGCACCTATGTCTGTGAACCGAGGGAGCGCCTGCGCCTGATCCGCTCCCGACACCGCGAGCGCAGAGACGGCTCTCCTCTCGATGCCGGAATGAGGGAGCGGGGTGGGGCCAGCGCTTGGGATGCCCACAGCCAGCCGCGGGTTCCCGCTCCGGATCGGATCGCCGAGCGGCTTGCTCTCACCCCGGGGGAGCTGTGCGTCGCCACGCACTACGAGTTCCTCGCCGACGGGCAGCCCGTCCAGCTCTCCGCGTCGTGGGAGCCGATGGCCATCACGCAGGGGACGCCCATCATGCTGCCCGAGAACGGGCCCCTGGCGGGGAGAGGGGTGGTGGAGCGTATGCGCGCCATCGGCATCACCGTCGACACGGTGGTCGAGGTGCCACGCCCGGCCCGTGCCACTCAGGTGCAGGCCCACCTCCTTGGGATCGGCGCGGGGGACCTGGTGCTGCTCATCGAGCGAACCATCTACGACATCGGTGGCCGGCCGGTGGAGACCGCCGACATTGTCATCCCGGACATGCGCCGGGAAGTGGTCTACGAGTTCGGGATCGACCGGCCGTAGCCGCTGGAGCCATGCCAGCGATCCGTCTTTCGCGTCGACCTCAGGAGACCCGTGTCTGCATCGGTACGGTTCGGACTCTTACGGGACCGGGACTTCGGTCGTCTGTTCCTCGCCACCGCACTCGGCCAGTTCGGCGATCGCGTCGTGTTCCTGGTGCTGCCCCTCGTCGCCATCGCGGCCCTGGACGCTGACGAGTTCCAGGTCGGCCTCCTGGCTGCGATGACCTCGGCAGGCTCGTTCCTGGTCGGGTTGCCGGCAGGCGCGTGGGTGGACCGTATGCGCAAGCGGTCGGTGACGATCGTCACCGACCTTGCGCGTGCGCTGGTCCTCGCGACCGTTCCCGTGGCCTGGTGGGCGGACCGGCTCACCTTCTGGTGGCTTTGCGCGGTCGCCCTTCTGCATGGCACGTTGACCGTGTTCTTCGACGTCGCGTACCTGGGTCATCTTCCGCACCTGGTAGGACGCGACAACGTCGTGGAGGGAACCGCGAAACTGTCGGCCGTGCGCTCGGTGACCAGCATCGGCGGGCCGGCAGCAGCGGGACCACTGATCGGCGTCGTCGGGGCACCTGCCGCACTCCTGGCGAGTTCCGCCGGCATGGCCCTGTCGGGACTGCTCGCGACCACGATCCGCCAACACGAACCGAAGCCACCACCAGGCCGAAAGCCCGCTCTGCAGCGAGAGATCGACGAGGGACTGAAGTTCGTACTCCGACACCCCGTCTTGCGCGCCATCACGCTCGGAGACGCGGCCTTCAACCTCTTTTTGGCCATGTACCAGGCCATGCTGCTCGTCTTCCTCGAGCGGGAGACCGGCCTGCAGCCTTTCGGCACAGGCCTGGTTCTCTCGGGGATGGGCTGCGGCGCCTTGTTGGGCGCACTGCTGGCCAACACCGTCGCGATGTGGGTCGGACAGGGTCCGGTCATCTGGCTGGCATCTCTGGTCACCTGTCCGCTGACCGCCCTGATGCCGCTTGCCCGGCCAGGGTGGAGCGTGTGGGTGGCCGCGACCGGGCTCGTGGCTCTCTCGCTGGGTGGAGTCATCCGTGTAGTAGCGCAGTCCGGCTACCAGCAAGCCCGCACACCCGACAGGCTGCTGGGCCGGATGAACGCGACAGCCCGCTTCATCTCCTGGACCGGCATCCCTCTCGGTGGACTCCTCGGTGGAACCTTGGGCTCCGCACTGGGGGCAACAGCCGCCCTGTGGGCCGGCGCAGCCGGAATGACGCTGAGTGCCCTCCCGACGCTCCTGTCACCTCTTCGTACGGCGCACACAGCGGACAGATGGACTCCTGCTGCACTTGATCCGCCCGACCTCGAAGCTCATGTGCCAGACGCCAACGCATAAGGGAACCCAGAAACCAAGTTGCACGGTTGCCGGAGCGTTCCTCCCCTGGACGAGGCAGTTTGCGGGTGTCTGGAGAACCGCCCCACTTCGGCTCCCCCCGCCCAGCCCGGCCGCAGATCCGGGCCCGGCACGGACACGCTCAGCACCGGATCAACAATGCGGCGGACATGGCGCGCTGTCTGTCTGCAAACCACTACGAGGCCTGGCTCGACCCCACGCACCTTCACCAAAACTGCGACGCACTGTGCGCTCTTTTCGGCCACTCCGCCAGCGGGCATCCCGATGCGTGCCCAGTCTCCACGGCCGGACAGTGCTAGCATGCCTCTGTGTTCATCGAGGTTGACAGACTGTAGCCGCTTCCAAGGCGGCGTTCCCGGGTGCACGCTCACCACGTGTCGTGCTGTACCGCCCGTCTTGGCGCGGGGCCGCTTCGGTGCGTGCTGTCACCCTCTTCCCAGGCCGTGAGCGTCGTCATCGGTCCTCTCGTGGAAGCCGCGCCCTTTCCTCCACACCGTGTGCACTGATCCTGTTCGTGCCCGGTGCGGGGCGACGAAGGGCGCGCGGGTACCGGCGGCGCCGCGCTGGGCGGTACTGGTCAAGGCCCGGCCGCGCTGGGCGCTTTGGGGGACAGCCGCGCCGCGCTGTATCGGTCCCCTCACGGAACACGACCCGACCGGCACGTCCGTGTGGTGCCGTGGGGCCGTCTCCCCGCCTTCGAACCTTCGCACCTGCTGCTCCGCGTGCGGGCCCGCCCCGGCCGGCCTTCGGCTGCCCGAGGCGATCGTGCCTGCCCGCCTGCGCAGTCCACCACGAGCCCAAGGGAACCGGCGCCGGACCCGCAGCCGGCCGCTTCCCCCATCCCGCTTTGATCACAGGAGAGACACCGGTGCCGCAGACCACGATTCCCGACTTCCCCCTCGACCGCGCTCCCGGCTGCCCTTTCGACCCACCGCCGCACCTCGCCGCCCTGCGCGCGCAGGCCCCGCTCGTCCGGGTACGGATCTGGGACGGACAGACGCCCTGGCTCGTCACTTGTTACGAGGACCAGCGCGCCGTGCTGGCCGACCCGCGCTTCAGCGCCGACCCGAGCAGGCCCGGCTTCCCCGCACCGACCGAGGGCTTCAAAGCCCAGGGCCGCGAGGAGGTGCAGGCCCTGAGCATGCAGGACGATCCGGAGCATGCGCGTCAACGCCGTATGCTCATCGGGCACTTCACGGTCAAAAAGGTCGCCGCGATGACTCCGCGGCTGGTGCAGATCATCGACGACCTGCTGGACCGGATGCAGGCCGCAGGGCCGCCGACCGACCTCGTCGAAGCCTTCGCGCTGCCCATGCCCTCCCTGGTCATCAGTGAACTGCTCGGCGTCCCCCGGCAGGACCATGCCCTCTTCCAGCGCGTGGCCGGCACGATGATCTCCCGGCAGAGCACCGTGCAAGAGTTCACCGCCGCCCGCACCGAACTCGCCGACTTCCTCGGCGACCTGATCCGACGCAAGGACGACGATCCGGGCGACGACCTGCTCAGCACCCTGGTCGTCACACGCATGCGCACCGGCGAACTCACTCCCGCGCTCCTCGTCGAAACCGCGATGACGCTGCTGGTCGCGGGACACGAGACCACCACCAACCAGTTCGCCCTCGGCACCCTGGTGCTGCTGCGCAACCCCGACCAGCTCGCCGTCGTCCGGGACAGCGAGGACCCCGCCCTGGTCGCCTCGGCCGTCGAGGAACTGCTGCGCTACCTGTCCATCACCCAGAACGGGCTCTCCCGGGTCGCCACGGAAGACGTCGAGATCGCAGGCCAGCTCGTACGCGCGGGCGAGGGCGTGATCGTGCCGAACGCCTCAGGCAACCGCGACGCGGCCGTCTTCCGCGACGCCGACCGGTTCGACGTCGGCAGGCCGGACGTACGCGGACACCTCGCGTTCGGCTACGGCGTCCACCAGTGCCTGGGGCAGAACCTGGCCCGCAAGGAACTCCAACTCGCCTACCCGGCCCTGCTGCGCCGCTTCCCCGGACTGCGCACAACCCTCCCGGACGAGGACATCCGCTTCAAACACGACATGATCGCCTACGGCGTACACGAACTGCCCGTCACCTGGTGACCTGGACCCCCCACCGCCTGCGCGCCCCCGCCACCCACGTGCTCCTCGCCGCCCGCGCATCCGGCACGCACCGGCACACAACCCATACCCGTCCAGAAAGAGATCCATGAACACCTGCCCCATGCCGAACGACGACCCGCGACAGACCCCCGCGACGCCCCCACGAACCACCGGCCCAGCAGCCCCGGCCGACCCGGCGGCCTCCGCAACTCCGACGGCCCCCACCACTCCCGAGACCCCCGAGACCCCTGCGGCTCCGGCCAATCAGGAAGACCAGCTCGCTCCCGTGCCGTTCGACCCGGAAGCAGCAACCGTCCTGGACGGGCTGGGCGACCTGCGCGGCGCCGAGCCGTCGTCACCCGCGGACGTGCCACGGTGGCGCGCGCACCTCGCCGAGACCGCTCCCGATCCCACACCGGAGGAACTGCGCGACGGCGGGAGCTTCGAGGTGGTGGAGCGCGCGGCGCCGGGACCCGACGGGGCACCGGACGTCCCGCTGCTGATCGCCCGCCCGGCGGGACTGTCCGGCGCCGCACCCGTCATCTACCACCTCCACGGCGGCGGCATGATCAGCGGGACCGCCCGCACCGGCATGCCGGGCATCCTGCGCGAGTGGGCCGCACCCCTCGGGCTCGTCGTAGTCTCCGCCGACTACCGTCTGGCCCCCGAGCACCCGTACCCGGCGGGCGTCGAGGACTGCTACGCAGGCCTGGTGTGGGTGGCACGGCACGCCGCGGAGATCGGCGGCGACCCGGAGCGGATCGTGGTGGCGGGCGGCAGCGCGGGTGGCGGGCTGACCGCGGCCGTGGCGCTCATGGCGCGCGACCGGGGCGGACCACACCTCGCCGGTCAACTGGCCATGTGCCCCATGCTCGACGACCGCGACAACACCCACTCCGCCCGGCAGATGGCCGGCCGCGGCGTGTGGGACCGGCGCGCCAACGAGGTCGGCTGGACGTCGCTGCTCGGCGAGGCCCGCGGCACCGACCAGGTCCCGGCGTACGCGGCACCCGCCCGCGCCACCGACCTGTCCGGCCTGCCACCGGCCTACATCGACGCCGGCGCCGCCGAGACCTACCGCGACGAGGACATCACCTACGCCACCCGTGTCTGGCAAGCCGGGGGCGACGCCGAACTCCACGTCTGGTCCGGCGCATTCCACGGCTCCGACCAGATCGCACCCGACACCGCCGTCGCCCGCGACGCCCGCGAGGCCCGCGTCCGCTGGCTACGCCGCATCCTCAACCGGTGAGCCCACACCCGTTCCCCACCCCCCGCTCCCCACCGGCCCCGTGACGTCTGATGCTCGCCGGACGACCGGTCATTCCCCGCCTGGCAGTCGCAGGTTGCTTCCGGGGGGCGTTGCCTCCGGTCGGCGTACTGGTGCTTGAGGCGGCGCAGTGACCGGCCGCTCCCGCATCAAACTTGCGGAACGCTCTGGATCAGCGGGATCGGTCGGGTGACATTCGTCGTGGTCGCCGCCGGTGGTGGTCGCGGCGAGCGGGTGCCGTGCGTTCTCAGGCGTGAGGAGCGTATACCGTGACGGCTCCACCGGCGGAACCTACGACGCCGCTCTCACCGCCGCCGTCCAGCGCTTCCAGATCTGGTACGGCGTCAGCGGTGACGAACGCCGCGTCCACGGCGACGACACCCGCAGCGCCCTGGAATCCCGCACCGGCCTCACCGTCGCCTGTCCCGGAAGGCTGACCCCGACGAGTGAGCCGGAAGGCTGGCCCGGAAGGACCGACCCCGGACGCGGACCCGGGGGCGGTCACGGACAGTGCGGCGGGCGCGGACGTCGATCGCGACGGCCGCCCTGCCCCCATCGCCGCGCTGCTGTGCCGAACCGTGATCGTCCGCTCATGAGATCAACACATGGTCGAACCAACCTTGGTGCTTTCTCCCACGGAAAGTAGGGGACGATTCCCATGCGCAGATTCAGCGGACATCTGGCGGGCGCCATCGCCATCGCCATGGCGCTCACCTCAGGATTAGTCGGCGGAGCCGCTGCGGCGCCGCCGGGCGGTGCCCAGGGCGGCCCGGGCGGGACCGGTAAGGGCGCGGCGGCGGACTCGGTGACGCTCATCACCGGCGACCGGGTCATGATGGACGGCACCGGCCAGGTCACCGGAGTGAAGCGGGCCAAGGGCCGGGAGCGGGTGCCGTTCTCCATCCGGAAGGTCGCCGGGCACACGCGTGTGGTGCCCGGTGACGCGGAACTGCTGCTGGCAGCCGGCAAGTTGGACGAACGGCTCTTCGATGTGACTGAGCTGGTGGCGGACGGCTACGACGACGCCCACCGCTCCGACCTGCCGCTGATCGTCACGTTCCGGAACCGGAAGGCACGCTCGACGAGCACGTTGGCCAACTCCGGGGCGCAGATCGACCGTGAGCTGCCCGTCATCAACGGCACGGCGGTGCGTACCGTCAAGAAGCGCGGCACCGAGTTCTGGGACTCCATGACCGGCACCGGCGCTGACGGCGGTGCTCGGGCCAGGGCGGAGTTCACCGCTTCGACAGCGGTGGACAAGGTGTGGCTGGACGGCAAGCGCCGGGGCACCCTCGACAGGAGCGTGCCGCAGATCGGCGCTCCGGCGGCCTGGGCCGCCGGTTATGACGGCACCGGCGTCAAGGTCGCCGTACTGGACAGCGGGGTCGACACGACGCACCCCGACCTGGCGGGCCGGGTGATCGCGGAGCAGGACTTCTCCGGCTCCTCGGACAGCGGCGACCACTTCGGCCACGGCACCCACGTGGCGTCCATCGTGGCCGGGACGGGGGCCAAGTCCGGCGGCAAGTACAAGGGCGTCGCCCCGGGCGCGAAGATCCTCAACGGCAAGGTCCTCAACGACAACAACCTGGGCGAGGAATCCGGCATCATCGCGGGCATGGAGTGGGCGGTGGCCCAGGGCGCCGACGTCGTCAACCTCAGCCTCGGCGGCGAGGACACCCCCGGCATCGACCCGTTGGAGGAAGCGGTCAACCGGCTCTCCACCGAGACCGACACCCTGTTCGTCATCGCGGCCGGCAACGACGGGAAAGGCGAGCACACGGTCGACTCCCCGGGCAGTGCCGAGGCCGCGCTCACCGTGGGCGCCGTCGACAAGTCGGACCAGCTCGCGGACTTCTCCGGCCGCGGCCCGCGCGTCGGTGACAGCGGCGTCAAGCCCGACCTGACCGCGCCCGGTGTCGCCATCACGGCCGCCTCGGCCCCCGGCAGCAGACTGGAAGAGGCGAACCCCTCCGGCACACCGGGTTACCTCACACTCGACGGCACCTCCATGGCGGCCCCGCATGTGGCCGGTGCCGCCGCCCTCCTGGCCCAGCAGCACCCCGACTGGGACGGGGAGCGGATCAAGGCGGTACTGACCGGTTCCGCGGAGCCGGGCCCGTACAGCTCGTTCCAGCAGGGCACCGGCCGCACCGATGTGGCCCGTGCGATCGAGCAGAGCGTCGTCACCGACCAGGGACCGCTCGACTTCGGCAAGCAGGAGTGGCCGCACGACGACGACAAGCCGGTGACGAAGCAGCTCACGTACCGCAACCTCGGTACGGAGCCGGTCACCCTGGACCTGTCCGTCGACGCCCTCTCGGTGGACGGCAAACCCGCCGCCGAGGGTATGTTCACCGTCTCGCCGCAGCGGGTCACCGTGCCGGCGGGCGGCGAGGCGAGCGCCGCCGTCACGGCCGACACCCGAGCCGGGAGCACCGACGGCACGTTCGGCGGCTCGGTGTCCGCCACCTCCGCCGACGGCAAGGTCAGGGTGCGCACCGCCGTCGGGGCGGAGCGCGAGGTCGAGATGTTCAACCTGACGCTGAAGCACATCGACGAGTACGGCGAGCCCACCGGTGACGCCGCGACCGACGTCCAAGGCGTGGACACCGATTTCTACGCTTCCTACGCCGACGAGGAGGACGGCGAACTCACGGTGCGGCTGCCCAAGGGCGACTACTCCCTGAGCGGCATGATCCACCCGGGCTTCTCTCCCACCCACGCGCTGCTGTTCCAGCCGAGGCTGCGACTGGACGCGGACACCACCGTCACGATCGACGCCCGGCAGGCCCAGCCGGTCCGGGCCACCCTGCCGGACCCGGCGGCCAAGAACATCGACGCCGCGGTCGCCGTCGGATGGCAGCGCGGCGACGGGCTCGGCAAGGGCCTCGTCAGTTACGGCTTCCCCGGCTTCCAGAGTTTCACGGTCGGACAGCTCGGCTCCGAACTGCCCGCGGACCAGGCTTTCGCCCAGTACTCGGGCACCTGGAGCGACCAGGACGCCGGTACGCCGGTGAACTACCACCTGGCCTGGAAACGTACCGGCCGGCTCGGCGGCTTCAGCGCCGAGGTCGAGCAGGGGCAGCTCGCGACGGTCAACCTGCGCGTCGGCTCACCCGTCGCCGGGAAGACGGCGGACATCCAGGCACAGACCTTCGCACCCGGCGGAGAGTTCACCACCGTCGGCACGCCCGTCACGGTGGACCTGCCGCTGCGCGGCACCGACTACGTCCTCGGCAACAGCGTCAAGTGGAGCTTCATCGTTCTCCCGGGCGACGGCCCCGACGCCCAGTTCTGGAGCACCGGGACGTACCAGGCCGGCAAGAGCTACACCGAGCGGTTCAACGCCGGCGTCTTCGGCCCGGCCCTGGGCGGTACGGACACCGCGCCGTCCGTGTTCACCCCCGGCATCGCGCGGAACGGGAACGTCATCAGCGCGTACCTGCCGCAGTTCAACGACGGCGCCGGGCACTGGAACACCATCGCCGGCGCCCCGGCGGAGACCTCCCTCCAGGCCGACGGCAAGGAGATCTCCGACCCGCATGGCATCTCCCCGACCGACGACGTCGCCACATACACCGTTCCCGCCCAGGACAGCGCCTACAAGCTGACCGTGGACACCTCCCGTGACCCGGCGCGTACGCCGGTCAGCACGCGTGTCAAGGCGGAATGGACCTTCCGCTCCGCCGAGACGCCCGAGGGCACCTGGTCCGCACTGCCGCTGTCCGTGGTCCGCTTCTCCCCCGAGCTGACCCTGGCCAGCACCGCGAAGGCCGGTCGGACGGTCGATGTGCCGTTCCACATCGAGGGTGCCGCCGCCGGGAAGTGGCTCAAGAAGCTCGCCTTCGAGGTCTCGTACGACGAGGGGACCACCTGGCAGCCCGCCGAGGCCGTCGGCGGCACCCACCTGTCACTGAAGCACCCGGCCACGCCAGGCTCCGTCTCGCTGCGGGCCGAGCTGACCGACGCCGGGGGCAACACCCTGGTCCAGACGATCGAACGGGCCTACCTCACCACCCCGTGACCCGCTGCGGTTCCCACCTGGCCGGCCGGGGCTCCACCGCCCGGCCGGCCGCCTGCCCCGGCTGCGCCCCGTTCAGCGGCACCTGGACGTCCAGTACGCACACACACGTCGTCCCGCCGTTCGCCCCCAGCACGGTGGCGAGGACGGCGTCCAGGGGGCCGAGTTCCCCGGCGCGGCCGGCGGCCGACCAGCAGGGGCCAAGTCCACCCCGCCCACGCCTTCCGCCACCCCGACCACGATTTCCCGCAGTCCCCGACCAAGGACCCGGCCGTGGCTGCCGGAGCCCCGACTGCGGCCGGTCGATGCGAGTCTCACGGCATCGTGGCTGTCCGCCCCGCATCGGTGTCGAGCGGCTGGTACAGGTCCGGACAGCAGCGCAGCCGCAGTCCGACGGGGTGCCCGAGCATGCTCGGGCACCCCGTCGTGCGTCAGGTCACCGGACGATGGCCTGGGTGCTGCCCGTGACGCCGCCGGAGGTCACCGAGATGGTGACGGTGCCGGCGCGGTGGGCGGTCAGGTAGCCGGTGGCGGGGTCTACCGAGGCGACTTCGGGGTTGCTGGAGGACCAGACGTGGGAGGCCGGGTCCGCGATCGGGATGGTGAGCGGTGCGATGTTGTCGCCGGCGATCATGTCACCGGTCGCGGTGAGAGTGACCCGGTCGCCCTTGGCGATCGGGTCCTCGGGGCCCTTGACGGTGATCGATGCCAGGGCCGGCTCGACGCTGAACTGCAGGTCGCCGTCGTCGCCGATCCGGATCAGACCGAAGTGGTAGAAGCCACCCTGGTCGGCGGGCGCATAGGCCGGCATTCCGAGGTCCGCGAAGGTGAACTGCGGGATGCCGCCCTGGTCGACGGTCGTGCTGCGTCCCTCCGGGTCGAGGATCTGCTCGGCGAAGCCGCGGGCGTGACCGTACATCATGATCACGTGCTGCTTCGGGTGTGTCTCCTGGTAGCGCTGTACCAGACGCAGATACATCCGCGCCTCCCAGCGGTCCGTGAACTGGCTGTTCGCGGCCGGGTGTGGGTCGTAGGCGGGCATGTGGGTGATGACCAGGACGTCCCTGGCGGTGGTGTCCGTCAACTGCTGCACCAGCCAGGGGTACTGAGCGCCCTCGGGGTCCTGGAACGGGTCCGAGGACTGCAGGCTGCCGTGCGAGTTGTCGGTGACGATCATCCGCGCCGCGCCCTGCGTGTAGGCGTAGTGGGTGTCACCGAAGGTGTCGCTGTAGTTGCCGTTCTCGGCGTCGGCGCCCTGGGTGATCTCGTGGTTACCGACGATGTCGCGCTCGGGGATGCCGAGGGCGTCCATCTTGGACTTGGCGTACCGCAGGTCGGCCAGTCTGCCGTCGTCGGACATGTCGCCGAGGAACTGGGCGGCGTCCGGGCGGGCCTGCGGGCTGAGGGCGGGCAGCCGCTCGGCGATGGAGTCCATCACGTTGCTGCTCACCGACCCGGGGTCACCCGCGAGCATGTGCGCGTCGTCGCCGGCGAGGAGGGTCGTGCCCTTCCTGGCGAAGTCGGCCGAGTTCTCCTCGAAGGACAGCCACTTCGGGTTGTCCGGGATCGCGTGGTACTCGGGCACCGTGACCGGTCGCGGCGAGTACAGCGCCTGCAGCCCGGCGACGTTGAGCGAGCCGCTGTAGGCGGTGCTCGGGCTGATGGCCAGGAAGTCGATGAAGCTGATCGTCAGCGGGAACTGCATGCCGGCGGGCAGTTGGGCGACGGCCAGGTGCCAGTCCTTCCACGTGACGAACGTCGGATACAGCGTCGTGGAGGTGCCGTTGACGCCGATGTACTTCTCGGCGAGCTCGATGCCGTTGCCGTCGCCCTTGATCCAGACCCCGATGCCGGTGGGGACCTGGCCTTCGTGGGTGTCGGTCTTCAGGGTGGTGCGCGGAGAGAGCACCAGCTGCTTGACGCCGGAGCCGGCCGGCATCGAGTAGTCCAGGCGCAGCGAGCCGGACTCGGTGGAGGCGGGCGGGACGACGCCGGGGTCGGCGGCCAGGGTGGCGGGCTTGCCGGTGGTGTTGTTGCTGAGTCGCCAGACGTCGAGGCTGGTCATCGGGTCGATGACCTTGCTGACGCTGCCGACGGCCATCGACGTGGTGCCGGTGGCGCCCGCGACGTGGGCACTGACCTCCGCGAGTCCGCCGTGGTCGGCGTCGGCCGTGAACAGGCCGTGCGCGTCGACGGCGCCCAGGTCGTCCGGGGTGACCTTCCAGGTGGCGGCCTCGGCGGGGATCTGCACCTCGTCGCCACCCTTGACGGTGCCGGAGAGGGTGAGCTGCTGGGTGGCGCCGTTGTCGAGGTCGGCCTTGTCCGGCGAGACCGTGAGGGTCTCCAGCCTGCTGACGACCTCGAGCTTCTCCGAGGTGTGGGCCTTGCCGTCGAAGGCGATGATCCGGCCCGTGCCCGCGCGGTGCGGGGTGAGCCTGCCGTTCTCGTACGACGCGAGGGACGAGGGCACGATGCGTACGTGGACGTCACCGGCCGACGGGTTGGCGTACCGGTCGACCGAGTGGACCGGAAGCGGAACGGAGCCGCCGGCGACGGTGGTGACCTTCTCCCCGCCGTTCACCACGACCTTGACGGCCGGTCCGGCCTCCTTGGCGGTGGAGTAGAAGAAGATGCCGTTGGCGACCGGACGTTCGGTGTTGCCGGGCAGGTCCGAGGGCGTGTTGACCAACTCGGCCTGGTGCGCGCCGGGCGCGCGGCTGACCATGCCGGTGGAGCCACCGCCGTCGAAGAGCATCGCGGAGTGGGCGCCGTGGGCGACCATGTAGCCGGCGACCTCGTCGCGGGTCACACCGAAGGCGGTGGAGGCCCCGCCGTGGCCGTCGACGGCGACGACGATCGCGTGCTTGCCGTCCTTGGTGATGCCGACGGCGGTCTCCGGGTTGGCGCCGCTCGGCGGGGTGCCGGTCGGGTCCTTGTAGACCTTGCCGTCCTTCACCAGCGTGTCGACACCGCTGATCAGCTGGATGAGATCGTTGTCGGGCGAGAGCCGGGTGGTGACACCGACCAGGTCGCCGCTGTGCAGGCTGTCGGTCAGCCACTGCCCGCCGTCGCCGGCGCCGAGCAGGCCGAGTTGGCCGGCGGTCAGTCGCGGGACGGTGGTGACTCCGGTCCGGATGCCGTCGACGACGAACCCGTCGTCGGTGGTGTGGCCGAGCGCCAGGGTGGCGGGCTCGGCCAGACCCGGGATCTCGCCGAGCGCGGGCGTGACCTCGGTGATGCCGCCGGACGCCACGTCGTTCACGGTGTTCACCGAGGTGAGCGTGCGGGTGGCGGAGCCGGCGGTGATCGTCCCGGAGAAGGTCTCCGGGCCCATCACCATGGTGCCGTCGGGCCTGACGCCCAGCTGGGAGGCGAAGCCCGGCTTGGGGCTCTTGAGCAGGCGGCCGTCGGTCATGATGCCGCCGAGCGGGCGCCCACTGGCGTGGATCTCGAAGTAGTCGCCGTTGACACCGGCGACCGCGTGGGTGCGGTGGGCCATGGACGACGGGGTCTCGTCCGCCGGGTTGGTGATGGTGTCGCCGGCCTGGACCATGCCCACCCGGAGGTTCGGGTCGCCGAGGTCGGCCTTGAGTACCTGGATGTGCTGGCGACCGCCAACGGTGTCGTAGGTCTCGCTGTAGTGCTCCAGGCCGCGAGTGACGGTCTCGGCCGGCGTGCGGCTGTAGTCCACCACCAGCGGCCAGTTCTCCGGTGTGTCCGGGAGCCAGTTCCCGTGTGCCGTGTGGCTGCCGGCGGCGGCCGCTTGGGCGGCGGAACCATCCGCCGTTCCCGCTCCCGTCACGGCACCGGCCAGCGCCGGCGCCGCCGCGGCCGCCACTGCGGTACGGCGGGTGCCGGCTCCCGCAGGTCTCTTTGCGCGAAGTTTCATCGTGTGTTTCCTCATGGACGTGCACTCCGGTGGACACCGGCGTGCACGACCACCGCACACGGGCTCGACGGATCACAGGTTTCCGTACCGGGCCACGCAGGTGAGCAGCAGGAATGCTCTCGCACCGCATTTGGTCAAGTTGAGTAAAATTCTGGCTCTGCGTGTGGTGCGGTGTGCTGCGCTGCCAGCGGTTCTTCCACCGCCCCGGCCACCCAGTGGGCGCCGGCGGGCAACCGCTCGTCGGCGCCCGTGAACGGCCCTGTGGTTCCGACAGGGCCGTCTACCGCCGCCGCAACGTCGTCGAACGCTGCTTCAACCGCCTCGAGCAATGGCGCGGGAGCGCCATCCGCTACGAGAAGCAGCCCGGCCGATACCTCGCCGCCGTCACCCTGGCCGGCACACTCATCTGGCTCGGCACGGCACATGATCGACGGACACCCGCAGGGCCTCGTGCGGACCGGCCCGGCGTGCGGCCGGGCGCCCCGCTCACGCCTCGGGGCCGTTCTGGAGCTGGTCGGCGAGGGCTCGGGCGATGGAGCCGGTGACCGCGTCGGGTTGCCAGGCCCACTGTCCGTTGGGGTTGCACTCGAGGAAGTACCACTCGCCGGCGTGAGTGACGGCGAAGTCGAAGGCGCCGAAGACGAGTCCGGAGGCGTTGAGGTAGGCGGACACCGAGCGCCCCACCCGGTCGGGGACGGCGATCGGTGCGCACGCCATCAGGGACTGCCGTCGCCGCCAGTCGAGATCGGGACTGTCGATCCGGACCGCGAACAGCCGGTCGCCGACGGCCGTGAGACGTACGTCGTACGCCTTGTCCACCTTGGCCTGGAACAGGTGCGGGCACATGGCCACGGCGGATGTGATCTCATGCGCCAGGACCTCGCGCACCCACACATGGTGTGCTTGGCCGTCGACCAGGTAGGGCGTGTTCCAGAGCGGCTTGTAGACCACTCCGCCGCTCTGCTCGCGGACGAAGGCCCGTGCCCGCTCGTAGTCGTTGGTGATCAGGGTGCGGGGGACCGACAGGCCGCTGCGCTGTGCCGTGGCCAGCTGGGCCGGCTTGTACTCCGCCGCCCGGTTGTTCCAGGGGTGGTTGACGTAGTGGGCTCCGGGGAGCGATGCGAGGATGCCGCCGACGCCCCACCGGGACTGTGACGCCGCGAACCGGCGCTCCGGTCCGTCCGGTCCGGGCGGACCGTCGAAGGGCGAGGGACGGCGCGTCCAGACGGAGCGCACCCGCGTGAGGTCGAGCTCGCGGCTCGGCGTGCGCAGGACGCCGCACTGATCACCCGTGCCGTACGTGGCGCTCAGCGCGGCGCCCTCGTGCGGGTCCGTGCCGGGGTCGAGACGGACCACCGGCACCCGGCGCTCCGCGAGGATCCGCAGCACCACGTCGGTGGTCACGTCATGAGGGTTGGTCAGCACCAGCACCGACCCGCTCGGGCCTGCCGCCATCAGTCGTGGTCGGAGTCCGACGCGCTGTCGGAGTCGTAGCTGTCGGCGGTGCTCGTACTCGTGGAACCCGAGGTGCCGCTGCCGGTGTTGTGCAGCTCGACGGTACGACCGAGCCCGTCGACGACGCCGGCGATCTGGGTCTCGGGGTCGATCGCCGGCGTGCCCGGGACGACCGTGCCCGTCTCGGCGTAGGGCGCCATGCGTGTGGTGCCCCAGGGCTCACCGTGGTTTCGCCTGTTCATCGTTCCACTCCTTCGTTCTCGACTGTGGTGCGGATGCTTTTTCCTCGACCGGGGAGGCCGTCGTCCTCACGCTCTCCGGACGAATTCGATGTGCACCGAAGCGAGGAACGGCTGCACGCCGACGCACTCCCAACCGATCGGCTCCACCGCTGTGATGATCTTGTCGATCTCCTTGCGGATCGCCCTCATGGACACCCTGGCGCGGGTGTCGATGTCGAACCCGGCGACGAACGTCATGTCGCCGCTCGCGAAAGCGGTTCTGGCGTCGGACGTGAGTTTCTGCATGCGCCACGCGTGGAGCAGCCCCATGTCGGTCCTCTTCGATGCGGGTCGTTCCGGAGATGGGAAGGTCGGCGCAGGACACCGATGGGTTCATCTTCGCGAGGGGCGTTGAAAAAAGGATGAAATCCCGGTTCGGTGGTCGGACACGGCGGTGCCGCCCGGGCTACGCGGACTCCCCGGATCCGGTGCGGCGGGAGCGGGTGACGGCACGTTCGAACCGGTCGCGTGCCTGGACCAGGTCCTCCGTCGCGGCCTGGTGCCAGCCCAGCCGGTTGCGGATCTCGGCCCTCAGTCCGGTGCCGGGCCGTCTCCCGACCGCCGCGAGTGCCCGGGAGCGGAACTCCGCCGCCGCGGCCGGTTCGCCCAGGCACTCCTCGGCGGTGGCGAGTCTGCCGAGCACCGCGGCGAACAACGGGACGTCTCCCACCTGCTCGGCGAGTGCGGCGGCTCTGCTCAGCGCGTCGGCGGCCTCCGCGTACCGCCCGCGGTCGAGTTGGAGCGTCCCCATGCGGAAGAGCGTCTTGCTCAGGATCCTGGGCCTGCCGATCCGCTCCGCGAAGCCGACCGACGCCTCGTAGCACTCCTGAGCCCGCTCGTGCCGGCCCACCTGATGGTGGACGGCGCCGACGTTGGCCAGGTACATCATCGAGAGCCAGTCGTCCTCGACGCCCTGGGCGAGGTCCGCGGACGCGGACAGAAGCGTGGCGGCCTCGGCCGGTTCCCCCGCCGCGTTCGCGAAGATCCCGAGGGAACCCAGAGCCCGGGCCTGCTCCATCACGTCTCCGGTCCGTCGGCTGATCTCCAGCGCGGCACTCAGCCGGCGGCGCGCCTCCTCGTAGCGGCCCTGCAGCCCGTACGCGATGCCCACACAGGTGCGCAGCTGGGAGGCCAGCCGCCGGTCGGTGGCCTGTGCCACGAGCGGCAGCACGGTCTCGGCGGCCACCCGGCACTCGTGGTACCGGCCTTGCCGGGTGAGGTAGTCACACAGTCCCTCGACGAGCCGGCCGGCGTCGTCCACGTGGCCCGCGGCCACCGCGTGCGCGACCACGTCGACCAGTTCGCCGCCCACCGCGTCCAGCCACGCCGAAGCCTCCTCCCCGTCGGCGAAGGGGGCCGTGTCCGCGCGCGGACCGGTCGGGAAGGCGGAGGGGCCCCAGTCGCTCGCGAGGCGGGCGGTGGCCACGTAGAGCCGGAACACCCCGGCACGGGCCTCCGCGGCCTCGGCGGGGTACGCGGCGGCGACGCGCCGGGCGTAGACCGCGACCAGGTCGTGCAGGCGGTAGCGGCCCGTGACGGACTGCTGGACGAGACTCGCCTCGACCAGGTCCTCCAGGACACGCTCGGCGTCGGACGCTGGGACGCCGAGCATGGCGGCCAGTGCCAGCCGGTCGAACTCCACGGTCGGCGAGAGGCCCATCACCCGGAACGCCCGGCGTTCCGCCTCCGCAAGCCGGTCGTAGGAGACCCGGAACGCCGCTTCCACGCTGCGGTCCTCGACCGCCAGCTCACCCAGACGGTGCTCCTCGTCGGCCAGCCGGGCCGCCATGCGCTGCAACGCCCACGCCGGCCGGCTCTGCATCCGGGCCCCGACGATCCGCAGGGCCAGCGGCAGCCGGTCGCAGAGGCGGGCCAGTTCGCGCACCGCCGCACGCTCCGGACCGGAACCGGGACCACCGACCACGTGGGTCAGCAGGGCCACCGCCTCGTCGATGTCCAGCGGTGCCAGCGAGACCCTCCGGTCGGCATCCAGACCGGTCAGCCGCTGACGGCTGGTCACCAGCACGAGGCTGCCCGGACCGGCGGGCAGCAGGGGACGCACCTGTCCCGCGGCCGACGCGTCGTCGACCACCACGATCAGCCGGAGGGCCGCGGTCGCCGCCCGCCAGGCCGCCGCCAGGCCGTCGAGATCACCCGCCGGTCCGTCGTCGCCCTCACCGACCTCGCCGACGGCCCGCAGCAGCCTGCGCAGCACGTGCTGCGGGAGTGCCGTCTCCCGCCCCGCGCGGTGGCCGTGGAGGTCCACGAACAGGCAACCGTCCGGAAAGCGGTCACGCAGCGCACGTGCGGCGCGCACCACCAGCGCGGTCTTGCCGACCCCGGCCATGCCGTCCACCGCACGGACCGTCACGACCTGCTCGTCCGGCGGTTCGAGGAGCACGCCCAGTTCGTGGTCCCGCCCGGTGAAACCGCCGACGTCGACCGGCAGTTCGTTCCGTACGCGCCGGCTGGGGAGAGCGGCCGGGGGCGCCTGGTCCGCCGATCGGCGGGCCCGTGGCGGCGCGCCGGTGAGGAAGGTGTCGTCGGCGCGCAGCACAGCCTCGTGCACCCGCCGCAGCGCACCGCCGGGCTCCGCCCCCTGTTCCTCCACCAGACGGCGGCGCACCTTGGCGAAGACGGAGAGCGCGTCGGCCCGCCGGTCGGCGGCGTAGAGGGCACGCATCAGCAGTGCGGCCAGGGACTCGTCATGGGGATGCGTCTCGGACAGGGCGAACAGCTCTCCGACCACGTCGGCGTGGCGGCCCAGCCGCAGCCGGCACTCCACCTTGTCCCGCACCAGCGTGAGCCTGTGTTCCGACAGCCGCAGACGCTCCGCCTCCGCGAACGGCCCCGGAAGGGCGGCCAGGGGGTCGCCGTGGAACAGATCCAGGGCGGCGGACCACGCGCGCACCGCGGCGGCCAGGTCCCCGGAGTCCCGCGCGGCGTGCGCCTCGGCGACGATCTCCTTCAGCCGGGCCACGTCCGTGGAGACGCCGTGCGGGTCGAAGCGGTAGCCACCCCGGTCGGTCACGATCGGCGAGCCGGAAGGGCCCCCTCCCTCCGGGCTCAGACGTCTGCGCAGCTGGTGCACATAGACCGGGATCACCTTGGCACCGGTGCCCGGCGGCTCCGTACCCCATACGCCGTCGAGCAGCTGCCGTCGGCTGACGGTCAGGCCCGGCCGCAGCAACAGCGCTGCCAGCAGCGCCTGTTGGCGCACCGGCCCGAGGTCCAGCTGTGCGTCGCCGCGCCAGGCGCGAAGCGGTCCGAGCACGGCGAACCGCAGTCCGCTGCCGCCCGTTGACATCTGCCCCTTCGATGGCACGTTGCAGAGTGTAGGTCGGGGCAACCGTATTCACGGGCCGAAGCACGCTGGTTGTCACATAGGCAGGCCTTGTGTCACCGGCGAGACCTCGGGCGCACGGAGGGTTGACCGTTGGCGCGGAACTTCAAGTTCGGTCGAGCGGGTCGTGCACTGGCCTCCGGCTGGTGCCGGAGGCCAGTGCGTGGTGGGGTCGTCGGCTTGGGCCGGGTGTGGGTCGGCTCAGCTGATGATGTTCAGCATCGCTTCTTCGACGTGGTCGGCGGCGTTGCGGTGGCCGAGGGCGTTGGGGTGGACGAAGGACAGCTGGTCAGGGAGGGTGACGAAGCCTTCGACCCACTTGGTGTCGTCGCAGACGCTGTGGCCCTGGGAGGAGGTGTAGAGGTCGACGAAGCCGGCGGCTTCCTGCGTGCCGGCCGAGTCCTCGATGGTCTTGTCGAGGGGTTTCAGGACGTCCTGGCGCAGCCAGGCCAGGTCGCCCTGGGTGATCGTGCCGAACTGCGTCAGGTCGCCGTAGCCGCACCTGGATGCGTCCTGGGGGATGAGCGTGGGGTAGCCGACGGTCAGGATCTTCGCCTTCGGGGCGCGCTCGTGGAGCACGGTGAGCATCCGGTCGTAGTCCTGGCGCACCTTCTTCAGCCGGGCGGGGATGCCGGCGCCCAGGGCGTCCTTGCACGGGGTGCCCGCGCCGTCGCTTTCGCCGCCCAGCTGCGGGCACTTGGCGAGGATGTCGGCGAAGCCGAGGGTGTTGCCGCCCACGCCGACGGTGATGACGTCGGTGTCGGGGCCCACCGCCTCGGACTGAGGGGGCACCGGGGGGAAGGGGTAGTCGGGGTCCTCGGAGATGGGCGGCAGGTGACGGCCAATCGGGTACTGGGGTGTGTCGGTGACGTTCTCGATGGTGGCGGCGCCGCAGCTGACGTTGGTCAGCTCGAAGAGACCGCCGAGGTCGCGGTCGATGACCTGGGGGTAGGACCGGTCGGTGCGCTCGCAGCCGTCTCGCGGGATTTCGAAGGTGTCACCCGCGGCCTCGATGACCCCGGCGGTGTAGGAGTCGCCCAGGGCGACCCACTGAAGGTCCGCGGCAGCGGCGGGTTGAGCCCCGGCGAACTGTGCGGGGACGAAAGCGGCGGCAGTGAGGGCTGCGGCCGAGCCTAGCAGGGCCAGACGAGTGCGGAAGCGTGCCACGAATCCTCCAGGGACACGGAGTTGGCATCGCTTTGACCTTAAAGAGGTCGTCACTCAAAGCACTAGATCCAATACGGACAGTCATAGTCGAGGAGTGAGGTGCGTCTCTGTGGGTGACTCGGGCTCAATGTCCCGACCGCTCGCCCCTTACAGGCGACCGTTCTGGCGCGTACTTGCGCAGCAGGGGAAGTGTCTTGATCGACTGCTGGATGCCGCCGGCCGCATGTTCTCCCGTGGGCTGTCTTGTTCTCGATCACCAGCGATCTCGCCCCGGCGGCCAGCGGCCTTGGAAAGCATGACCTCGGGACTACTGGTGGACTCGCCCACAATGTCCGGAAACTCTGGGTCTTCGGCACTGGTGACGGAAGGACTGCCGAATCCGCACTTGTGACACGCCGATTGCCTCATTGGCAGGATGCTTCGACCGGTCCTGCCCGCCGATTCATCAAGCGTCGCCGCTGACCACCATCGTGCTTCGGCTCAATTCAGCGGGCCGTCGTCCAGCGCTCTGGCGGCGGCCCGCTCCTGAATCCGCACTACGCATCAAGGCCGGCGATGACCTCTTTCTGGCCGCCCCGGCGCACCGCGCGCCGACCGCTCGCCCCGCGCCCCGCGAGCCGGCCGACCCCGCTCGCATTGGCCGCCGCGTCGTGCGGCGCCGGGCGAAGCGATCGCCTCGTGGGTTGCGGGGTAGTCCTCGCGTGGGCCGGTGTAGCGCTGGAGCGGGCACCACTGCCGTAGTTCGGCGTTGGCGTGCTCGACGCCGATCCGCTTGGCGGTGGGGCCGAGGACGGCGTAGCCGACCATGCGGCCGTCGCGGTGGTCGCCGGACCGTTCTGGTCCAGCGTCGACCCGTACGGCACCTTCCGCCTCGACATGGACGAGCGGATCGACCTGGCTCCCTGGCCGTTCCCCGTACCGCCGGTGTCGCCGTCGAGGTCAGCTGCCGACGGGGTACCGGCTGGTGATCGCGACGCGGTTGAAGGCGTTCATCACGGTTGCCAGCCAGGCGATCGCAGAGACCTGGTCTGCGGTGAGTACGGCCGCGGCGGCGTCGAAGTCCTCGTCGCTGACGTGTCCGTCCTGCACACGTGTGATCGCCTCGGTCAGACGGAGGGCGGCGCGGTCGGTCTCGGAGAAGTAACCGGTCTCTGCCCAGGCGGGCAGCACGGCGATCCGGTCGGGGTTCTCGCCCTTCTTGAGGGCGTCGTGGGTGTGCATGCGCAGGCAGAACGAGCAGCCGTTGATCTGGGAGGTGCGGATCCTCAGCAGTTCGACCAGGAGCGGGTCGAGGCCCGCTGCGGCGGTGGCCTCTTCCACCTGTGACGACAGGGCGATGAGGGTTTTGTAGGCGGCCGGGTGCTGCTTGCCGATGTTGACGCGCTGGGGGTCGGTCATGATTCCTTCGATTCGTTCGTGTGGTCTGCGCCGCGCACTTGGCATGCGTGGGGGTGGCCGGTCGGATGTGTTTGGCGGGGGCCGAGTGTTCGGCGGGGCGGTGCCGCCCGCTGCGTGCCCCGGGCTACGACGCCGGGTCGTCGACCTTGAGCTTTTCTCCGGTGTTGGAGACGAAGACGACCAGGAGCCTGGCCCGTTCGGTCGGGCTGGTGTTCTCGGTGAGGAGGTGGTGGGCACCCGGCGGCTCGACCCAGTTGTCGCCCTGGTGGTAGGTGAGCGCAGGCTTGCCGGCGAGCCGGCTGCGCACGGTGCCTTCGAGGACGTAGGCGTAGACGAATGCCTGGCTGTGCCGGTGCGGCATCGCGCGTGCGTTGGGCGGGAAGTCGACGATCAGCGAGGTGAACGTCTTGCCCTTCACATTCGGAAGGGCCTGCTGGAGCAGCGGCTTGAGGGTTTCGGTGGGGCGTGTCGATGCCATGGCCGCAGGTGATGCCACGGCCGCGGTCGTGCCCTTGGCGTGGGTGGGCTCGTCCGACGTCGAGCAGGCCGTGGCCGCAGTCAGCGTGGCGACAGCCAGGAAGCCGGCGGCGATTCGCATGCCGATCACGATCGTCTCCTGTTCAGTCTTCCGTGACGCGGATGATCGTCTTGCCTGGGGGGCGCTTGCCGGGGGCGAAGGCGGAGGGTGCTTCGGCGAGTGGCCGCACAGCGCCGACGAACGGCTTGAGCCGGCCGTCCCTCAGCCGCGTGGCGAGATCGGCGAGCCGGACGCGGTCGGGTTCGACGACGAAGAAGATCGCCCGCCCGTCCTTGGGCTGGACCTTGGGCGGCATGATGATGGTGACCAGCGTGCCACCGGGGCGGACCAGGGCGGCCGAGCGGTCGAGGATGTCTCCGCCGATCACATCGAATACGAGGTCGACGTCGCCGGCGTCCTCCAGCCGGTCGGTCTCCAGGTCGATGAAGGTGTCGACGCCGAGTGCGAGTGCCCTGTCCCGGCCGGAGGCCCGGCCGGTGCCGATGACGCGGGCGCCGGCCTCGCGGGCGAGCTGTACCGCGATCGAGCCGACGCCGCCCGCGGCACCATGGATCAGGACGGTCTGGCCTGTGGTGAGGCGGCCGTGGTCGAACAGGCCCTGCCAGGCGGTCAGCCCGGAGATCGGCAGCGCGGCGGCCACGGTGTGGTCGATGTCCGCCGGCAGCGGGGCAAGATTGCGGGCCTCCACAGCGGTGTACTCGGCGAGCGTGCCGTTACGGGCCCAGTCGGCCAGGCCGAACACCCGCTGCCCGACGCTCAGGCCGGTGGTGCCGTACCCCAGCTCTGCGACGACACCGGACAGCTCGTGCCCGGGCACGCTCGGCGCCCGGTCGCGGCCTGCGCGATCGGTCCACGTGGCGGGCCAGTCCAGCTCGCCAGGGGTGAAGCCGGCGGCGTGCACCCTCACGATGACGTCGTTCTCGGCCGCATGGGGGTAGGGCATGTCCGTCATGGACATCCCGGCAAGGCCGACGTCACGGTCTCGCACAGTGATGGCTTGCATAGAGGTCCTTTACTGCGGAGGGGCGACCCGAGCGCAGAGCGCTCGCGCGCAGGGCTCGTAGCGGCTGCAGGTGGATGTATGCCGTGCCGCATGGTCGATCTCACCTGCTCTGGCGTCTTCCTTCGTCGCCCGTTGTGCGTTGTCATCAGGGAGACGAGGTAGCCCCTCCGGGTGTGACAGCTCAGACGCGCACGAGTTTGTCGGGATTGAGGACCCTGCGGTACGCGGTGATCAGACCGTCTGTGATCTGGACCGTGTCGACGGAGTAGACCCGGCCTTCCCGGTGGAACACGAGGGCCAGCTCGCCGCCGACCTCGGCGAAGTCGATGCGGTCCGGGTGCCACTGGCGCCCCGTACGCACCATGACTTCGGCGATGCGGTCGCCGCCGTGGATGAGCTTGCGTGCCGCCAAGACCTTGCCGCCGCCGTCGGTGACGTAGACGGCGTCCGGGTGCAGGAGCCTGACCAGGCCGGCCAGGTCCCCTGCCTCGTAGGCGGCGCGGAAGACCGTGAGGACGCGTTCGCGCTCCGTCTTCGACGCCTGCGGCATCGACTGCTTCGCTCTGGCCACCCGCCGTCGTGCCCGCGAGGCGAGCTGCCGGGCACCCGGCACGGAGACCTCCAGCACTTCGGCGATCCGGCCGAACTCGATGCCGAAGACATCGTGCAAGACGAATGCCACCCGCTCCGGCGGACTCAGCTCTTCCATGATCAGGAGCATCGCCGAGCTGACGGACTCGTCGACGAGTACCGGTTGCGCCGCGTCCGGCCCTGTCAGCAGCGGCTCCGGCAGCCACGGCCCGACATAGGTCTCCCGGCGGAAGCGGGCGCTCTTGAGAATGTCGTACGACCGTCGTGCGGCCACCTTCACCAGCCAGGCCCGCAGATCACCGATGTCCTGCAGGTCCGCTCCGGCCGCCCGCAGCCACACGTCCTGGGTGACGTCCTCGGCATCGGCCACAGTCCCCAGCAGCCGGTAGGCCACGCCGAAGACCGCGGGCCGGTGCCTCTCCCATTCGGCTCCGAGCGGGTTCTCCTGCTCAGACCCTCCGTGCCCGTCCCCGTCACCCATACAGATCGCAACCTCCTCCAGTTTGCGGACGCAGCGTAGCTATGTCGATCTCAGGATCTTCGAAGACAGCTCCGCGGAAGCGAGCAGACCCGCTCCGACACGGGAGCCGTAAGTCCTGATCAGGCTGCTGTGGGGGATGGTGTCGGCGTGGGACGTGCGGCGTGCTCAGCAGAGGGTCTGTTCGCTGCGAGGTCCGCTTTCCCGGCCCGGGTGTGACCGGATCGCCGGTGGGCCTCTGAGCGCGTGATCGTCCGGCGTACAGAGCCGCACCCAAGGACAGCACCCCGACGAAGCCGACGTACAGATAACCGGTGGTCTCCAGCCCCCATGAGGGCGCCGCGAGCCCGGCCGCGAGGGCCGGAAGACTCAACGCCGCATAGCTGATCACGTAGACGGCCGAGAAGACCTCCGACCGCGACTTCACGGTGGTGACCGCGCTGATGGCGCGGAGGTTGCCGTTGAACGTCAGACCGACGCCCAGCCCCGCGACGACCGATCCGCCCACGTATACGGCCGGCGACGCAACAGCCATGGCCACCGCCAGTCCGGACGCACCCAGAGTCAGGAGGACCGCCCCCAGCAAGGTGGCGAGCCGTGCCGTATGCCGAACGGACCACAACCCGCCCACGCTGTTGGCCACGAACAGCGCCGTGATGCTGAGCCCGCCCGCAGCGCCGGACCGCACATGCAGGACATTGCTCACCAGGGACGGAGTGAGCGCGAGGAACAGACCCGTGACGGACCACCCCGCGACGAGGGCGGGAACGGAGGCGAAGAATTCCGGCCGGACTTCCCGAGGAACCCGGACGCTCGGTCGCAACGACGGCAGTCCCGTCGCTCGCGGGACGAGCGTCTCAGGGATCGTGAGGTCGACCGCGGCCAGAACGAGGAAGGTCAGCGTGAAGACGGGAAAGACATACGCGTCGGGGCGTGAGGTCGACTGAACCAGCAGTCCCACCACTCCGGCGCCGGTGGCCATGCCGATACTCGTGCCCACCGCTGTCGTCGTGGGTCCCAGCTGCGGACGTCTCTTGGGTGAGAGCTCGACCAGTCCGGCGGCAAGAGCGCCCGTGGCCGTCCCCGTGGCGATGCCCTGCACCACCCGAGCGATCAGGAGGGAGACGACGCCGTCGGCCGTCCAGAAGACCGCCGTGCTGGTCGCCGCCACCAGAAGGGCGGCGACCAGCACCGGGCGGCGACCCAGCTGGTCGCTCAGTGATCCGACCGTCAGCAGGGCGCCGAGCAGACCCACGACATACACGGCGAAGATCATTGTCAGCATCGTGACCGACAGGCCCCAACGCTCCCTGTACAGCGGGTAGATCGGTGACGGTGCGCTTGCCGTGGCCATCATCACCACATGGGCGCAGGCCAGCACGGCGAAGGCCGCACCTCGCCCGAGACGACGCCCGTCGCGAGGGCGACTCACACGTTTCATCGCATTGCCTTCATGGCGCCCTGATCAGCTCGGCCAGGGAGCGTCCATGATGCGCTCGACCGTGGTTGTGCGCTGGAAGCCGGGAATGAAGTGCTCCAGCACATCCGAGTTCACGGTTCCGTTCGTGGTCTCCGGGCGGTGCTTGAGTCCCTCGAGGTAGGCCTGCAAAAACTCGTTCTTGAAGTCACCCCGCGGATGGACGGCGGTGATCTCGTCCACCTGGCCGCGATCCAGCTCGTTCAGGCCCAGGCCGAGCACGTCGGTCAGGACCCCCACATTCGTGATGGCGATCTCCGGGCCCATCCGCCCGGGAATCCCCGGGGTCGTGTGCAGCGCGATCGCCGTCCACACCACGTCGGCGGCCCCGGCCGGGAAACCGCGGTCGAGCATGAACTTACGTGCGTGGTCGGCTCCATCGACCTCGAAGCGCTGCTCAACGTCGGAAAACGGGGTCAAAAGGCCGGTGTCGTGAAACATGGCGGACAGGTAGAGAAGCTCCGGGTCGGGCTCCAGGCCGAGCCTGTGAGCATGCATGGCGCCGAAGACGAAAACGCGCCGGGAGTGGTGGTAGATGAGGGGGCTGGTCATCTCCTGCATGAGGCGGGTGGCCTCGGCGACCGCCGCCGTTTCAGGAATCTCTACCCCCGCGATGATCTCGCTCATGACCTCTGCTCCTTCCGATATCAGTGTGTTACGAATGGATGGTGAGTCCGTCCTCCACACTGCCGACCACCCGGCGTCCGGCGCTCCCTCGGTCCGGCCATGAGTCACCCGAATCCGGACAGGCAGGCAGCGGGGTTGCGGGTTCCGCCCCGCATCGGGTTGCGATCCTCGTCTACGACGGGGTCAAACTCCTGGACGTCGCCGGCCCAGCCGAGGTGTTCGGGGAGGCGAACCGGCTCGGTGCCGACTACACGATCGTGCTGGTGTCGCCGACCGGTGGCGATGTCACCTCGTCCATCGGGATCCGGATCGCGGTCGACGACGCCGCCGCCACGGAGCCTGCTCCCGACACGTTCCTGGTGGCCGGCGCGGACATCTACCCGCGCACGCCAGTCCCCCGTGATCTGGTCGAGGCCGCGCGAACGCTGGCGGGCCGGGCCGGCCGGGTCGCGTCCATCTGCACCGGAGCATTCATCCTCGGCGCCGCCGGCCTCCTGGACGGCAAGCGTGCTACGACGCACTGGAAGGTCGCGCACGAGCTCGCCGCCCGCTGCCGGGCCAGCCGTGTCGACCCCGAAGCGATCTACGTCCGTGACGGCACCACCTACACCTCGGCGGGCGTGACCGCCGGCATCGACCTGGCACTGGCACTCGTCGAGGAGGATCACGGCCCTGATCTCACCCGCGACGTCGCCCGCGCCCTGGTGGTCTATCTGCAGCGTTCGGGCGGCCAGTCACAGTTCTCCGCCCCACTGCAAGGACCGCCGCCCCGGTCTCCGGCCGTCCGTAGAATCACGGACTTGATCACGGCGAATCCCGGAGGAAACCACTCACTGGGCGAACTCGCCAAGCACCTCAATGTGAGCCCTCGGCATCTCACGCGACTCTTTCACGACGAGCTGTCCACGACGCCGGCCCGGCACGTGGAGATGATCCGGTTCGACATGGCGAAAGCTCTCCTCGACCAAGGGCATACCGCAACGCAGACGGCATCCCTTGCCGGATTCCCGAATTACGAGAGTATGCGGAGAGTTTTCGTGAGGGAATTGTCACTCAGTCCCGCCGCCTATCAGCGACGCTTCAGCACAGCGCGCCGAGCCGACGAGGGGCAGCAGTAGGACGAAGCTGCCACTGACCCTTCTCGGCTTCGCCACTTCAGCCTCGCCACTCCAGGGCGAGGACGGCCTTGGCGACTGACGTCATGCGGTGGGGGCTGATGCGGGCTTTGTGGAAGACGTGCCAGGACTTCAGTCCCGCGACGCTTCGTTCGACTGGTGCACGTGCCGCTGGCAGGGCCCCGGTCGACCCTCCGATGGGTCGGGCTGAGGTCTTGGTGCGGAAGTCGCCCGATCGGCGTGGTCACCCAGGAGCCGGCCCCGATGTGGGCGCGGTCGGCAAGGACCGGAATGCTCTGGCGCTCGCAGATCCGGATGACTCGGTAGGTGCGGGCCGCGGTCAGGTCATGGGTGCGGCCTGACAGTGCGGAGGTCCGCAGCAGGTTGCCTGCGGGATCGGCAGCGACCTGCACGTTCACGCCGTGGCGGCGGTGCTTCTGCGAGAAGTCGGCCCGGCCGTCACCGACGCGGTCGCACTCGGCGAGTGTTCCGTCGAGCAGCTCGTACTCGGGATCACTTGGCGGCACGCCGGCCGCCGCCGCGATCACAGGCAGCGCCGTTGCAGCCGCCTTCGCTCACCGGCTCCCGCGCCGAACTCTCTTCCTCGGCGCCCTTTTGATCGCCGGTGGCCCTCGATTCTTGATCCTCGGACTCGATGTATCCGTGAGCTGGGTCTTCGTCATCATCGCGATCAGCGGTTTCGCGGAGGGCATGCTCAACCCCGTCCTTGGCGCAGCAGTCCTGGAACGTATCCCCCGAGACATGCTGGGACGTGTCGGAGGTATCGCTGACGCGATGGCATACGCGGGCATCCCCTTCGGCGGGATACCCGCAGGCATCCTGGTCGGAACTCTCGGCGCACCTGCGGTGCTCTTGACGGGCTCTGCCCTGTACTTCGCCGTCGTTCTGGCGAACACGATGTTCCCCGCTTGGAAGGAACTCGACACCGGCAAGCCCACGGGGACGTCTCCGGAACCAGATCGGTAGGTCAGGTCGCCACCCGCCAGGTTTCCCTCACATGTCGAAGGCTCCTTCCGGCCGACATGTGAGACAACGGAGGTGACGAATCCGCCCTGGGGCCGAGCAACCGGACACCAACCTGGAACGTCGTAGCGCGAGGTGTGAAAGAGTCAGACTGTTGCCCCATCGGTGGTCATCTCGGGAGGGGGTCCAGTGGAGAGACGGACGGCAGACGGTGCACCGGAGTTCGTCCCTGTACGTCCTCCGCGCATGATCGGCCGTCGCACCGAACTGGAGCAGATCGTCCAGGCGCTGACCCGGGCCCCGGCGACGGTGCTGATCGAGGGCGAGGCGGGCGTGGGCAAGAGCCGCCTGCTCCAGGAAGTTCTGCGCGTCCCCGAGGTACAGTCGCTCGGACCGCTGGTGGCCTCCTGCCCGCCCTACCGCGAGGCGCTGACCCTCCAGCCGGTCGTGGACGCCGTACGCCAGGCCCGCACGACCCTGGCCGACCTACGGTTCACGACCCTGGCCGGAGCCTTGCGGCCGCTGTTCCCCGAGTGGGCCCACGACCTGCCGCCGGCCCCGGACCCCTTCCACGACGCCGGCGCCGCGCGGCACCGGCTGTTCCGCGCGCTCGCCGAACTGCTGGACCGGCTCGGCACTGGCGTCCTCGTCATCGAGGACGTCCACTGGGCGGACGACGCGACGCTCGGCTTCCTGCTGTTCCTGGCCGCGCAGCACACCCGGAGCGTCAGCCTGATGCTCACCTACCGGCCCGAGGAAGTGCCCACCGGATCCGCCCTGTTGTCCCTGGCCGCACGGCCCGCCGTCGGCGCCGGGCACGTCCGGACATGCCTCAGCCCCCTGTCTGTGGCCCAGTGCGCCGAGCTGGTCTCCTCCATGCTCGACGACGAGCACGTGTCCGACACCTTCGCCGAGTTCCTGCACCAGCGCACGGAGGGCCTGCCACTCGCCCTGGAGGAATCCGTACGTCTCCTGCGGGACCGGGCCGACCTGGTTCGCTCCCGCGGCGAGTGGGTGCGGCGCACGCTGGGAGAGATCAGTGTGCCGCCGACCATCAGAGACGCCGTGCTGGAACGTTTCGCACGGCTGGATCCGGAGGTGCAGGAAGTGGTGCGCGCCACGGCTGTCCTCGTCGAACCCGCGCACGACCGTGTGATCGCCCAGATCGCCGGCCTGCCCGAGCGGCGCACCACGGCAGCCTTGGAGGCGGCTGTCCGGGGCGGGGTGCTGGTCGAGGACGCCCGCGGGCGGCTGCGCATCCGGCACGTCCTCGCCGCCCGCGCGGTGCACGACGACATTCCGGTCGGCCCGCGTCGTGCCCTGCATCTGAGGGCGGCGCAGGTCCTGGAAGAGGTCACGCCCGCCCCATTGTCCCGGCTGGCCCACCACTTCCGCGAGGCCGGCGCCCGGGAGCGCTGGTGCCAGTACGCTGAGCGGGCCGGTGACCTGGCCCTGGCCTCCGGCGACCACCAGACCGCGGTCGCGATGCTGCACGCGGTGCTGGAGGAGGGCGAGTTGCCGGCTGCGGACGTGGTGCGCGTGTGCCGCAAGTTCCCTGTCTTCGCGTTCTCGGGCTACCTCGGCAGCACCGATCTGGTCCGCACGCTGCGTTCACTCATCGACGACGCGGCGTTGGACCCTGCCGAGCGCGGCCGGGTGCGCGTCCAGCTGGGCCGCATGCTGCTGCACACCGGCCAGTACGAGGCCGGTTCGGCCGAGTTGGAGCGGGCGGTCGCGGACCTCGCCGACAGTCCGCTGGAGGCGGCGTCGGCGATGAGCGCGCTGGCCCGGCTGACGGCGCCCTCGTGGCCGGTGGCGGCCCAGCGCCGCTGGCTGCAACGGGTCACGGAGCTGGCCCGGACCGTGCTGCCGGTGGAGCAGCGGCTGACGTTCCAGGGTGAGCAGGTCACGGCGTTGCTGGAAATGGGAGACCCCGCCGGCTGGGAGGCCGCACGGGAGATCCCCGTCACTGCCGCCTCGCCCCAGGAGGCCGTCGACCTGACCCGCGCGGACCTCAACATCGGTGACGCGGCGATGCACTGGGGCCGGTACGGCGAGGCCAGGCGCCGCCTGACCTCCGGCCACCGGTCGGCCCAGGCGCAGGGACAGCTTCGGCTGCGCGACATGGCTGCCACGACCCTGGTCCACCTCGACTGGCACACCGGCGCGTGGGACGGCCTCGGTAGGCGAGCCGCCGAACTCGCCGCCGCCGCCCCGGACGAGCCGCTGATCCAGCTCGACACCACGCTCGTCACCGGACTCCTGGCCGCTTCGGCCGGCGACCTGGACACGGCCGCCGAACAGCTGACACACGTACTCGCCGACAGCCGCCGCAGAGGCATCCTCGGCATGTCGCTGGAGTCCGCCGCCGCGCTCGCCCGCGTGCGGTTGGCACAGGGACTGCTGGACGAGGCCCTGACGGTGACGGAGGAAGGCTGGCGTTCGGTGTTGCGCAAGGGCATCTGGCTGGCCGCGGCCGAGATCGCCCCGGCCCGCGCGCAGGCACTGGTGGCGGCCGGCCGGCATACGGACGTGGCGGAGCTGGTCTCCGGCTTCGCTCGCGGTGCGCGTGGCTGTCCTGCCCCTGTCGTCGAGGCGTCCCTGGCCGTCTGCCGGGCCCACCTGGCCGAGGCTGAGCAGCCACCCGCGCGTGCGGCCGACGCCTGGGCGTCAGCCGCCCATGCGTACGAGGCGCTGCCGCGGCCGTACGCGGCGCTGCTCGCCCGGGAGGCGCGAGCGCGATGTCTGGCCGCCGCGGGCGCGCCGGGCGAGGCGCTCGCGCTGCTGCCGGGGATCCGGGACGGGCTGCGCGAGCTGGGTGCCGCATACGACGTCGAGCGGCTCACCGAGACACTGAAGGCCCTCGCGCGGCATGAAACCCCGGACGTCGGCCGGCGCGGTCAGCGCGGCTACGGCGACCAGCTCTCGCCCCGGGAGCTGGAGGTGGTCCGCCTGGTGCTCGCCGGACTGACCACTCCCGAGATCGCCCGCACCCTGTGCCGTTCGCCCAAGACCATCGCCGCGCAGCTGAAGTCCGCCATGCGTAAACACGGGGTGACCTCCCGCACAGCACTGGCCGTGAGCGCCCTGCGGGCGGGCATCACACCCGAGGTCCGGGCGGGGGAGACCGGTCAGGAGGCGTAGCCCCAGCGGGGGTGCCGCGTTGCCTGGGCAGTCGCCCCATCGATCCGTCCGCCGTGCCGTGGCGACACAAGCCGCGCACATGTCCCGCACGCACACGGCGGATGCTGGAGAGCACCGCACGTGAGCCGTTCTCCCGAGGACAAGTGCGACGCGGCGGGGGCGGCTGCGAGGGGGGTGGGCCGGAGTCGGCGATCACCATGGGCGACGCTGCCGGTCCCCTGGCGATCCGCGACACCTCCACCCCTGCGACGACCCGCATCCGTCCCGCACACGACGACTGCCCGCACAACCCCACGGGGGTCGTGCGGGCAGTCGATACGCGGGCCCCAGACCCACTGACAGTGCCTGTCGATGAGGGCACCGCAGTCGGTCCGGCCGGTCAGGCTCCGGAGAGGGGCAGGCCGACCGTGGTGCGGGAGCCGCGCTTCGGTGTCAGCCGGACGGTGCGAGCACGGTGGTCGGCCGCCTCGGCTGTGAGGGTCAGCGGGCCGGGCCGCCGCCACACGTCATAGGTGCCTTCTCTGTCCGTGTGCAGGACGGTCGCGGCACCGCCCGGGCCGTGCACGGTGACCGTGGCCCCCGCGAGTGGCGTACCGGTCGCCGCGTCGGTCACGGCGCCGGTCACCTCCGCCCAGGACGCGGGCGCCGTGACGGTGAACTTCACCGGGACGGGCGGGTCGACGTAGGGCGAGTCGGTGGTCAGGGACAGGACGCCGGAGTACGTTCCCGGCGTGGTGACGGCGGAACCGTCCGCGGTGACCCTGATCCGCGCCGAGTGGCCCGGGGCGAGGTCGAGAGTGGTGCGGTTCTCCGTCAGCCAGGTCACCTGGTCGTCGGCGCACTGCCCGAAGCCGGGCAGGTTCTGCACCGTGCGGGTTCCCACGGGGAACTCCAGCGCACTCGGCGAGACACCGCCGCCGACCTGGGCGAGCCCGCAGCCGCTGCCGCTGGAGCGGAAGATCGGCTGGGCGGCGTTGGGCAGGGAGCTCCAGACGTCACCCAGCGGGTCGTACTGCAGAGCCTTGTTGGTCGCCCCGTCGGCCGTGACACCGCCGACGATCTGGAGCCGTCCGTTGCCGCCGTTGGCCGCCATGCCCCACACGGCGTACGGCGCGTCCGCCCCCTTGGTCCAGGTGTCGGTGCGCGGGTGGTAGACGTAGGTGCCCTTCAGCGCACGGGCGTGCCCCGTGGTGCTGAGATTGACACCGCCCGCGCAGGTGACGGCGCCACTGGTGCCCGCGCACCCGGCCCAGTGCACCGGGACGGGGTAGTCGGCGAGCTGTCGCCACTTGTCCGACGCCGGGTCGTAGCGGTAGACGTGTGCGCTCACTGTGCCGCACCCGTCCGGGCAGCCCCCGACCACGTAGAGCCTGCCGTCGAGGACCGCCGTGCTCGCCGCAGCGATGGGTGTCGGCAGATCGGTGACGCGCGACCACGTGTCACTCGCAGGGTGGTAGGCGTACACCGTGGAGACGGCCGTGGCGCTCGTGCCCTGCGCGGCCCAGCCGCCGACCACGTAGAGAGTGCCGTCGACGAAGGCCGCGGCCGGGGACTCGAGCGGCACGGGCAGGGGAGCGATCGGCGCCCACGTGGCCGCGGCCGGGTCGTAGACGTACGAGTTCTTGGTCCAGTGACCACCCTTGACCTTGTCGATGCCGCCGAGCGAGTACGTCTTGCCCTCGAACGTCGCGGAGGCGTTGTCCATGATCGGTTCCGGGTAGTCCGGCAGGATCTGCCAGGGGGAGCCGGACGACGTGGCAGGAGCGGCGGCCGGACTGCTGGAGGGAGCCGCCTGCCGAGCCGTGCCGGGGGCCGCGGGAGTGGCGGGACCGTCCGGGAAGACGCCCTTGACGAACTGGGGCGCCGCTCCGGAGACGGCCGGTACGGTCGTGTCGCCGCCGGCGTTCTGCTCGTTGACGGTCACATGCAGGGGTGCCCCGCCGGTGTTCTTCACGGTGATCTCGCGGGAGGCGCGGTGGCGGAGTTCCGCGCCGACCGTGATGTCGCCGCCGGAGACCGCGAGCCGGCCCGCGGCGAGGGACGGGTCATGGACGCGGACCGAGTCCGCGGTGATCGTGGTCTCTGCCGTGGCGGTCTTGTAGCGCGGCATCGTGGTGGTGACGGTGTTCTTGCCGGCGACCGGGCTGAACAGCCAGTAGAAGCCGTCGCTCAGCGCCGGATCGTCGGGGGTGGCGACGGAGGCGGTGACGGCCGCGCCGTCGCTGACGGTCGCTCCCACCAGGGGTCGGTGGGTGTTGGCGTCGGTGACGGTGCCTTCCAGGATGCCGCCGGCGAGGGTGCCGCAGCTGCCTACGGAGACGTCGTCGATCTCGAAGATGCTCCCTCCGGAGCCGGAGTAGTGGAAGCGGACGCGGACGTCACGGTGGCCGAGCGCGCCCTTGAGCGGGACGTCGACGGGTCCGGCGTAGTCGGTGCTTCCAGTGCGGAAGACCGTGGTCCACGTCGCTCCGCCGTCGAGGCTGAACGCGACGTCCGCTTCGCTGCCGTCGGTGTGGGCGAAACCGGCGTCGAAGCGCAGATGGTCGTCGGTCTCGTGGGTCAGGTCCAGGACCGGGGACAGCAGGTCGGCGTCCTCGGCGGTGCCGTTGTTGTCGAAGGGGTCGACCGCGGCGAAGTCTCCGCTGCCGCCCGTGAAGTTCCACTGCTGGTGCGGGTCGCCGAACTCCCAGGCGTTGCCGGAGGAGCCGTGGTCGACGACGGTCCAGCCGTTGCGCGCGCCGGTCCATCCCTCGAAGTCCGCCCGCACGGGGTAGGCGTAACCGGGTGCGACACACATGGTCTGGTCGGCCTTCACAGGGAAGTCGGCGCGGGTGTCGCTGGAGCCGAGCGCGACGGTGGCGGTGTCGGTGGCGTAGCCGGGCTGATCCGGCGTCACACGCAGGGTGTAGGAGGCGTGATCGGGCAGTTCGACGCTGTACTCACCGGTTCTGGGATCGGTGTGCAGCGCTCCTCCGGGGTAGCCGTCGACGGCGATCGTGGCGTAGAGGGGCCAGCCGTGCCCCGAGGCGTCGGTGACTTTTCCGGAGACGGTGTGACTGGGCAGCTTCCGGAGGGTGATCACGGTGCTGCCGGTGCCGCCGTCCGCGATGGTCAGCGTGGCGTGCCCCGCGTCCGCGTAGCCGAAGGCGGTCGCGCTCGCCTCGTACGGACCGGCACCGACGATGGCGCGGAACGCGCCCTTCGCGTCGGCCGTCGCGTGGTAGACGCGACCGTTGTCCTTGCCGGTGAGCAGCACGTTCGCACCGGCGACGGGAGCGCCGGCGGTGTCGGTGACCCGGCCTGTCACCGTGCCGTGCGGGCCCATCGCCAGGGCCGTCACGCCGTTCGGCGAACCGAGGCCGGTCGGCCCGTCCCATCCCGTGCCCGCGTCGCACAGCACGGTGGCGCAGGTCCCGCTGCTGCCCTCGGTGACGTCGAAGAGGTGGTGGCCCTGGTCGGCGTACGGATAGGTCACCGGGTACGTGTCGGCGGCGGGTTCGCCCGCCAGCGCGTACATCGCGGCGACCAGCGGAGCGGACAGGCTCGTGCCGCCCACCTGGAGCCAGCCGCTGTGGCCGAGGGAGTCGTAGACCGCGAGCCCGCTGTGGGGGTCGGCGACGGCCGAGATGTCGGAGATGGCCCTGCGGGCGCACGAGGTGGCGACATCCTGCTGGTAGGCGGGCCGCGGTTCGTACGCCGAGCAGCCGCTTCCGCTCGCCGACCAGGCGCTCTCCGTCCAGCCGCGCGCCGTGTCGGTGTCCCGGGTGAGGCGGGTGCCGCCGACCGAAACGACATCGGGGTCGGACGCGGGCCAGTTGACGACGTTGGCGGTGTCGCCGGCCGAGGCGGTCACGACCACACCGGGCTGCCGCCAGGCGTCGAGGGTCGCCTGCCCGGGGTCCTCACCGGGTATGCCGTAAGAGTTCGAGACGTACTTCGCCCCGAGGGCTACGGCGGTGCGTACCGCGGCGCCCAGGTCGTAGGCGCCGGCCGAGTCGGCCTCGACGAGCAGCAGGCGGCAGGCCGGACAGGCGGAGGAGACGGCGTCCAGGTCGAGAGCGGTCTCCTCGGCCCATCCCAGGTCGTCCACCGGGTAGTCGACGCCGCCGCGCTGGTCGACCTTGCGGAAGCAGCCGTTGTCGGTCGTGCAGGCCGGCAGCCCGAACTGCTTCCGGAACACGGCGAGATCGGCCTCCGCCGATGAGTAGCCGCCGGCATCCACGATCGCGACGGTACGGCCCTTGCCGCCGTCGGGGAGGTCGTACGCGGAGCGGATGTCGTCCGGGGTGAGCGCGGTGGCCGCAGGGCCGGTGGCGGCGGACTCCTTCCTCTGCCCGGCTTCCGTACTGATCAGGGCGTAGCAGCGAGCGGTGGGGGTGTCCGGGTCGGGCGCGGGCTTGTTGCAGTCCGCGGGCCTGTAGTCGGCCTGTTCCGAGGCCACGTCCAGCGGCGCTTCCGCGGAGGAGTCGGCTGACGCGGACCCCGTGATGGATGCGGCCTCGGCGGTGGCCGGCTCGGAGGCCGCTGCGGCGACGGGGGCCTGGGCGGCGACGAACAGGCTCAGACACGCCGCTATCAACAGCGAGACAGGCGCGCGCACGCGCCCACGTCCAGACATGGGGGAGTTCCTTTTCCTTCGGGGGAGGGGGCTGGGGTACGACCCGTGCGGGGAAGGGGGGCGGGGCGGCCCGGGGCCTTGTCAGTGCGGGGAAGCGGAGCAGGGCGGCCGGGGCCTTGTCAGAACACGGGCCCGGGTGGGCGGTGCGCGCTCACAGCGGTTCGTAGCCCGGCGCCGGATCGTGCTCGGCGGACTCCTGGCCGGGAAGGGGCTCCAGGTCGGCCTCGGTCAGCGACGGGGGTGTCCCGTCGCGCACTTCATCGGAATCCGGTTGGCCGTCCAGGGGACCGATCATCGGCAGCCTCTCCACCAGGGCACCCCGGGGCGGGGCGCGTCACGGGGCGAGTATGGCCGGGCCCGTCGTCGGGAACGATTGGGCAAATGACCTAAAGCTCGGGTGACCAGTGGGCCACGCGAGCATGACGAGCCGGTGTACGGGCCGCGGCCGTCGAGCCGAACCGGCGGCATGAGGCCGACCCGGTCGGCAGCCACGCAAGTCCGCACCCGCCGCCGCCTCGGCCATGCCGCTCCCCGTCTCGGTGGCCGCATCCGGCGTCGCCGTCGGGCGCCGGAATGTCCGGGTTCATTGAACGCTCGCCATATCCGTCGGCATTCGACGGTTCACCGACACCTGCCGCCACGCACAAACGTCACTTTCCTACTGATTGCCAGACTTCCCGTCACCTCGATGAACTTCTTGGCGCCTCGACACGGTTTCTCAATGGGTAGTCAGGCAATGCCCGGGGCCGCCGGGCCCCAGATGCACCCTCAAGCACGAAGAAGGATCATGAACGCGGTCACTGGCAGCGAGAACTACACGGTCTCCGTCTTGCAACGCCTTGCGGAGAGAGGTGATCGTGACGCGATCGTCGCGGGGTCGCGGCGGGTCGGCGGCGCCGAAGCCGTCAGCACGGTCCTGCGCTTCGCTGCGGCGCTGCGGGGCAGCGGTCTGGTGGAGGGGGACGGAGTCGCTCTGTTCGTGGAGAACTCCCCGGAGGCGCTTCTGCTCCAGCTGGCGGTTCATTTCACAGGCTGTCGACTGGTCTTCGTGCCGCCGGAGCCTGGCAACAGTGAACTGGAAGCCTTGGTCGAGCGCGCCGACGTCAGGATGCTCCTGTTCGACCCGGTCTTCGAGGAGCGGACCAAGCGGCTGGCCGGCCGGATCGACATCCCGTATCTCTTCGGCATCGGCGCGTCCTCGATCGCGGCCGACTTCCTGACGGCAGCCTCCGGCAACGCGGGCCTCTCGCTCCGCGACGCCGCAGACGGCCGCCACATCGCGACGCTGCTCTACACGGGCGGTACGACCGGACTGCCCAAGCTGGTCGTCCACCGCAGCGGCTTCTACGACACCTATGTGCAGGCGTCGGCCGCGTTCTCCGACAGCGAGTCCGATGATCCCGCAGTGCTGATCGGCACATTGGTGACACATACCAGCGGTCACGGCGCCTTCCTGATGGGCGTCCTGAGCGGCCACACCATCGTGCTGCTGAGGACATTCGACGCCGGCACGGCCCTGTCCGTGATGGACAGCGAGCGTGTCACCAGGATGGTGGTGGTGACACCCATGCTCTACGAGCTGCTCGATCACCCGGGCTGTCTCGCCGGTCGCTTTCCTGCGTTGACCACCCTCCACTACACCGGTGCGGCCGCATCCCCCGCACGCCTCAGACAAGCAATCGGGCGTTTCGGTCCGATTCTGGACCAGATCTATGGAGCGACCGAGAACGGACTCGTCACCCAACTCACCCCCCAGCAACACGACTTGCAGCGTCCCCAGTCATTGACCAGCTGCGGACGCCCAGCACCCGGAGTCGAGATCGAGCTGCGTGACGACGATGGCAAGCCGGTGCCGGTGGGGGAACTCGGTGAGCTGTTCGTGCGTAGTCGCACGGTCATGGAGGGGTACTGGAACGACCCGGAACGTACTGCTGAAGTCCTCGACGAAGAGGGCTGGTTCCGCAGCGGGGACATCGCGCGCGAGGACGAGAACGGCTACCTGTACATCGTCGACCGGGCACGGGACATCATCGTGACGGGCAGCACGGCCGACAACGTCTATTCCCGGCTTCTGGACGACTTCCTCACCGCACAGCCTGCCATCAAGGACGCCGCCGCCATCGGCCTGCCCGGCGACGACGACAAGGAGACCGTGCACGTCGTCCTCGTACTCGAGGACCGGGCCGACGTCCCGGACCTCGCCCGGCTGAGTCGCGAGATCGTCGACGCCCTTGGTGACCTCTACACTCCCGCTTCCTACTCGATCACCGACGCCCTGCCCATCACCACCGTCGGCAAGATCGACAAAAAGGCCCTCCGCGCGTCCTTGCTGGCATCCGGCGCATAGAACCCCTCGGGTGCGGCGTACAAGCCATGTCCGGTACGCCCCACCTGGCTTCGGAGTGGACCAGCCAACCGGCCCCCATCGCTGCTTGCGGTGGGGCCGGGGGTATGGACTCTGATCCTGACGTTCACTGAACATCGATTCAGTGCCGCAGGCGAGCATCGGCACAGCACCCCTCGCGGCAGCGACACCCCCGCCCTCCACCGCGACCTCGCCTCGCTCACCCCGCGCGAACTGGAGGTCCTCGGTCTGCCGGCCAGGACTGCAACGCCGAACTCGCCACACGTCTCCACCTGGCCGAGGCGACCGTCAAGACGCACGTCACCCGCATCCTCGCCAAGCTCGGACTCCGTGATCGTGTCAGAGCCGTCATCGTCGCCTACGAGACGGGGCTGGTCAGCGCCGGCGAACACGGAGCCGCCAGCGGTCCACCGAGCAGACGTAGATCGAAGCGGAGCCCTGGCCCCCCCGGCGCTGTCGTGCGGCGGCCCAAGGACAGCAGTCAGATCCGGCACCTGCCCCCGTAGTTCACACCACCGAACTGTCCTACGACGGGCGCACAGAAGGCGGCAGGCCACAAGCCGCAATGCGCCTAGTAGCTGTCGTAGCTGGGCTGACCGTTCGGCCGGTAGACGCCGACGATGGTGCCGCCCTTCGTCGTCGAGACACTGACCGGGTCCAGCGCGGTGGGGATCGCTCCGTCGGCGAACAGCCGCTTGCCGGTGCCGATGATCACCGGATGGATGGTCAGCCGGTACTCGTCGACGAGGCCGTGCTGCATGAGGGTCTGGGCGAGGTCGCCGCTGCCGACGACGTTGATGTCGCCGCCGTCGGACGCCTTCAGCTTGCGTACGGCCTCGACGACGTCACCTTCCAGCAGCGTGGAGTTCTGCCACTCGACGGACGTCAGGGTCCGGGACGCCACGTACTTGTGCATGGTGTTCATCCGATGGGTGAACGGGTTGTCGGGATCGGCGGTCGGCCAGTACGACGCGAAGATGTCGTACGTCTTGCGGCCGAGCAGCATCGCGTCGGAGTGCTCGTACCAACCGGCGATGGCCGTGCCGACCTCGTCGTCGGACACCGGTTTCTGCCAGCCGCCGTGCTCGAAGCCGCTCTCAGTGTCCTCGTCCGGACCGCCCGGCGCCTGCATGACGCCGTCCAGTGTCAGGAACGTGCAAACGATGACCTTGCGCATGGTGCGCTCCCTTCGTCGACGGGTAGACCGCACGACCGCCGGAAACTCATCGGCACCAGACCGAGTGGTCCTACACCTACGACCTCACAACGGCGACGCCGGTGCCAACGGCACCCCCGTCACGCCGCCGCGGCCATCGAGCTGAGCCAGGCTCTCGTGCCCGACGGCGACGTGGCCCGTGCGGGAGTCTCAGGCGGTGCACCCGCCGTAGATGAGACGCGTTGGCCGCCTTTGCACCTTGATGATCTGGATCAACGACCTCACCCGCGGGACGCCCCGACCGCGTCGTCTCGCTCGTCCATGCCCTGGCTCCCGGAGCCGCCGATGGTGTGGATGCGGCGATCCGACGTGACCGCTGGCCGCAGCGCTGAACAGCGGCGCCCGCGCGCCGCCGCCGGAGCCGCCGGGGACGGCACCGCCCGGCCCCGCGCCATCGGCGCCCGCACGGCGGGAGGCAACGCCAGTTCGATGCATCCTCCATGATCGGGAGTTACACCGAACGATTTACAGTCCCCACCGGGCGCCGTGGTGGCGGCGACCACAGGCCCGACCATGAGGCCGACCATGCCCGGTGCGACCCCGACCGCGGGGCCGTCGAAGCGCGTCCGAAGTGACACGCAAATCGAACAAGCGATCTCATGCCGGTATGGGCGTGACCGGCTTACCCGACGACCTGGCGCGGACGCAGCACGCCTGGAACGCCACCTACCAAGCGCTCGCCGCATCCCGTCCCCGCGACGCCACCGCCCTGCGCCGCCGCCTGCTGCTCCTGTCCGTACGACTGTGGTGACACCCCTACTGGGCGACCGTCCCATCGGTGCCGGCGGCACGCTCCGAGCTGCGCGCGTAGCGGACGCGGTCAGCCGGGTCGAGGCTTCGCGGGCCGCTACCAGCGCCTGACGGCCTGTTCGGCGGCAACTCCGCGGAGGAACTGGCCGTCATCACGGAGTGGTTCACCCGGGCCACGGCCCTGGCCCACGCCTCCCTGGAGCAACTGAACCGCAACCAGTCCGAGGACGGCGCCCGAACCTCCCGCAGATCGCGGAGAACCTCGCCAGTCCGGCAAGACGACCGATGCAGACCGGTACGGCGCCCGCGGCTAGGGTGGGGGCATGCACATACGGGGGCGCAGGCTCAGATGCACAGCGGTGTCGGCGTTGGTCGTGCTGGCCCTGACCGGGTTCTCGTCGGGCCGTGGCCAAGGAAACAGCAGCCAGGACAGCAGTTCCGGCGGCGGTTGCAGCAACTCCAGCCAGGACCACGACAGTTCGACGTCGGGCGGCGGTGGCTCGCATGGCAGCGACCCGCACCGTGGTTCGTCCAGCGGCTCACCCAGTGACTCGCACGACTCCGGAACCAGCACCGTTGGCAGCGGCGGCAGTTCACAGCCCAGCCCCACGGCGTCCCCCTCCAGCGGTACCGCCCGCCCCCTGAAGGACGGCACCGCCGTGCTCGTGCACTGCGCAAGCATGGAAGACCCGTACGCGACCGTCGAGATCAGGAATCCGAACGGACGCGACGGCCTCTTCACCGTGAAAGTCAGGTTCAAGGACAAGCACGGCTACACCATGATGGACACTGGCGATCAGGTGCCGGTACCCGCGAAGGACAGAACAACCTTCCGGGTGCCCGTTGCCGGCTCGGGACGCGTGGACGCGATCGATCACTGCGAGGTCGATCCGAGAGCTGCAGCCGTCCGGTGACGGTCGGACAGGTCCTGGCCGGCACATGATGGCCGGAAGCGGTCACCCGACCGACCAGTGGGTGGAGTGACACCGTTTCGGAGGCGGCCAACCCAAAGGGCGAAGCGTCATTGGGCTGTCCATCCGTTGTTGTTGAGTGTGTACCGGCGGTCGTCCGGACTTCTTCCGCGGTGGACTGGCCGGGCCGCCTGCGCGACGACGTCCTGCCCAGCGTACGTTCCGGCTGATGACCGAACTGGGCGCGGCAACCCGCTCCAGGCCGCAACACAGACCGCGCGCCGGGGACAGCGCGTCAATTCGCCGAGACGGTGCTCCGCACCCGCGGCATGACCGATCATGGTCGGCATGTCACTCATAGCATCCGTCGTGGTGTGGGCCGTCGCCTGCCTGCATGCCTACATCCTCGTCCTGGAGATGTTCCTCTGGACCGGCCCGAGAGCGCGGGCGGCCTTCGGGACCAGTGTCGAGTTCGCCTCCCGAACGAAGGCGCTCGCGGCCAACCAGGGCCTGTACAACGGCTTCCTCGCCGCCGGCCTGGCGTGGGGCGCGGTGGCCTCCGACCCGGTGGGTTTCCAGGTGAAGGTGTTCTTCCTGGTGTGCGTCGCGGTGGCGGGCCTGTACGGGGCCGCCAGCTCCAGCCGGCGGATCCTGTACGTCCAGACGCTCCCGGCGGCCTTGGGCCTCACGCTCGTGTTCCTGGCCCACTGACCGACGCCCTGTGGCGGAGCCCGGGCCGGCGCTCCCGGATCCGCCGACCACGGTTCCCAAGCACGCTACGCAATGGGACCACTTGCTGTGTGCACTTCGCTGCTGCCCTGCCGGAACGACAGCGAATGCAGCATCCAGTGGAAGCCTGCTCAAGAGCACATTTCCATGCAGCGGTCGCCACGGGTTCAGCAGGCCTATTCGTGTTCCCCTTGCGTCACTGCCGCAGAGCGCTCACCCGACTTGTCGGTCAAAAGCCTGAGTTGGTCCGCTGCCGTGGACGCGACGTGGTGCGGAAGGAGGCTCTCGGGAGGCCGCCCACCACTCTGCACCGGTAGGACGATCACCGTTCGACCCCGTCCGGAGCAACGTGTCGATCTCTGTTGCATGCTGAGCAAAGGCTTGTACGCACTCCTACTCGTCCGGCCGCAGGAACAGCGAGCGCCGCAGCGGCAAGAGGCTGGTCTGTGTGAGCCTCCCCGTCTCGGGTTCGGTCGCGGCGTGGGTGCCCGGTACCGCCGTCAGGCCGGTACCTCGACCGTCGCGTCCGCCTGGGTCCGCTCCCGTACGACACGGCGGCGGCGGGCCGGCAGCAGGAGCGGGTTGGCGACGCCCCAGGCCGCGCCCTTGCAGACCAGCTCCTTGTAGACGGCGGCCGTGCGTCCGGTCAGGGCCGCCCGCACGGCGCGGTCGTCGGCGGTGACGAACTGGATCAGGCCCTCCCTGCGGCCCAGCGAGATGCACTGGTTGAAGTAGCGCAGCGGCACGTTCGGGAGCTTCCCGCTGGTCAGTCGCGCCGCGATGGCGTCGGCGGCCTGCCACGCCATGAGAACGCCCGAGGCGCACGACATCCGCAGCGGCCTGTCGCCGGAGCCCAGGGCCATGGCCGCGTCGCCCACGGCGTACACGTCCGGGTGCGAGACCGAGCGCATGGTCCGGTCGACCACGATCCGGCCGGTGTCGGTGACCTCCAGGGTGGTGGCCAGGGCGATCGGGTGCACGGCGAAGCCGGTGGTCCAGACGGTGACCGCGGCCGGGACGGACGTGCCGTCGGCGGTGGTGATGCGGTCGGCCTCGACGGCGGTGACCACGGCGTGCTCGTGGACGGTGATGCCGAGGGTGCCGAAGACCTTCCGCAGGTGTGCGCGTCCCTTGGGCGACAGCCAGTCGCCGAGGCCGCCACGGGCGGCGAGGGCGACATCGAGGTCCGGGCGGGCCTCGGCGATCTCGGTCGCGGCCTCCAGGCCGGTGAGACCGCCGCCGACCACGACAACGGGCTCCCCGGCGGCCAGGCGGGCCAGCCGCTCGCGCAGCCGCAGTGCTCCGGGGCGACTGGCGATCTCGTGGGCGTGCTCGGCGGCGCCCGGGACTCCGTGGTCCGTCCAGCCGCTGCCGAGGGCGTACACGAGGGTGTCGTACTCCAGGTCCTCGGCGCCGTGCGCGCCGGTGACGGCGACGGACCTGCGGTCGGCGTCGACGCCGGTGACCTGCGCGAGCTTCAGTTCGACGCCGGTGCCCGCGAACATCTCGCTGAAGGGTCGGGGCCTGAGGTCCTGGCCGACCGCGAGCTGGTGCATGCGGACGCGCTCGACGAAGTCGGGCTCGGCGTTGACGAGCGTGATGGTGACGTCTTCGCGGCTCAGCCGCCTGGCGAGGCGTCCGGCGGCGATGGCTCCGGTGTATCCGGCTCCGAGGACGACGATGCGGTGCTGCATTTCCGGGCTCCTGTCTTGAGCGGATTCGCCCCTTGAACCGGGCGGCCCGCCGTTTCCTGACAGGAACGGGGTGTGAAGCACCTCACATCGCGGTCAGAACGCGGTGAGCAGGGGCTCGCCGTGGTCGGCGGCCGCCCACCGCCGGGTGGCGCGCTCGAGCTTGTCGGGGTTCACCTGGTTGCGGAACGCGGCGATGCCGCCCGCGGTGACCTCCAGGCACATGACTCCGACCACCCGGCCGCCGACGACCGCCACGAGGGCGGGGTCGCCGTTGGCGGTCGTGGCGTGGACCTCGGCCGGGCCGCCGACCAGAGCGCGCTTGGCCGCGCTCGGCTTGAACAGGCCGCGGAGGAACTTCGCGACCGCGAGGGCGCCTTCGAACGCCTTGGCGCGGGCCGGGACCTTCCCGCCGCCGTCACCGATGGAGACGGCGTCCTGGGTGAGCAGCCGTACCAGCGGCTCAGTGCGGCCGCTGGTGGCGGCCGCGAGGAACTCGTCGACGATCCGGCGGGCGGCCGCCTCGTCGACCTCGCTGCGTGCCTTGCCGGCCGCGACGTGCTTCTTGGCGCGGTGGAAGATCTGCTGGCTGGCGGTCTCGGTGGTGCCGAGGATCGCGGCGATCTCCCGGTGCGGGTAGTCGAAGGCCTCCCGCAGCACGTACACGGCCCGCTCGTTCGGGGAGAGGCGCTCCAGGAGGACGAGGACTGCGTACGACACCGATTCGCGCTGTTCGGCGGTGTCGGCCGGGCCCAGCATCGGGTCTCCGGCGAGCAGCGGCTCGGGCAGCCACTGGCCCACGTAGGTCTCGCGCCGCGCGCGGGCGGAGGAGAGCTGATTGAGGCACAGGTTGGTGAGGACCTTCGTCAGCCATGCCCCGGGGACCTCGATACGGTCGACGTCGGCGGCCTGCCAGCGCAGGAACGTCTCCTGCACGGCGTCCTCGGCCTCGGCCGCGGAGCCGAGGAGACGGTAGGCGATGGCCTCCAGGCGGGGCCTGGACGCCTCGAACCGGTCCACGTCGTTCACCGTCAGGGCCATGGCTCGGATCCTAGCCCCCCGTGGTGCCGGCCGGCCTCGGCAGTGCGGCCCCGCCGCACGTCGGGGACGGGCGTGACCTCATCACCGCCGTCGTCGCGGGCGTCCAGACGATGGCGCTGATCGGGTCCGCCAGCACCCCGCAGATGCTGGCCGCGGGCTGGCACGGCGCGAAGGTGCTCGGCGTGCACGGCGCGGCCGCAGCGGCCGGAGTGATCCTCGGTCTCACGCCGGAACAGCAGACCAACGCCTTGGGCATCGCCGGCAGTGACTCGGGCGGCACGGTGGAGTACGCCCAGCACGGGGGCGAGGTCAAGCGGACGCACCCCGGGTCGGCCGCCCGGTCCGGCGTGGAAGCGGCGCAACTGGCGCGACTCGGCCTCACCGGCCCGGCCACCATCTACGACGGCCCGAAGGGGCTGCTGAACCTCTTCGCCTGAGGGGGGACATCGCGGCCATGGAGCCGCTGTGGAACCGCTGGCTCATCCTTGACACGATGATCCGGTTCTTCCCCGGCGTGGCCACCAACCACGCCCCGTTGGACGTCGTAGGACAACTGCGCAGGCGACACGGCATCAAGGCGGCCGACGTCGCCCGGATCCGGATCGGTCTGGTCGACTTCGCCATCGGGCACGGCGGCAGCATCACGCGGCCCAGCGACGCCATCTCCGCCCAGTTCAGCCTCGCCTTCAGCGTCGGCCTGCAGTTCGTCACGGGCCGCAACGCCCCCGCCGACTACTTCGAGCCCTCCCGCTGGACCGACCCGGAGATCCTCGCCATCGGTGATCTCGTCGAGTCGTACCCGATGCCGATTCCCGAGGGCGACCCCGTCTTCAGCACCAAGGTGGACATCGAACTGCGGGACGGCACCGTTCTCAGCGCCTACCAGGCCGGTTTCCCGGGACACGCCAGCCGGCCCGCCACCCGCCAGGACATCGAGCGCAAGTTCCTGACAGCGGTCGACGGGCTCCTTCCCGCTGAGCGCGCCGCCGCGCTGCTGACCGCCGTGACCACCCTGGAGGAGCAGGACACCGTCCGTGCGGTGACGAAGCACTACGGCGTGCCCGGCCGTCCCACGGCCTGAAACGCGGTCGGCGCGGACTGACCGCAGGCCTGACGTCCGCGCGGACCACGCGGTGTTCGGCGAGCTGCCGCGCGGAGACCCCACCATGGCCGCGGGTTGTCCAGCCGGAGTACGGAGTACTTCGAGCGCGGCTGGGGGAACCTCGCCCGCCACCCGACCGCGGAAGTCCGCGGAAACATGTTTCCGGATATAAGCCATACACTCATACGTGTGACTATGAAAGATGACATTGCCGGGGCCGCGCGAGCCTTCCAGGACGCGGTCGAGGGCCTCGCGGCCGCGATACCCGGCGGGTTCCACGAGCGCGGCCGGGGCGGCGCCCTGCTGGCCACGACCGGCTCACACTTCCCCGTCTTCAACGGAGTCATGAGTGTGTCCCCGGTCCCGGACCCGGCGGAGATCGCCGCGCTCTGCGAGCAGGCCGGTTCCCATGTCGACAACCTGCCCTGGAGCATCCGGCTACGCGGCGAACCAGGGCAGGACCTCACCTCACTCGCCGCCCGTCACGGCCTCAACACGGTCAGCAGGCGTCCGTTCATGCTGCTGGCACTGGGGGACGGCCGGCCCGGACGGGAGGCGGCTGCGCAGGCGGAGTCCGTGCGTCCGCTCGGCGACGACGAGCACGAGATCCTGGCGGCTGTCATGGGAGCCGCCTTCGGCGCACCCCCGGCGGTCATCACCAGCCTGTTCACCCCGCTCGTCCTCGGTCTGCCCTTTGTCCAGGGCTACGTGGCCGAGACGGACGGAGTACCGGCCACGGCCGGCATCGCGATCCGCACCGGCGCACACGTCGGCCTCGTCAACATCGGCACCGTGCCCGAGCACCGCGGGGAGGGCCTGGGCCGCGCCGTCGCCGAGCGGATCCTGCGGGACGGGCACGCCTCCGGAGCGCGCACGGCGTATCTGCACTCCACCGACGAGGGGCTGCCCCTCTTCGAGCGGCTGGGTTTCCGCACCGAGGAGTTCTGGACCTTCTACACACGCTGACACATGTGGCCCTCCGGTGGGTCCCGCCCGCGCGCACCGGACCGCCGCGCCCGCGCTGGCCCGAAGGGTGAGGGCCGGTGACTGATGCCGGCGGTGTGGCCGGTGTGTCGCTGCCGGGCGGAATCCGGCAGCGACACACGTGCGTTTCGGCTCGGTGGCCTTGGCTGCCGGCCGTCTCGCACCGGCGGCCCGGCCGGACACGGATGCGAACGGCGCCCTGATGCCGCGGGGTGCGTCGCCCTGGCGGAAAGCGCCGGCTCCCTGAGCCGAACCCGAGGCACGTGGCCGGTCTCGGCGGCACTGGTCCGGTCCCACCGTGCGACCGGGGCGGTGCCTGGATGGTTCCCGCACATGTCCAGGGCCACGTGCGACCGACTGAGGGGCCTTTCGCCGCAGGGGACGCCGGACACCGGTCGGCGCGGTCAGCGCGGCTACGGCGACCAGCCCTCGCCCCGGGAACTGGAGGTGGTCCGCCTGGTGCTCGAGGACTGACCACTCCCGAGAACGCCAGCACCGTGTGCCGTTCGCCCAGGAACTTCAACGGGACGGGCGGGTTGACGTAGGGCGAGTCGGCGGTCAGGGACAGGACGCCGGAGTACGTTCCCGGCGTGGCGACGGCGGAACCGTCCCCGGTGACCCCTGATCCGCGCCGAGTGGCCCGGAGCGAGGTCGAGGGTGGTGCGGTTCTCCGTCAGCCAGGTCACCTGGTCGTCGGCGCACTGCCCGCAGCCGGGCAGTCCTACGGAACGTTGACAGTCTCGGTGTTCGGGATGCCCCAGGTGTCGGGCTGTACGAAGACGAACTCACTGCCGTGCCGGGGTGGCCGGCCCATCGTGTGTGGCTGCCGGGACGGGACAGTCCCAGGATCCTCCGCCTCACCAAGCGCTGGCCCTGGACAGGTGAGATCACAGGCGCCCTCGAACGACTCGCGCTCCTGCCCACTCCGGGCTGACCAGCAGACTTCCCGTCCCAACGACAGCACCACCCGACCCCGGGGCAGTGGAACCGGCGCCCACCCGACGCGACAGCCGGGCCACCGGCCTGCTCGCTCGCCACCCGCCCCGGAAACCGAAAAGGCCCGCCGACTCCGTCGACGGACCCTCACAAAAGATCGGGGCTAGGGTCGATCGCTGTTCATCTGCGCCTGCGGATCAGTCGCCGATCTACCTGAGGTTGAACTCGTGGAGTCGTAGGGGCTGACGGTTCGTCGCCTGTGCGGTATCACCGGGGCATGCGGTATCCGTGCGACACAAGGGGGCGGGTTGACCGCCGAACGGCAGTAGTTCCGCGAGGAGTTACGGCTGAAGGCCGCCGAGAGGTTCGCCCAGGGCGAGGCGAGCTCGGTGATCGCCAGGGACCTGCGGGTCAGCGTCCGCCCGGTGCAGCGGTGGCGGCGGATGTGGGATGAGGGCGGTCCGCGGGCTCTGCGGTCACAGGGGCCGGCATAGTATCTCCAGCAGGGGAGCCATGGGCGTCATCGCGCAGCGCGGCAGCGAGCTGCCAGTCGTCGCGAGCCTCGGGGACACTCTGGTGTGGGATGGACGGCAGATCACCGTGGAGGATGCCGCACGACCCGCTTGAGCTCCATCTCGACCTGATACCCGTCCAGGGCGGCCTGCTCGGCGTGCGCGGTGATCGCCGCCGACGCCGAAGCCGCTGCCTGGCTCGCTGCCACCGCTGTCGGACAGATCTGACCCCGAAGCCCGACACGCCACAGGCTCGGGGAGACCAGCCATCATCCTTTCGCGACAACCTGCCAAGGCCCCCGCCGACCGTCAGCGCAGAGTGACAACGTCATTCGGGAAGCCACCGGTTCGTCCCGGCGGCGCGCACCGATGGCTGACCGGCCGCGCCCGCAACCACCAGGAGCAGCAAGCCACGATCGGGGCCTTTTCGGTTCAGGAGCATGCGATGACGGTGGCGGTGATGGAACTACAGGGCACGGCCGTAGCCGACCGGCTGCAGTGGGAGGGGCCGGCCGAGGGCGGCCGCACGTTGCCGCTGACTGCGCTCGCCTTCGCTGGGGTGTGGCCCGCGCCCGGATCGCCGGCGGAACAGACGTGCAGAACGGGCTCGTGGGCTTCGGACGCGTGGCCGAGATGCTGAGCCCGGGACGGGCGGCGAGCAAGCAGACCGTGGCCGCCGTGCGGGAGCCGCTCACCCGGGCCGCCACCGCCGCCGCCCCGCTGATGCGCTGTTCCCGACCCGGCCGTCGTCACCGCACCCGAACACCTGTTGAACGCCCTGCCGGATACGGACGGGGGTCGTGTGACGCACGCCACAGGAACCTGTGTCGACACGTGGACAAGGCTGGACGTGGATTACTCATTGCACACCCGGATACGGGCAGGCGACCCCGAGGCGTTCCGCGAGCTCTTCCGTGACCACGCCCGGCTGGTCCACCGGCACGCGGTGCGAGTGACCGGGGACTGGACCGTCGCCGAGGACATCGTCTCGCTGACCTTCTTGGAGGCGTGGCGACTGCGCACCAAGCTGCGGGACGAGGGCGACAGCCCGCGCCCCTGGCTGATGGGCATCGCCGTGAACGTACTGCGCAACACCACCCGCGCCGCGCGCCGCCACCAGCGGGCCCTGCAGCGTCTGCCGGTCAAGGAAACGGTCCCGGACTTCGCCGACGAACTCGTCGGCCGGATAGCCGATGCCGACGAGCTGGCCGCCGCCCAGCGGGCACTGGAGAAGTTGCGCCGGAGTGAACGGGAGGTCTTCACACTCTGTGTGTGGTCCGGGCTCAGCTACGCGGAGGCAGCAGCCGTGCTCGGCGTGCCGGTCGGCACCGTGCGCTCGCGCCTGTCCCGCGCCCGCAGACGGCTGAGCAAGCTGGCTGAGGAAGAACTGGAAAAGCGCAGGGAACCGCCGCCGCGCAACGGACAAGTACAGGGCGGCCGCACTCCTGCGGCCCGGTCACACGAGTCGTACGAGGAGAGGTCCGAATGATCCGCAAGAAGTCGCGGCGTGAAGAATCGCTGGACCACGCGGAGCTGGCCCGTTTGCTGCCGGCGCCCGGAGACCCGCACCTGTCGCTCGACCGTCACCAGCTTCTCGAGGAGCACCTGATGAACGAGATCCAGCGAACAGCACCCGCCCCCGCGCCGTCCCGCCGCCCCGCACGCCGTGTCCTGCTGATCGGTGTCCCGGTCACCGCCGCCGCCCTGGCCGGCGCATTCGCCTTCACCGCGCTGACCAGTTCCAGCGGCAGCGACACGAATGCGACCACCCCGGCCCCGGTCGAAGCCCCGGTCGTCCACATCGAACCCGGCAGCACCGCCCAGCTCGCCTCCACCGTCGAGCACATCGCCGCCGCCGCCTCGGCCGGCAAGACGCCCGAACCCGGCCCGGGCCAGTACATCTACATCAAGAGCAAGGTCTCCTACCTCACCGTCTCGCACACCGACACAGACGAGTCCAAGACCTTGGTCCAGCCCCTGCACATCCGTGAGGTCTGGAATTCTCCCGACGGCAAGCAGGGCTGGCTGGACGAGCCCGGCTACCATCCCAAGGGCGGCATCACCCTCAACAGCGACGTCGAGCGCAGCTTGAACGCCCCCTCCTACGACTACCTCAAGACGCTGCCCACCGACCCGGACGCCCTGCTGAAGAAGATCTACAAGGAGACCAAGGGCAAGGGGAACTCCCCGGACCAGCAGGCGTTCACCACGGTCGGCGACCTGCTCGATGAGCAGCTCGCACCTGCGAAGCTCAACGCGGCGCTGTACCGGGCCGCGGCCAAGATCCCCGGCGTTGTGGTGGTGGAGCATGTGAAGGACGCCGCGGGACGCGAGGGCATCGCCCTGGCCCACGTCGACCAGCAGAGCGGCGATCGCACCGAGTGGATCTTCGACCGCAGGACATATGCGTATCTCGGCAGCCGCGCTGTGCAGGTCAAGCAGGCCGACGGCATCAAGCCCGGCACGGTCCTCGAGAACACCGCCGTGCTGGAGCGGGCCGTCGTCGACGCCCAGAAGCAGCGCCCGGGCGCGCAAGGTACCGATGCGTGAGGACGCTCTAGTTGTTCTGTCCGGGGAGGTTGCGGACGGGTGAGCCAGGTCTCGGCTGTGGGGTCTTGAACGGGTGAGGGCCTTCCGGGGTCGGTGTGGATTGCGACGTCTGCACCGACCGAAAGGCCCTCGTGTCCCACCGTGATGCACCTCTGACCGAGACCGGACGCCTGCGGCCGGCCCGCTGCGTGGTCGAGGACGGCTGGACTCTTCGCCGTGCCGCCGAACGCTTCCAGGTGTCGCCTACCACCGCTCAGCGGTGGGCCGACCGCTACCGCACGCGGGGTGAGCAAGGGATGGCCGATCTGTCCTCTCGCCCGCGTACGAGCCCGCGCCGCACCCCGACCCGCGCCGAACGGCGGATCACCAAGGTCCGCCTCCTGCGCCGCTGGGGGCCGGCCCGCATCGCACACGTGCTGCACCTGGTGCCCTGGACCGTACACCGGGTGCTGACCCGCTACGGCCTGGCTCGCCTGTCCCACCTGGACCGGGCCACGGGCGATGTCATACGCCGCTACGAACGCGACCGCCCCGGCGAGCTGGTGCATGCCGACATCAAGAAGCTCGGCAATATCCCCGACGCCCTCAGCCGTGTCTCCGGCAGGTCCGTCGTCACCCGGGACCGGCTTGACCGCGTAGCCGGTGCCCAGGGTTGGCTCGAGGACCAGGTCCGGGGCAAAGCACAGGAACGGCAGACCGACGACCTCCAGAACGTCCTCGGACGCCCCACCACCACCCTCGACCAGGCCGTCAACGCGATCATCACTCACCGCACGGGGTGGCGGTCGCTCTCCCTTGTGATCGCCACCCCTGCGGGTTCCAAGTGGAGAACAGGCCCGCGAACCGGCGGTCACCGGCTGCACGGGATACCCGGTGCCCACCGACTGCCTGGCGGAGCCCCCTGACAACCGTGCCGAGCCGGGGGCGTGGTGGGCGGTGTGACCGAGCGGGAGCGGCGGAGCTCTGCCGCCCCGCAGGCCCCATGTCGCCTTCCGGAAGAAGGCCTCGACTCGATCGGTCTGCTGCTCAGTGACCGCCGGGGTGACGGGGCTGGGCCGGCTTGCCGCTTCCACCCCCTGCCCTTCCAGTCCCTGAACGAAAGCACAGCTCAGGACCGGTCCTTCCAGGAAGGAAGGGGCTGAAGGGGCTGTGTTCTTCAGATAGGTGAGGTCATGCCGTCGGGCGGTTCCGGCTCCACGGCAGCAGGCGCTGGTGCAGGGCCGCGCCAGATGCCGTCCCAGGGCCCGGTCGGTGAGCAGCGGGGGCTCCCCGGCCACCGCATGGCTGTGCTGAGGCGCGCCCGACCTCGCCCTCTTCGCTGCGCTCGGCCGTCCGGATCATGGCCGAGCTGCGCGAGGAACTGCCGGGCGCGGCCCCGTGCTTGAGCCCCTTCGCAGACAGTGACAGCACCATCTCGTCCACGCCGGTCAGGCGCCGCTGCCGCTTCTTGACGAGCTGCGGCTCGAACGTGCCGGCCATGTCCCGGGGGACCTTCACCTCGACCGGAGCACACCAAGTCGGGCTCGGCGCCCCGCTCTCCCGCCGAGCCGACGAGCCGACGAGCCGGCCGGGAGTGACGGTGCGCCGCCGGTCGACCCGGACGGTCGGGTCGGGAACGGCGTCGCCGAGGGCCTGGGCGAGGCCGACGAAACGGCTGCGGCCGGGCCCGCCCGTCGCGTGCATGACCGAGACGACCGGCAGCCAGTCCGCGTCGACGGTCTCGCCCGCGCCTGTCCCCGCGCCCTCCCCGCCGGCGGGTGGCGTCTTGCGTGATCGGGGTGCAGCGTCACGCGCAGCACACTTACCGCCCGTACATCGGCGTGGAAGAGCCCGTGCACGGCGGCCCCGGGAGCGGATGCGTCCAGGTTGCCGTCCGGCCGGGACAGGACGACCGTCGGGGCGGCAAGGGTGACCGCGAGGTCGTGCGCTTCTGCTGGATGGCGGAGTGCGCCGTCCTGGCGGAGGATGTAGCGTGTGCGCCATCCTTACGCGTTCGCGGCGCAGGTGGCGCACCTGTTCGAGAACGGCTGACGACCGCGCTGTGGCCGGGGCCGGCGTGGGTGCGCAGGCGGGCGAGAGCGTCGGTGCCGCGGTGGGTGGGGATGCATCTGCGGGGCCAGGCACTGAGCACGGTCGAGCGGACGCACAGCCGTCCACCTCAATAAGAGTTGACGGCTCTCGCCTGTCTTCCTAAGCGAGCCCCGGTTGCGAGGGGCCGTCTCTGTTTCGACCAGAGCCTGCACCCCCTTGCCCACCCTGTCATCACAAGCAGCGTTTTGGCCAGCGCGCCCGGCCTACGTCTTGAGCACACTTTCCTCACCGGCCCGACACGAAACGGTCAGTGGTGATTGCGCGCGGTGGTGTGGAGGTGCTCCAGGGCGTCGAGGACGACGGTGTGGCGGTGCCAGTGCAGCCATCGGCCCACGGTGGTGCCGGTCTTCTCCAAGGCGGTGAGCTGTGTCTGGCTGAGGCCTGCCAGGGGCTGTTCGTGGTGGGAGGAGATCATGCCGAGCACGTGGCCACGGCTGGTCAGGGGGAGGCTGTGGGCGGCGCGGCTGCCGGCCTGGAGGATGGCGTGGCGGGAGTCGTCATCGAAGATGTCGGCTGATTCGACGTCTTTCACGGTGATCTGCTGACGCTGCTGGGCGGCCTGCGCGCACAAGGTGGTCGAATCCTGGACGAAGGCGAAGAAGTCAGTGAAATACCGGTTCAGGCCGGTGTGCTTCTCCAGGCGCAGCATCCCGTGTTCGGCGAGCTGGACGTTGCCCATATCGGTTTCGGTGACGTGCAGGACCCGTCGCAGCGCTGCCCGAAGAACCACTGCTTGACTTTCGGCCCCTGCCCCTTGCAGCGCCAGATCCGGCAGCGCGGGGGCGACGAAGCGGGCCCGGCGCGGAAACCACTGCCCGGCACCGGCGTCCGGGCCGGCGATGCGCACCACGGCATCGGCGAGCGTGTGCAGCTTGATGTTGAAGCGCTGAGACGTCTGCTTCAGCAGTTCGAACCCTGCGGCGGGACTGGCCAGACGGTAGCGGTGGACCAGGATCCGCTGCGCCGGTTCGACCGCGGCCCGCGCGAGCTGCCGGTTGCGCACCTCAAGTGCACCCGGCGCAGCGGTGGGTACGCCCTCACAAGGCCCGTCCGTGTGGGGACCGACCGGCAAGGAGCCGGACATCCCTTGACTTCCGTCGATCACAACGGCACCTCCTGAGGGCATTAGGACATGACAGAACCGCAGGAACGCACGCTTGCTCGTGATGCGTCCCGCGGTGTGCCTGTGGCCTAAGCACTCACCCTCAGCCTAAACACACCACCGCCCAGCTCGATACAGGGCCTCCCCTGCTGGAAGTTCGAAGTTGCAGGCTTGTGGACTTGTCGTCGGGCTTCAGTCTTGGTTGTCGTCTGCGGTGAAGAGTTCGAGCAGTTCCCGGACAGGCACGTGTGCTTCCGGTGGGTGGCGGAGGGTGCTGTCCCGGTTGAGGATATAGCGCGTGCGCCGTCCGTCGCGTTCGCGGTGCAGATATCCAGCCTGGTCGAGGTCGGTGACGATGCTCAGTGCGGTGCGTTCGGTGACGTGGCGGGCCGCGGCGATGTCGCGAAGGCGGCTGCCAGGTCGCGAGCGAGGACGAGCAGCACGCGGGCGTGGGTGGTGAGGAAGCCCAGCTTCCCGGCCTGCTCCTCCACGATCCGCTGCTGGGAATACCCGCAGAGAATTTCCAGAAACAGACCTCGCTGGTGTGAGGATGCTGCGAAGTTTCCGGGGTAGCCGGGTGGGCACTGCTCGGCGCTTCGGAAGTGAGGCGGGGCCATGGATACTGCTGCCCAATACGAGGGCCAGGAGCCGCTCGTCGACCGTCCGATCGCGGCGTCCGCCGCGTTCGAGGGCAGCGCGCAGATCGCCGAGGCCCGTGACATGGCCCGCGGCTTCCTGACGTCGGTGCAGGCCGAGCACGGGCTGCCGGTGTCGGCTCGCGCGATGGGCATGGTGCAGCTGGTGGTGAGCGAGCTGGTCACCAACGCCCGCAAATACGCGCCGGGACCGTGCCTGCTGCATTTGGAGATCAGCGAGGGCGCCGTCCAGATCACCGTGTGGGACAGCGCCACCATCCTGCCGTCGGTCCAGGAGACGAACCCGGACCGGGTCGGCCAGCACGGCCTGGAGATCGTCATGGCCGTGTCCCAGAGCTTCTGCATCCACCGGGAACCGGTGGGCAAGCGGATCACCGCGTCCGTCGTACTCGCCGACGACCCCGACGGCGACGTGGCCGGCCGTCAGGCCCTGTGACATCAGGCCGCTAGGCGGTTTCGTGTGGGATCAGCGTGCGGACCAGAGGAAGATGCCTGTGATGTGGAGTCCGGCCAGGTAGATGGTCGCGGTCTTCTCGTAGCGGGTGGCGATGCCGCGCCACTGCTTCAAGCGGTTGATGCACCGTTCGACGGTGTTGCGCTGCTTGTACGCCTCCGGGTCGAAGGCCGGCGGTCTGCCCCGCCCCGTCCCCGCCGCATCCGGTTGGCCCGCTGGTCGGCCCGTTCAGGCATCACCCTGCGGATACCGCGTCTGCCCAGGTGGTCCCGGATCTCGCGGGAGGAGTACGCCTTGTCGGCCAGGACCATGTCCGGCCCGGTGCGGGGCCGTCCACGACGGCGGGGAACGCGCAGCCGGGCCACGACGTCCGTGAAGGCCGGCGCGTCACTGGCCTGCCCGGCGATGAGATGGAGCCCGACCACCCGCGCCGTCTTCGGCCGGTCCTACGCCGCCGAGCCCGACGTACTCGTCGACCAGCTGGCCCGGGACGAGGCGATCGCCGCGGCCGACACGCTGTTGCTCACCGTGCCGAACCAGCTCGGTGTCGACCACAACGCGCATGTCATCGGCAGCAGCCTGACGCACGTGGCGCCGGGACTCGGCTGGCGCTGACCGGCCGACGGGCGACCGGCTGTGCCACCGGGGCGGGTGGCACAGCCGTCCTGCGCGACAGGGGTCAGGACTGAGGGGTCAGGCCCAGGGTGAGGTCACGACCCAACTTGTGTCGTCGGCCCAGGAGGTGGCGCTGTCCCAGGTGTTGGTGCCGCCGTCGGCGGCCACGTAGGCGGCGTAGTTGTAGTGGCGGACGAAGTCGGCGGGGTAGTTGGCGGACCGCAGTGAGACGCCCTGGCCGTTGTGGGCGGCCTGCGGGCAGAACGTGGCGTCCAGCCGGGCCAGCGCGGTGTCGACGGTGTCGACCCGCAGCCGGAAGTCGTAGTGGCGCAGGTACTGGCCCGGCTTGTCGGCGGACTCGAACGACACGCAGGTGGCGTCGCCCAGCCCCGCGCGCACGGTCCAGGTGGCGGCGGCCTTCTCGGCGGCCGGGCTGGAGGAGGACGTCGCCGCGATGACGGCGTTGGCGTCGGCGGTGTTGTGCCGCAGGTAGTCGGCGGTGCAGCAGGAGGTGGTGGCCCGCAGGGAGACGCGTGAGCCGACGGCGGGAGCGCCCGCCACGGTGGACGTGGAGTAGCCGGTCGCGTTGATGTTGGACTGGACGGCGTCCTCGGTGGCGTCGGTCGGGTAGCCGGACGTCATGACGCCCTCGTAGAAGGTGCCGGCCGATCCGTTGCTGTTGTCGCCGCCGATGCCGAGGATGATCGCGCCTTCCTTCTTCATCGGGTTGTAGCCGGTGGCGTTGGGGCGCGGACCGTCGTAGGCGGTGGCCAGGCCGCCCGACTGGGCGTTGCCGGAGCGGATGGCCCAGTGGTTCGGTCCACCCTTGACAGCGGCGGTCAGGAAGCGGTGGCTGACGCTGGGATTGCCCGCGTTGTAGCCCCGGTTGACGCCGGAGAACAGGCCGTTCTCGAGGTCGGCCATGACCCAGGGGCCGTTGCCGGAACCGTAGCCCCAGGTCCTGCTGCTGCCGAAGTAGATGGTCTCCATGGTGCCGTTGCCGTTGTCGCGGCTGTTCGTCTCGGCGTTGCCGTAGTCGAAGCAGCAGCCGCCGTTGTAGTGGGTGCCGTCGAGGACGGCGTACATGCCTTCCGGCTGGTCACCGGTGGCGATTCCGTTGGTGCTGTTGTCGCGGTACCCGGTGCCGGGCGCGATGAAGACGCCATACGCCTTGTGGCCGCCCACGGTCACGGGTGCGGCGGAGGCCTCGGCGAGGTTGTCGTAGCCTCCGGCGGCCGGGCCCTGGAAGCCTCCGGGCGGGGCCTGGGTGAGGTGGTTGCCGCGGCCCGACTGGTCGTAGACGACGGTGATCAGACAGCTGGTGCCGGCGCAGAAGGCGTCCTGTGCAGCGGCGTCGGCGTAGCCGCCCGCGCTGAGCACGCCGATGTCCCGCGTGGCGCCGTCGGACGCGCGTTTCACCTGGTACAGGCGGCTGTTGTACGCGGAGTACAGGGCGCGGGTGGTGCTGTGGGCGGCGACGCAGGGGGTGCCGCCCGCGGCGTACAGGTCGCAGGGCAGCGAGCCGGCGGCCGCCGCGCTGGTGCTCGCGGAGGTCTGGGTGGCGAACACGGCGCTGACCAGGGCCAGTGCGAGGGCGAGCAGGACGAGCGGCTTGTCCCGCCAGGTGTGGGGTGATCTCACCGACATGGGCGGTCTCCTGGGATTGGGAATGGGGGAGCGGAGTCCGTTCTTCATTTAGTCATGTACATGACATTCACGGCTGTTCGGTGCGTTCGCTATACCGAACGTCGTTCGTGAATTCGTCGAGACCGTAGTGACACCGTGACGGGCAGTCAATACACGGGTACGAAAAGCATGGTGCGCGGTTGGGCGGGTGCGCCCCGTCGCGGGACGGGGCGCACCCGCTCACCAGGCGCTGCCTGCCCTAGTAGGACGGGCCAGCCGCTGTCCGGTGAGAAAGGCGTGGGCGGCGGTCACGAGGGTGACCTGGTGGTGCCAGCCGGGCCGGGACCGGCCTTCGACGTGGTCCAGTCCCAGGCCGTGCTTGAGTTCGCGGTAGTCGTGCTCGATGCGCCAGCGGACCTTGGCCAGACGGGCCAGGTCGGTGATCGGAGTGTCGGCCGGCAGGCTGGACAGCCAGTAGTCGGTGGGCGCCTCGGCGCCTTCGGGCCACTCGACCAGCAGCCAGCAGTCGGGCAGGATGCCGTCCCACCAGCCCTGTTCGGCCGAGGCGGCGGCCCGGATCGGACGCTCGACGGCCTTGCCGGCCGGGCGGACGCGCACGGCGGCGAAGCGCGACCGTAACGCGCCGCGTGAGCCCTGCCGCCAGGTGAGGGAGGTGAATGCCTCCTGTCCGAGGCCGGCGGCCAGGGCTGCCACCGAGGGTGCGGGCTGGCGGTAGCGGGGCTGAGTCCAGCACCCGATGGGACCGTTGCGGTCCGGGGCCACGGGCTTCGCGTCGAACGGGTGGGCACTCACGTCCGCGTGGACGGCCAGCACGTAGTCGATTCCCCGCTCGGCCAGGCCGGCCCGCAGGTGGGCATTGGTGCCGTAGGCGGCGTCGGCCACGACAACCGGTGGGCGCATGCCCCCGTCGGCCGGCGTGTCGAGCATGTCCTAGGCCAGCCGCCCCTTCTGGCGGTGGGTGACCTCCGGCGGGACGCGGGTGGGGGCGCGGCGGTCGGTGTCCGCCGCCCACTCCTTGGGCAGGAACAGCCGCCACTGCGGCGGCCAGGAGGCGGTGTCGGTGGCGGCGTGGACGCTGACCGCGACCTGGCAGTTGGCGCGTTTGCCCAGCGCCCCGCGGTACTGCGGGGCCACGGCGACCGACATTCTTCCGTCCTTGGGTACCGACACGTCGTCGATCACCCAGGCCGCCGGATTGACCAGCGGCAGCATCCGCTCTGCGATCCGCCGCTGCACGGGAACCGGGTCCCAGGTGGACTGGTTCACGAACTGCTGCAGGTTCTGCTCGTTGCCGTCCGGCAGCCTCGAGGCCATGGCTTGGATCGAATTGCGGCGACCGTCCAGCATCAGTCCCCGCGAGTAGCAGTCGCCCTTGCCTCGTTGGTCCTTGCGCGGCACCGACGCGAACACATCAGCCACGGGTTCTGGCACAACTTCTGTGATGCGGCCACTCCGAGTAACAGACGGACTCATTCGAACCGTCCGCGAAGTCGCCCGAAAATGGTCCGTGGCCCAGGCAGTCGGGCTGACATTTCGGGGCCGTGGAAGAGGTCGCGCTCCGGCTGAAGGAGCTGTTGTTCCCGTCAATCCCCAACGCCGCGGTGCTGTCGGTGGACGTTGACATCGAGATAGTGCGCGTTAACGCGCAGAGCATCGCGGGCGGCACTGTGTGTCCAGTTTGCGGAGTCTGGTCGAACCGAGTTCATGGTTCCTACCTGCGGTTTCCCGCCGATGTGCCGAGCGGTGGCCGAAGCGCTGTCCTCCAGCTGAGAGTCCGCCCGTTCACCTGTGAGAACTCGGGCCGCGCACGCCGTACCTTCGTCGAGCAGATACCTGGCCTGACGCGTCGGCACGGTCAGCGGACCGAGCGTTTGCGCTCCACCTTGGCCGCGGTCGGTCTGGCACTCGCAGGCCGGGCCGGAGCCGGCTTCGCCCGAGTTCTCGGAGTATCCATCAGTCGCAGCACGGTGCTCCGACTGGTCGACGCACTTCCCGAACCCGAGGTGGCCCGCCGCGGAGGTGCAGGGCTGCGGCGAGCACGGTCAACAGCCACCGTCCTCGCTGGGTGAGCCAGGCGACGTACCGAACCGAGGGTCCGACCGCCGAAGGCCCCGCTTCCCGGGCGAGACCGGGGAACGGGGCCCTGAGCGGCAGTGCGGGAGCACTCAGCCGACGGCGATGCGGGTCTTCCACCAGTCGCTCGGGCCGATGATCTCGGTTCCCGAGCCGGTCATGGCGTCTCGGCCGCCGGCGTAGAAGCGGACGGTGCCGTCCGACCGGACCGTCCACACGTCGGGGATGCCGTCGCCGTTGGCGTCCGGGGTGCCCAGGATGTGCGGTATGGCGGTGGTGAGCCAGCCGGTGCCGGTCCAGTAGGTGTCGGCGCCGCCGGAGGAGTTCGCGGCCGATCCCAGAGAGGTGAGGTCGACACCGCCACCGGACGCGGCGATTCCCGTGCGGAGCAGCAGCCTGCCCGAGGCGTCGCTGCGGTAGACGAGGTCGGCCACCTTGTCACCGGAGATGTCCTGGGCGAGGACGATGTCGCGTTCCTTCCACGCCGAGCCGGACAGCCGAATCGCCTGGTCGACGGTGGCGCCGTGGTATCCGGTGAAGGCCCATAGCTCGTCGTCGGTTCCGTCGCTCCTGCGGACGGTGGCGAAGAAGTCGGTGCGTCCGTCACCGGTGACGTCACCGGCGGCCACGATCTGGGTGAAGGTGTCCGGGGCTGGCGCACCGGAGGGCAGGAGGATCTCCCGCCTCCTGTCGATGTTGACCGCTCCGTAACCGTCGCCGGGATACACCCAGAGCTTGCCGTCGAGGCGCACGACGAGGTCCTGGAGGCCGTCCCCGCCGTAGATGTCGCCGTTGTGGGTGATCAGAGCACCCTTGAAGTGGCCGCTCGGCGCGGGCACGTAGGGGGGCAGGTCGTCGCCGTTGGGGTCCTTGTCGGGGTTGCCGCGGTAGGCGCCCGGCATCGAGTAGTCCAGGTCACCGGTGCCCTTGAGGACGTCCTTGTCGGCCTGCGACGGGTAGAGCGCGAGGTTGCCGGCTTCGGTGACGGTCATCAGGTCGGGCAGCCCGTCGCCGGTGAAGTCGCCGGGCTTGTCGGCCTGGTCGCGCGGGGTGACGTAGAAGAAGTACTTCGTCGGCTCCGAGGGGTTGCCCGCACCGTCGACGGCCCGGACGTACAGCACGTTCGGTCCGGCGGTGGGCGGTTTGGCGTTGGAGATCAGGGCGCTGACGCTGGTGGACGTGCCGCTGGTGCGTGCCAGGCTGCCGGTGTAGAGGGCCGAGTTGAACCCGTACTCGTACCGTACGACGTCGGCGTTCAGGGCGCGCACGGTGAACGATCCGGGCGTGCCGAACTTCTTGGTGGACCAGTTCGCGTCCTCGGCGTCGTTGCCGAAGCCGTTGTCGTTGCCGTCTGCGTCGGGGAAGTCGGTGGAGCTGACCTTCGGTGGCCGCGGCGCGGTGGTGTCGAGGACGAAACGGCACGGTGTCTTCGGATACCAGCCGGACGTGGAGTTGGCGTCGTCCTTGGCCTGCACCCGCCAGGAGTACGTGCCCCCGCTCTTCAATCCGCTGGTGGCGAACCGCGACGTGGTGCGCAGCGCGCTGTCGGTGTCGGAGCCCACGGAGACCTTGCCGGTCGACTTCAGCAGGTCGCCGGTGGTGTCCCAGTGGCCCGTCTCCCACAGGTCGAAGTCGAGGTGGTCGAGGTTCTTGTCCTTGTCGGTGGCCTTCGCGGTGAACGTCAGGTCACCGGATCCCATGCGGACGTACGGCTTGGTAGTGGTGCACTTGCCGTCGGGTCCGAGGTCGAGGGAGTTGGAGACAATGGCCGGCTTCCGGTTGTAGACGAGTTCGAGCACCGGAGGGTAATCGCCGTCGGCCTGAAACTTCTTCCACGCGTACTGGGCGTTCTCGTCGCGGGCGCGCAGTCCGAAGGTGATCGTGTCCTCGCCCTTGTCGGCGGCCTTCTGGGCGCCCTTCTTCACGTCGAAGGCCTCGAAGGCGTCCCGGCAGCCGGACTTGTAGCCGTGGGCGAAGCTCTTGGTCGTGAGCTTGTTTCCGTCGTGCAGCTTCGGGGCGTTCTTCCAGTTGGTGTGCGCGTCGATCTCACCGGTGAGGTGGACGCTCATCGAGCGGTCCTGGCACGACCAGGCGTACGTCTCCAGCATCCGCAGCTTGGCACTGGTGATCTTTGTACCCTTGAGGTCCTCGTCGAAGCCGATGTTGAAGTAGGACCGCGAGGTGCCCCACGTGTCGGACTCGAAGCCGACCCGGGCCTCGTGTGTACCGCCCTTGTTGAAGCCCTTGCCGTTATAGAAGGTGGCGTTGGGGTGCCGGTCGTAGGCGGTGGTCCAGTTCTGGACGTGCTTCTTGACCGCCGGGTCGATGAAGACCGGGTAGGTGGTGGCCGGGTCGTCGAGGAATTCCCGGGAAGGAGTGAGCGTCCACTGGCCACCGTTGAGATCGGCCTCGACGAGATCGCCGTGCGAATCCGGGGACGGACCGTCCAGGGACGGCAGGCTCAGGGTCGCCGCGGAACCGGTCTGAGAGGGATCGGGCGTCGGCTCGGCGGGTGCGGTCGGCTGCGGGGACTCCGACACTGTCGGTTCGGGGCCGTCGCTGGCCGACGGGAGTACCTCGACGTCCGTGTCGCCCTGCTCGTCCGACTCGACGGGCTCCTCGGTCGGACTCGACGTGTCCGAAGGGGACTCGCTTACAGCATCGGTCGGATTGGGCGACTCGGGTGAGGTGGGCTGGGCGCTGGTCCCGACCGCCCCGTCGGTGACGGCGGGCTGACCACTGCTGTCCCACATCAGCGGAGTCGGCGAGACGGCGACCTCGTCACCGTGGCCGTTCTCGGCACTCACCATGCCGGAGGCGGGGTCGAGCCGGAAGGTAAGACTGGACGAGTGCAGGCCGTAAGCGAGCTGTTGCGTGTGAGGGTCGGCCGCAGCCTGACGGTTCTTGAGTACGAGCACCTGAGCGAAACCGTCGTCGTCGGCGGTCAGCACCAGATCAGCGCCGGGGAAGAGCTCGGGATACAGGATGCGGTTGCCGTCGACGACCGGCGTCGGTATCACGCCCGGCCAGGTCAGCTGGATGGCGTCGTCGCCCCCGCCGACGTACAAGGTCGCCAAGGGTGTGCCGGTGTCCGCGGCGGATCTCAACAGGGAGATCCGCCGCACCTGGGCCCGGGAAGCGCGTCTGTGCTCGCCGGAGCCCGTCGTGCCAGAGCCGGCCGAGAACACCATCCGGGTGTTGGTGGCCTTTGGCTCCCATCCCTCCTCGGTGCGGTGCAGACTCGGGTCAATAGGCCGCCACCGGCCGTCCGCCTTCGCGCGGATCGGGGAAGAGTAGAGCTGTTTCACCATCAGGCCGTCGGGTCGTGCCCAGGTGGTGGAGTGGGCGGTGCGCGCCGCGGTGACCTCGACGTTCCGCTTGGTCTGCGCGGCCCGCGCGAGAGCTGCGGATTCGGTGACCGGCTCGGTGCGCCGATGCCGGCCCGCCGTATCCGACGAGTCGTCACCAACCAGTGTCAGTCCCGCGCAGACGATGCCGGTCGCGGCGAGCACGCTCGCGAGCATGGTGGCGGTGGCCCGGCGACCGGGCCTTCGGTGCCAGGTACGCGTCACCGGGCGAGTTCCCTTCACCTCAAAGCTTTCCTCGGACCCGACGAGAAAGAAGACGGAACGGCACCCCGCCGGGCAGCTGATGATGACCCATCGCCGTGGCGTCGTCATCCTGTGCGCGCGTCCGAACGCGTCCGATGACCGTCGGACGGTGGCGGTCGCAGGGCGGCCGCAGTGGCGACGGCTGTCGACCTGTGGAGGAGCGAACTTACCCAAAAAGGGACGAGCGGTCGAGGTTTTGGACCCCTCGGTGCAAATTTTTGCTGAGAAGTCGTCAAAAACGGAGTACGGCCCGCTCGTTGCCGGAAAGCTCACCTGTGGTGTTTTCGCATGGTGATCACACGCTACGCACCGTGATCGTTTTCACATAGGACTCAACGGTCTGGCGTTTCTTCACAGCAGAACCACAGAATTCACGCTGTCTTTAAGTCGTCGCGTGGTCCGTCACCGGCCCGCCTAGAAGTGGTCCGGGGGACTTCGTCGTGTTCGAGCGCCCTTCGTACGCCCGTCGCCGCCTCACCCGTACGACGCTGCCGACCGTGGCAGCCGTCTTGCTGGTGGGACTCCTGCCCGCGCAGTCGTCCGCGCTGCCGCCCGACCCCAACTCGGCCCAGGACGTCACAGGGCGGGAAACGGTCGAGCTGGAGCACCTGGAGAGCGAGGTGCCCGTCCCGGGCAAGGTGTTCTCACCGCATCTGGAGACCCTCAAGGGCAAAATTCCGGACGATCTGTCCCAGGCTCCAGCCGGCACCGTGACGCCCCCATCCAACGTAACGGGGTCGGTGACCTTCGGCGCCGCCACGACCACGCCGACCTCACTGGGCTCCACCGCATCGGCCGCGCCGGCCGCCCTGACCCCGGTCGGTACGCTGCCCGTCAGCCTCGGTCAGGCCCCCGACCAACCGGCGCCCACCGGGACGTGGCAGGTGACCATTCCGGACCGTGCCTCCGCCGTCGGCCAGGGCGTGGACGGCGCCCTTCTGACGGTGCAGGCCCCGGTCGGCGGCGCCGTGCCCGTCTCCGTCAAGCTCGACTACACCAGGTTCGAGAACCTGTACGGCGCCGACTGGGCGTCTCGGCTGCGCTTCGTGCAGTTCCCCGAGTGCTACCTGACCACGCCGGACGACGAGGCCTGCCAGACGTACGAGGAGCTGGAAACCAACAACGACACGGCTACGAAGTCCCTCACCGCCACCGTCGACCCGGCCGCCGACGGCACCGTGACCCCCGCGTCCGCCGAGGCCCGGCCGGCGCAGGGCGGTGGAGTGTTCCAGGCCGCCTACCGCACCTCCACGTCCGTGACGCCCACCGCCGCCGGCGACACCGCGGTCGTCGGCGCCGTCGACTCCGGATCCGGTGACGGCGGTTCCTTCGCGGCGACCCCGCTCGCCTCCGACGGCAAGTGGGAAGTGGCCGGATCCTCAGGCGCCTTCACCTGGTCCTACCCCCTGACCGTGCCGGCACCGCCCGCCGGACCCGCACCCAAGGTGTCCTTCGAGTACAACTCCCAGACCGTGGACGGCCGCACCGCGGTCTCCTCACCCCAGGCCTCCTGGATCGGCGAGGGCTGGGGCTACGACCCGGGTTACGTCGAGCGCCGGTACCGCAGCTGCAAGGACGACCGCAAGACCCTCGACGTCGGTACCCCCAACAACACAGCCAAGAAGGACAAGACGTCCGACCTGTGCTGGGTGTCCTACAACGCGGTGATGTCCCTCAACGGCCGGACCACCGAGCTGGTCCGCGCCGCCGCCTCCGGAAGCAACCCGGACACCGACACTGAGACCTACCGCCTCCAGCAGGACGACGGCACGCGCGTCGAGCACAAGGTCGGCGCCGGCAACGACGACGACAACGGCGAGTACTGGGTCGTCACGACCCGGGACGGCACGAAGTACTACTACGGCCTCAACCAGGTCGGCGGCGGCCACGCCGACTCCCACTCCGTCTCCACAGTGCCCGTCTTCGGCAACCACCCGGGCGAACCCTGCCACGCCGCCGCCTTCGCCGACTCCCGCTGCGGAGCCGGCAAGCAGCAGGCCTGGCGCTGGGGCCTCGACAAGGTCGTCGACGTGCACGGCAACACGATGGTCGTCTCCTGGAAGCAGGAGACCAATTACTACGCTGTCCGCAAGAAGTTCAAGTCGCCCGAGCAGTACGACCGCTACGCCTATCCGACGGTCATCGAGTACGGCATGCGCAGTGACCTGACCAAGCCGTCCGCAAAGGTCGAGTTCGGTGTCGAGCAGCGCTGCCTGAAGTCCGCCACAGCCTGCGACCCCGCCAACTTCGCCAAGACCGACGATCCCGGCGCCTACCGCCCCTGGTGGGACACCCCCGGCAACCTCAACTGCAAGTCCACCTCCAAACTCTGCCCGGCCTTCCCCTCCTTCTGGACCCAGCTGCGCCTGGACACCGTCACCACCAAGGCGGCGCGCGCCGGGCAGACCGGCCTCGGCCCGGTCGACAAGTACACGCTGCACCAGTCGTTTCCGGACGACTGGTACGACACCTCCCCCGGACTGTGGCTGAACTCCCTGACCCGCACCGGGTACGCCCCAGGTGACACCACCGGCACGCCCCAGTCCGAGGACGGCGTCAGCTTCTCCAAGTACACCGTCGGCGCGACTTCCCCGCTGCGTACCCGCCTCAAGGACCGCCAGCTGCCCAACCTGGTCCTGACCGGCAAGAACGACCAGCGCCCCGGCTTCACCCGGCCCCGCATCGGCACCGTCTCCACCGAGTACGGCGGTGACATCGAGGTGGAGTACACCGGCGGCTGTGCAAGCGTGCCCGCCGAGGACAGGGGCGAGGCCAACGGGACCTGTTACCCGGTCCGCTGGTCGCCGGACGGCGACGAACGCACACCGAGGAAGTCCTGGTTCAACAAGTACGTCGTCGCCTCCGTCACCGAGACCGACAAGGTCACCTCCCACGGAAAGCCCGTCGTCACCACCTACGCCTACTCCGGTCCCGCCTGGGCAAGGAGCGACGACGAGTTCACCCGCCCGGCGCTGCGCACCTACAGCGATTGGAAGGGCTACCAGCAGGTCTCCGTCCGAAAGGGCAGCAAGACCACGTCCGAGGTGGGCGACGTCAACCCCCAGTCGTACACAGTCACCCGCTACTTCCAGGGCACCGGCGGCACGGTGAAGGACTCCACCGGCGCCCACACCCTCCTCGCCGACGACGAACCGCAGTTCGCAGGCATGACGGCCGAGACGCTCACCTATGCCGACTCCGACGACAAGGACCCCAAGGAGCGGATCCTCAACTTCCCCGAGTCCCAGCAGACCGCTTCCCGCCCACGCGAGAACGAGGACGGCACGGCCGGCGAGCCGCTGCTCGCGCACCGGGTCGGCGTCAAGCGCACGGACGCGATACAGACCGTCGACGACAGCTGGCGCGCGGTGCGCACGCTGACCACGTACGACGACACCTACGGTCTGCCGCTTCAGGAGGAGACCTCCGTCGTCAAGCCCGGCGGGACCGGCGAAACCCTCTCCGACCAGACGTGCACCACCACGACATACGTCCACAACACCTCAGCCTGGCTCATCGGCCTGCCCAAGGAACAACGCGTCACCGGAACCAGCTGCGCCGCCCAGGCCACGGCCGACCCCACCACCAAGCTGAAGTCGGCGGTCCGCAACACCTATGACGACCTGACCTACGGAGCCACACCGACCAAGGGCCTGGTCACGTCCAAGGCCGAGACCGACGGCGCCGGCACCGCGTACTCCTTCGTCGTCAAGACGACGTACGACCCCCTCGGCCGGGTGCGCACCGTCACCGCTCCCGGCAGCGGCACGACCGAGACCCGGTACACACCCGGCGACGAGGGCGGCCCGGTCACCGAAGTCGAATCCATCAACGCCAAGGGGCACACCACCACCACGACCTACGACCCCGGACGCGGCCTCGCCCTGACAGTCACGGACCCCAACGGCCGGGTCACCCGCGACGAGTACGACGCGCTGGGCCGCCTGGTCAAGGGCTGGTCCCCGTCCCGCTCGTCCGTCGTCGGACGGTCACCTTCCGTGCAGATCTCCTACCAGATGGCGGTCGCCACCCCCGACGAGAACCGCCCGGCCGCCGTCACCGTCCAGACACTCAAGGACGACGGCACCTACGCCCGCGAGGTGACCCTCTACGACGGTCTCCAGCGCGAGGTGCAGAAGCAGAGCGAGGCCCACGGCCCCGGCCGGATCATCAGCGACACCTCCTACGACGACCACGGCCTCGTCGACGAGAAGACCGGCGGCTACCTGGCGAAGGGAGAGCCCGCCACCGAGCTGTTCGCCCCCAAGTCCAAGTCACTGATACACAACTGGGTCAAGCACCGTTACGACGGCTTGGAGCGCGAGGTCCGCGCCTCCACCTACCACGGCGGTGACTACAAGTACGCGACGTACACCAGCTACAGCGACACCAGCACGTACGTGGACCCGGCGGGCTCCACCCTCCCGAGGACCCGGACCTACTACGACGCCCTCGGGCGCGTGACCTCCGTCAAGCACTACAGCAAGCAGGACCCCGACTCGGCTGCCGGCCGCACCACCACCTACGAGTACGACGACCGCGGCAACCGCAACAAGGTCACCGACCCCGCGGGCAACGTCTGGTCCTACGTCTTCGACGCCCGCGGCCGGATCACCTCCACCACCGACCCCGACACCGGCACGACCGGCACCTGGTACGACGACGCCGACCGTCCCAACCATGTGCTCAACGCCCGCAAACAGGAGATCTTCACCGAGTACGACCCGCTCGGCCGGCCACGCTACGTGCGGCAGGGCTCCGCGACCGCCAGCCCGGTCCGCGAATACACCTACGACGACGCGCCCGGCGGGATCGGCAAGCCCAGCTCCTCCATCCGCCACACGGCCGACGGCGACTACGTCAACCGGGTCACCGGCTACGACTCCGAGTACCACGTCACCGGCACCGAGACCGTCATCCCGGCGAACTCGATGACGACAGGCCTCTCCGGCACATACGCGTACTCCTACACGTACACGCCGACGGGCAAGCCGCTGTCGGCCACACTGCCGGCCAAGGGCGGACTGGCGAGCGAGAAGGTCGTCACCCGATACGACGCCGATGGACTTCCCGAGTCGACCTCCGGCCTGGCCTGGTACACGTCCGACGCGACCTACTCGCCCTACGGCGAGGCACTACGCACGGTCTCCGCCACCCAGCCCTACCGCGTGTGGACGACCAACTTCGTCGACCCGCACACCGGCCGGCTCCAGCGCACGGTCACCGACCGGGAGACAGCCGGGCCGCACCGGATCACCGACGGCTACTACTCTTACGACGCCTCCGGCACCATCACCTCCAACGCCCGCAAGCTGGCAGACGCGGCAGGGGAGACCTGGGACACCCAGTGCTTCACCTACGACGTCCTCGGCGAACTGGTGCACGCCTGGACGTCCAAGGTCACGCCGACCGGCAACGGCACCGGCTGCAAGGCGGCCAACGGCACGACCTGGGGTTACCGCACCGACTACGCGCCCTCCTCAGGCCCCGTCGCCGACGCCCCCGACGAGGCCACGGACGCCACCAGCCCCGACGCAACGCTGACCTCCACGCTCGCCGCCGCAGCACCCGACGCCGCCACCGTCTCCACCGGCGGCACGGCCTACCGCCAGTCCTTCACCTTCGACTGGCTCGCCAACCGCGCCACCATGACCGAGCACGACACGGCCGACGCGACGAAGAACGTCACGTTCACCTACGGCTACGGCAAGACGGGCACCGGCGGTGCCAGGACACAGCCGCACACGGCCACCTCGATCACCTCCAACCCCACCGGCAAGGGAAGCGTCTACACCTACGACGCGACCGGCAACACCGAGGTGCGGGACCTGGCCGCCACCACCCAGAACCTGGTCTGGTCGCCCGAGAACAAGCTGGACTCGATCACCGACGACGGCAAGAAGACGACATACGTCTACGACGCCGACGGCAACCGCATCCTGGAGAACTCGGCTTCCGGAACAACCCTGTACCTGGGCGAGACGGAACTGACGACGAACGCGACGGGCACCATCACCCGCGCCTCGCGCTCCTACACCCAGACCGGCGCGCCCACCGTCGTGCGCACCACGACCAACGGCGCGACCACCGGCCACAAGCTCAGTGTCCTGCTCGCCGACCACCTCGGCACGGCCAACACCTCCGTCGACGTGGCCTCCGGCCAGACCGTCACCCGCCGGGCCTTCAAGCCGTACGGCGAGGTCCGCGGCACCAAGCCGGCCGCCTGGCCCAACAAGCGCGGCTACCTCGGCACCGGCATCGACGACACGACCACCGGCCTGACCCACATCGGGGCCCGCGAGTACGACCAGAACGCCGGCCGCTTCCTGTCCGCCGACCCGGTCATCGACATCACCGACCCACTCCAGATCAACGGTTACACCTACGCCCGCAACAGCCCCGTCTCCACCTCCGACCCCGACGGTCTGCGCCCGGTGGGCGTCTGCGAGATGGGCGGCTGCCCGCCGGGCACCAAGGAGTGGTTCACCCAGGACGACAAGGGCCACTGGACCCAGCACATGGTCCAGCAGAAGACGACCTCCCGTTCCGACGGCTCGACGCTGTTCACCTACACGCACACCGCAGGGCGCTTCAGGGCCAAGACCTATGTCACGGTCGGCAAGTACGGCATCTACAACGGCATCGCCCCGCTGGGCGAGAACCGCCGTAAGCAGCAGGCGAAGGACCTGTTCAACTTCTTCGTCTTCGACACCGACCAAGCGGCCGAATGCAAGGACGACGTCAGCTGGGGCAACTGCGGCCCGCTGGCACTGGACCTGCCGTGGGGCAAGGCCTTCAAGCTTCTGAAGCTCGGCAAGTACGGCAAGTACGCGGACGACGTCGCAGAGCTCGGGAAGGCTGTCGACTGCAAGTGCTTCCTGGCCGGCACGCATGTCCTCATGGCCGACGGCTCCAACAAGAACATCGAGGACGTCAAGCTCGGCGACAAGGTCCTGGCGACCGACCCCGAGACCGGTAGGACGGCACCGAAGAAGGTCACGCGGCTCATTCGGACCGATGGGGACAAATACTTCAACGAACTGTCCATCGCCACCAAGGACGGCGTCGAGAAGCTCACCGCCACCCACGAACACCCCTTCTGGTCACCGTCCCGGCACGACTGGGTCCCGGCCGGCGAACTCTCCCCGGGCATGACCCTGCGCACCGAGAAGGGCGACACGGCCGTCGTCACGGGCAACCGTGCCTTTACCCAGCGGGCGCGGACGTACAACCTCACCGTCGACGACCTGCACACGTACTATGTGCTGGCCGGGGACACTCCGGTGCTCGTCCACAACTCGACCTGTGGACCCGTACCGACCTTCAGGAACTCCATGGCGGCCTTCACGCACTACATGAAGCACACCTTCGGTGTGCAACTGAACGGGAAGGGCAGATGGACAGGGACGAAGGGCCACCACACGCCGGACATGTCCGAGTTCAACGGTCCTGGGGGATTCAAGGCGTACAAGGAAGCGGCCGGCCGGTTCATGTCGGGAGGCCCGCGCAGCGGTGACCTGGTCTCGGAGGAAGGGACGCTGTTCCGGATGGACCGCGAAACCGGCTACTTCGGAATTCTGGACAACCGGGGGAACATCATGACCTTCTTCCGCCCCGACACGGATCTGGACGCCTACATGCAAGCGCAGCAGGCGCAGTTCGGCGGGGTGTTCATCGAGTGACAGTTCGCCGAGGCAGTACCTTTGGAAGGTGTTGAGGGTTGGTCATCGGAACTGAATTCCTCCAGGCGTACGAGCGCGTCCAGCTCGCGGCAGGGCGCCGTGAGGGCGCTTCCGCCCTTCGGGACCTGGCGTCGTGGCGGGGGTTCGTGAACGGGTGCGCGGCGGGCTACGACGATGTGCTTCCCGAGTACATCAACGACCTCTGGGTACGCGACGCCATCGAGCAAGGACTCGCGGACGAGTCGCTGCGGAGCTTGCCGGGCTTTGACGACTTCTCGCGCGCGGTGCGGGCCGTGGACGAACGGTTCCGCGAGATCGCGACCGTGGGGATCCAGCTTGCCGACCCAGAGGCGCTCGCCTGGTGGCATCACGTGATTCCCCCACGGGGAAGCCAGGAGTTCGCCGAAGACGTGCGGCGTCATTTCGGCGTCACGATCGAGGTCGTCGACTACTGACCTTGAAGCGTGATGTCGTCATGATGGTTTGGGCAGGCCGGTGCCAGGTGAGGCAGCCGTCGAGGACGTCATGTCGGTACTGGAGCCGGCGTTGACCGCCTGGTTGCGCTTTCGTCCCAGCCTCGAGGTCGTGTGCCGGGACGGCTCGGCCACCTACGCCGACGCCATCCGCCAGGCCCTGCCGGACGCGGTACAGGTCAGTGATCGCCGGCATGTATGGCGCAACCTGTGCGACAAGGTCCAAGCCGAGGTCCGCACCCATGCCCCGTGCTGGGCCGCCATCAATCCATCCCGCCCCGGCGGCATCCGAGAGCAGACCACTCGCGAGCGCTGGCACAAAGTCCACGCGCTCCTGGGCCAGGGCGTCGGCCTGCTGGACCGCTCCCGCCGCCTGGACCTGGCCCTGAACACCGTCAAGCGTTACGCCCGCATCCCAGGGCCGTTACGGTACGCCGGTAGGCCAACCTCGTACGTCCAGCCGTCGGGTGTCCGGTGCCGGGACCACTCCTGGTCCCCGGGCAGCAGCATCCGGGTCGGCACCGGCACCGGCTCAGGGGCGGAGGACGTCGTCATGCCCCCACCGTACGGACGGACACCGGGTGTGACCACGCAGCGTTGTTGGCAAGCCGTGGTCACCGAATGTGATCGGCTCTCTTTACCGATGACGGCGAGAATGACGAGGGACCGCCACCCAGGCCCGCATGGGTTCTGCGGACGGTTTCAGCGTGTCGCCGCTTGGCTGACGACGCTGCCAGGACGACGGATACCGCGATGGTGCTGGCCATGGAGCGCGTGGAGGACCTCTCCACGTTCGCGCTGGGGTGGGTGAACCTCTCCAGGGTGCCGGTGAACCGGCTGTCCACCCTGGCCTGGTACCGGCAGCGGACAATGCTCGCGTCCGCCGCGGTGCACGCTCTCTGCGCGGGAGTTCCGGGAGTGCCTCACATGGTGGGCGGCTGTTGCTGCGGCTCCTCGAACAGGCCGATCGGTCGGTCGATCTCTTCGATGTCGGTGCCGTGCAGTACCAGTTCATCGGCCCCGGCATCCAGGTAGTCGTGAAGGTCCCGGACGCAGTCCGCGTGCCTGCCGGTGAGTGTCGACTCCCGGATCCAGGACGACGGAAGCAGGGCACTGACCTCCACGTGGTCCTTGGGATGGTACTGATGGTCCGCCGTGCCGCCGCGCAATGACGTGATCGTGGGGTGGGCGCGCATGCGCAGGAGCGGTGCGGTGTCCCAGCGGTTGAGTTCTGCCAGGCGGTCCCCGAACGGTGAGGTCTGCACATAGATCACCGCTTTGCCGCCCGATACTGCGGTCTCGTTCTCAGGCTGTCCAGGAGCGACGATGACGGTCGCGTAGATCCGTACCGCGGACGGGGGACGTCCGGTCCGTTCTGCAGCGTCCCGGATGATCCTGGACGCCGTGGCCACTCCTTGCCGTGGGAGGAATGGGGGCAGGAGGACGCCGTCGCAGTGCTCGCCTGCGAGGGCACAGGATCGCCGTCCCAGAACTCCCAGGACCAGCCGAGGCGGGGGCGTCCCGTGCTGGAAGTGCAGTCGCATGCTCGGGTAGTCGCCGGCCGGCCCGTGGTAGGACACCGTCTCCCCGGACCACAGGCGTCTGAGCAGGGTGATGTAGTCCACGGTTGCCTGCTCCCCGAGGTAGGCAGGCACACCGAGTCCGTTCAGGCGCCGTGGTCGTGGAGGAGGGCCTCGAGGGACGGCTCCCGGATTGTTCGGGGGACGTTCACGGTGGCCAGTGCGCTGATGGCGTAGGCGGTGCTCGATAGGTCGGGAAGGGGGTCGTTCGGCCGCAGGGCCAAGCCGCCCACCGGCAGGGCCGTGCGCTGCAGGTAGGAGACGCAGCGTTCCCGAACCCGCTGGGCGGCTCATATCCGTCGCGCGGTCAGAGCCTCGGAGCGGCCCTCCATCACGTCGGTCGCCCGCAACACGTGCCTGATCGGATAGCTCGCACTGAGACTCCACTCGGGCCGGAAGGAGCCGTCGGGCCGGCCCTGCCTGCCCGGACCTTACCCGGGCCTGCGACCTCGCTCGGGCGTTCGCCGACCTGGTTCGCCACCAGCGCGGATACCTGCTGCTGGAGTGGATCCGGCAGGCCGAGCAGGACGCGCCGAAGCCCATGAAGGGCTTCGCCGGCTTCCTCCGTCAAGACCTCGACGCTGTCACCGCCGGCCTCACCCTCCCGAGGAGTTCCGGCGTCGTTGAAGGTCACATGAACCGGGTGAAAGCTCTGAAGAGGGCGATGTACGGCCGAGCTCCGTTCGAACTCCTGTGGGCCCGCATCCTCACCCAGCCATGAGATTCACGGATCAGGGGCGCGAACGGGGGATCGCTTCGGCAGGGGGCCTGCCCGAACGTCCCGGTCGCCGGTCAGGGCTGGATGTTCTCCAGGTCCTCCAGAAGGCTGGGGTGCTTGGGCTCCCAGCCGAGCGCCTGCCGGGTGTACGCGCTGGACGAAGGCTGGTCGCTCGCGAAGATCTGGCCGAGGGGGCCGAAGGTCTCCGCCGATACCGACTCGGCCGGCAGGCCCAGCCGTCGGCCGATGACCGTGGCGATATCGCGAACCTTGTCCCCCTCGTCGGCCACGGCATGCCAGGAGGTACCCGCTTCCGCCTGTTCCAGGGCGAGCCGGAAGAGGACTGCCGCGTCGAGCGCGTGCACGGCTGGCCAACACTGTGCGTCGTCACCCGGGTAACCGGACACTCCGGTGCGCCGTGCGATGTCGGTCAACATGCCGGCGAAGCCGCCGGAGCCCTGCTTGTGAACCGTGCGCGGCAGGCGCACGGCGCTGCTGCGGACCCCGCGCGAGGACAGGCCCAGGACCGACGTGACCGCACGACCGCGACCGCCGACCGGCCCCTCGGTCATGAGCGGGTCGGCCTCGGTGGAGGCGCGGCCGGGTACGTAGGGCGTACCCGAGCAGGTGACGAGGGGGCGGTCGTTGCCGACGAGTTCCTCGCCGGGGGCCGCGAGGGCGGCACCCTCCTCCGCGACCGACTTCGCGAGGGTGTCGGGGCTGCTGAAGTCGTGGTCGAACGCGAGGTGGATCACCCCGTCGGCCCGGGCGGCGCCGGCACGAAGGGTGTCCAGGTCGGCGAGGGCTCCCCGGAGGGGCTCCGCCGGACAAGGCCTACAGCTCCCGAGGTTTCCGCGCCTACCTGCGCCGACGCGGCATCGCGCAAACGATCCCGGAGAAGACCGACCAGCAGCGACACAGGCACAACCGCGGCCGCCGCGGCGGGCGACCACCGGTGTTCGACCGGCAGATCTACCGCCAGCGCAACATCGTTGAGTGCTGCTTCAACCGGCTCAAGGAATTCCGCGGTATCGCAACCCGATACGAAGAGACCGCCACCTCCTACGAAGCGGCGGTCACGCTCGCGTCATTCCTACTCTGGGCAAGATCCGTTTGAAGACGGGCCCTAGTACTGCAACGGTCTTTGCGGTGACTGCTGGCCAGCTCGGTCGTTGGTGTGGTTATGGGTGGGGACCTTGCTGATGTCAGGTTGTGGGCGGGGGAACTGGGTGCTCTGCATGAGCGGTTCGTGCACCGGTTCAACCGGGAGGAGCCGCGTCAGTCGGCGCTGGCTTATATGCGTGGGCTGGTTGCGCCGCTGGAGCGGAAGAACGGCTGGACGCTGGCGGAGGAGGCCGGGCACACGGGTCCCGATCGTATCCACAGGCTGCTGAACCGGATCGAGTGGGACGCCGATGAGGTCCTGGACGACGTACGCGACTACGTCGTGGAACACCTCGGAGACCGCGAGGCCGTCCTGATCGTCGACGACACCGGGTTCCTGAAGAAGGGCATCCGTTCGGCCGGCGTGCAAAGGCAGTACTCCGGAACCGCCGGCCGCAGCGAGAACTGCCAGATCGGTGTGTTCCTCGCCTACGCCACCGGCCGCGGACGCACGCTGATCGACCGGCGGCTGTATCTGCCCACCTCCTGGACGGACGACCGGGACCGCTGCCGCCGGGCCGGCATCGACGACAGTGTCGCCTTCGCCACGAAGGTGGCCATGGCCAAGGCGATGGTCCGCCGGGCCATCGCCGACGAGATCCCCTTCAGCTGGGTCACGGCGGACGCCGCCTACGGCTACAGCAAGGGCTGGCGGTTCGAGCTGGAGCAAGCGGACGTCTTCCACGTCATGGCCACCACCCGGCACGACACCGTTGTCACCCGCTGGTCCGTCGACCACCCCGTCCACGACCTGTTTCCCGGCCTGCCGCGGCAGAAATGGAAGCGCCGTTCCTGCGGTGAAGGAGCCCATGGCCGGCGGATCTTCGACTGGGCACGTGTCGAGGTGCGGCCCTGGCGCCGCGAGGACCGCCGGCACTGGGTCCTTGCCCGCCGCAGTGTGAGCAGGCCCGAGGAGATCTCCTACTACATCGCCTACTGTCCCGCCGACACGACGCTGGACGAGCTGATCCGCATCGCGGGCAGCCGCTGGGCAGTCGAGGAATGCTTCCAGACCGCGAAGCAGGAGTGCGGCCTGGACGACTACCAAGTCCGCCGCTACCCCGGCTGGCACCGCCACATGACCCTGGCCATGGCCGCCCACGCCTGCCTGACCGTCCTGCGGGCCCGAGAGCTGGACATGGACAAAGCAGAAACGGATCCTCCCAGCTCATCCACCTCAGCATCGCCGAAATCCGACGCCTGATCACCCGCCTCACCGACCGCCGCCCCACCCCGGTCGACCACATCCTGCACTGGTCAATCTGGCGCCGACGACGCCAGCACCAAGCCCGCATCAGCCACTACAAACGACGCGGACACAGCCCCTGAAAACTGCCCAGCAATCAGAACAAGCACCGTTGCAGTACTAGGACTCGCGCGCCGAATTGAGGGACAACACTGGCGAACAGTGAACAAAGATCCATTGCAAGTCGTCCCATTAGCATGGCAATGCAATCGGATTCTTCCGTCGGTCACGCGGTCGTCATCGGTGGCAGCGTCGCCGGTATCCTGGTGGCGCGCGCACTGAGCTCGTCGTACACACATGTGACCGTGCTCGAACGGGACACGTTCCCGGCACAGACCGTCTCCCGCCGCGGCGTACCGCAGGGCCGTCAGGTACACGCGCTGCTCACCCGCGGCGCCGTCGGACTGGACGGTCTCTTCCCCGGCTTCATCGACGCCATGACCGCAGCCGGCGTCCCCAGCGGTGACGCGCAGGCGGACTTCACCTGGTTCCTCGACGGCCACAGGATGGCCGAAGCAGCGTCCGGCCTGCGCGGCTTCGGTGTGAGCAGGCCGCGGATAGAGGAGATGATCCGGGATCGCGTCCGAGCCCTGCCGAACGTCTCCCTCGTCGACGGAACCCAGGTCGACGGCCTGGTCCGTGTCGGCGACCGAGTGGCCGGCGTACGGGTGCGGGGGCGTTCGGGAGCCGAGGAGACCGTGCCGGCGGAACTGGTGGTGGACGCGGCCGGACGCGGCTCCCGCGCCCTGCCCTGGCTCCGCGAGTTCGGCTACCCGGTCCCGGAGCAGACGGCTGTCAGGACGAACGTCGTCTATGTGACGCGGCACTACAAGCAGGAGCCCGGTCTGCTGGACGGACGGCTCGGGGCGACGGTCGTTCCCTTTCCCGGGCAGCCCCGCGCCGCAGTGGTGGTCCGGCAGGAGGCCGACCGTTTCGCGGTGCTGCTGGCCGGACTGCTCGGCGAGGAACCTCCCACAGACGACGCCGGGATGATCGAATTCGCCTCGGCCCTGGCGGGACAGGACGCCGCCGAGGTGCTCCGTTCGGCTACGCCCGTGGACGAACCCGTCAAGATGCGCTACCCGGAGAGCACCCTCAACCATTTCGACAAGCTCGACCGTCACCTCGGCGGATTTCTCGTCGTCGGTGACGCGTTGTGCAGCTTCAATCCGATCTACGGTCAGGGTGTGACGGTGGCGGTCATGGAGGCCGAGCTGCTCCAGTCCCTGCTTGCGGAACACGGTCGGCAAGACCTGGCACCGCGGTTCTTCGCGGCGGCGGCCACGCTGCTCGCCGAACCGTGGTCCCTCGCCACCGGCGGCGACCTGCGGTTTCCCGAGGTCGAGGGCGAGCGCGGGCCCCAGGACGAGGAGGTCAACAGTTACCTCGACCAGTTCCGCGCTTCCGCGGCGATCGACCCGGTCCTGGGCACGGCCTTCCTGAAGGTGGCCAACATGATGGCACCCGTCACTTCCCTGCTCAGCCCGGAACTGATGGAACGTACACAGCGGCCCCGCGCACAATAGCGACCTGGAACCCGACCGCAGCGTCCGGTCTCTGACCGGTACCACCAACGACCGGCCCCGACGCCACCAGGTTCAGACGGGCGTACGCGGCTGCTGCCGCCCGCTCCAGTGTGGTGGACCGATCGGGCGCGTGGTCGGCCAGTACGGTCAGCCGACGCGGACGGCACCGCGCGAGAGCGGGCGCCCGCACCGGACGGCGGGTGGGTTGGTCTGCCTCCCGCACGCGTCCCCAGGCTCCCCGCTCGCACAACGACCGACACGACCGACGGAGCACTGCGGGACGTTCGCCTCGGCCTTCGCCGACGTGTCTCCGAGCGCGGCAGCTCCGCGTGGCGGGACGGCCCGCGACGCCAGCCGTGGATCCACCGCCGACGCTCCGAGTCAGGCATCACCTCATGTAGGTGACCTTCTCTCAGCCTGCTTTCCGGAGCCGGGCTGGAAGCGCGGGGCTTGCACGCGTGGGCAGAAACCGTCCTGCCTCTTGATGTGACCGACCGACAGCGAGGTGCGCGTCACCCACAACTGGGGCGGAGACTTCACCGGGAGGGGGATCTACACGTTCTACCCGCGCCTCCCCAGCGAGTGGGACGTCCCCTACCATCACGTCTTCACGTGATCCGCGGCCACCGCCGCGCCTGGGTGTGGACACACGGCGGGGCAGTAGAGAAGAACGTCGGCCGCCTGTTCTTCACCTTCTCCGACGGCTACGACGGCAGTTGCACCGCGACGGTCGTCACCAGCGCCAACCGCAGTACTGTCATCACGGCAGCACACTGCCTGAGAGGCGTCGGCTCGCCTTCCGCCGACGCCACCTGGAACCACAACTTCTACTTCGTGCCCGGCTATCGCAACGGAACGAAACCGCTCGGCGGCTTCAGCATCAGGACCATGGCCACCTCTTCCCGCTGGGACGCCGATCCGGACACCATCACCCACCGCTTCGCAGTGGCTCGAACCCCTTTCCCCGCTGGTCGCTGACCGTCCGGGCAGCCAGGGCTGCCCGGACGGGCCCGCGGCGACGATGCGGCGCAGGCGGCCATGGTTCCCCCGGAGGAGGACCGCGCGACCATGGCCCTCACGAGCTCGGCGTCGGGCGATCACGAACGGCTGCCGACCCGGGGGGACGACTCGGGGCCGCTCCGCCCCGGGCGGCCTTCGGATGTCGACGGCACCGCCGCACCCGGCGTCGTCTCCAGGCGAGCGCGGACGGCGGCGCCCACAGGTACCGCGTCGGCGCCGAGCCGGGCACGGACCAGGCGGACCGGGTGACCACTGACCGGGGGCTCCTCGGAAAGCTGGGCCCGTAGGGCGGGCTCGAGAAGGTGCCACGCCTGGCTGACGCCGCCACCGATCACCACCGTGGTGATGTCCACCAGGCCCGCTGTCATGACGACCGCCCGGGCGACCCCGGCACCGGCGGCCCGGTACACCGCCAGGGCGTCCTCGTCACCGTACCCGGCCGCGTCGGCGACCTCTCGCGCGGTGAGCCGGCGGCCGGTGCGCTCCGCGTACCGGGCACTGATGGAACGTCCGGAGGCCAGGGTCTCCAGGTGACCACGGGCTCCGCAGGTGCAGGGCAGGTCGCCGAACCCGGGGATGTGCCCGATCTCGCCGGCCGCGCCGTGCGGTCCGGCGAAGAGCCGGCCGCCCGTCCACAGAGCGCCGCCCACGCCCGTGCCCAGCGCGATGCCGAGGACATCGGGTTCGCCCCGGACCGCGCCCGACGACACCTCGCCGCTCAGGAACGCGTTGACGTCGTTGTCGAGGAACGCCGGTACGCCCAGGGCGTCCTCCACGGCGGCGGTGACCGGGAAGCCGGACCAGCCGCGGAAGGAGTCGCTGGCCACCAGGATGCGGCCTGCGGCGGAGTCCACCACCCCGGCCGCGCCGACGCCGGCGCCGCCCAGCCGACCCGGGGTGCGCCGCAGCAGCGGCGCGAGGGCGCCGAGCGCGGCGTTGACCATGGCCTGCCCGCCGGAGGCCGCTGGAGTGGTCGTTTCGCCCCGGTCCAGAACCGTGAGATCGTCGTCGCACAGGACCACCTGGGTCGTGGTCCCGCCGATGTCCACGCCGGCGAACAGCGTGCGGTCGCTCTCGCTCACGCCTCGGCCTCCGTGCCTCCGGCCGCCAGGGTGGCCAGGCGTTCGGCTCTGCGCCCGCGCTGGATCACCGGGTTGGGCACCGGCACGGCGGCCAGCAGCCGCCGGGTGTAGTCGGTCTCCGGGTGCAGCAGCGTCTCACCGGTGGAGCCCTGCTCCTCGATCCGCCCGGCCCGCATGACGGCGACCCGGCGTGCGAAGTGCTGGACGACGGCGAGGTCGTGGGAGACGAACAGGCAGGCGAAGCCCAGCTCGTCCTGGAGTTCGGTGATGACCTCCAGTACGGTTTCCTGCACGCTCACGTCGAGCGCGCTGGTGGGCTCGTCGGCGACCAGCAGCCGGGGCTCGAGCACCAGCGCGCGCGCCAGGCTGACCCGCTGACGCTGACCGCCGGACAGTTCGCCGGGGGCACGGCGGACGATGTCGCGGGGCAGCCGGACCCGGTCGAGCACCGCTTCGACCCTGCCGCGCCGGTCCCGGGCGGACAGTTCACGGCGGTGCACCCGCAGCGGCTCGGCGACGCACTCGCCGACCGTGATCCTGGCGTCGAGCGAGGCGACCGGGTCCTGGAGGACCACGCCGATGCCGGACCGCAGCGCCCGGCGGGCACGCGAACGGGTGCGGGCCAGGTCGGCACCGAACAGGTACACGGTGCCGGACGTCGGCGGGATCAGGCCGAGTGCGACCCGTGCCGCGGTGGACTTGCCGGAGCCCGACTCGCCCACCAGGCCCAGTGTCTCGCCGGGGCGGACGGCGAGCGAGACCCCGTCCAGGGCGTGCACCGCGCGCTTGCCGCGCCCGAACACCACCGAGATGTCGCGGAGTTCGACGACCGGCGCGGTGGCGCTCCCGCCGTCGGGCTCGTCGTCCGGGCGGGCCCCGCCGGCCGGCTCGGGCCTGCCGGCCTCGGCGATTGACAGCCGGGGCACGGCGGCCAGCAGCCGTCGCGTGTAGTCGTGGGACGGGTGCAGCAGTACGTCCTCGACCGGGCCGGTCTCCACGATCCGCCCTTGGTACATCACGGCGACCCGGTCCGCGAAGTCGGCGACGACGCCCATGTTGTGGGTGACGAGCAGCACGCCGGTGCCGGTTTCGGCGGCGAGCCTGCGCAGCAGGTCGAGGATCTCGGCCTGCACGGTGACGTCGAGCGCGGTGGTCGGCTCGTCGGCGATCAGCAGGGCGGGGTCGTTGGCGATGGCCATGGCGATGACCACCCGCTGGCGCTGGCCTCCGGAGAGCTGGAAGGGGTAGGCGGCCGCGCGCTTGTCCGGATCGGGGATGCCGACCCTGCGCAGCAGGTCGACCGCCTGAGCGGCGGCGTCCTTGGCGGAGACGTCGCGGTGGTTGCGGATCACCTCGGCGATCTGCTTGCCGATCCGGGTGAGCGGGTCGAGTGCGGTGGCCGGTTCCTGGAACACCATGGAGACGGTCCGGCCGCGCAGCGCGGCGAGCCCGTCCTCGCCGGCGCCGACGATGTCGGTGCCGGCGATCACGGCCCGGCCGGTGACACGGGCGTTGCCGGGCAGCAACCCCATCGCGGCCAGCGCGACGGTGGACTTCCCGGAGCCCGACTCGCCGACCAGGGCGAGGGTCTCTCCGGGACGGACCCGCAGGGACACGCCCCGAACAGCGGGCACCTGCGCGGACTCGGTGCTGAAGACGACGTCCAGGCCGTCGAGTTCGAGAATCGGCTCGGCCGCCGGGGCGGCGGAGGTCCGGGTGGCGGTCATCCGCGTCCCCTCACGTCGAATGCGTCACGGAGCCCGTCCCCGATCGCGTTGAACGCCCACACCACCAGGATGATGGCCAGGCCGGGCGACAGGATGAGCCACCAGTAGCCGGAGTAGGCGGCGGTGAGTCCCGCCGAGAGCATGCCGCCCCAGTCGGTGGCCGGCGGCTGCACGCCCAGGCCCAGGTAGGAGACGTAGGCGACGAGGAGGATGGCGTCGGCGATCTGGAAGGTGGTGGCGACGATGACCGTCGAGACCGAGTTCGGCAGAATGTGCCGCAGGATCGCGCGGGCGTGCGTGCCCCCGATGGCCCGCAGGGTCAGCACGTAGTCGCGGTTCTTCAGGCTGAGGGTCTCGGCCCGGATCAGCCGGGACGGAACCAGCCATGACACCAGGCCGAGGATGAGGATCAGGCCGGCCGGACCGGGCGTGGTGATGGCGGAGACCACCAGCAGGATGAAGAGGGCGGGGATGGCGATGCCCGCGTCCACGATCCGCATCATCACCGCGTCGATCCAGCCGCCGGCGTAACCCGCGGCCGCTCCCCACAGGGTGCCGATGACGGTGGCCAGGACGCCCGCGGCGAGCCCGACGACCAGCGACACCTTGCCGCCGTACATCAGCCGGCCCAGCTCGTCGTGGCCGACGGCGTCGGTGCCGAGCCAGTGCGCCCCGCTCGGGGAGAGGTTGACCTGCTGGAGCGTGGTGTGGGTCTGGTCCGTCGAGTAGACCAGCGGGCCCACGAAACAGAACAGGACGAAGAAGGCCACGACGCCGAGTCCGGCGACGGCGAGCCGGTTGCGCAGGAAGCGCCGCACGGCGAGCCGGGTGCCGGAGGTCTCACGGGGGGTGCCGGGCGTACCAGGCGTCGTGGCCGACTGGATGACGGCGCTCATGCCCGGCCTGCCTTCACTCGGGGATCGATGATCCGCTGGACGATGTCGGCGAGCAGCGTGCCGACCACGGTGGCGATGGCGATGACCAGCACGCAGCCCAGCAGGACGGGGTAGTCGGAGGCCTGCGCGGCGGACCAGAACAGCAGGCCCATACCGGGGTAGTTGAAGAGTTGCTCCACGACCAGCGCACCGCCGAAGAGCACCGGCACGTAATAGCCGAGCATGGCGACCACCGGGGTCAGGGAGTTGCGGAAGACGTGCCGCCGCAGGATGGCGCGGGAGCCGGAACCACCGGCCCGCGCCGTCCTGACGTAGTCCTCGGAGAGGTTCTCCAGGGTGGCGGCGCGCATGTAGCGGCTGAACACCGCGATCATGGAAGCGGCGCCGGCGACCACCGGAAGCACCAGGGCCTGTGGGTCGGAGAGCACCTGGGCGAGCGAGTCCCCCTGCGGCGCCTGGGACGGGAACCACGGCAGCACCTGGCTGAACACCAGCACGAGGACCAGCCCGAGGAAGTACACGGGCGTGGAGTAGGCGATGAAGCTCAGCGTGGTGATGACGTAGTCCACCGGCCTGTTGTGCCGCACCGCCTGCCACATCCCCAGGGGGATCGCCAGGAGGAGGCCGATGACGGCCGACAGGACGGTCAGGACCAGGGTCTTGGGCAGCCGCTCCCCGATGAGCCGGGAGACCGGCGCGTTCAGGGTGTACGAGGTGCCGAGGTCACCGTGCAGCAGCTGGTTCAGGTAGTAGAGGTACTGCACGGGCAGGGGCTTGTCGAGGCCCTGTTCGTGGTTGAAGCGGGCGATCTGCTGCGCCGTGGCCTGCGGGCCGAGGATGCCGCGGGCGGGACCTCCGGGCAGGGCGTGCAGCAGACCGAACACCACGATCGTCACGATGACGATCACCGCGACGGCCTGGAGGACGCGTCTGATCAGGAACGAGGGAGTGCTCATGTGTTTTCCGGTCGCTTCGGCTCAGGGGTGCGCGGGATCACCGGCCGGGCTCACTTGTTCGTCCACTTCCACATGGCGGGGTGGAAGTTGGCGAGCGAGTCCTGGGCGAAACCGCCCAGTCCGTTCTTGACCACGGAGACCTGGTAGTCGGGCTCCGGCAGCCAGATGACCGGCAGGTCCTTGGCCAGCGCGGCGCTGTACTTCTGGACGGCCGCGGTGGACTCGGAGGTGGTGGTCCCGGTGATCAGCTTGTCCACCGCCGGGTTGGAGTAGCTGCCGAAGTTGGAGCCGCCGCCGGTCTGGAAGAGCGCGTCGCCGCTCGGGTACGCCGGGAAGTACCAGCTGCCCGCGGTACCGAAGAAGGACAGCTGCCACTTGCAGCCCGACTCACCGGAGGTGCACTGACCGGCCTGTGCGAGAACGGAGTTCACCGGGGCGGTCTTGATGGTGAACTTGATGCCGGTCTTCGCGAAGGAGGACTGCAGGGCGCTCATCATGTTGTCGGTCACGGTCGAACCGGACTGGGACAGCACCTGGATCTGGAACTTGGTGCCCTTGGCGACGCCCGAGCCGCACTGGTCGTCACCGCTGCCCGCGTCCGCGCACACCATGGTGCCGTTCTGCTCGGTCCAGCCGCGCGACGTCAGCAGCTGCTTCGCCTTGGCGGTGTCGAACGGGTAGGGGTTGTTCTTCTGCTCCAGCGAGACGAAGTCAGAGCTCTGCCCCTGGGGGATCGGACCGTAGGTGGGGACGGCGGTTCCGTTGAACACCACCTTGGACAGGGTGGTCTGGTCGACCGACATCTGGATCGCCTGGCGGGCGTAGAGCTGTTTGAAGACGGCGCCCATGGCCGGGTTGTTGAAGTTGTAGGGCATGTAGGTGATCGCCCAGCCCGCCCACGGCTTGACCGTGTAGCCCTTCGCCTTGAAGGAGGCCTCCTGGCTGAGGTCGGTGGCGTTGATGTAGCCGTAGTCGACCGTGCCGGCCCGCAGAGCGTTCGCCTCGGCGTCGGTCGTGGTGAACGGCAGCAGGTTGACGTTCTTGATGTTCGCCTTGCCCCCGCCGTCGTACTTGGCGTTGGCGGTCAGTTCCACCCTGCCGGCGGTGGAGAAGGACTTGAGGGTGTACGGACCGCTGACCGTCTTCCACAGCGGGTCGGTGGCGTAACCGGAGATGTTCTTGGCGGCGTTGTTGAGGAACGTCCAGACCTTCTTGGCGCCGGCGGGCGTGCGGTCCAGGTCGGAGACGGCACCGGAGTCACTGGTCTTGTCCCAGACGTGCTGCGGCATCAGGCGGATCATGCTCAACTCGTTGGCGAGCATCCACTGCTGATTGTACGACTTGTCGAACGTGATGGTGAGGTGCGTGTCGTCAACGATCTTCAGCGAGGTCCAGTTGTCCGGTGCCTTGCCCGGACTGTAGCTTGCCCAGTCGGCCTTGTTGGCCTTGACCAGGTTGAACCAGAACTCGACATCGCGCGCGGTGATCGGCTTTCCGTCGCTCCAGTGCCGGTTGCCGAGGGTGATCGTGACGCTCTTGCTGTCCCGGGCGAAGTCCGCGGCCGTGGCGATGGAGTTGGCCTTGTTCCAGCCGACCTGGCCGGTGGATCCGTCGTAGGCGATCAGCGGCTCCCAGAGGGACTGGGATATGGAGGAGTTGTTGGTGTTGAGGTGCGAGGCCGTGCCGATCGGGAGGATCCAGTTCGGCGTGAAGTTCGCCGGGAGCGCGTAGTTGATGGTGTCCGTCGAGTGTCCGGCGGACGACGAGGTGCTGCCCCCGGAACAGGCGGTGAGCAGAGCGCCGGACGTGACGGCGGCACCCGCGACGAGGGCCCAGCGGCGGCCGGTCGCCGTGCGAGCAAGGAACATGACTCTCCTCGGAGTGGAAGACCCCGTGATGGGCCCCCGGTGCGGGCCGGGGGCGGGCGCCGCGGGGATCGGCGCTGCGTGCACGCCAGTCAACGTCCCACACGACGATCAAACAAACAAGAATCAGTAAAAAGTAAGTCCCTGCGAGCTCGAATTAACCCCACAAGTCTGCGTCCACGCTTCGGAATTACCGCTCTTGTCCCCTTTCGGTGCGCTATGAGCCAAGGCGGTACCGTCCGGAAGGCGGTTCACGTTCGCGATGTGCGGGCGTAGTGTCTTCGCCACACCCACTGTTGCGGAAGTTACTTCGTACATGACTGAAATAAGTGCGCGGAACCGCCAGCCCGCGAAGGGAACTTCCTCCCTCGCCGCCCGGGTCCTGGAACTCGTGGCCTCGGGCCAGGCCTCGTCACGCGCCGAACTCGCCGCCCTGCTCGGCGCCGCCCCCTCGACCATCTCCCTCACCGTGGGCCAGCTGGTCGAGCGCGGGCTGATCGCCGAGGAAGGCACCCAGTCGTCCACCGGCGGGCGCCCCCGCAAGGTCCTGCGGCTCGGTGGCACCGACGCGTTCGCCGTCGCCGCCGACCTCGGCGGCCGGCACGCCCGGATCGGCGTGGTGCTGCCCGGCGGCCGCCTGGACAAGGTCTCCACCGTGCCGTTCGTCATCGCCGACGGTCCCGAGGAGGCGCTGCGCCGGCTCGCCGAGACCCTTGAGGCCCTGGCGGAGGAACGCGGACGCGACCGGCTGTGCGGTGTGGGCCTGTCCCTGCCGGGCCCCGTCGACATCGACCTCGGAGCCGTCGTGCTGCCGTCGCGCATGCCCGGGTGGAACCGCTTCCCGGTCGCCGCCTGGCTGGAGGAACGCTTCGGCGTCCCGGCCGCGGTCGACAACGACGCCAACTCTATGGCGATGGGCGAGCACGCCGTACGGCCCGCCGAACACCAGCAGTCGATCATGGTGAAGATCGGCTCGGCGATCGGCGCCGGCGTCATCGTCGACGGCCGCCTCTACCGGGGCGCGACCGGCGCTGCCGGCGACATCACCCACATCCGCATCGACGGCGCCGCAGACATCCCCTGCTCTTGCGGCAAGACCGGCTGCCTGGAGACCGTGGCCTCCGGCGCCGCACTGGTGCGCATCCTGCGGGAGCGCGGCGCCGACGTCAGCAGCCCCGAGGACGTCGTACGCCTCGCCGCCGACGCCGACCCCGAGGCCACCCGCGCGGTCCGACGAGCCGGAGAACACCTCGGGCAGGTCCTCGCCGCGAACGTCAACTTCTTCAACCCGGACGCCGTCTATCTCGGCGGCATTCTCTCCACCCTAGAACCCTTCGTCGCCGCCGTCCGCAGCCAGCTCTACGACAGCTGCCACCCGCTGGTCACCGAGCACCTCACCATCGAACGGGCCAGCCTCGGCGCCGACGCCGGAGTCGTCGGGGCCGGACAGTTCGCCCTGCAACGCGCCATGGCCCACGCCGTGCGCAACATCGGCGGCACCGGGCTCGGCACCGAACAGCTCAGCCCCACCGCACACCGCATCCCCTGACGCATCAGCACCCCGCACGAGGAGCCATGCCGGAATCCCGCACCGCCACCGCCCGCCCGGTCATCGCCATCGCCGGGCTCGGCATCGAGTCGTCCACTTTCTCCCCGGCCCGCACCGAGGCGCCCGCCTTCCACCCCTCGCGGGGCGCCGACGTGCTCGACCGTTACCCCTTCCTCGCCCCCGGCGAGGAACTGCGCGAGGCCGCCCACTGGCACGGCGCACTGGTGGGCAAGTCGCTGCCCGGCGGCATGGTCACCGCCGCAGCCTGGTCCGCACTCACCGACGAACTCGTCGACCGCCTCGCCGCACTGCCCCGGCTCGACGGTCTCTGGTACGACATCCACGGCGCGATGACCGTGGAGGGCGTCGAGGACGCCGAGGCTGTCCTGCTGGAACGCATCCGTGCCACCGTCGGTCCCGACGTGCTCGTCTCCACCTCCATGGACCTGCACGGCAACGTCTCCCGCGAACTCGCCCACCGCAGCGACCTCATCACCTGTTACCGGATGGCCCCGCACGAGGACCACATGCAGACCAAGGAACGCGCCGCCCGCAACCTGGTCGACCTGCTCGCCTCCGGCGCCCCCCGCCCGGTGAAGGCATGGGTGCCGGTCCCGGTGCTGCTGGCCGGAGAGCAGACCTCCACCCGCATCGAGCCCGCCAAGAGCGTGTACGCGGCAGTTGACGAGGTGGAGGCCATGGACGGGGTGACCGACGCGGCGATATGGGTCGGCTACGCCTGGGCCGACGAACCCCGCAACCGCGCGGCCGTCGTCGTCACCGGCCCCGACCGGGACGCCGCGTCGGCCGGCGCCGAACGCCTCGCCCGCGGTTTCTGGCAGGCCCGTCACGACTTCGGTTTCGTCGCTCCGACCGGTGCCTTCGACGACCTCCTCGATGAGGCCCTGCGCTCGCGGCACCGGCCGTACTTCATCAGCGACACCGGCGACAACCCCACCGCGGGCGGCGCCGGCGACGTCACCTGGGGCCTGACCCGGCTGCTGGAGCGCCCGGAGTTCCAGGCGGACGACGGCCCGACCGTCCTGTACGCCTCCGTGCCAGGCCCCGCCGCCGTCGACATCGCGGTCGCCGCCGGCGTGGGCGCCACCGTCACCGTCACCGCCGGAGCCGAGGTGGACGACCGGCACGCCGGCCCGGTCACCCTCACCGGTGTGGTGCACGCGATCCGGCACGGCGACCGCGACGCCGAGACCGAGGTCGTGATCCGCCTCGGCAGCGTGTACGCCATCCTCACCCGGCTGCGCAAGCCCTACCACCATGAACACGACTTCACCGACCTGGACCTCGACCCCCGCTCCGCCGACATCGTCATCGTGAAGATCGGCTACCTGGAGCCGGATCTGTTCGACATGGCCGCAGCGTGGAAGATGGCCCTGACGCCGGGCGGTGTCGACCAGGACCTCGTTCGACTCGGCCACCACCGCATCCGCCGCCCCATGTTCCCCTTCGACCGCGACATGCCCGACCCGGATTTGACGGCTCGGATCATCCCGGCCTCCGACCAGCCGCTCACCGGGGACGACGAGTGACCGGCCGCAGCGCCCCCGCCCCTCACCAAGACGGGCCCGGCGTGCCGTTCGGCACCCCGGGCGGCCCCGGTGCGCAGTCGGCCGCCCTCGAGATCGCCGTCACCTCTCCGACCGGTGCCCGTGTTGCCCGCGACCACGGTGCGGACCGGGTCGAACTGTGCACCGGACTCGAACTTGGCGGCCTGACCCCGTCGGCGGCCTCGGTAGTGGCGGTCGCGGCCGTCGGGTTGCCGGTGCACGCCCTGGTGCGGTGCCGTCCCGGTGACTTCGTGTACGACGCCGAGGAGATCGCGCTGATGGTCGCCGAGGTGCGCTCCGTCATCGCGTCCGGAGCCTCCGGCGTGGTCGTCGGCGCGCTGACCCCGGACGGCTCCCTGGACATCGGCACCGTCGCCCGCCTTTCCGAAGCCGCCCATGACGCCGCACGCGGCGAAGGGCGCTCCCTGGACGTCACCCTGCACCGCGCGATCGACCAGTGCGCCGACCCGGCCGCCGCTGCGGCACTGCTCCCCGCGCTCGGGATCACCAGGGTTCTCACCTCCGGTGGCGCGGCCACCGCGGCCGCCGGGCTGACCACCCTTGCAGCGATGATTGCTGCCGCACCTGGTGTGCAGGTCATGGCAGGCGGCGGCGTGCGCACCGCCGATATCCCCGCCCTCGTGGCCACAGGGGTCGCCGCGGTGCACCTCTCCGCGAAGACCCGGGCCGAACCCCGGCGCGGCGGTGCGTGGGTACCTCTCGGAGCCTCGGCAGCCTCCGCCCTGGAGGACACCCACTTCGTCACCGATCCGCAGGTGGTGGCCGAGGCCCGGCGGGCGCTGGACACGAGGTCGCGCGACTGTTCGGGCTGACAGTTCGCACCGCTTTGGCCGTCACTCCGTCGCTGTACGTCGCCCGAGTGGCGGCCGCCGTGCCCGCCCCGCAGAGACGCCCGAACACCGTCGGCCGGGGCCCGGCGTAGCAGCCGGCTTGAACCTGCGACGGGGGACTGTCAAACAAGTGGTGTAACTGGGGTGGTTGTCGAGGCTACTGACGAACCGCCGACAGGCGGCCGTCGAAGGTAATGTCGAAGGCGTTCAGGGCGGTCTTCCAACGCATGGTCCAGCGAGCCTGGCCCTTGCCTGTGGGATCGAGGGACATGATCGCCATGTAGACGCACTTCAGGGCGGACTGCTCGTTGGGGAAGTGTCCACGGGCCTTGACCGCCCGGCGGATGCGGGCATTCACCGACTCGATCGCGTTCGTCGTGCAGACAATGCGGCGGATCTCGGTGTCGAACCGCAGGAACGGTGTGAACTCTTCCCGCGGCATACCGGAAGGAGCTCCGCAGCAGATGCACCACGCAGGTCTGCACGATGGTGCGGGGCCAGACAGTTTCCACCGCCTCGGGCAGGCCCTTGAGCCCGTCGCAGACCAGCATGAGGACGTCGTTCACACCGCGGTTCTTGATCTCGGTGAGGATGTGCAGCCAGTGCTTGGCGCCCTCACCGCCGTCGCCGGCCCACAGCCCCAGGATCTCCCGCCGGCCCTCGGCGGTGACGGCCAGGGCGACATAGATGGGCCGGTTGGCCACCGCGCCGTCACGGATCTTCACGTGGATGGCGATGAAGACGACCGGATAGACGGCATCGAGGGGGCTGCTCTGCCATTCGGCCATGCCCTTGAGAACCTTGTCGGTGATGGTGGAGATGGTCTGGCGGGAGACCTCGGCGCCATAAACCTCAGCCAGGTGGGCCTGCACCTCGCCGGTGGTCAGGCCCTTCGCAGCCAGCGAGATGACCATCTCGTCGACGCCGGGCAGGCGCTTCTGCCGCTTCTTGACGATCTTCGGTTCGAAGGAGCCGTCGCGGTCGCGGGGCACGCTACTGACTTCGGCTCGTCGGGGTGAATCTTTGCGAAGCCCCTGATGGGTTTGGGTGGGCGGCTGTATCCGTGTGGTGTGAGATATGCGGATGGGGGCGGGCTGACTCCTGCGGGACGTCGGCGCCGGGAGTCGGTGCGGATACAGGCGGCCGAGTGGTTCGAGCAGGAGATCAAGCCGCCGGAGGTCGCACGGCGGCTGCGGGTGAGCGTGAAGTCGGCTTACCAATGGCATCAGTTGTGGCGGGACGGTGGTCGTGAGGCTCTGGCTTCCCGCGGCCCGAGCGGATCCCGTTGCCGGCTGTCCCCGCGCTGTCTGGAGAAACTGGCCGTGTACCTCGATGAGGGCCCGGCCGCCCACGGCTGGGTGGAGGACCAGGCGTGGACCGCGTCGAGGGTGGCCACGCTGATCGGCAGGAAGTTCCACGTCTCCTACAGCGTCTCCGGAGCCACGAGGCTGATGCACCGGCTCGGCTTCAGCCCGCAGGTGCCCGCACGGCGGGTCGCCGAGCGCGACGAGCAGGCCGTGACCGCGTGGAAGGAGGCGACCTGGGCGGAGGTAAAGAGCCCGGGCGGCCTGCGGGGGCTACATCTGCTTCGAGGACGAAGCGGGGTTCACTAGCCAGGTGTCCCTTGGTGACACCACGCCGCAGCCGCCGACCGGCACGGCTACGGGCACAGCCGGAACAGCCAAGACCAGGGCATCGGCCACCGGCGCCCAGGCAACCGGCTCGCCGGCGACCAGCGCGCGGAAGTCCGCCGCGCGGAAGCCGGGAAGAAGCACCGGCGCCGGGGTCGTGATCGGCGTCCTGGACACCGGGATCTGGCCGGAAAGCCCGTCGTTCGCCAAGCGGATGCCGACGGCCCCGGCGGGCTGGCACGGCACCTGCCAGACCGGCTACACCTTCGCTGCCCAGCACTGCAACGGCAAGATCGTCGGCGCCCGGTACTTCGCCGACACGCTCCTCGCGGCGTCGGGCGACACGCTGCCCGAGGGTGAGGTGCTCTCCGCCCGGGACATGGTCGGGCACGGTACGCACACGGCGTCCACCGCGGCCGGCCTGCCCATCGACAACGTCACCATCTCGGGGCGGAACTTCGGTTCGATCTCCGGTGTGGCCCCGGACGCGCGGATCGCCGTCTACAAGGTCCTCTGGGGCGGCTCGGGATACGACGCCGACATCATCGCGGGCATCGACGCGGCGGTCGCCGACGGCGTACAGGTGCTCAACCACTCGATCGGGACCCAGTTGGGGGGACAGCGAGCCCAACACCCCGATCGGCAAGGCCTTCCTCAACGCCACGGTGGGAGGAGTCCTCGTCACGGCCGCGGCCGGCAACAGCGGCTTCAGCGGCGCGGTCAGCAACACCCAGCCGTGGGTCACCACAGTCGGCGCGGCGGTGACCCACGTGAACGAGGGAACCGTCCGGCTCGGCGACGGCACCTCGATCACCGGGGCCTCGCTGGACGTGCTCCCCGGTGGCCGGTGCCTGCCGCTGGTCTTCGGCGAGCAGGCCGGCACAGTGGAGGAGGGGTCGGCGTACTGCGAGCCCGGCAGTCTGGACCCGGCGAAGGTGAAGGGCAAGGTGGTCGCCTGCGCCCTGGACAGCCCCTACGGCGCGGTGGAGGAGCTGAAAGCCAAGGGTGCGGCGGCAATGGTCCTCTTCGACCCCCAGGGCAACTTCCGGGTCAACAGCATCTACGACTTCCCGGTGCTCTGTCTGAACACCAGGGACCAGGCCGGCAAGATCTTCAACTACCTGATGAGGCACCCGGCCGACGGCACCGCACAGCTCACCTCGAACAGTCACGGCTCCGGTGCCCCAGGTGCGCCGACCATCGCGGACTACTCTGCGACAGGGCCGGACAAGACGCACCCCGGGCTCATGAAGCCCGACCTGGTCGCCCCGGCAGCGACATCACACTCGGCGAGGCCCGCATCACGCCCGCCTCAGCTGCGGTGGATCGCGGTGCGCCCGCTACTGGATCACCAACGTGGTCGACCACGGACGCTGGAGCGAGACGCGGGCCCGCATGGCCCTGCAGGCCCGTCACCGGGCGGAAGTGGACGACTTCCGCGGCTCGTTCGGCGTCGCCGACTTCGAGGGGCGGTCGTTCTTATGCTGGCAGCACCAGGTGCCGGGTGCCTCCGTCCCGCGTGCCGATGGTCAGCCTCCGCATGTCGGCGGTGGCGCCGCCGTGCAGCGCCTCGGCTCCGACGATCCGCTCGCCGGCCTCCAGGTGCCGGCTCACCCAGGCCAGTGTCAACGGTCGGACAATCACGTCAAGGTGATGGTCGAGGGACCGGTGCCATCCCTCGTCGCGTGATGCTCAGGCTGGCACTCTTCCAGGTGACTGACGTACAGATCGGCTGACGGCCGGTCGGTCGCGGCGGTACACCGGGTGGCACGAGAGACCATCACGTCGATCCGGAGGTCCACGTGCACTTTCAGCGATCCGCTTTACGGCGAACCATCGCCGCATTGGCCATCGCGTCAGGGCTGGCGCTGCTGGCACCCGCGCCTGCCACAGCCGTCCCGCACCCGCCGAAGCCGCAGCCGCCGAAGCCGCGCCAGCAGGTCTTCGCCTACGTCACCAGTAACGACGGCCACGTGTACCCGATCGACACGAGGACCAACATCGTCGTGGGGATCGGTGCCACTGAAGTCGGCGGTGGCCCCGACCAGGTGGCGGTTACCCCTGACGGCGCCAGTCTCTACGTGACCAACGCCTTCAAGTACGTGTCGGCGGTCAACATCGCCAAGAAGAGCGTCAAGGACATCCCCTACGACAAGGACGAACTCTCTCCCGACATCCTCTACGGAGAAGCGATCGCCCCCGATGGCAAGCACGCCTACGTGGCCGTCCAGAATCCCTTCCACGGGGACAAGGTGTCGGTGATCGACACCACCACCAACCAGGCCTCCGCCACCATCAACGTCAGCAGGCCCGATCAAGTGGTGATCAATCCCAGCGGCAATCGTCTCTACGTGTCCGACAAGGGCGGCCTGTCCGTGATCGACACCACCACCAACCAGGTCATCGACACCATCCGCCTCAACGAACCGGCCAAGGGCATGGCGATCACCCCCAACGGCAAGCGCCTCTTCGTGACCGGGGACAGCGGCGCCGTCTCGGTGGTCAACCTCGCGAAGCGGAAGATCGTCCACACCATCCCTGATGCCGGCACGGGCGGGCTGGCGATCAGCCCCAATGGCCGCCGGGCTTACGTGGTCGGCGTCGACACCAAGGTCAGGCAGGGCAAGGTGTCCGTGATCAACCTGAACACCGACACGGTCACCAAGACCGTCCCCATCGGCGACATCCCGCCGAGCACCGGGTCAGGCAGGTACTTCCGCCCCGCGGAGGTGGCCCTCACGCCCGATGGAAAGAGCGCCTATGTGGTCGGCTCCTACGGCCACGGGACACCCCAGGGGACGGTTTTCGCAATCAACACCGCGACCGACGCGGTGACCCCCATCACCGTCGGCGCCGGCGACACCATGGGGGTAGCCGTCGGCCAGCTGTGACGGCGACACGAGCGCTCCGGCAGATCCAGGCGGCACACGCTTCCTGCCGACGAAGTTCGAACATGAACGCCTCGCCTCCAACGGCGTCCACTGCCGCGGGGCGGTGCGGACGCGCGGTACCGCAGAGCGGGGGCGGACCGGCATCCGCACCCCCGGCCGGCGCCGTGCCATCACCGGTGTGTAGGCGAGGGCCCCGGGTTACGGCCGCGGTGGGGATCCTGGAGTCATCCCGGAGCCCGACCACCCGGACACCACTGCCAGCCCTTGTGCTCCCATACCGGCGGGGGGGAAGTTGTCGTCTCTCGGCCCCAGGACGGCGTGCTGGTGCCACCAGTGGTCGGCGTCGCGGAGGTCGCCGCGGCGTGTGTGGAACAGGGACAGGCCGTAGGCGGCGGTGGCGTTGCCGGCGCCTGCGGCGAACTGCCACCACCACAGGGCTCCATCGGGCAGTCGGCGGCGGCCTCCGGCGGACCGAAGGTGGCGGGAGTCCGCTGTGGCGAGTGCGCCGGAGTGGGTAGAGGCAACGGCGGTCGAGTCGGACCGGGAACTTTCCCTCGGCCGGCTGCGGGGCGGGCTCCTCCGCGTATGGCCTGGAGTTCACAGCCGGTCGGTACTGATGGGCAGGCCCAGCAGGTGGCGGCCCGTGGTCTCGAAGGTGTCTGCGTTCACCTGGATGTGGGCGGTCACGGTGTGGGCGTCGCGGAACCTGCGCTGCAGCGGCGAGTCCTCGTAGATCGCCGTGCCGCCGCCGAGGCCGTACATCGCCGCCGTCACCTCCGCGGCGGTGCCGGCCGCGTGGCTGGCGGCGAGCCGCAGGGCCACCCGCAGGTCGGTGGAGACCGGCTCGGGTCGCCGGGCCGCTTCCCACGCCTCGGCCACCGAATGGAAGTACAGCAGGCGGGCGGCCCGCAGCGCGGCCTCGGCCTTGGCCACCGCGGTCTGTGTGGAACCCCGTTCGGCGAGCGTCTTACGCGAACCGGACGGGCGGCGGACGGCGGCCAGGGCCACGAGGTCGTCGATGGCTCCCCGGGCGTTGCCGAGGGCGGCCGCGGCGACCGACAGGGCGAAGAAGCCGAAGAGGGGGAAGCGGTGGAGCGCGGCGACGTCGGCGGGCGGCCCGTCGATCACCGAGCCCATGCGGTGGTCGGGTACGAACACGTCGGCAGCCACGACGTCGTGGCTGCCGGTGCCGCGCAGGCCGCTGGTGTGCCAGGTGTCCAGGATCTTCAGCTCCTGGGTGGGCATGGCCACCACGCGCAGGACGGGGGCCGATCCGTCCGGTGTGCCCGGGTCGGCGAGGACACAGCCGGCCATCAGCCAGTCGGCGTGGGACACTCCGCTGCAAAAGGCCCAGCGACCGGAGACCCGCACACCGCCGTCCACCAGGTGTGCCGACGCGGTGGGTGCCCACACGCCCGCGGCCACCGAGCGTGGATCGCCGAAGACCTCGGCGGCGCCTTCGGCGGGTAGGTAGGCGCTGAGCAGGCTGGTGGTGGCCGAGATGGCGGTGCACCACCCCGCTGAGGCGTCGGCCCGCGCGATCGTCTCCACGGCGCCGAGTACCTGGTCCGGCGGCAGCTCGGGCCCGCCGAGGGACGCCGGCACCCCGGCCCGCATCAGCCCGCTGTCGACCAGCGCGGCGACGAGTTCTTCCGGGAGCGACCGGTGTTGCTCGGTGGTGGGAGCGAGGGAGCCGGCGAGGTCCGCGCAGCGCCGTACGGCAGAGTCAAGTAACTGTTGCATCGTCAAGCTCCTCGTAATTAGGTGTCTCGTAAACACGTGTCACGTCTTCGGGTAACTTATCCGGGTGCCGGACGTCCCTCGGGGCGTCGGCCTGCCGTTCTGCGTCACGAAGGGCCAGGTGTTCCTCGCCACCGATCAGCAGCTTGAAACACGCACCCAGCCCGGGTCCGGCGCCTCGGCCGGCCGCGGGGGCTCGTCCTCGGGCACGGATCGGTGAGCCTGCACAGTTCGACTCCCTGTCGATCGGGGCGGACTGGCCCGGATGGCTGTCCTGTCGGTCCCCACGTGAGGTGTACGGTCCGCGGGCCCCGGATGGTTCGCTCTCGGTCCGCGATGCCGGCCCACTCCCAGTCAGGTATGCCGCATTGCGCTTGAACCGGGAGGTTCGCCGTCCCGATCTCTGGCCGGTAGCGGCAATGAAGACACGGGGCCACACACCGGCCTCCCGCGGAGCTACGCTCGGAGCGAGAGAGTCCGGGCATCCGCCATGGCCGCGACCAGCGCGTCCGTTGCGCGGTGTCCCGTCCCGCCACCGCCGGGCAGCGGGCCGAGGACTCGGCACCGCCGGGAACCCGCGGCACCGGTCGTCGCAGAGCTGCCCGGCCTCGCCGTCGGCAGCACCACACAGCCGGTCCGCGGCAGCGGTGCCCTTGTTGGCGGGCACGCAGAGGCGAACGGCGCCGCACTCGGCGGGACGACTGAAGTCGCGGCATCACCGGCCGTCGCCGGGACCGCGAAGGCGCAGACGTTGCTTGCTCGTCGGCGGCCCGGTCTCAACCGATCGACTGACCGGACCCCCGCTGCAGTTCGTCCTTTCAGCTGATCAACCGGGTGGCGTCCGCCGAGATCATTGGGGCATGCCCGGCCCTGGCCGGCCCGAGGACCGGCCAGGGCGACCCCGCCTCCGCGCTCACGGCAGGCCGACGACCCACCTGCTGCGCAACGCACCCGCCGCGCCCCTTCCGCATCCTTCCGGAGGCTTCGGTCACGGGAGCGGAGCGGGCGAACAGAACGAGGCGAACGCCCTTTCTCCCCAGGCGCAAGCGACAGACGACGAAAGGACAGCACCTTCATCGCCATGATCATCACTGGGAAGCTGACCCGCACGCTGCTGGCCCTCACCTCAGCCCTGTCCGTCGCGTCCGGCGCGCCCGCCGCAGCGGCAGGCCCGCATCATGCGGCGGCCGCCGCTGCCTCCACGGAACACTCATCGCTGTCCTGGAAACCATGCCGCACCCTCATCCATGAATGGGATCCCGAAGACGGACGTACCGAGTGCGCCACCGTCACGGTCCCGCTGGACTACGCCCAGCCCCAGGGCCGGAAGATCCACCTCATGGTCAGCCGGATCAAGGCCACCTCCCCGAAGAAGCGGCGTGGAGTCCTCGTGATCAATCCCGGCGGACCGGGAAACCCCGGACTGGACATGCCGGCGATCCTGGGCGAGACCTCCGTTGCCGGAATCGGCGTCGACCACGACCTCATCGGGTTCGATCCGCGCGGAGTCGGGTTCAGCGAAGGCAAGGTGTGCGATCCGAGTGCGCAGGACGGTCCGGACCCCGACCCGAAGGCGACTCCCGCGGAACAGTTCCGCCAGGGCTATCAGAAGACCGCCAGATACAACGCGCGATGCGTCGGGTACGACCCCGCGTTCATCACCGGCCTGTCGACCAACGTGGTGGCCATGGATCTCGACCGTATCCGGACAGCCCTCGGCGAGAAGAAGATCAGCTTCTACGGCATCTCGTGGGGCACCGCCCTCGGTGCGGTCTACCGCAGCCGCTACGACGGCCACGTCGACCGCATGCTGCTGGACTCCGTCATGCCCCCCGTCTTCAGCATGAAGGCCATGAACGATGGCCCCGTCCTTGCCGCTGAGGCCAACTTCTCGCGCTTCGCCCGATGGATCGCTGCGCGAGACAGCCGGTTCCACGTGGGCAGGACCCCGAAAGCCGTGACGGACAACGTGGTGAAGCTGGCGCGGCAACTGGACGAGCACCCGCCAACCGTCCACCTGCCCGATGGCCGCACCGTGGCATACGACGGCGGACGGCTGCGGATGATCATGACCTACCAGCGCGGACGCCGGCCGGCCATGGCGGCGAGCATCGCGGCACTGCGGGACGGTGGAACCCCACCGCTGTCGGGTGAAGAAGGCGACGCACAAGGCGTCAGGAACAGCGCCGGCCTGCATGATTCCCCCACCGGCGGGTTGCTGATGCAGATCTCCGTGCTGTGCAACGACCAGGGGCCGGACCCCGACGAGCGGACCATGTGGCAGCAGGCGCAGCGAAACCTCAAGTCCTCACCCCTGTTCAGCTGGATGGCCGGCTACGAGCACTGGTGCGCAGGCTGGCCACTGGCCGCCCAGCCATGGCACCTGAAGCGGGGCGCCAGCGCGCTGCAACTGGTCGGGCACCTGGGGCCGCTGTTGAAGCCGTCGGCACTGCTGTGGCCGCCGACATGGACGCCCCGTACGCCCGCGCCGCCGCGAAGGTCGAGCGGATCGGCGGTATGCCTTTCACCAGAGGAATGAGGGCCTGGCTGTCGTGCAGGTTCGCCGGTCCGGGACGCCCCCGGCGTGGTCGAGGAGTCCGGGCTGACCCGCATCATCCTGCCGCAGGTGCCGTTCACCCAGGCCCACGGCGGCCTAGAGAGGCCGAACGCCCTGCAGGACTCGGTGATCGGGCAACTCGCCGCCGAGGTGGGGGAGAAGGGGCCCGGCATCCTGGTGGTCACCGACGCCACCGGCGGCGGAAAGAGTGTCACCGCGCTGGAGGCAGCACGGATCTTCAACGCCTGCGGGGACACGGCCGGCATCCTGTGGCTGCTGCCGACCATGGCCACCACCGATGCCGCCTACGACATGCTCGAGGCCTACGTCGCGGCTCACCATCCCGAGCATGCCCCGGTCTCCCTGGTCCACAGCCACAGCTACGACAACACCGCCTACACCGACCACCGCCTGGCCGCCCACGAACCCTCCACCAGCGACGCCTACTGGCCCGACAGGGACGACGGCGACGATGACGGCGAGAGACCGGTCGCGGGGGAGCGGCCGGAGGAACGCGTGACGGTGCCCGACGGCTGGTTGCGCGGCTGGGACAGGGCTCTGCTGGCCCAGTTCACCGTCGCCACCCACGACCAGGCCCTCATGGCCGTCCTGCCGGTCCGCTTCAACGCGCTGCGCATGCTGGCCCTGTGCGGGCGGACCGTCATCGTCGACGAAGTCCACGCCCTGCCTCCGTTCATGCGGCAGGCACTGTCCCGGCTGCTGCACTGGATGGGCGCCATGGCCTGCCCCGTGGTGCTGCTGTCCGCGACCCTGCCCGGCCACATCAGCGAACAACTCGTCCGCAGCTATCTCGACGGCGCCGGCCACGCGCACCCCGCAACCGCCCACCTCGACTGCCGTCCCTCCTACCCGGGCTGGCTCTACGCCGCCGCCTCGGACGCCTCACTCACCCGCATCGACCCGGCCGCGGCCGAAGCCCACGCCGACCGCCACCGCCGCCGCGCCGACCTCCGTCTCCACCCGGTGCGCCACCCCTCCTGCGCCGACCCCGAAGACACACCCGCCCGGGAGAGCCGCCTGGAGCGGATCACTCAGGAGATCGCCCGCGTCGCCCGCTCGGGCGGCTGCGCGGCGGTGTACTGCGCCACCATGACCGACGCCCAGACCACCTACACGCATCTGCGTACCGCCCTCGACTGGCCGGACGGCGGCCCTGACGGCCAGCTGCTCCTGCTGCACGCCCGCCTTCCCGGCCACCAACGCGAGGCTCTCACCCGCACCGCCGATCTCGGGAAGGCGGGGGCGGTCGGGGGCGGCCGCCGCCGAGTCGTGTGGACCCGTGGTCGCCGGGTGACCTTCGGGATCATCGGGTTCGGGTCCCTTCTGATCGCCCTGACCGGCTTCGTCGGCTCCTACACGGCCGTACCTCGCCGGGTGGCGGTGCAGGGCACTCATCGGGCGGCCTCCGTCTGCTTCGGCGTCGCCGAGGCGAGTTCGGTCTGGCAGGTGGCGCGGCCGAATGTGCCGTAGGCGGAGGCGGTCTGGACGTGCTTGCCGCATACGGCGAGCGAGCAGCTGGCCTGACCGCCCTTCTCGCCGAGTGTGATGGGGACCAGCGGCGGCTTGCCGAGCGGCACGTGCACGGTCTTCTTCCACGGCAGGGTGACCGCACGGTCGACGACGGCGGGCCCGGCCTCGCTGCGGGCCTGGTAGGCGATGTCGGCGGTGCCCTTGCCGGTGACTTCGTACGTCACGGCGGCGGTCGGGACGCTGTGCTCGGCTGCCGGCTTACCCCCGCTGTCGAGCACGCCGTACAGGACGAGCCCGCCGCAGATGGCCAGCAGGGCAGTACCGATGAGGAGACCGGTGCGCTCGGGGCGAAGAGCGCGCGACCGGCCACCAGCCCCGGAATCCCCGCCGACTTGCCCGCTCTCGGCAGCGTCCGCTGGTCTTTCCCGCTCTTCGTCGCCCATGAACATTCCCTTTGAAATCGGCCGCTCAAACTTCGTATACGTGCGCCGGAATTTACGGATCCGGGCTCTTATACACGACGCCGAATGGGGTTCGCCAGCGTGTGGACAAACCGGGCGCCGTTTTTGGGTGTTGGGTGAATCTTTCGTGATATGCGAAGTTGCTTGACATGCCGTCAGCCAGATGGTTACAACCTCCGCCGCCGGTGCGTCTGGCCTGTCACGGATGGGGAGTTGGCCGGATGTTCCGGGTTGATGTTTATGACGTCAGACAACAAGAAAGGGTTGTGGTGAAACCCAGATTGGGCAGGCTTATCGCGTGCCTTGTGGTGTCCGCGGTGGTGACTACCGCGTTGCCGCAGGCCGCGTATGCGGCGTCTGATTCGGACGACGGTGGCGGAAAGGGGATTGTCGATACCGTCAAGGGCTGGTTCAGCGACGATGACGACGATCACCAGCTCGCTGCGCCGCCGTCCCACGACGAGCTGGACGTGGCCGACCGGCAGAAGCTGCCGAAGGGCAAGAAGGCGCCGAAGGCCCGGCGGGTCAGGGAGCTGAAGGGCCGGCGGACCTCGACGGCGCGGTTCTGGCAGCTGTCCGACGGCCGGGTGCAGGCGGAGCTGTCGGCGGTGCCGACGTCGTATCGCTCGGGCTCGGGCAAGAAGGCGGCCTGGAAGCCGATCGACACGGCCGTCCACCGGACGGACGCGAAGGGCTTCGAGTTCGCCAACACCACCAACGAGGGCCGCAGCTGGTTCGGCGGCGACGCAGGCCGGCTGGTGCGTTTCCAGGCACCGGACGGCCGTTCGGTCACCCTGGGCCTGGAGGGAGCGAGCCGGAAGCTGAAGCCCACGGTCAAGGGCTCGAAGGTCACCTACCAGGACGCCGTGAACGGCGCCGATCTGGAGTACGGCGTCGGACCTGGCCGGGTGAAGGAGAACATCACCCTCACCGAACCGCCCAGCGGCCCGGTGCGGTTCACGTTCACCCTGGACACCGACGGGCTGACGCCGAGGGCGCGCAAGGACGGCTCGGTCGCCTTGTACGGCGAGTTGCCGCACACGCCGGTGATGGTGATTCCGGCGCCGTTCATGACGGACGCCAGGAAGGCGGACAGGTCCGTCTTCGGCAGGACCTACAGCACGAAGGTCACGCAGAGGCTGGCCCGGGACGGCACGTCCTGGAAGCTGACGGTGACCCCGGACGCGAAGTGGCTGGCGTCCAAGGACCGCCAGTACCCGGTCGTGATCGACCCGACGATCACGATCGCGCCGTCGCCGACGGACTCGCAGGACACGATGGTCCTGTCGGACCAGGCGTCGACGAACTTCAACACCACGTGGAAGCTGGCGGCGGGCAAGACGGACACGGGTATCGCCCGTTCGCTGATCAAGTTCCCGCTGAGCGAGATCCCGTCGGGCACGAACATCGACTCGGCCCGGTTGGAGATGTACTTCGACCAGGCGCACACCACCAACGCCAACGATGTCACCATCGGCGCCTACCGGGCGACCGGATCGTGGACCGAGTCGACGGCGACCTGGTCCAACACCAGTTCTCTGGTCGGTGAGCTGTCCGGGACCAGCGTGCAGGTGGACGACGGGGATGCGGGGACGACGGCGGCGGTCGGCTCGTGGAAGCCGGGGTCGACGACCTACGGCATCGACGGCGACTATCTGTACAACAAGGACGCGGTCCTCGGGGACACGTACACCTGGCAGCCGAACCTGCCCGAGGCGGCCTCCTACCGGGTGGACGCGCACTATGTGCAGGCCTCCGACCGGTCCACGGCCGCCCCGTACACGGTGACCAGCAGTGATCCCACCGCGACGTACACGGTAAACCAGACGGCCGGTACGAACGGGGTGTGGGCCTCCCTCAACGGTGGCTCGCAGATCAACTTCGCCAAGGGAACGGCCGGCAAGGTCGTCCTGAAGGACACCAGCAGCACGACGGCGGTGATCGCGGACGCGGTGCGCTGGGTGAACCCGGCGTCGATCGTGAAGGACACCGGCGAGTACAACCAGTGGCACAGGTTCCCGGTCACCGACACCGTCCAGCAGTGGCTGAACGGATCCTCGGTCAACAACGGGTTCGTCCTCAAGGCGACGGACGAGTCGGCGACTGCCCCGACCGGCGGCCCGCGGTACGAGTCCGGTGACGGCGACTACGGCGGCGAGACGGCGACGATCCCGCGGCTCACGGTGACGTACGGCAAGGTCGGCACCACGCTGAACTCGCCCACCGTGGTCCACGGCACCGGTCCGGAGCTGTCGTGGAAGGCGTACTCGAACACGACCGGTGACTCGAACCTGGACATTGTCGAGTACCAGCTGCACCGCTCCACGCAGCAGTCGTTCACCCCGTCCGCGGCCACCCTGGTGGCGCCGATCGACAAGTCGGTGACGGCGTACACGGACACCACCGCGACCCCGACGCCGGATTCGTCGTCGGTGGAGATCGGCCGGTCGTACTACTACCAGCTCGCGGTGAAGACCAAGGACGGCCAGCTTCTCGGCTCTCCGACCCGGATTGTGGGTGTGCCCAAGGCGGGCCGCACCATGCAGCTGATCCAGGGCACCACCTCGGTCACGGACACCACCCTGTCCTCGGGGCAGCCGACCACGAACGAGGACACCATCGCCTCCTTCGGCGTGGGTCAGAAGTGGCTGGAGGTGGGCAACAACTCCACCACCTACGGCAAGGCCCGCGCGGCGATGAAGTTCGCCACGAGCGCCATCCCGACCACGGCCACGGTGCTGGAGTCCCGGCTGTTCCTGTGGGGCGCGGAGACCACCACCGACACAGACGGCGCGATCTACGAACTCCACGGCCTGACCAAGGACTTCGACGAAACCCAGGCCACCTGGAACAGCGCCGCGACCGGCACGGCATGGACCACCGCGGGCGGCGACTACTCGGCGACCGTCTCCGACACCGTCGCGCAGGTCTCCGAGGTGGGCCGCCACTGGTGGGACGCCACCTCACTGACCCAGGGCTGGATCAAGACCCCGACCTCCAACCACGGCGCCCTGATCAAGCTGAAGGACGAGACCTCCACCGGCCCTCAGGAACGCACCCTGTTCCTCGCCTCGGAGGCCGCCGACCCCCAGCTCGGCCCGCTGCTGCGCGTGATCTACGTCGACTCCACCACGGACGACACCTACTACGCGCCGACCACACCGGCCCGCATGACGCCGAACTCGACGTACACGGTGAACTTCACGGTCACCAACACCACGTCGAGCGCGTGGGCGTCCGGTGAGCGGGTCCTGTCATACACCTGGAAGCTCCCCGACGGCACGGACGTGACGACGGGCGGCAACCAGGCCTCGACGGCTATCCCGGCGCTCTCTCCGGGCCAGTCGGCGACGATTCAGGCCACGGTCAAGACGCCGATCAACTCGGACTCGGGCAGCAAGCGCACCCAGTACGTCCTCGGCTGGGACGTCAAGAAGGTCTCCGACGGCAGCTGGCTGTCCGCCGGTACCGGCGGCATCCCGGTCCTGAAGCAGAACGTGGCGGTGGAGGACCCCACCTCCAACGCGCTGGGACTGGAGAAGTTCTACTCCTACACGGGTAAGAACACGGGCGCCGGTTCGACGGTGATGAACAACCTCGCCTCCGGCAACAGCGTGTGGTCGTACAACGCGTTCACCAACCCGGGCCGTGGTCTGGCGACGTTCGCGCGGTTCGCGTACAACTCCCTCGACACCGACAACACGATGGGTGGCGCGGGCGCGGGTTGGTCGGCACAGGTGGGCGGGCCGATCCGGCTCGGCGCACAGCTGGACTTCCACCCCAACCCGGTTCAGAACGCCACCGAGATCCGCCTGCCCGACGGTGACGGCACCACGCACGTCTTCACCAAGCAGGCCGACGGCAGCTGGAAGGCCCCTGCGGGCGTCCACTACAAGGTCACGATGAAGGCGGGTCTGGACTGCAACCCGGACAAGGACCCGGTCCCGGACGCGTGGACGCTGCTGCGTCCGGACGGCACGCGGTTCTACTTCGGCTGCGACGGCTACCTGACGTCCGTTGTCGACAAGAACGGCAACACCCAGACCTACACCTACGAGCAGCACAAGACCCAGGGCAAGGCGGCGAAGTTCCTCGCCTACGTCACCGACCCGGCGGGCCGGCAGTCCCTGACGCTCGACTACTACAAGAAGGGTGACGCGTCCTACAGCTACATCGACACCACCGGCGCGAAGGTCACCGGCACCAACCTGACCGACCCGGACATCTACGACCACGTGAAGTCCATCACGGACATCTCCGGCCGCAAGATCTCCTTCTACTACACGGTGCAGGGCCTGCTGGGGCAGTTCACCGACGGCGACGGCTCCAGCCAGCCGAAGGACTTCAAGTTCACCTACGACGCCACCCAGGGCAACAAGAACGTCAAGCTGGTCAAGGCCACCGACCCGCGCGGTCATGCGACCCAGCTGGCGTACTACGCGCCCCAGACCGGCGACGATCCGAAGTACCACTGGTGGACGAAGACGATCACCGACCGCCTCGGCTACGACACGGGCTTCGCCTATGCGGCGGACACGGCGAACACCAAGTTCACCGACACGACGGTGACGGACGCCGAGACGCATGCCACGAAGTACGTCACGGACGACTTCGGGCGGGGTGTCCAGACCACCAACGCCAAGTCCCAGACCACGAAGATGAGCTGGGACGCGGACAACAACGTCACGTACCTGGAGGAGGACAACGGCGCCACGACCGCGTACTGCTACGACCAGAAGACGGGCTACCCGCTCTGGAAGCGCGACGCGGAGAACAACAAGGCGGGCGTGCCCGACCAGACGGCCACCTGCGTCACCGACTCCACCAAGTGGCCGGCGAACGCGGCGAAGTACGAGTACCAGACCCGCGCCGACGGCTTCTCGGCGGACCTGTTCCGCAAGACCTCCCCGGAGGGGCGCGCCTGGCAGTTCGGGTACGACAGCTTCGGTAACCTGAAGACCGTCACCGACCCCAAGGGCGTCGCGACCACTACGGTGCCGGACGACTACACCACGCAGTACGAGTACGACACCTACGGTGAACTGACCAAGGCGACCGACGCCAACGGCAACCCGACGACGTACAGCGGCTTCGGACCGACCGGTTACCCGGCGACGATCACCGACGCGAAGGCCAACGCGACGACGTTCGTGTACGACGTGCGGGGCCAGGTCACCCAGGTCACCGACGCCAACAACAAGGTGACCACGCAGACGTACGACGTCTATGGTCGTCCGCTGGTCGGCACCCAGCCCAAGGACCAGAACGCAGGTGTCGTGATCACGGCTCCCGCGCCGGTGTACGACGAGAACGACAACGTCACCAAGGCGACGGCGCCCAACGGCGCGGTCTCCACGGCGGTGTACGACAACGCGGACCAGGTCACGTCGGCCACCGCCCCGGCGAACAACAACACGGACCCGCGCACGTCGACCTACACCTACGACAAGGTCGGCAACCTGAAGACGACGACCGAGCCCAAGGGCACGGCGACGACGGCGGACACCACCGACTACGTCACGACGAACAACTACGACGAAATCTACCAGCTCACGTCCGTGGTCAACGCGAACAGTGACAAGGTCTCCTACGAGTACGACAACGTCGGCAACGTCACCAAGGTCATCGACCCGAAGAAGAACGCGACCACCGCCACGACCGACTACACCACCAAGACCGACTACGACCTGGACCACCGCGTCACGGTCGTCACGGACGCGGCCGGCAAGACCACGAAGAAGGGCTACGACAAGGACGGCCTGGTCACCTCGGCCACGGACGCCGAGAACAACACCACCACGATCACCTACGACGAGCGCGGCAAGCAGACCCAGGTCAAGGTCCCGCACGACGGCACAACGTCGATCACGTACCGCACGACGAAGTACGAGTACGACCAGGTCGGCAACACCACCAAGGTGCTCACGCCGCGGGCGACGGCGGCCGGCTCCACCGACGCCTTCACCGCCCGCACGTCGTACGACGAGCTGAACCGGCCGGTCAAGCAGTACCAGCCGTACGACCCGGCGGACCCCCGCTACAACGACCCGAACGTCTACACGGAGACGACGTACGACAAGGTCGGCCGGGTGGCGAAGACCTCGCTGCCACCCTCGGACGGCGAAACCGTCCGCAACGACACCACCTACGCCTATTTCGACAACGGCTGGGTGAAGTCGTCCACGGATGCGTGGGACATCACCGCGACCTACGACTACAACGAGGTGGGCCAGCAGACCAAGCGGACCCTGACCTCGGCGGGCGGCTCCTCGGACCGCACGATGTCCTGGTCGTTCTACCCCGACGGCTCGCTGAAGTCGCGGTCGGACGACGGCGTCCCGGTGGGCAAGTCGGTCGTCCTGGTCGACAACTCCGACACCCAGAACACAGCGAAGACCGGCACCTGGACGTCCGCAGACATCGCAGGACAGCAGGGCTACAACCACGCCACCCACGCGGCGGGTGCTGGCGCCGACGCCTATACGTGGACGCTCAATATCCCCAAGGACGGCACGTACACCGCGTATGTGAAGTTCCCAAAGGTGACGGGCGCCGCCACGGCAGCGAAGTACACCCTGACCCACGCCACTGGAACGGTCGACAAGACGATCGACCAGAACGCGACTGCGAACCAGGGCACCTGGGTCGCGCTGGGCTCGTACGCCTTCAAGCAGGGCAACGCGGCCAAGCTGCAGCTGTTCCAGAACAGCGGCGGCATGGTCGTCGCGGACGGCGTCAAGCTCGTCCGCGACACCAGCGGCGACCCTGCCGACACCGAGAAGAAGAACTTCGCCTACTCCTACGACCTCAACGGCAACCTGACCCAAATCGACGACACCTCGTCGACGGCCAAGATCGACGCGTACACGATCGCCTACACCGGCCTCAACCAGGTCCAGAAGGTGACCGAAGCGCTGTCCGGGCAGGAGAAGAAGTCCACGTCGTACACCTACGACGCGAACAGCCAGCCGGACACGATCACGCACCCAGACCAGTTCTCCAAGTACACCTACGACCTGCGTGAACTGGTGAAGACGGTCTCGGTCGGCAAGAGCGCCACCGATGTCTCACCCAAGGTCACGTCGTACACGTACACCGACCGCGGCCAGAAGCTCCAGGAGACCAAGGCCAACGGCAACACCGTTGACTACACGTACTACCTGGATGCGGCGGTCAAGTCGACGACGGAAAAGAAGGCCAACGGCACCCTCGTCTCCTCGCACACCTACGCCTACGACCCCAACGGGAACAAGGCGCAGGACGTGGCGAAGAAAATGAACGCCGACGACCACACGGCCTACCTGTCGTCCACCACGGAGTACACGTACGACCCGGCCGACCGCCTCTCCAAGGCCGTGAAGACGGGCACAGGCGCGGACACGGAGAGCTACGTCCACGACGACAACGCCAACGTCATCAGCCAGACGGTCGAGGGCACGACAACCACCTACAACTACGACCGCAACCGCCTGCTGACCGCCACCGCGGGCGGCACGACGGCGAACTACAACTACGACCCGTTCGGCCGCCAGGAATCGGTCACATCGGGCGGGCAGATCATCTCCCGGAGCGTGTACGACGGCTTCGACCACGTCATCGAGTCGCAGAAGATGGACGACACGGGCTCGATGAAGTCGACCACGTACACCTTCGACCCGCTGGACCGCACCGCGTCGAAGACGGCAGACGGCAAGACGACGGACTTCGAGTACCTGGGCCTGTCGAACGAGGTTCTGGACGAGAAGGTCGCCGGCACGCTGACCAAGTCCTATCAGTACAGCCCGTGGGGCGAGCGCCTGTCGCAGATCACGTACAACGGCGACGGCACGACCGAGGACGGCTACTACGGCTACAACAGCCACACCGACGTCGAGACCCTCACGGACGACAACGGCGACACGAAGGCGACGTACGGCTACACGGCCTACGGCTCCGACGACAAGTCCGAGTTCACGGGCATCGACAAGCCGAATGCGGCCGATCCCACCAAGGAGGCCTACAACCCGTACCGCTTCAACGCCAAGCGCTGGGACGCCAAGTCCGGCACCTACGACATGGGCTTCCGCGACTACGACCCCGGCCTGAACCGCTTCACCACCCGGGACATGTACAACGGCGCCCTCGCGGACATGGGCCTCGGTGTCGACCCGTACTCCGGTAACCGGTACGCGTTCGGCGGTGGCAACCCCACCAGCTTCGTCGAGATCGACGGACACACCAGCTGCGATGTCACGGGGATCTGCGGTGGCGTCTACCGCGAAACCCCGATGATCAAGCACGAGGAAGCGGAGGAAATCAACCTCTCGATCCAGTCGGAAGCCCCCACGTATCTGTCGGACAAGGGGCAGAAGGCGTGGAACGCAGCGCTCGACGAGGTGCGGTCGCACAGCAGGTTCTTCGCGAACGGCGCGGAAACGCCCGAGGGACTGGCCGCGATGAGCGAGCTGTTCTGGGACACGTACTGCGGAGAGGTGAAGAAGAGCGAATGTCCCGCGGCGCGGTTCAACGCGACATCGCTGCAGGACTTCGGCCTACGCCAGGTCGACACCGGAGTCGGTAATCGCCTCGAACCCATGGCCGCTGCCAGTTCGGTCGCCGGTCTGACGTCCGCCCAGGCGATGAAGAAGCTCATGGACCCCGAGCACCTTCGCGGTCAAAGCGAGGAGTACATTCTTGAGCTGGCGGAAAAGGCGGGGATGTTCACCGCGCCGATGAAGCCCACTTCTGCGACAGGCGGACGCGGCACGCGGATCTTCAAGCCCGGCGATTCCAACGTGATGCTGTTCATGGAGGCAGGCGATCCGGAGAGCACCAGCGCGGACAAGGTCCACCAGGGTCCGTACGTCAAGTACCAGATCTCCGGTGCTGGGAAAGACGGAGCCTTCCGGGTGCCGATCGCGGGTAACCCGAATCCCGAACTCGGCGGGAGCGTTCCCGACGCCTCCCGGAGGCGCATCATGCAGTTCCTCTTCGGGATGGAGGAGTGAGCGAAGCGGAGTAACAGCAACGAAATAGGGTTGTAAAGCCCCGCAGGTAGCCGGTCGGCCGGTCTTCGGACACTGCCCGACCGGCTACACTGCTGACATGCCTGATTTCTCTTCTTTTTCCGCCGACCAGTTCGCGGCTGCCCTTCGCCGCGGCACCGACGGGCTGTGGTCTCTTGACGCGGCTGTCTGGCTCCTGACGCGTCATAGTGTGTGGCTCGACAGCCCCGAGCTGCGGAATCTCGCGCAGGGGGGAGTCGATGAGAATGATGAAGTCTGGGCGGGATTCGATGTTCGCCGGATTAAAGAAGCGATCGACTCCGGGGAACTCGGAGAGTGGCGCGAGGATCTTGCGATCCTTTTGATGGCCATGAGTCTTTACGGGGATTTCCCGATTTCTCTCCGCTATACCTGTGAAAATCTCTCGGAGGAGAACCTCGCGTTGATCGGCGAGGCCCTTTTCAAGGCTTGCGGTTACGAGGTCGGGCTTGCCGTCACTGAGGGTCGCGACGATCTCGCACCGTAGCCTTACGAGGGGATGACCGTGTCCCGGCCACCCTCGTGGTGGCCGGGACACGGTCATGTCCGCGCTACGGCAGGAGGGTCTTTGAGAAGTGATCTTGTGTCCGGGTTCGTCAGGTCAGCCCGAGGGCGGTGAGGGGCCGCTGGTGGTCTCGGGCGGTGCGGCGGAGGGCGGCGGCAATGTTGGTGTGGCCGTCTTGGCGGTGGATGCCGATGGCGAGGTTGCGCGGGCCGGCCATGACGCGGGGCAGGTTGCGGGTGCGGATCTTTGAGGCGTCCTCGTGGAAGGTGCAGTCGCGGACGTGGTGGAGCTGGTTCTCGATGTGCCAGTGCCCGCGGATCCAGGTCGCGAGATGGCTGCCGGTGGCCGCGCCGGGCGGCAGGCTCGTGACCAGGTAGATCCGCTCGATCGTCAGCTTGCCGGTACCCATGTCCCGCCTCCAGCGCACGACTTGGAGGGCTTGGCGGGCGTGCGGGTAGTCGATGTGGGCGAACGCGGCGGTCTTCAGCCAGCGGATCTCGTCGCGGTGATGGGCCCTTGCTGCCTGATCATGTTCCGGGGGAGGCGTTCGCGAAAGCGTCACGCTTCCGGGAGGACTTATTCGACTGCCTGACCGCGCGCGGGGACGAGCTGTTCGACCTCGCCGACGCGTTGCTGTGCGCGGACGGACCGGTGACGGCGCCGGTCGACCTGACGCTGGTGGCTGAGCACCGGCGCGGACACGGCGCGATGTACGACGCGCTCAACAGCGGAAACGTGGACGTGCCCCGGCTGCGCCAGGTGCTGGCCGGCCTGCCCATGCCGCAGGCCGCCGACGGCCGCCTGGTCCTCGCGGTCGACGTGAGCAACTGGCTCCGCCCGGACGCGCCGACCAGCGCGGATCGTCTATTCTGTCACGTCTACGGCCGCAGCGGACGGTCCTCGGACCAGTTCGTGCCCGGCTGGCCGTACTCGTTCGTCGCGGCCCTGGAATCCGGCCGGACGTCGTGGTGCCAGCTCCTGGACGCCGTGCGTCTCGGGCCGGACGACGACGTCGCCGAGGTCACCGCCGCCCAGGTCCGCCGGGTGGTCGTGGATCTGATCGAGATGGGCCGCTGGCGGGCGGGTGACCGCGACATCCTGATCGTCTTCGACGCCGGCTACGACGCCCCGCGCATGGCCCACCTCCTCGACGGCCTCCCGGTCGAGGTCCTGGGACGGATGCGCGCCGACCGCGTCATGCGACGGCCGACGCCCTCGCCCAAGGAGTACGCCCTGTCCTATCCCCAGGGCGGGCGACCGCCGAAGCACGGCAAGGAGTTCCGCTTTGCCAAGCCGGAGACCTGGGGCGAGCCGGATGCGGCGACGGTCCAGGTCACCGACCGGTACGGCACCGCCCGCGCGATGGCCTGGGACCGCATCCATCCGAGGCTGACCACCCGCTCCGCATGGATCGACCACACCGGTGAACTCCCCATCATCGAGGGCACGTTGATCCGACTCCAGGTCGACCGCCTGCCCGGTGGTGGAGACCCGCTGCCCCTCTGGCTGTGGTCGTCGGCCACCGGGCTGAGCAGCGAGGACGTCGACGTCCGCTGGCAGGCGTTCCTGCGCAGGTTCGACATCGAGCACACCTTCCGGCTGATGAAGCAGACGCTCGGCTGGACCCGGCCGAAACTCCGCACCCCCGAGGCCGGAGACCGCTGGACGTGGCTGATCATCGCCGCCCACACCCAGCTCCGGCTCACCCGTGAAGCCGCGGCAGACCTCCGCCGCCCCTGGGAGAAGCCGGCCGAGCCCGCACGGCTCACCCCGGCCCGAGTCCGCCGAGGGTTTCGGAACCTCCGCCCGCTCCTGCACTGTCCGGCCAGTGCACCGAAACCCTCAACACCTGGACCAGGAAGGCCACTTGGTTCGAAGAACCGCCGCCCTACGACCCACTATGATGTCGGGAAAACGACCAGGCGCCCTGTGAGCATCATCGAGCGCGACAGCCTCAGAGGTTAAAAGACAAGCTGACAGCTCGTTGCTTCGAGGCATCGCTCTGGGGCGCGTCATTCGGACTCCTGCGGACGGCGGCGTGCGGGGATGCCGAGGTGGACGGCTGGTCGCTGAGCTCGGCGTTGGGTCTCGTCGCGCTTCGCGCGGAGGAAGGTGAGGGTGAGGTCGATGCCCTCGATCTCACCGATCCAGCCTTCGGCCTCGGCCTGCGTCCTGCGTTGCAGGAGGTCGGCTTCGAGCTCGGAGAGCCGGGCGAGCATCTTGGGATTGACGTAGAGCATCGGGCAGCGGATGCAGGCGTGTTCGTGCTGGCAGGGGGTGCCGTAGGGGCGTCCGCAGGATCCGAGCTCGACCTTGCGGCGGTCGAAGTGCTCCTCGAACTCGGCCCACTCGTCAGAGGTGGTGTCTCGGTATTCGTCGGTGGGACGGATCTGGCGCCGGTGTTCCAGGTGCTCCTGGTAGTGGCGGATGACGTCTTCGTCGAACACCGCGACGTAGCCGCGAGTGGTCTGGACATTCAGGTGCCCGAGCAGGGCCGCGCCGATGTGGATCGGCAGGCCGCTGTTGACGAGTTCGGTGATGAAGATCCGGCGGAGGTCGTGCGGGGTGAACTTCAGCCCCTTGAAGCCGGGGTGCACTTCGGCGAGGGCGAGGCAGCATCGCTCGATCATCTTCTGGATCGTGCCGACGTTGAGACCGCGGGAACCGTGCCGTTCTGCCGCTGGAACAGGAACGGCATCGGAGGACTCCAGACCTTGTCGTGCGGGTCGTAGCGAGTCACGAGCGGGATCGGCCGCCCGGTGCGAGCGTGCCGGCGGATGATCGAGGCGATCACGTGGAAGAGCTCGGCGGACATCGGGATCACACGCTCGCGGTCGGTCTTCGAAGGAGCGATGACCAGCAGGGCGATGACTTCGCCACCGGGCCGCTGATACTGGCGGATGCTCAGGTGGGTGAGCTCGCACAGCTCCTCGACGCGGACGCCGGAGTGCCGCAGCGTCTCCACCGCTGCCCAGTCCCAGAAGGTGGTTTCCTCCTCGGCGGCAATGTGGATCATCTCGCCGCTGTCGTTGTTGCGCAGACGTGGCGGAATAGGTGCGGTGTGCCGGCTGAGCTTGCGATCGGCATCGCTCAGCACGCGCGTGTAGCTGGTGCCGGCGAACGTGAATGTCTCTCCCTCAACCGCTTCCTCGGCAAGCTGGAGCAGCTGACGGAAGTGGTCGTAGCGGGACTCGACGTGCTCGACGAGCACCGGCAGCAGCGGCTGACGCTGGCGGGTGCGGTCGGCACTGCGTTCATTGATCCGCCGGCGGCGAGCACCGAGCCCGTGCAGATCGGAGGGCGGGACCGGGCAGGGAGCGACCCACGTAGCCCACCGCTCAGGTTCCTGAGCGGCCCAGGTGTGCAGGTCGTAGTAGAAGCTGCGGACGGAGATCACCAGGCTGTCCGCCCCGGCGCGCGGAGCGCCGTTGTCCTTGACGGCGATCATCTGCCGCCAGGCGGCGTAGATCTCCGGGGAGATCCGCAGGTCGCCCTGGTCGGGATTGAGGCGTTCGATCTTCTCCCAGAAGTGGTGGGCCAGGTGCAGGACCAGGTTCTTCAAGGTGGCGTAGTCGGTGTCCGCGCGGCGCCGGGTGAAGTAGTCGATCAGTAGCCCGCGAACGGCCTGGTTGCGGATCGGGTAGAGGTCGACGAGCTCCTCGACGCTCTTCTGGCCCCGCATGAGAGCGGCGCGCATCGTTGCCGGAACGGTCGGCGGAAGGTGGCCCGTGGCGTGGAGCACGTGCCACACACCTTGGCCGCGGAGCCGGTTCCCGGCCTTGTTCCCGGGGTCCACCACCGACCAGGCCCGCCGGTTCTCCTGAGCGAAGTGCAGCAGCGCGGGTGCCGTGACGTCGCTCAGCGCGACCCCCTGGACGGCGAGCAGAACGCACAGGTCGAACAGAGCCTCGGTGCGGTGCGCGTAGGTGTGCTGGTGCACCTCGACCTGCTTGGCGAACTCGTCCAGCAGCGGGTCGCTCTGGGCGGAGATGAAGTGGGCTGCGAAGCCGGTCATGTGGTGGCGCCGGAAGGCCACCAGGGACGGCTGGATGACGCGCAGGCAGATCAGGGCTCGCAGGCCGGTGGTGAGTTTGACGCTGGGGCTGCGGCGGCATTCCAGGTCGTTGACGTCGGCCAGTCCTTGCCCGACAGGGCTGGCGTCCCACCGTTCCTGCCGGGTCAGGCCGGGGTAACCAGCCAGGTGGTCCAGGAGGAGCCCGGCGGCCTGGCCGCGCTGCTGTCGCGTTGACGTACCTCCATCCCAGGTGTCGACGACCAGCTTCGCGATCGACCGCGAACTGCTGCGGGACAGGTCGCCGAACGGGCGGGGTGGCGTGGTGGCGGTGGCCGGCTCGGCTGTCATCGGCCCACCGACGAAGCGGCTGGGGTAGTCCAGTCCCTCGGCGATCGGGCCGTGGCGGCGGCTGACGCCGGTGGTGGGGCTCGCGGCGGTCTTACGAGTTGGTGCGTGATAGCGGGTAAGGCTTCGTGTCAGGCAGGTGGCATGATCCGGTTGTGGCGATCATGGTCAATCGTGCGGTGCTGACGCATCGGCTGTTCACTGGGATCTCTCGGCGTCATTTCGCTCACCTGGTTGAGGAGTTGGCGGTGCCGTGGCAGGCCGGTCTCGAGGGCCGCCGTCATGCTGCACGAGGTGGGGCCAGGAAACGGGCCGCGGGAGCCGGCGCTCGCCACCAGCTGGTGTTCGTCGACCGGCTGGTGGCCACGCTGATCCATCTGGGGCACGACCTGCCGCACTCGGTGCTGGGGCTGCTGTTCGGTGTCGACCGCTCGACCATCACCCGTGCGATCGCAGAGATACGTACGCTCCTGGCCGAGCGGGGGTGCGCGGTCCCCGACCGTCCCGGCCTGCGGTTACGGACCATGGCCGACGTGTTCGCCTACGCTCAGGCCGAAGGCATCGAGCTGCGGCTGGACGCCACCGAGATCCAGGTCCGCAGGCCGCAGGCCAACCGCGGCGGTCGCCGTGCGTTTGTCTCGGGCAAGAAGAAGCAGAACACGATGAAGGCCACCGTCATCGCTGACTGGCGGGGCCGCACATTATGGACCGATGGGCTGCGGCCTGGACGTATGCACGACGCCACGGCCGCCCGCAACGAAGGCATCGCCGTCTGCTTCCAGCACTTCCCCGATGTCGAGGTCCTCCTGGACGACGGCTACCTGGGCCTGAGCCGCGACCACCGCGGGCAAGCGATCACACCGCCCAGAAACCCCGGCCCGGAGCATTGCCCGGCAGAGTCGAACAGTGGGAACGCGACCGCCACGAACACTCCTCCGACCGCATCACCGTCGAACACGCCCTCGCCGACCACAAACGCTGGAAGCAACTGACGCGCTGGACCCACCGCCGCGACCGCCTGCCCGACACCTACCGCGCCATCGCCAGCCTCGTCTCCGACCGCACCAACAACACCTAAGAACAGGCCACGGCCAGGCCAAACACGCCTCACCCGCTATCACACACCAACTCGTTAGACGCCATTTCACTTGGCCAGTCGGCGGTGGCATATGAGGGTCGCGGCGATGGCTGTGAAGGCAAGGAAGTGTTCCGGCTTGCGCTCGTAGCGGCGGTGCAGGCGGCGGCAGCCGGACAGCCAGGACACGGTCCGCTCCACCACCCAGCGGTGTCGGCCCAGCCGCCGGGACGACTCGATGCCCTTGCGGGCAAGGCGGTGCCGAATGCCGCGGGAAGCGAGCCATCGCCGCAGGTGGCGGCAGTCGTAGCCCTTGTCACCGTGCAGCTTGGCGGGCCGCCGGCGTCGAGGGCCGCGACGTGAGCGGATGGGTGGGATGCCGCGGACCAGCGGGATGAGGGCCTGGCTGTCGTGGAGGTTGGCGGCGGAGATGCCGATCGACAGGGGCAGGCCCTGGCGGTCGACGATGAGGATGCTCCTATAGATCGTCAAGATGTGGGGCAGAGTTGTTCAGCGGTGAGTTGCGGGCGGGGTAGCAGACGGTAGATCTCGCGGGCAACGAAGCGTTTCAGGCACCGGATGATCTCCTTCTTGGAGAGGCCGTCGGCGGTGCGTCGGGCGACGTACTTCTGAGTACGCAGGTCGTACTTCATGCGGACCAGAACGATGGTGTGCAGGGCTCTGTTGGCTTGGCGGTCGCCGCCGCGGTTGAGCCGGTGACGGTGAGTGCGACCGGAGGACGCAGGGATGGGTGAGGCTGCGCAAAGGTGGGCGAAGGACGCCTCAGAGCGGAGACGTTCGGGGTTGTCGCCGGCGGTTTCCAGGAGCTGACCTGCAGTCTCGGAACCCACGCCGGGCAGCGCGACGAGCTT
>NZ_JBICWR010000014.1:0-204041 GCF_043199855.1 Streptomyces sp. NPDC048521
GGAGATCGCGTGCCAGTACTGACCCGGCTGATTCCCTCGCCGGTCGTGGTGGACATCCGCGCGGGTGCCCTCGACGACCTGGCGGGTGTCCTCGCTGATCAGCGGATCTCGCACTCCGGGCGGCTCGCCGTCGCCGTCAGCGGCGGCTCCGGGGCCCGGCTGCGCGAGCGCCTCGCGCCGTCGCTGCCCGGGGCGACCTGGTACGAGGTGGGCGGCGGCACCCTGGACGACGCGGTCCGCCTGGCGGACGAGATGAAGTCCGGCCGCTACGACGCGGTGGTGGGTCTCGGCGGCGGAAAGGTCATCGACTGCGCGAAGTACTCCGCGGCGCGCATCGGCCTGCCCATGGTCGCCGTCGCCACCAACCTCTCCCACGACGGCATCTGCTCGCCCGTCTCCATCCTGGACAACGACGCCGGCCGCGGCTCCTACGGCGTGCCGACCCCCATCGCCCTCCTCATCGACCTCGCCGTGATCCGCGAGGCGCCGATGCGTTTCGTGCGCGCCGGCATCGGCGACGCCCTGTCCAACATCTCCGCGGTCGCGGACTGGGAGCTGGCGAACCGGGTCAACGGGGAGCAGATCGACGGCCTGGCCGCCGCCATGGCCCGGCAGGCCGGCGAGGCCGTGCTGCGGCATCCGGGCGGATGCGGCGACGACGGGTTCCTGACCGTGCTGTCCGAGGGGCTCGTGCTGTCGGGCATCGCCATGTCGATCGCCGGGCACACCCGCCCGTCCTCCGGCGCCTGCCACGAGATCAGTCACGCGCTCGACCTGCTCCACCCCAGGCGGGCGGCGAGCCACGGTGAACAGGTGGGGCTCGGCGCCGCCTTCGCCACGCACCTGCGGGGCGACACCGAGGGCTCCCTGCTGATGGCCGAGACACTGCGCCGGCACGGGCTGCCGGTGGTGGCGGAGGAGATCGGCTTCAGCGACGAGGAGTTCGTCCGCGCCGTGGAGTTCGCGCCGGAGACCCGGCCCGGCCGTTACACGATCCTGGAGCACCTCGAGCTGTCCCCGGAGGGCATCAGGAGGGCGTACGCGGCCTACGTGGCCGCGGTCGCCGGCTGAGCACGGGCCCGGTTTGACCCTTACGGGCCGGGCCCGTAACCTTGACCGTCGGCGTGTCCACTGAGCACGCCACATCCCCGTAAACCTCTTCCTCCCGGGCACAGGGTTGGCCGGGAGAGGTCGTCCGTGCTGTTTGTGGGCGGCTGGCCTGCGGGGGTGCCGTTTCTTCGAGCGAAAGTGAGATCCGCGTGTACGCCATCGTGCGCAGCGGTGGTCGCCAGCACAAGGTTGCTGTCGGCGACATCGTTGAGGTTGACAAGATTTCCACTGCCAAGGTTGGCGACACGGTCGAGCTCTCGACCCTGCTCGTTGTCGACGGCGACTCCGTGACCAGCGACCCGTGGGTGCTGGCCGGCATCAAGGTCCAGGCCGAGGTCGTGGACCACCACAAGGGCCAGAAGATCGACATTCTGCGCTACAAGAACAAGACCGGCTACCGCCGTCGGCAGGGCCACCGCCAGCAGTACACGGCGATCAAGGTCACGTCGATCCCCGCGGCTGCGAAGTAAGGGACTGAGGAGAAATGGCACACAAGAAGGGCGCATCGTCCACCCGGAACGGTCGCGACTCCAACGCCCAGCGGCTCGGCGTGAAGCGCTTCGGCGGTCAGGTCGTGAACGCTGGTGAGATCCTGGTCCGCCAGCGCGGTACCCACTTCCACCCCGGCGCCGGTGTCGGCCGTGGCGGCGACGACACGCTGTTCGCGCTGCAGGCCGGTGCGGTGGAGTTCGGTACCCACCGTGGCCGCAAGGTCGTGAACATCGTTCCGGTCGCCTGAATCGTCTGATTCAGCACCGAACGCTTTCGCGAGGCGGACCTCACTTCCCGGTCGGGAAGGCGGGTCCGCCTTTCGCGCGTTAAGAGAGAAACACCCGTACTTTCTGGAGGCACTGAACCATGACCACCTTCGTGGACCGCGTCGAACTGCATGTCGCCGCGGGTAACGGAGGTCACGGCTGTGCCTCCGTACACCGCGAGAAGTTCAAGCCGCTCGGCGGCCCGGACGGCGGCAACGGCGGGCGTGGCGGTGACGTCATCCTGACCGTCGACCAGTCCGTGACCACCCTTCTCGAATACCACCACTCCCCGCACCGCAAGGCCACCAACGGCAAGCCCGGCGAGGGCGGCAACCGCTCCGGCAAGGACGGCCAGGACCTGATCCTGCCGGTGCCGGACGGCACGGTCGTGCTGGACAAGGCGGGCAACGTGCTCGCGGACCTGGTCGGCCAGGGGACGTCGTACGTCGCCGCGCAGGGTGGTCGGGGCGGTCTCGGCAACGCGGCGCTGGCCTCCGCCCGCCGCAAGGCGCCCGGCTTCGCGCTGCTCGGCGAGCCCGGCGACCTCCAGGACATCGTGCTGGAGCTGAAGACAGTCGCCGACGTGGCCCTGGTGGGCTACCCGAGCGCCGGCAAGTCCTCGCTGATCTCCGTGCTCAGCGCGGCCAAGCCGAAGATCGCCGACTACCCCTTCACGACGCTGGTGCCGAACCTGGGCGTCGTCACCGCCGGTTCGACCGTCTACACCATCGCCGACGTGCCCGGTCTGATCCCCGGCGCCAGCCAGGGCAGGGGCCTCGGCCTGGAGTTCCTGCGGCACGTGGAGCGCTGCAGCGTGCTGGTGCACGTGCTGGACACCGCCACCCTGGAGTCCGACCGCGACCCCGTCTCCGACCTCGACATCATCGAGGAAGAGCTGCGGCAGTACGGCGGCCTCGACAACCGGCCCCGGATCGTCGTCCTGAACAAGGTCGACGTGCCCGACGGCAAGGACCTCGCCGAGATGGTCCGCCCCGACCTGGAGGCGCGCGGCTACCGCGTCTTCGAGGTGTCGGCCGTCGCCCACATCGGGCTGCGCGAGCTGACCTTCGCGCTCGGCGAGCTGGTCGCCAAGGCGCGCGCCGCCCAGCCGAAGGAGGAGGCGACGCGGATCGTCATCCGGCCCAAGGCCGTGGACGACGCGGGCTTCACCGTCACCCGCGAGGAGGTCGGCGGCGAGCCGCTGTTCCGGGTGCGTGGCGAGAAGCCCGAACGCTGGGTCCGCCAGACCGACTTCAACAACGACGAGGCCGTCGGCTACCTCGCCGACCGCCTCAACCGCCTCGGTGTGGAAGAGCAGTTGATGAAGGCGGGCGCCCGCACCGGTGACGGGGTAGCCATCGGCCCGGAGGAGAACGCGGTCGTCTTCGACTGGGAGCCGACGGTCATGGCCGGCGCGGAGATGCTGGGCCGTCGTGGCGAGGACCACCGCCTCGACGCGCCCCGGCCCGCGGCGCAGCGCCGTAGGGACCGGCAGGCCGAACGGGACGACCCCGAGCAGGAGTTCGACGACTTCGAGCCCTTCTAGGCGCAGCGCAGCGGTGCTTCGGCTCGCTGTTACAGCACCTTTACGGCACTTCGCGCCGACCGTCGTACGAGTGACATCGAGTCGGCGGTCGGGCGGCGATACGATGACATGACCGATGGGTGAGGAGCGTCCGGTCGGCGCTCCTCACCGCATGCACGTCGTGTTCCGTGGGGGAAATACATATGGGCTCCGCGCCCGACAATCGTCCTACAGTGTCCGTGATCATTCCGGTCTACAACGCTGCCGATCATCTGCCGGAGTGCTTGCAGTCCATCGCCGCCCAGTCGATCGGGTTCGAGCGGCTCGAGATCGTCGCGGTGGACGACGGGTCCACCGACGGCAGCGGCGACCTGCTCGACACGTGGGCGGAGCGCCATCCAGGCCGGGTCCGGGTGGTGCACCAGGAGAACTCCGGCGCACCGGGCGGCCCGCGCAACCGGGCCATCGAGATGGCCGAGGGCGAGTTCCTGTTCTTCGCCGACCCCGACGACCATCTGGGCACCGAGGCGCTGGAACGCCTGGTCGCCGCCGCCGAGCGCAACGACTCCGACGTGGTGCTGGGGAAGATCAAGGGTGTGGGGCGCAAGGCCCCGGTCACCCCGTTCCGGGCGAACGTGGACGGGGGTGACGTCTTCACCTCCAAGGGCGTGTGGTCCCTCACCGCGCACAAGCTCTTCCGGCGCTCACTGGTCGAGGAGCACGGACTGCGGTTCGCGGAGGGCATCCGGCTGGCCGAGGAACAGGTCTTCGTCGTGCCCGCCTACCTGCACGCCCGGTCGATCTCCGTCGTGGCCGACTACGACTGCTACTACCTGGTCCGCCGCGACGACTTCCCGCACCTCACCCAGGAGGTCCCGGACCCCGCCCCGTTCTACGCGAACGTGCGCGACGTACTGAACATCGTCGTGGCGCACGTCCCGTCCGGCGGCCGGCGCAACAAGCTGCTGTACCGCTGGCTCACCCTGGAGATCCTCGGCCGCTTCGACGGACGCTTCGCCGACCTGCCCGAGGAGACCCGCGGTCTGCACGTGAAGCTGGCCGGGGACCTGCTGCGCGACTTCATGCCGCAGACGCTCGTGGACCAGTTGCCGCCGTTGTCCCGGCTGCGCTGCCTGCTGATCTCCCAGGGGCTCGTCGAGGAACTCACCGCCCTCACCACGCTGGTCCCCAGGCCGGAACCGAAACCGAAGCCTGAGCAGCGACCCGCGCCCGCCGCCGGGCCGGCCCGGCCGACACCCCGGCCGCGCGGCGGGCTGGGCCGGTACGCCCCCGCCAACGTGCTCAAGGGCGTCAAACGGCGTATACGCCGCAGGCGTTGACGGACTCTCCCGGACGGCGAAGGGCAGGATCCCACGTCCCGGAACGGCAAAGGGCGGGGCCCGGAGGACATTCCTCCGGGCCCCGCCCTTTCACGCTCGCTCAGAGCTCCTTGGCCTGCTCCAGCATCCGGTCCACGACCCGCGCCGAGGCGTGGCCGTCGTCCAGGTCGCAGAACAGGTGGTGGAAGCGGTCGAAGCGGTCCTGGTACTCGACGGACACCTGGTCGATGTCCCGGATCGCGTCGATCAGCTCCTTGGAGGTGAAGACCAGCGGGCCGGGCGAGTCCTGCTCGAAGTCGAAGTAGAAGCCGCGCAGGGTGTCCCGGTAGTGCTCCAGGTCGTAGGTGAAGAAGAGCATCGGCCGCTTCAGGTGGGCGTAGTCGAACATGACCGACGAGTAGTCCGTGATCATGATGTCGGCCGCCAGGTACAGCTCGGCGATGTCCGGGTACTCGGACACGTCCCACACGAAGCCGTTGCCGGCACCGGGCACCGCGTCCACCACGTTGGAGTGACGGCGGATGAGCAGGACATGGTCGTCGCCCAGGCGCCGCTGCGCGTCCTCGATGTCGATCCGCAGGTCGAACAGGTACTGGCCCTGGCTGTGCGCCTGGTCGTCCCGCCAGGTCGGCGCGTACAGCACGACCTTCTTGCCGGCCGGCAGGCCGAGCTGCTTCTTCACCCGCTCGGCGATGGCGTCCTTGTCCGGCGAGTACAGGTAGTCGTTGCGGGGGTAACCCGCCTCCAGGATCTCTCCGTCGTAGGAGAAGGCACGCTTCAGGATCGGCGTGCTGAACCGGTTGGAGGACACCACCATGCTCCACTGCTTCGCCTCCAGCGCCAGCTTCTCCTGGTAGCGGCGGTCGAAGTGCAGGGTGTCGATGTCGTGGCCGATCTTCTTCAGCATCGTGCCGTGCCAGGTCTGGACGATGACCTGGCCGGGGCGGCGCTCGATCCAGTCCGGCAGGTGGCCGTTGGTGACGATGTAGCGGCTGGAGGCCAGCGCCTCGTACCACTCGCGGCCCCACATGCGGACACGCTCCACGCCCTCGGGCAGGAGAACCTGGCCGTCGCGCACGGCCCACAGGTGCTTGAGCTTCGAGCCACGGGCCACCAGCTCTTCGTACATCGCCTTCGGGCTGTCGGAGAACTGCTTGCCGTTGTAGCTGAGGTAGAAGACCTGGTCCTTCAGCGGCTGCTGCCGCAGGGGCGCGTACACCTCCTGGCGCAGCTGCCGCTGCCGGTACGGGCCGCGCTCGAGGTCGTCGAGTTCGGAACGGCAGTTCAGCTGAGGGAAGTCCGCCCAGCGGTTCTCCAGCCAGTAGCGGCGGCCGCCCAGTTCGGCACGGAGCGGGAACTGCTCTGCCGCGAGACGGTCGGTGACGAAGGGCACGTCGGGCCCCTCGCCGTCGGCCGGGCGCAGGAAGAGGTTCCAACGGCCCGCGCGCAGCGGCACGTTGCCGTTGCCGCCGAGGGTCGAGGGGTCGAAGGCCACCTCGAAACGGCCGTCGTCGAACCAGCGCGGCTCCACGAAGCGCTCCTCGAAGCGGGCGCGGGGCTTGAGCAGCAGCCGGGCGCCGGTGAGCCGGGCGTCGGTGCGCGCGGTGATGGCGATACGGCCGTTCTCCAGCGCGACCCGGTCGATCACGGCGCGCCGGGTGCGGCCGGCCAGCTTCAGATAGCCGTTGTGGCCGCCGACCACGGCCAGTTCACACAGCTCGGCGTGGTCGCCGAGCGAGGCGGGCAGGTCGAACCGGCCGTCGGCCAGGCCCTCCTTCAGCACGGTGCTGAACTGGCGCTCGCCGCCCGTCGGGTCCGTGGCCACCAGCACGGTGGACCAGATGCGCTTCTCCGGCTGGGCCAGGGCGTCGACACCCTCGTGGAACATCAGCGCCACGTCGGCCACCGGGACCTGGACCGAGAACCGGCGGGAGCCGCTCTCCTCGGTCACGTCCACCGGGTACTCGTGGACCTCGGCGCCCTTCTGGTTCTTCACCCGCAGCGCCACGCGCTCGCCCGCTGCCAGGGGAACCCGGATCTCGCCGGTCACGCGCAGCAGGTCGCCCTCCAGCGTCCAGCCGGTGATCAGCGCGCGGACCTTCTCGATGCGCAGCTTGAGCGCACCGCGCTCGACCGACGGCAGCATCCGGAAGTCGGGGCTCAGCCAGCGGTACGGCGGGAAGTTGCAGGCGGCGCCGCCGCTGGACTGCACGGCGGCACGGCGCACCAGGCCGGAGGCGTACAGGCCGAGGCCCACGTGCCACAGGCCCTCCTGCCACTCACCGCCCTTGCGCAGCTTCGCCGGGTCGATGGTGACCTCCCAGCCGGCCCAGTCGTAGTTGTACCGGTCCTGGCCGGAGTCGGTGGTGCGCTCCGGGCACTCCGTGTTCCGGGTGGGCAGCACCATGCGGCGGCGGGACTTGTCCTTGCGCAGCTGCAGTACCTTGACGGACGAGCGCCTCGAGGGCAGGTCGATCTTGTCGATCCAGGCGTGCCCGGCCAGCACCAGCTTGCCCTCGGACCAGCTGACGTCCTGCAGCGGAGCGCGCATGACCAGGTCCTGGTCGATGCGCAGCGCCTTGCGCGGGACGTCCAGGTCGGCGCCGGCCAGGGCCGGGAAGGAGGCGTACTTGCGGACCAGGCCGCTGACCTCGATGGCCTCCTTGCGCCGCTGCGAGGCCAGCAGGGTGATCAGCTCGTCGAGCTGGTGCTTGCGGACCAGCAGCCACTGCACCCGCAGGTGGGTCGGCAGGGCCATCACGACCTTGGGGTCGATGTGGTCCAGGAAGCGGTTGGCCGACCGCAGGAACTCGGCGCGGTACTCCTCGTCGCCGTCGGGCACCACGTTGAGGAACAGCCGCAGGTCGTCCACGAGGACCCGGGTGTCGTACTCCTGCTTGAGGCGGGCGAAGGTCTCGCCGGGCTGCTTGCCGAGGAAGTCGCTGATCTCCAGGACCGAGGTGACGCGGTCGCGGACACCGGCCGGGTCGGTACGGCGCTGCGTGATGGAGGGGGCGGACTCACCCTCGCGCAGCCGCCAGTAGTAGCAGGGCTCGGAGATCACGTCGACGGCGTCGGCGAGGTAGTGCGCCCGCATGGTCACGGGCGTGTCCTCGTACAGGCGGCCCTCGGGGAAGGCGAAGCCGTGCTTCTCCCAGAACGTCCGGCGGAACACCTTGTTGCAGGCTATTCGGTCGGCGACGAGCTTGGCGTACTGGGCGATGTGCGTGCGCTGGCGTGCCTCGCCCGCGAGCATCCGCATCAGCGGGACCTGCCAGGTCTTCTCGCCCTTGAGGTGGAAGACGTTACCGGTGGCGAAGTCGGAGCCGGTTTCGTCGAGGCTGCCCACCATCAGGCGGTAGGCGTCCGGCGGGATGAGGTCGTCGCTGTCGACGAACGTCAGGAACTCCGCCTCCGGGGACATGTGGGCGATGCCGGTGTTGCGGGCGGCCCCCAGCCCTCCGTTCTCCTTGCGGATCAGCCGGAACCGCGCGTCGCGCGCCGCGTAGGTCTCGGCTATCGCCGCGGAGTTGTCGGGGGAGCCGTCGTCCACCATCAGGACCTCGAAGTCCTGGAACGTCTGCGCCGCCAGCGAGTCGAGACAGGCCGGCAGATAGTGCTCGACGTCGTACATGGGGACGATGACACTGAGCCGAGGGGCCATGTTTGTCGATCTCCTTCTCGGGGTCAGGCCCGCTCGACGGCTGCGAGCGCCTGGGCGGGGGCCGGTGCGTGGGAACGCTCTGCGAACGGCACGAAGGGCAGTGGCTGCGTCTCGCCGAGGAAGACGCGCCGTACCACGCGTTCGGCGGCGCGCCCGTCGTCGAACTCGCAGAACCGACGGCGGAAGGCGTCGCGGCGCGCGGCCGCGTCCTGCCCCCGGTACTCGTCCGATCCGAGCAGGTGGATCAGCTCGTCCTGCGAGGTGGCCACCGCGCCCGGCGACTCCTGGAGCAGGTTGAAGTAGGTGCCGCGCACGGCCGAGTAGATGTCCCAGTCGGGCGCGTAGATGATGATGGGCCGGTCCAGGACGGCGTAGTCGAACATCGCGGAGGAGTAGTCCGTGATCAGCGCGTCCGCGGCGAGGTACAGCTCCTCCACCCGGGCGTGCCCCGACACGTCGACGATCCGTCCGCTGCGGCGCAGCTCGGTCACGTGGGAGGAGCTGCCGTAGAAGTAGTGGCCGCGCACCAGCAGGGTCACGTCGGGCCCCAGCTCGTCGGCGAGGCGGGCGAGGTCGAGGCTCGGCACGAAGCCGGGCTGGTACTCGCGGTGCGTGGGCATGTACAGGAACGCCTTGGTGCCGTCGGCGAGCCCCAGCGCCGTGCGGGCCCTGCGGACGTCCTCGGACGTGCCGTTGACGAGGACGTCGTTGCGGGGGTAGCCGGTCTCCAGCGAGACGTAGGAGCACGGGTACACCCGCTCCCAGACGGCGGTGGAGAAGCGGTTGGAGCTGATGCTGAAGTCCCAGCGGTCGCAGCGCTCCAGCAGCTTGTCGAAGTCCATGTCCGTCGAGGCGGGGTACTTGCGCTGGTCGAGCCCCATGGTCTTCAGCGGGGTGCCGTGGTGGGTCTGCAGATGGACCTGGCCCTCGCGCTTGACCACGCTGTCGGCGAAGTTCACGTTGTTGACCAGGTACTTGGCGCGCGCGAGTGCGGCCCAGTACCCCTTGGAGCCGACCCGGACGTAGTCCACGCCCTCGGGCACCCGGTCCACCGCGTCCGGCCGCACGGCCCAGACCCGGCGGACGTGCGGGGCGAGCCGGGCCAGTTCGGCGCCGATGGCGGCCGGGTTGCAGGAGACGCTGCGGCTCCAGTAGGCCGAGAAGAGCGCCAGGTTCTCGTCCAGCGGCAGCCGGAGCTGCGACTGGTAGAAGACGCCCATCGCGCTGCGCTTGGACCGGTTGATGGCCGTGCGGGTGCGGGTCCTGACCGCCTTGCGGAGCTTCACGGCGGCGGTGGCACCGGCCATGGCGGTGTACGCGTCCTTCTCCAGCATCGCGTACTTGTGGCCGCGGCCGCCGCCCGGCCGCTGGAAGCCCTCGGGGAGCCGGGCGCGGTAGTCGGCGGAGGCGCGGTGGAAGAACTCCGCCCGCGCGTTCGCCGGCAGGCGGTCGGGCCGCTCCAGGATGGTCAGGAAGTGGTCGACCATCTTCCGGAACAACGGCTCCCGCCACTCGGCGAGTTCCGGGCGGGCGTCGAGGTAGTCGAAGACGCGGCGGTACTGGTCGAAGACGTCGAAGTGCTTACGGCTGACCGTCTTCAGGATGTTGCCGCCCTCGCGGCGCTGGCGGTACATCACGCAGACCCGGTTCAGCACCGCGATGCGCTCGGCACTGATCATGGAGCAGAACGTCCAGGGGGCGTCCTCGTAGTAGCCGGGCGGGAAGGTGAGGTCGTTGCGGGTGACGAAGTCCCGGCGGTAGGCCTTGTTCCACACGATCTGCAGCAGGTTCAGCAGCTGCGGCCGCTCGGCGAGCGGGAACGTCTGCGGGCCGTCGGGCTGGAGCAGTTCGGCGCGCTGGTTGGGGCGGACCCGGCCGTCCCAGTAACTGCGGGCGTAGTCGTAGACGAGGATCTCGGGGTCTCCGGCGGCTTCCAGCCGCTCGGCTATCGCCCGCAGCGCGCCGTCGGTCAGGGTGTCGTCGCTGTCCAGGAACAGTACGTAATCGCCCTGAATCTTCTCCATGCCCGCATTGCGTGCGCGCCCCAGCCCCACGTTCTCCGTGAGGTGAATCACGTGAATGCGCGCGTCCCGCTCCGCGTACTCATCGAGAATGGCACCCGAAGCGTCCGGCGAGCAGTCGTCGACCGCGATGACCTCGAAGTCCGTGTAGTCCTGCCCGAGCACCGAGTCCAGGCACTCGGTGAGGTAGCCCTGCACCTTGTAGACAGGGACGACGAGAGAAAGTCTGGGCATCCTTACAACCTGTTCCGAGACTGATCACGAGAGCGTGGGCCGAGGCCAGAGCACGCTCCGCCCGCCGACGGGCTGCAGCGCGCCGTCGCATCAGAGTAAAGGATTCACTTGAAGTTTCCGTGAGCAAGGTAGCGGGGCGGCGGGGTCACGGAACAGCCGCACAGACCATACCTCTCCTTGCTCAGAACATTGTTCCATCCGGACCGGCCGAGTAACTCCCCCTCACCTCCACCCCCAAAGCTTTTCGCCTTAGTTGTCCGAAATTACCCGACTCGATTTTCCGCACTCCATGAACGAGTCTGCTCTCCACTGACACAGACCGAGGAGGCACGGGAATGAGCTGGCTGGTCACGGGCGGCGCCGGGTACATCGGTGCGCATGTGGTGCGCGCCATGACGGAGAACGGCGAGCACGTGGTCGTGTACGACGACCTGTCGACCGGCAGCGCCGACCGGGTGCCCAGTGACGTCCCGTTGATCGTGGGCAGCGTGCTGGACCAGGCCCTCCTGGAACGGACGATTCGTGACCATGCCGTGACGGGTGTGGTGCACATCGCAGCCAAGAAGCAGGTGGGGGAGTCGGTGGAGCGGCCCCTGCACTACTACCGCGAGAACGTCACCGGCCTGCAGACCCTGCTGGAGGCGATGGCGGCCACCGGTGTCGGCCGGATCGTCTTCTCCTCGTCCGCCGCCGTCTACGGCATGCCGGACGTCGACCTCGTGACCGAGGACACCCCCTGCGTCCCCATGAGCCCCTACGGCGAGACCAAGCTGATCGGCGAGTGGCTGATCGACGCCGCCGCCAGGGCCCACGGGATCCGGGCCGTGTCCCTGCGCTACTTCAACGTGGCCGGTGCCGCCGCCCCGGAGCTGTCCGACGCGGGTGTCTTCAACCTCATCCCCATGGTGTTCGAGCGGCTCGAGGCCGGCGAGGCACCCCGGATCTTCGGCGACGACTACGCCACGCCGGACGGCACCTGTGTACGTGACTACATTCACGTCCAGGACATCGCCTCCGCCCACCAGGCGGCCGCGGCACGTCTGCGGGAGGCCCCGGAGGGGACCTCGCTCGTCCTCAACATCGGTCGCGGCGAGGGCAGCTCGGTCCGGCAGATGGTGGACCGCATCCTGAAGGTGACCGGCAACGAGCAGCTGACGCCCGAGGTGACCGACCGCCGCGCCGGGGACCCGGCGAGGGTGGTCGCATCCGCGGACCGCATCCACGCGGAACTGGGCTGGACCGCCCGTCTCGGACTGGACGACATGATCGAGTCCGCCTGGCTGGGGTGGCGTCACCGGCACGCCTGAGCACGCCCGCGAAGCCGGGCCGTCAGCCGCGGCCCGGCTCCCGGCAGGCGTCGGACCGCGCCTTGAGTCCGTCGGCGTTCAGCTCGCCAGTTCCCGCCCTGCGTCCCGTCAGGCCTTCAGGTCGGCCCTGTCGCCCATCACCACGACGGGGTGGAGCTCGGGGTCGAGGGTGCGCAGCAGGTACTCCATGTCCGACTGGGACTGGCTCACACACGCCGATGTGCCGCTGCCGTGGTCCATGTGCAGCCAGATGCTGCCGCCCTTCGACTGCCCCTGCGGCCGGGTCGGGTCATTGGGGGCAGTGCCCTTGACGCGGTTGTAGTCGATGGCGATGACGTAGTCGAAGTCGTGCCAGTACGCCTTCTTCCAGTAGTGGGGGGCCTGGAAGGCAGCGGACCGGGTGTACGGCAACTTGGCCCCCGGCGCCGCGAGTACACCGCCCGCGTCGCTCAGTGTGAACACCCCCACGGGGCTGCGCAGATCGCCCTCGTGATGGTCCGTCGTCCAGCCCTTGCGCCCGTTGTGCGCCGCCCAGGAGCGCTCCTGCTTCCAGACGGAGCCGTGCTTGGTGAAGAGAGCGACGGTGGAGTCGGGGGAGTTCTTCCCCGCGCCGTACACGGCGACCACCTGGCGGGAGCCGGCTGGTACGCGTCGCCACAGCCGGTCCCCGATGCCGGGTACGCGCTTCAGGACCGTCTTCCGTGGCTGCGCGTCATCGGCCCGGTCGTGCGCGTCGGCGGTCCCGTGGTCCGAAGCACCGCACGCCGCGAGGGACATCACCGACAAGGCACCGCAGACCGCGCCGACCGCGACCCGTATCGAACCTCTGCTCCACATGGGTTCCATGGTCGCAGACCGCCTGTAACGGGCCGGTATTGCCCTGTCACGGGATCAGACCAGTACGTCCTGTGCGTGTCCGTGCTGGAGGTCTCGGAGGCGAAACCGCTGCACAGGCACACGGCTTGGGGAGTGTTCGGGCCGGGGACCTGGATGGCCATGCCCTCGGGTTCGCGGTGGAGCAGGGTGTATCCGGCCTTGGTGAGTCGCTGCTCCACGAGGGCGCCGGTGTTCCAGTCCCCACTGGTGAGGCAGGTGTTGCCGTCCGGAGAGACCGAGCCGTCCTTGCCGTAGGCCGAGCCGGCCAGCAGGTAGAGGTGGCTGCCGTAGCTCGCGAAGCCCTGGCAGGTGTCGGCGTAGCCGGGCTGGAGGTCGGCGGGCCGGGCCACGTCGGCGAGGGTGGTCCGACCGCCCGCCCTGAAGGCGGCGAGGTCGTGGAGGCGGTACCGGAAGGCTCCGCTGACCCGGCAGCGGACCGCGAGGCGGTTGTTGACCGTACTGGGTGAGAGCGGGTGAGTCGGCGGTGACCCGGTGTCCGCGTTCAGCGCCGCCCTGACGGGCATCGGACTCCGGAGTGGCTGGGACCCGGCCTCACCCTCGCGCTCCTCCTCGCGGCGATCGTCGTGTCGGGTATCGGCTGACGCCGGTCCGCCTCCCGGACGAGTGGACGGTATCCGCTCCCCTTCGCGTAGATTGCCGTCTAGAGACCCGACTGGCGCGATGCGCGCCTTGCGCGCGTGAAGGGGACGAGGCCGCAGGTGGCAAGGGCAAGGCAGGCCGTGAACGAAGCCCGCAGGATCGTCGTCAAGGTGGGGTCCTCGTCCCTGACCACCGCCGCCGGCGGCCTGGACGCCGACCGCGTCGACGCGCTCGTCGACGTGCTCGCCAAGAGCCGCAGCGGGGGAGAGAAGGAGATCGTCCTGGTCTCCTCCGGCGCCATCGCCGCGGGGCTCGCCCCGCTCGGGCTGCGCCGCCGCCCCAAGGACCTCGCCCGGCAGCAGGCCGCCGCCAGCGTCGGACAGGGACTGCTCGTCGCCCGCTACACCGCCTCCTTCGCCCGCTACGGCGTCCGCGTCGGGCAGGTCCTGCTGACCAGCGACGACATGAGCCGCCGCGCCCACCACCGCAACGCCTCCCGCACCCTCGACAAGCTGCTCGCGATGGGCGCCTTCCCGATCGTCAACGAGAACGACACCGTCGCCACCGACGAGATCCGCTTCGGTGACAACGACCGCCTCGCCGCCCTTGTCGCCCACCTCGTCCACGCCGACCTGCTGGTCCTCCTCTCCGACGTGGACGGCGTCTACGACGGCGACCCCAGCAAGCCCGGCACCTCACGGATAGCGGAGGTACGGGGCCCCGAGGACCTCGCCGGCGTCGAGATCGGCAGCGCGGGCAAGGCCGGCGTGGGCACGGGCGGCATGGTCACCAAGGTCGAGGCCGCCCGCATCGCGGCCGCCGCCGGCACCCCCGTGGTGCTGACCAGTGCCGTTCACGCCGCCGAGGCGCTCGCCGGCGGTGACACCGGCACCTACTTCCACCCCACCGGCAAGCGCTCCGCCGAGCGGCTCCTCTGGCTCCAGCACGCCTCCACCCCGCAGGGCGCGCTGACCCTGGACGACGGCGCGGTGGACGCGGTCGTGAAGCGGCGTACGTCGCTGCTGCCCGCCGGAATCGCCGCCGTGGAAGGGGAGTTCAGCGCCGGCGACCCGGTCGAGCTGCGGGACGCGACGGGCCGGGCGGTGGCCCGGGGGCTCGTCAACTTCGACGCCAAGGAGATCCCCCGGCTGATCGGGCGTTCGACCCGCGAGCTGGCACGCGATCTGGGCCCGGCGTACGAACGCGAGGTCGTACACAGGGACGACCTGGTGCTCCTGCACGCGTGACCCTCGCCAGACCACTCGTAAAGCGGGACCCAAGGACCGCCCCGCTGGGGAACGTTCCGTAAAACCACCACGCGGAGCCCTGCGGCCTGCTCAACTTTGTCTCGGGGACCTGTTGGGGGGACACGTTCCGTCAAGGGGCCGTGCGAGCCATGCGTGAAGGAGGCCGTCGTGAGACGAGTGCGCCCTGGGGCGGCGTCCCGCGGTGCTCTGACGAGCGTCGCGGCCGGGGACACCTACGAGGAGCCCAAGGACCTGCCCCGGCTGTGGCATGTCACCCTCAGCGTCTCCGGTGAGAAGGTCCCGCTGCCGGAACTGCGGCGAGCCCTGGAACAGCTCGCCCACGACCACCCTTTCCTGCTGACCAGCAGATACGCGACCGACCACGCGGAGATCCGCTACTGGGAAGAGGCCCGCGACCTGCACGACGCCGCCGCAGTGGCGCTGCGTCTGTGGGGCGAGCACCGGCAGAGCGCGGGACTGCCGGCCTGGGAGATCGTCGGCCTGGAGGTCATCGACCGGGAGACCTACCACCAGCGCATCGCCGCGGGATACGGACCGGCCCCCGCCACCCCCGTCGGCGTCCACCCCTTCTGACGTGCGGGCTCCTTCTGCCTGCCGGTAGGTTCGGCTGGGCGCATGTGGATCATGCGTCCAACGACCTACTGCCACACAAGGGGGACCATGGAGCAGCACACCATCGGACGCCGGGGAATCCTGCGGGCCGCGGGCGGTCTCGGGATCGCCGCGCTCGGCGTGGGGGCCGCGCCGGGCACCGCGTCCGCCGCCATCGCCACCTCGCCGCGCTTCGACCTCGCCGCGCCGTCCTACGACCTGTTCCGCAACCGGCGGCTGCACGACGACACCGTCCAGCAGGGCTTCGCCTTCGACAGCGTCAACAAGCGCCTGTTCGTCGCGCAGCGACGCAACGGCAGCGGCGAGAAGTCCGGCGATCTCTGCATCACCGAACTGGACCTCAAGGGCAACTACGTCTCCGCCATGCACCTGAAGGGCTTCGGCCACGGCGTCTCCTTCGGCGTGGAGCCGAGGGGCCGCGACAGCCGACTGTGGATGGAGGTGGACGCGAACAAGAACGGTTACGGCACCCGGCTCGGCCGCTTCACGTTCGTGCGGGGCGGCACGCTGTCCCACACCTCCTCGGCGATCAAGAAGTACCGCCCGGTGGCCGGCGCCGTGGAGTTCACCTGCTCCATCGACCACGTGCACGGCATCATGCTCGTCCGCTACCACAAGAACGGCGCCAAGCACCTCGCCACCTACCGGATGAGCCAGGCCGCCGCCGGTGACTTCAGCAAGCCGCTGACGAACATCAAGCAGCCGTCGATCCCGGGCACCCCGCAGGGGTACACCTCCTACGGCCGCTACATGTACTACCTGACGGGCAACTCCTACTCCACCCACAACCCCCGGCCCGGGAACGCCCGCCTCACCTGCGTCGACCTGAACACGAGCGCCGTCAAGCAGGGGCCCGTCCTCACCAAGGCGGGCGAGAGCCTCTCCTTCCGCGAGCCGGAGGGCCTGGCCGTCTACCGCACGGACTCGGGGCAGGCCCGCCTCTTCCTCGGCTTCGCCTCCGGCACCGGGGGCGACCGCCGCTCCAACCTCTTCTACAAGAAGGGCCTGGTCTGACCGCCGGGTGAGACGGCAGGGCCCTGCTGTGACCGTGGGTGAGGGGGAGGGTCCCCCTGTGACCCCGTACGAGGCGGCAGGGCACTGCTGTGACCGCCGGATGCCGGGAGGGGGCGCTGGTCTGGTCGGCGGGTGAGGCTGGAAGCCCTGGTCCGGCCGGAGGGCGAGGCCGGAGCGCGCTGGTCGGCCGCCGGGTGCGGGGGAGGGCTCTGGTCCGGCCGCCGGGTGCGGGTGAGGGCTCTGGTCCGGCCGCCGGGGCGGGGGGAGGGCCCTGGTCCGGCCGCCGGGTGGGGCCGGACGGCCCAGGTCCGGTCGCAGTGTGGGGCCGGGCCGGCGGTGACGTTCCTGGGCCCTGTGCTGCCAGGGGCGTGCCGTCTCGGCTTCCGGGACGGTTGCCGCACCCCGTCTCCGCGCGCACTACCCTGCGGGTATGACCACGCTCTCGCCCTACGACTCGATGTCCCCGGTCACCCAGGCCGCCTACCGGGCCAAGGCCGCCGCCGCCGACCTCGCGCCGCTGCCGCGTGCCGTCAAGGACGACGCGCTGCTCGCCATCGCCGACGCCCTGGAGGTCCGGACCGCCGAGATCGTCGAGGCCAACGCCAAGGACGTGGCCAAGGCCCGGGAGAACGGCACCAGCGAGGCCATCGTCGACCGGCTCACCCTCACCCCGGAGCGTGTCCGCGCCATCGCCTCCGACGTCCGCGACGTCGCGAAGCTGCCCGATCCGGTCGGCGAGGTCGTCCGCGGCTCCACCCTGCCCAACGGCATCGACCTGCGCCAGGTCCGCGTCCCGCTCGGCGTCGTCGGCATCATCTACGAGGCCCGTCCCAACGTCACCGTCGACGCCGCCGCCCTCTGCCTGAAGTCCGGCAACGCCGTCCTGCTGCGCGGGTCCGCCTCTGCCTACGAGTCCAACACCGCCCTCGTCCGGGTGATCCGGGACGCCGTCGGCGGCGCCGGGCTGCCCGCCGACGCCGTCCAGCTGGTGCCCGGCGAGAGCCGCGAGTCCGTACGCGAGCTGATGCGCGCCCGCGGCCTGGTCGACGTCCTCATCCCGCGCGGCGGGGCCTCCCTGATCCAGACCGTGGTGAACGAGTCCGTCGTCCCCGTCATCGAGACCGGCACCGGCAACTGCCACGTCTACGTCGACGCCCAGGCCGACATCGACACGGCGATCGAGATCCTGATCAACTCCAAGGCCCAGCGGGTCAGCGTCTGCAACGCCGCCGAGACCCTCCTGGTCCACCAGGACATCGCCGCCGAGTTCCTGCCGCGCGCCCTGGACGCCCTCGCCGAAGCCGGCATCACCGTCCACGCCGACGAGCGGGTCATGGCCTACGCCAAGGACTCCACGGCCACCGTGGTCGAGGCGACCCCCGAGGACTGGGAGACCGAGTACCTCTCCCACGACATCGCCGCCGCGGTCGTCGACTCCCTGGACCGGGCCGTCGAGCACATCCGGCTGTGGACCTCCGGGCACACCGAGGCGATCGTGACCACCTCCCAGCAGGCCGCCCGCCGCTTCACCCAACTGGTCGACTCCACCACCGTCGCCGTCAACGCCTCCACCCGCTTCACCGACGGCGGCCAGTTCGGCTTCGGCGCGGAGATCGGCATCTCCACCCAGAAGCTGCACGCCCGCGGCCCGATGGGCCTGCCGGAGCTGACCAGCACGAAATACATCGTCACCGGCGACGGCCACGTCCGCCGCTGAGGTTCATCCCTTCGGCCGCGCACCGGTACAGCCGCCGGGCGCGGCCGAAAACGTGTCTCACCAGGCGGATGAATTTCCATACCGTCTGCCCAAATTGACCCCCCAGGTCTACTCTGGATGCGTGCCGGAGGACGTGGGGGGCACGCCGTTCCCTGACGGCTGGGAGCCCGACGACGACCGCGACCATGGGGTGTCGGACGAAGAGTTCGCCTCCGTGGTCTTCGACGAGGCCTTCGTGCAGGCGGCCACGGTCCATGAGCCGACCGCCGTCGAACGCCTCCTGGCCGCCGCGCAGGCCAGAGCCGAGGCCTCCGAGGCCGAGGCCCGCCGCGCCCACTCCAGAGGCGACCGCTACGACGACGCCTACGGCCCCGAGGAGACCGGATTCGGTCAAGATCGGGACGACGGCGAACTGGACGACACCTACGTCCTCGGCGACCACCACGGCCCCTTCGGCGCCTACGGCAAGCAGGTCCGCTGGCACCGCCCCGTGGCCTGGGTGCTCGCCGTCGTGATGGGTATCGGCATGGTCGCCCTGGCCTTCGCCGCGGTGTACCGGGGAGCCTCCTCGGGCACCCGGGACAGGGTGCCCGCGCCCGCCTCGACCGGCCTGGAACAGGGCAGCGCGGCCGCTCCGTCCGTCTCAGCCGACTACTCCCAGCCGGCCGTCTCGGCCAGCCCGCGCTCCCCCTGAGAGCAGGCGCCCGCGCCGGGTGAGAACCTGTCAGAACTTGTCGTGCAGCGGGGCGTTTACCCGGGGCCCGCCAGACCTACCCTGAAAGTATGGGCGGGCCTGGAGACCCACCGGAGGGGACACCCGAGGGCGGCCCCGGCGGTGCAGAGGACGAGTACCGATCCGTCGTGTTCGACGAGTCGTTCGTCCGTGCTGCCCGCCTCCAGGAGTACTCGGCCGAGGAGCGGATGGCCGATCACGCCCCCGCCGTACGCCGCCGCCCACCCCGGCACCGCGGACTCACCCGGCAACTGCTGATCCTCGCCGTGCTGGTCTCCATCGCCTTCGCCACCGCGATCTACCTGGGCGTCCGCCACCCCTACAGCTCCCCGCAGGGCCGGCGGCCCGTCGAGCCCCTGCGGATGACGATCATCCCGCTCGCCCCGCCGGGCAAGGTGCCCGGTGCCGCCGACGCCGAGAGCCTGTACGCGAACAGCCCCGCCGCCCACTTCGAGATCGGCGCCGAGGGCATACCGCTGCCCGCCTCCCGCAGCACCGCCCACTTCTCCGACAGCCAGGTCGTGGCCGCGCTCACCACCGCCAAGGACTACATCGTCCGCTCCTCGCTCTACCCGGAGGTACTGACCGGCCGCCAGGTCCGCCCCGCCCGTGCCCTCCTCGACCCCGACCAGCTGGACCAGTTCGACCAGAGCTTCGCCCACCCGGCGGCGGACGGCCGGCACGCCCCCAATGGCTGGCTGGTCCGCCTCGACCCCTCCCGGGCCCAGCTGGCCGACGACAAGATCCGCGTCCAGGGCAGCCTGCAGGCCGCCGAGAGCGACCCGGCCACGCTGAAGATCACCGCCGACCACACCTTCGTCTACGCCCTGCGCCCCACCGGGGTTGCCGACGCGCCCGTGTCCCTCTTCACGGTCCGCCGCGAGGTGACCTTCCGCTTCCACCGTGACGACCTGCGCACCCACCAGGTCCAGCTCGTCACGTCCTACGTCCAGGCGGGCCCCCTGTCCTGCGCCGAGGACTCCAGCACCTACCTCCGCCCCCTCCTGGCCGGCCAGACGGCCAAGACGGGTGGCCCCCCGGGCACCAACCCCTACGAGACGGACAACACCCCGGCCCTGTGCGGCACGCTGTCCACCGCGGCCGAGCCGAGGGCGTGAGGGGGCCCAAGGCCGTAGGCCCAGGCCCGCCCGCCCAGGGCGTAAAGGGGGCCCAGGGCGTGTGACCGGGGCCCCGGGGCGTGGCCCAGCGCGTGAGGGCCCGGGGCATGAGTGATTCCCCGGCGTGGGGGGAGCCGAGCGGTACGGGCTCCTGGCGGCTACTCCTGGTCCCCTCGCGGAGCATCCGCGGAAGCCCCGTCGGCCGGCGGCGGGCTCCTGAAGCCGTCGAAGCCGCGCCGGACCCGGCCGCCCAGGTCGCCCGCGCCGCCCGCAAGATCCGTGACCAGCTTCATCAGCGGGTCCTTGGAACCCTTCACATCGCTGGCGTAGCTGGCCGCCGACTCACGGAAGGAGTCGCTGACGGAGGTGTCCATGTCCTCGCTGCGCCGCGGGTAGTGGCCGTCCATGATCCGCTGGTAGTCCCGGGACTCGGCCCACTTCTTCAGCTCGGCCGCCCGCACGGTGGTGAACGGGTGTGACCGGGGCAGCACGTTCAGGATCTTCAGCACCGAGTCACGCAGGTCGCCCCCGGAGTCGTACTCCTCGGCCTGCTCCAGGAACGCGTCCACGTTCATCTCGTGCAGATGGTTGCCGCCGGCGATCTTCATCAGGCCCCGCATCGAGGCCCGGACGTCCTGGCCCACCAGCAGCCCCGCCCGGTCGGCGGACAGCTCCGACTTGCGGAACCACTCCCTGAGCGCCGTGACGATCGCCATGATCGCCAGGTTGCCCAGCGGGATCCAGGCGACCTTCAGCGCGAGGCTCGTCAGGAACAGCAGGATGGTGCGGTACACCGAGTGCCCGGACAGCGCGTGCCCCACCTCGTGCCCGACGACGGCCCGCATCTCCTCCTCGTCGAGCAGCTCGACGAGCCCCGTGCTGACCACGATGATCGGTTCGTCCAGGCCGATGCACATCGCGTTCGGCTGCGGGTCCTGCGTGACGTACATCGGCGGGACCTTCTCCAGGTCCAGGATGTAACAGGCGTCCAGCAGCATGTCGTGCAGGTGCGAGAACTGCCGCTCGGATACCCGCACCGAGTCGGACAGGAACAGCAGCCTCAGGCTCCGCTCCGGCAGCAGCCCGCTGAGCGCCTTGAAAACGGTGTCGAACCCGCTCAGCTTGCGCAGCGCGACGAGGGCCGACCGGTCCGCCGGGTGCTCGTACGCACGCGAGGAGATCCCCGGGAAGCGCCTGCGCTGCCTGCTCGGCACGCGCTCGTGCCCGGTCTGCTGGTGGCCGTCGTCGGACATGTCTTCCCCCATGTGCGTGTAAGTGCCCTGTGCCCCGAGGCGGGGCACAGCCTAGGCGGAGATACCGTGGACGGGCAGTACAGCCGAAGGAGTCCACGTCATGGAGCACCACCCCGCAGCCGCCTGGCTGACCGAGGCCGTCGCCGGCGCCGTCCAGCAGCACGGGACGGGCAATCTGCTCCGCATCGTCCTCATCGTGATGGTCCTGGGCTGTGTACTGACCGCCTGGTTCCTGCTGCGCGGCTACAAGCGGAAGGACGACTGACAGGCGGCGAAGGTTCCCCGCCGGGAGGCGGTGGACGTTCCCGCCGTGGGCGCCCCCGGCCGCCGCCCGTCACCAACGGCGGAGTCGGCGTGAGCGCCGCGCGGCCGCCCGCTTACGATGAGCCGACATCTTTAACCCGCCCACACGCGATAGGTCCTGCCGAAGATGAGCTTCCACAGCGCCGCAGCCCAGTTGGTCACCCTTGCCGCCGAGGGCGAGGAGCACGGCGGAAACCACAACAGCCTGAACCCGGCCGTCACCGGTGGTGGCGCCCTGATCATCCTGCTCCTCCTGCTGTGGATCACCACGCGCTTCAACCGCGACCGCTGAGCGGGGAGCCCGTCCCCGGCCGGACGCCCGAGGCCGGGCCGGTAGGGTCTGCACGCATGGGAGAGCAGGACATGCCTACCGGTCCGGCGCACGAGGCCGCCGACGACACGGTGAAGCACCCGCAGTACCGCCCGGGCAACGGACCCGTCCACACGGGCAAGCGCCGCCTGGGCGTCATGGGCGGAACGTTCGACCCGATCCACCACGGGCACCTCGTGGCGGCCAGCGAGGTCGCCGCGCAGTTCCAGCTGGACGAGGTGGTGTTCGTGCCCACCGGCCAGCCGTGGCAGAAGTCCCACAGCAAGGTCTCCCCGGCTGAGGACCGCTACCTGATGACGGTCATCGCGACCGCCGAGAACCCCCAGTTCTCCGTCAGCCGCATCGACATCGACCGCGGCGGCCCGACCTACACCGTGGACACCCTGCGCGACCTGCGCGCCCTCAACCCCGACACCGACCTGTTCTTCATCACCGGCGCCGACGCCCTGGCGCAGTTGCTGACCTGGCGCGACTCGGCGGAACTGTTCTCCCTCGCACACTTCATCGGCGTCACGCGCCCCGGGCACAACCTGACCGACCCGGGTCTGCCGGAGGGCGGCGTCTCGCTCGTCGAGGTGCCGGCGCTCGCCATCTCCTCCACGGACTGCCGGGCGAGAGTCGCCAAGGGAGACCCCATCTGGTACATGGTGCCGGACGGAGTCGTGCGCTACATCGACAAGCGCGAGCTGTACCGCGGCGAGTGAGCCGAGAGGGGCACCGGTGAACGACCGATACGACGCGGGGGACGCCAGCTACGGCGCCGGCCCGTACGAAGTCGTCGGCTACGACGAGTACGGCCGGCCCGTGTACGGGCAGGTCCCGACACAACAACAGGCTCCGCAAGCGACCTACGACCCGTACGCCCAGCAGCAGGGCGGCTACGGCTACGACCCGTACCCCACCGGCCAGCAGCCATCGGCGGCCTCCTACCACTCCGCTCCGCAGGCACCCGCCTACGACCCCTACGGCTCCCAGGCCCCCTACGACCCCTACGGCACCGGCGCCCACGACACCGCCTCCTACGACCCCTACGGGCAGGCCGCGAGCAGCGGGCAGCAGCCCCGGGTCGCCGAGCAGACCGCCTACATCCCGCAGCAGGGCGGCCCGGCGGAGGACAGGCATGCCCCGGAGGAGCCCGAGCGGCAGAGCGAGACGGGCGAACCGGACTACCGCACCGAGCAGTTCGCGTTCGTCGAGGAGCCGGACGGCGACTCCGAGGACGTCATCGACTGGCTGAAGTTCACCGAGAACCGCACCGAGCGCCGCGAGGAGGCCCGCCGCCGAGCCCGCAGCCGGATCATCGCCCTCGTCGTCGTCCTCGCCCTCGTCGCCGTCGGTGGCGTCGGCTACCTCTGGTACGCCGGAAAGCTGCCCGGTCTGTCCTCCTCCGGTGCCAAGACCGGCACGGCCACGTCCGCCGCCGCCCAGAAACGCGACGTGATCGTCGTCCACCTGCACAACACCGGCAAGGGCGGCACCTCCACGGTGCTGCTGGTCGACAACACCACCACCAAGCAGGGCACCACCGTGCTGCTGCCCAACTCCCTCGCGCTGTCCGGCGACGACGGCTCCACCACCACCCTCGCCAAGTCGGTCGACGCCGACGGTTCCTCCGGCACCCGCGACCAGCTCGACACCGTCCTCGGCACCGACATCCAGGGCACCTGGCGCCTCGACACCCCCTACCTGCAGAACCTCGTCGATCTGTTGAGCAACATCGACATCGACACCAACACCGACGTGCCGGACCCGGACACCAAGAAGAAGGGCACCGCACCCCTCGTCCACAAGGGCACCGACCAGACCCTCAGCGGCAAGATGGCCGTCGCCTACGCCACCTACCGCGCCGCCGGCGAGCCCCAGAACGCCCAGCTGGAGCGCTTCGGCCAGGTCATGCAGGGCATCCTGCGCAAGATGTCCTCCGAACCCTCCTCGGCCACCACCACCGTCCAGACGCTCGCGCAGATCCTCGACCCGCCGCTCACCGACAAGGACCTCGGCACCTTCCTCGCCAGGCTCGCCGACCTCGCCAAGAGCGGTGACTACAAGACCGCCCTGCTGCCCGTGCGGGCCGACGGCACACTGAGCGCCGACACCAGCGACAGCGTGGTCAAGGACATCCTCGGCGGCACCGCCAAGAGCCCCGACGCCGGCTCCGCGGTCCGGGTCTCCGTCCAGAACGCCACCGGCGTGAAGGACGACTCCGAGAAGGCCCGCGTGGCGCTCCTCAACGGCGGCTTCACCTTCCGGGAGGGCGGCACCGCCTCCGGCACCCAGGCCACCTCGAAGGTGCTCTACTCGGACGCCTCCCACAAGGCCGACGCCGCCGAGGTCGCCAAGACCCTCGGCCTGCCCGCCGGCTCCGTGACCAAGGGCACCGTCTCCTCCGGCGCCGACGTCTCGGTCGTCCTCGGCGCCGACTACGAACCCGCCGCCTCCTGACGGCGGAGCCACGACGGCCGGGGCACCCCACGCGACGCCGTAATCACGTGGGGTGCCGCGGGCGGTCCGTGAGACCCTTGAGGTCCAGTGACCGCCGACGGAAAGCCATGTAAGTGACCGCCACCGACCGTTCCCTTGAGCTCATCAACACCGCCGCCCAGGCGGCGGCCGACAAGCTCGCCCACGACGTCATCGCCTACGACGTCAGCGACGTCCTGTCGATCACGGACGCCTTCCTGCTGGCGTCCGCGCCGAACGACCGCCAGGTCAGGGCCATCGTCGACGAGATCGAGGAGCGCCTGCTGAAGGACCTCGGCGCCAAGCCGGTACGCCGCGAGGGCGACCGTGAGTCCCGCTGGATCCTGCTCGACTACGTCGACATCGTCGTCCACGTCCAGCACAGCGAGGAGCGCGTCTTCTACGCCCTGGAGCGGCTGTGGAAGGACTGCCCCGAGCTGGAGCTGCCCGCCGACGCCAAGGCCACCCGCGGCAAGGCCGAGGAGCACGCCAAGCTGCAGGCCGCCGAGGCAGACCAGGAGCCGGACGGGGAGTGGCGATGAGCGCCACCGGCGAGGTGACCGACCGCAAGGCCCGGGGCCGCCGCATCATCCTGTGGCGGCACGGCCAGACCTCGTGGAACGTGGAGCGCCGCTTCCAGGGCAGCACGGACGTCGAGCTGACCGAGACCGGCATCGGCCAGGCTCGCCGCGCCGCCCGGCTGCTCGCCTCCCTGGGACCCGACGCGATCGTCTCCTCGGATCTGCAGCGGGCCGCGGACACGGCCGCCGAGCTGGCCGCCCTCACCGGTCTCGACGTCACCCGCGAGGAGGGCCTGCGCGAGACCTACGCGGGCGTCTGGCAGGGACTGACGCACGACGAGATCATCGCCCGCCACGGTGAGGAGTACGCCGCCTGGAAGCGCGGCGAGCCGGTCCGCCGCGGCGGTGGCGAACTGGAGACCGAGGTCGCGGACCGCGCCGCCCCCGTCGTGCTGCGGCACGCCGAGAAGCTGCCCGAGGACGGCACCCTCGTCGTCGTCAGCCACGGCGGCACCATCCGCACCACCATCGGCCGGCTCCTCGGCCTGGAGCCCCAGAACTGGGAGAGCCTCGGCGGTCTCTCCAACTGCTGCTGGTCCGTGCTCGGCGAGGGCGTCCGCGGCTGGCGCCTGCTCGAGCACAACGCGGGCACCCTCCCGGAGCCCGTCCTCGGCGACGACGACTGAGCGTCCCGAGGCCCCCCGGACCCCGGATTTCACTTTCCGGCAGGTCACAGGCTAAAGTTCTTCTTGTTCGCCCCGCCGAGCGGGAAGAACACCAGGGGCTATAGCTCAGTTGGTAGAGCGCCTGCATGGCATGCAGGAGGTCAGGAGTTCAATTCTCCTTAGCTCCACTGATCGACACTCTGTTGAGTTGTCAAAGATCGGTATGAGGATCCCGCCCCCCCAGGGGCGGGATTTTCTGTGTTCAGGTGCGGATCAACTCGTCGGCCTCCCGGTCCTTCGGCGGCCACAGCGGCTGTCTGCGCTCCCGCAGCATCGCGATCTTCCGGCACGCCTCGTCGTCCGCCGGTCTGTAGACCACGATCCGGCACTCGGGCATCCCGTCGACGGACAGCGACTGCGAGGTCATCCGCAGCTGACCCACCGCCTCGTGCCGGAAGGTCTTCACCCTGGGCCCCGGAGGTGTCACCTCACCGCTCGCCCACAGTTCGGCGAAGTACGGACTGGCCGCACACAGCGCGCGTATGTACCCCTCCCAGGCCGGTTCCCCCACGTGTCTGCCGTACGAGGACCGCAGCGTCGCCACCATCACCGGCAGCTCGCGTTCCCGGTACAGGATCGGGCAGGTCTCCGCCGGCACGGTGAACAGGGTCCACAGCACGTTGGGCACGCCGGTCGCGCGGGTCTGCGGCACCACGAACAGATCCCGGTAGGCCGGGTTCGTCGCCAGGACGTCGTATCGCGAGTTGTAGACCACCGCCAGCAGTGGGTCCAGCGCGTCGATGATCGCCTGCACCTCCGGTCCGACCTGCCGGGTCAAGCCCTCCGCGTCCGGCTCGAACGGCACCTCCGCCAGCCGGTACAGGTGCTCCCGCTCCGGCGGGTCCAGCCGCAGTGTGCGTGCGACCGCGTCCAGCACCTGCGGCGAGGCGTTGATCGGCCGGCCCTGCTCCAGCCAGGTGTACCAGGTCACGCCCACGCCCGAGAGCTGCGCGACCTCCTCCCGGCGCAGCCCGGGAGTGCGCCGCCGCAGCCCCGGCGGCATCCCCACGTCGGCCGGTGTCACCCGCGCACGCCGGCTGCGCAGAAAGGCGGCCAGCTCCGGCCTGCGTCGCTGGTTGCCCGTCGCCCTCGTCACCATCGTCCAACCCCCGTAGTCCCCGTATCCATCGTCGGCACCCGGGCCTGCCCCTGCCAGGTGCTGGCAGTACCAGCATCGGCGGGCACTCGGCACCGGTACCGACCCGTCGTCAGGCTCGACGCCATGACGACGCCATCCCGCACCGGGCCGGACACCGAGGCCCTACCGAACCCTGCGAACAGTGAAGCATCCGCCACTGACAGTGACGCACCGGCCGCCGCAAACCCCGACCCGCCCGTCATCGGCAGCGCATTACCGACTTCCGGTCATGCGCCGACCGTCACGGACAGTGAAGCACCCGCCACTGACAACCGGCCCCGGCTGCTGCTCACCGTCCTGCTCGCCGCCCTGTTCATGGCGGCCCTCGACGTCTTCATCGTGAACGTCGCCGCCCCCACCATCGGTTCCGAACTGCACTCCTCCGGCGCCGACCTGCAACTGGTGATCGCCGGCTACGCCATCACCTACTCCGTGCTGCTGATCACCGGTGCCCGGCTCGGCGACCGGCTCGGCCACGGCCGGGTCCACCTCGCCGGGCTCGCCCTGTTCACCGCGGCCTCGCTGGCCTGCGGTCTGGCGCGGGCATCGACCGATCTGATCGTGTTCCGGCTGGTGCAGGGCGCGGGCTCGGCGCTGATGATCCCGCAGGTGCTCAGCCTGATCCAGCGCACCTTCACCGGCGAGGCCAGGGCCCGGGCGCTCGGCGCCTACTCGGCGGTCCTCGCCGTCGGCGCCGCCGCCGGGCAGATCGCGGGCGGGGTGCTGGTCAGCGCGGATCTCCTCGGCACCGGCTGGCGGCCGGTGTTCCTGGTCAACGTGCCGGTCGGCGCCGTCCTGCTGGTGCTGGGCAGGCGGGTGCTGCCCCTGGGCGCGGCGGCCGCGAAGGAGCGCGCCCGGCCGCTCGACCTGCCCGGACTCGTGCTGCTCGGCGCGGCCGTGTCGCTGCTGACGGTGCCGCTGGTGCTCGGCCAGGAGGAGGACTGGCCCGCGTGGTCCTGGCTGTCGCTGGCCGGAGCGGTGGTGCTGTTCGCACTGTTCTGCGGCTACGAGTCCCGGCTGGCCCGGCGCGGCGGCGCCCCGCTGATCGCGCCCCGGGTGCTGCGCCACCCCGGCATCGGCCTGGCCGTCCTGCGCATCCTCGCCGTGATGTCGGTCAACGCCGGGTTCCTCTTCGCGCTGACGCTGCACGTCCAGGGCGGCCTCGGCTACAGCGCGCTGCGGGCCGGACTGAGCTTCGCACCGACCGCGGCCTTCTTCGGTGCCGTCAGCCTGACCTGGCGGAAGTGGCCCGTGGTCTGGCAGCGGGCGCTCGCTCCGGCCGGGTTCACGCTGACCGCGGTGTCCATCGCCGTGGTGGGGCTCGCCCTCCACGACGGCGGCGACGGGGGAGCGGCCCTGTACGCCGGATACGCGGGGCTGGGTGTCGGGCTCGCGCTCGCCTTCAGCCCGACCCTGACCGGCGCGCTGGCGACGGTGCGCCCCCAGGACGCGGCGGACGCCAGCGGGCTGCTGGCGACGGTCACCCAGCTCGGTCAGCTGCTCGGCGTGGCGTCTTTCGGCACACTGTTCCTGAACCGGCTTGAGTCACTCGGGGCCCTGCGGTCGTATACCTCTGCGGAGGCGTTCTCGGTGTGTGCTTGGGCGCTGGCCGGAACGGCCGTGGTGGGAGCCGTGTCCGGACTGGTACTGAGGCGTCGCTGACCGTATTGGTCCGGCCGTGGCAGAATCAAACGGCCGGAAGGGGGCGCGGCCCGACGGGAGGGAGTAGCGATGCCTGCGAGCATCCTTGAGGAGGTCGGCCACCTCCTCGGTGCGGCGTTGATACGGGATACCACCACCCGGCTCAGCTGCCCTTCCTGCGGTTCCGCGCACGTGGCCCAAGTACTCGGCGACAACGGCGGAATCTCCTACGTGTGCACGGCCTGCGGCCACAGCTGGAGCTGATCGATGGGTGCACACAGGCGGAAGTGCGACTGGTGCGGCAGCGGCACGCCGATCGTCCGTGACATGGAGCCGATCAATCCCGACTACCAGTACTGGTGCGAGGAATGCGCGCGGGCGCTGATCATAAAAGGCGACCCGATCGAGACGTACCGGGAATTGGAGGGCGAGCCGATCTACGGCCGGCTCCTCGAGGAGCACTGCACGCTCAAGAGGTTCTATTCCTTCGTCACGGCTTGACGCGGACCGCACCGGCGCCGGGCCTCGGCAACGATGTCCACGCCAGCACGAGGAAGAGGGCACCGGCTCCTCCGTAGAGCGCCGAAAGCGTCAACTCGACGCCTCCCTGGTGCATTTCCGGTCGTCCGGCGCCATGGGGCACCCACCATGGCGCGTACGAGCAGAACACCAGCAGCGAGCCCAGGGCCACCGCCCTGTGCCCGCGCGTCCACAGCAGCAGGACCAGTGGCACGCACCACACCCAGTGGTGCGTCCAGGACACCGGGCTGATCAGCAGCGCGGTGACCGCGCAGACGCACACCGCCCACGCCCGCCGTCCGCGCAACTCCGCCGCCACGGCCACCGCGAGGCCCAGGGCGGCCACCACGGCCGCGAGGACGGCCCAGAGCGCTCCCGGGTCCGGCGTGTGCAGAAGACGGGCCAGGACGCCGCGCAGGGCCTGATTGGCGGTGTCCTCGGCATGCCCGACCCGGCCGGCGCGGAAGACCATGTCCGTCCAGAACCGCCATGAGTCGTACGGCAGGACGGCCGCCGCCAGCAGCGTCGCCCCGGCGAACGCGACGGCGGCCCCGCGCGCGTGCCGCAGCCAGGGTTCTGCGTCCCTGCCGCCGAGCCGGGCCACGACACCCGTGACGAGCAGGACCAGCGGGAACAAGGCGGGCGTCAGCTTCACCGCGGCGGCCAGCCCCAGCCCCACCCCGGCCCAGCGGTCGGGGCGGCGGGACAGGTCCCACAGCACCAGGACGGCCAGCAGCAGGTTGACCTGGCCGTAGCGCAGGGTCGTCCACACCGGCTCGCACCACACCGCCGACGCCGCGACCCACCAGACGGTCTCCACGCGCGCGTGGCCGACGAGTATCAGCGACAGCCGTACGAACACCACCAGCAGCGCGAGGTTGGCGGCCGTCGCCAGCGTGCGCAGGGGAACGGTGTCCAGCAGGGACAGCGGTGTGAACAGCAGGGCCGCGAACGGCGGATAGGTGGTGGGCAGGTGCGCGGCCGTCGCCCGCAGCGCGTAGAGGTCGCCGCGGGCGCGCACGGTGGCGCCCTCGGCCCGGTAGACCATCAGGTCGATCATCGACACGTGCGCGGCCCGCTGCGCGACCCAGAAGGCCGTGAACGACACCAGGCACACCCCCAGGGCGGCCGGTGCCCGGCGGGCTGCGGAGAACGCGATCACGGTCACGGAAGCCGACATTAGCGCCCGAATGGGAGCAGAGCGGAAACCAATTTGGTACTGCACCCCCGGGACCGTGTAATGTTGGCGTCGCCGCCAGGGAAACCGGGCGGAACGAAGCAAGGGGCTATAGCTCAGTTGGTAGAGCGCTTGCATGGCATGCAAGAGGTCAGGAGTTCAATTCTCCTTAGCTCCACAGAAATCGAAGGCGGATCATCCCGACGGATGGTCCGCCTTCGGCGTGTTCCGGAGCGAGAACGACGCACCCGCACGGCAACGGCGGGTCACCCGGCCCGGATGACCCGCCGTTCTCGCACTCAGCGGCCCAGAGCGCGCCGGCCGCGGCCCTGGGAGAGGACCGGCAGGTTGCGCGACGGTGCCTGCCCGCGCGTGTCCTCCTCGATGCGCAGGGCGAGCGCCGGGCAGCGGCGCACCGCGCGCAGCGCCTTCGCCTCCGCGTAGCGCGGCACCTGCGCCTGTGCCACGGTCGGGAAACCGTCCGCGCCGAGTTCGAAGACCTCCGGAAGGATGTCGGCACACAGTCCGTGGCCCCGGCACAGCGTCCAGTCGACGTAGATCTTTTGGCGGCTGGCACCGGTCTCCTCGGGCTCTGCGCCGCCCGGGATACCCGAAGGGGCCCTGCCCCCCTCGAAGAGCGGCAGAACGCCCTCCACGGGCCGTCCGCAGCCGTTTCCGAGGACATGGGCGGCCAGGTCGTCGGTGAACGCCTTGATGGTCGACTCCAGGAACATCGCCGAGCCGTCCGGGTGCGAACACGCCCCGCGCCGCTTGACGTTCTTCGCGACCTGTTTCAGCGCCTCCAGCGCGGCCGGTCCGCCGCCGTTGAGGATGTCCTCCATGCCGCGCGCGGCGGCGGGCAGTCCGAGGTAGCAGGGGCCGCACTGGCCGGCGCTCTCCTCGGCCAGCCACTGCGCCACCCGCAGCGACTCGCCCAGCGGGCAGGTCTCCTGGCTGATCGGCAGGATCGCGCCCGCGCCCAGCGAACCGCCCACCGCGTCCAGCGAGTTGCGGGAGACGATCGCCTCGTCGACGGTCGCCGCGTCGATCCACTTGCCGTGGTAACCACCGGTCAGCACGCCCTGCGGCACCGGCGGGGCCCCCGCCAGCTGCAGCACGTAGCGCAGCGGCACGCCCGTCGGGACCTCGATCACCATCGGGCGGGCGACCGCGCCGGAAACCGTCAGCATGACGGTGCCCGGCTCGTCGTACAGGCCGGTGTTGCCGTAGCGCTCGGGGCCGATGCGGGCGGCGATGGCCAGTTGCGCGAACGTCTCCGCGTTCGACAGCAGCGTGGGCGCGCCGCCGACGCCGGTCTGCGAGGCGCTGATCTTGCGGCCGGGCGGGATCGCCGGGCCGCCGTCGATCGAACGGATCAGCGACGCGGCGGCGCCGGTGACCATGCGCACCGGATTGCGCTGCACCCACGCGCGTAGCGCCGATCTACGGCTGTTGCTCAGACCTCGCTCGGCGAGCGCGGCCTCCATGGAGCGCTGTGTGGACTCCCGGGTGACGCCGATCACGAGGGTGCGGGCGCCGAGCGCCTCGGCGCACAGCAGCGCACCGTCCAGGATCAGGTGCGGGGCACGGTTGATGAGCACCGTGTCCTTGCGGCAGGCGGGTTCGTCCTCGCTGCCGTTGACCACGACGACCGGCCGCACCCCGCGCTTGATCGCCGACTCGGCGACCGAGCGCAGCTTCTTGTGGAAGGGGAAACCCGCGCCGCCCCGGCCCTTGAGGTTGATGCGTTCGGCGAGCTGGGCGAGCTGTTCGCCGCCCAGCGGATCGAGCGGCCCGTGCACCTTCAGGTGCATGGGCAGGTCGAGCCGCTCCACAAGGTCGAAACCCGACGTGAGCTGCGGAAGGCCGACCACGCGGACTTCGGGGACGTCGGGCAGGGCCTCGTTCACCTATAGCCTCCGGAAGGCATGTTCCAAGGTTCGCCCGAACCCGGCGCCTCGTAGGAGGTGCCGGGGGTTGGTTCAGTGGCGGGACCGCTGTTGAACGTGTCACTCGGGTTGTACGCGCCGTAGAGGCCGTTTGTCTCACCGGTGTCGTACACGTCACTTCCGCCGTACCCAGGCGTGCCCGAATTGCCGTAGACGGGGATGGTGTATCCGGTGTCCTGGAGCGGGTCGTACGCGGACGGCGGGGCCTCGCCGACCGGCGGCGGGGACGGGATCGGCCAGCTGCCCGAGGTGCTGGAGGGGCCGTCCACGCGCGGGACGGCCTCCGTGGGCTGGAGGTCCAGCGGCAGGTCCATGCGGGCGGTCCGGCCGGCCGCGAACGGCTCCTGGGCCCGGCCCGGTGCGGACACCGCGCGGTAGGCGGCCGCGAAGCCCGACGCGGGCTCCGCGGCGGGGGCCGCGGGGGACTGGTACAGGGGCGCGGAAGGGGAAGCCGCCGGAGCGGCGGGTGACGGCCTCGGCTCCCGCCGGCCCTCGTAGCCCGGCAGGGCCGAGTCGGCGACCCGGGAACGACTCGCGTCCAGCTCCTCGAGTCCCGGACGCTGCGAGCTGCCGAACAGCGCCACCAGCCGGTCGGCGACCTTGCGCTTGACCGGGCGCGGAGCGGCGCGCAGCGCGAGGGCGCCCATCACGCCGAGCAGGGACAGGCTGTACAGGATCACGAAGATCGGCTTGGCCGCGCGACCCGCGTAGAGCCCGTGGACCAGCGCCGCGCACCAGGCCGGATAGGCCAGCATGTGCATGGCCCGCCAGCGGGCGGCGACCGGGGCCGGGGTGGCGAAATTGCTGCGCAGGGCGCCGGTGACGCCCACGAAGATCATCAGCAGGCCGGCCAGCGAGCCCAGACCGATCAGACCGGCGATTCCGGTGACGCCGAGCGAGAACGGAATGATCGCCGCGATCAGCTTCGTGTGACCGAGCGCGATCTTCGTGGTGATGTGCAGCAACAGGAACGCGATGGAGGCGACCGCGGTCGTCCGGTGCACCGCCTGGCCGATGATCCGCTGCCGCGTGTTCAGGAAGATCCGGTCCTGGGCGAACAGGCCCCAGATCACCGAGCAGCTGAGCGAGACGAGGGACAGCACGCCCGCGCCGAAGTTCAGGAACTCGCGGAACTGGCTACCTCCGACCAGCACGACCAAGGGTATGAGCAGCAGGACGACAGCGGACGCCACCCCATAGGCCGAGCGGCCCGGTTTGGGGAGCGAGCTGGTACTACGACGAGGGTTCATGGGGGCAACTCCGAGCAGTTCCGGGAAAGCGGTCCCGCTGCCGAACTCTAAGTGGCGCCATACTGATCAGTACGGGGTTTGAGTTATTGCGTTGTTATCAACGGACAATGCGACTTGAGCGATGTCCCTTAGTGGGCGGTACGCGAAGTAATCCTTGACCTTGGTTCAGTTCCGGCGTGGTTCGTGGCATGTCCACCACTCATACGGAAGCGCGTCGCGGCTTGCTCAAGGGCTGCGGTACCCTAGCGCCATGCGTGCCGTACGCCTTCTGCTTAGCGGGCCGCGCTGATCAGTACCGACCCCCGGTCAGCCGTGAGGTCGGCATCGGCGCGGCGTCCCCTCCTGTGCGAGGGGATTTTTCATTTCCGCAGGCAGAGACGATCGATGGAGCTTTGAGGATCATGAGCGAGACGAACCCCGCTGCCGCCGCTGCTACGTCGGCGGAGGCCGCCCCGCACCGCTACACGGCCGCCATGGCAGCCGAGATCGAGGCACGCTGGCAGGACTTCTGGGACGCCGACGGCACGTACGCGGCGCCCAACCCCAAGGGCGATCTGGCCGGCGATCCCGAGCTGGTCGCCAAGCCCAAGAAGTTCATCATGGACATGTTCCCGTACCCCTCCGGTGCGGGCCTGCACGTCGGCCACCCGCTGGGCTACATCGCCACCGACGTCTACGCCCGGTTCCAGCGCATGACCGGCCACAACGTCCTGCACACCCTGGGCTTCGACGCCTTCGGCCTGCCCGCCGAGCAGTACGCCGTGCAGACCGGCACGCACCCGCGCGTGTCCACCGAGGCCAACATGGAGAACATGAAGGCCCAGCTGCGCCGGCTGGGCCTGGGCCACGACAAGCGCCGGTCCTTCGCCACGATCGACCCGGACTACTACAAGTGGACCCAGTGGATCTTCCTGCAGATCTTCAACTCCTGGTACGACGAGAAGGCGAAGAAGGCCCGCCCGATCGCCGAGCTGATCGCCCAGTTCGAGTCCGGTGAGCGGCCGGTTCCGGGCACCACGCGCGCGTGGAGCGAGCTGAGCGGCACCGAGCGCGCCGACATCCTGAGCGAGTACCGCCTGGCCTACGCCTCCGACGCGCCGGTCAACTGGTGCCCCGGCCTGGGCACCGTACTGGCCAACGAGGAGGTCACCGCCGACGGCCGCTCCGAGCGCGGCAACTTCCCCGTCTTCAAGGCCAAGCTGCGCCAGTGGAACATGCGCATCACCGCCTACGCCGACCGGCTGCTGGAGGACCTGGAGGAGCTGGACTGGCCGGAGGCCATCAAGCTGCAGCAGCGCAACTGGATCGGCCGCAGCGAGGGCGCCCGCGTCGACTTCCCGATCGACGGCGAGCGCATCACGGTCTTCACCACGCGCCCCGACACCCTGTTCGGCGCGACCTACATGGTGCTGGCGCCCGAGCACCCGCTGGTCGAGAAGTTCACCCCCGAGGCGTGGCCCGAGGGCACGCACGAGGTGTGGACCGGCGGCCATGCCACCCCCGCCGAGGCCGTCGCCGCCTACCGTGCGCAGGCCGCCTCCAAGTCCGACGTCGAGCGGCAGGCCGAGGCCAAGGACAAGACCGGCGTCTTCATCGGCGCGTACGCGACCAACCCGGTCAACGGCGACAAGGTCCCCGTCTTCATCGCCGACTACGTCCTGATGGGCTACGGCACCGGCGCGATCATGGCCGTCCCGGCGGGCGACCAGCGCGACTTCGAGTTCGCGCGCGCCTTCGAGCTGCCGATCCACTGCATCGTCGAGCCGACCGACGGCCGCGGCACCGACACCTCGACGTGGGAGAACGCCTTCTCGTCGTACGACGCGAAGATCATCAATTCCTCGAACGACGACATCTCCCTGGACGGCCTGGGCGTCGCGGAGGCCAAGACCCGCGTCACCGAGTGGCTGCAGGACAAGGGCATCGGTGAGGGCACCGTCAACTTCCGGCTGCGCGACTGGCTGTTCAGCCGCCAGCGCTACTGGGGCGAGCCCTTCCCGATCGTCTACGACGAGGACGGCGTCGCCCACGCGCTGCCCGAGTCGATGCTGCCGCTGGAGCTGCCGGAGGTCGAGGACTACAGCCCGCGCACCTTCGACCCGGACGACGCCGACACCCAGCCCGAGACGCCGCTGTCGCGCAACGAGGAGTGGGTCAACGTCACCCTGGACCTGGGCGACGGGCCGAAGAAGTACCGCCGCGAGACCAACACCATGCCCAACTGGGCCGGTTCCTGCTGGTACGAGCTGCGCTACCTGGACCCGCACAACGACCGGCAGCTGGTCGACCCGGAGATCGAGCAGTACTGGATGGGCCCGCGCGAGGGCCAGCCGCACGGCGGCGTCGACCTGTACGTCGGCGGCGCCGAGCACGCCGTCCTGCACCTGCTGTACGCGCGCTTCTGGTCCAAGGTCCTGTACGACCTGGGCCACGTCTCCTCCGCGGAGCCGTTCCACAAGCTGTTCAACCAGGGCATGATCCAGGCCTACGTCTACCGCGACAGCCGTGGCATCGCGGTGCCGGCCGCCGAGGTGGAGGAGCGCGACGGCGCCTACTACTACCAGGGCGAGAAGGTCAGCCGCCTGCTGGGCAAGATGGGCAAGTCCCTGAAGAACGCGGTGACCCCGGACGAGATCGCCGCCGAGTACGGTGCCGACACCCTGCGCCTGTACGAGATGGCCATGGGTCCGCTGGACGTCTCCCGCCCGTGGGACACGCGCGCGGTGGTCGGCCAGTTCCGGCTGCTGCAGCGGCTGTGGCGCAACGTCGTCGACGAGAACACCGGCGAGGTCACCGTCACCGACGCCGAGCCCGACGAGGAGACCCTGCGCGCCCTGCACAAGGCGATCGACGGCGTCAGCCAGGACCTGGAGGGCCTGCGCTTCAACACCGCCATCGCCAAGGTCACCGAGCTGAACAACCACCTGACCAAGGCCGGCGGTGCGGTGCCGCGGTCCGTGGCCGAGCCGCTGGTGCTGATGATCGCGCCGCTGGCCCCGCACATCGCCGAGGAGCTGTGGCGCAAGCTGGGCCACACCGACTCGGTCGTCCACCAGGACTTCCCGGTCGCCGACCCGCAGTACGTGGTGGACGAGACCGTGACCTGCGTCGTGCAGATCAAGGGCAAGGTCAAGGCCCGCCTGGAGGTGCCGCCGGCCATCTCCGAGGAGGAACTGGAGAAGGTGGCGCTGTCCGACGAGAAGGTCGTCGCCGCACTGGACGGCGCGGGCATCCGCAAGGTGATCGTGCGGGCGCCGAAGCTGGTGAACATCGTCCCGGCGTGATCATCGGCTGCCGGGTGGAACCGGCGTCGGGGTAGTCCCCTACGGGCAGGTTCGGGGTTCGTCCGGAACTCCGGACCTGCCCGCTGCGTTTACCGTGGAGAGCACAGCGGCTCGTGCCGTGCCGACCGGAGGAGGAGCGTCATGGAAGCAGTGTTGGCCGTGTTCGCCCTGCTCTTCCTGCTCTTCGTCGGCCTGGGCGCCTACGCCACGGTCAAGGCGGTCGGCGCCGCCAAGCGCGGGGTGGACCGGACGATCGCACAGGCCCGCCGCACGGTCGAGGACCACACCCTGCGCGCCAAGTCCTTCGCCCAGATCGGCCCGGCCGGAGAGATCGCCCAGCTGAGGCTCAGGCTGCGCACCTCCATGCGCGCCACGCAGGACGCGCTGTACGCGGGCGCGGCCGAGGACGAGTCCCTCAAGGAGTCACTCGGTCTGTTCGAGCGGCTCAGCGCGCACGGCCACGAGCTGGACGCGGACCTCAAGCGCCTGGAGTCCGAGCCGGACCGGGCCACGCTCGCCGCGCGCCTGCCCGAGCTCCGCAGCCGCACCGAGCGCATCACCGACTCGGCCGACTCGCTGCGCTGGGCCGTCCGCGACCGGGCACACCGCTTCGCCGACGACGATCTTGGTTCGCTCAGCGCCCAGATAGACATCGAAGCGGACGCCCTGCGCCACTGGACCCGGTCCGAGAACACCCGGACGCCTCCGCAGTGGCCGGCGGCCGACGCCGACGCCGACGCCGACGGCCCGGCAGCGCAGGGGACCCGGCCGACACCCGGTTCCCGCGCCGCCGAGGAACAGTCCCCCCACGCGATCACCTCACCACCGCCGCGCCCCGCGTATCCCTGGCAGAAGAAGCCCCGTCCCGAGAGCACCACCTGACCGAGGGCCGCGCCCGCCCCGCAGCACAGGGGCCGGGCTGCCGCGCCCGCCCAGCAGCCCAGCAGCACAGGGGCCGGGCTGCCGCGTCGGCACTACGGCAGGTAACCTCCAGCTCATGTCCCGCCATGTCGCGATCGTCACCGATTCAACGGCCTACCTGCCGCCACGGACGATGGAGCGCCACGGCATCACAGCGGTACCCCTGACAGTGGTCCTCGGTGACCAGGCGCTCGAAGAGGGCACCGAGATCTCGACGCGCTCTCTGGCCCAGGCGCTGCAGAAGCGGCGGTCCGTCACCACCTCCCGCCCCAGCCCTCAGGTCTTCGCCGAGACCTACCGCAGGGTTGCCGAGTCCGGCGCGACCGGCATCGTCTCCCTGCATCTGTCCGCCGAACTGTCCGGCACCTACGACGCGGCGGTCCTCGCGGCGCGCGAGGCACCGGTGCCCGTACGGGTGGTGGACACCGGGATGGTCGCGATGGCCCTCGGCTTCTGCGCGCTCGCCGCGGCCGATGTCGCGGAGGGCGGCGGCACGTTGGACGAGGCCGTCACAGCCGCGGAGAAACGGGCGGCGGGCACGTCCGCCTATTTCTACGTCGACACCCTCGACTACCTGCGCCGGGGTGGCCGCATCGGGGCCGCCCAGGCTCTCCTCGGCTCTGCACTCGCCGTCAAGCCCCTGCTCCAGCTGGACGGCGGCCGCATCGAGCTGCTCGAGAAGGTCCGTACGGCGTCCAAGGCGATCGCCCGCCTGGAGGAGATCGCCGCCGAGCGGGCGAGCAGCGCGGAGGTCGACATCGCCGTCCACCACCTCGCCGCGCCTGACCGCGCCGCCGCACTCGCCGACCGGCTGCGGGTTCGGGTGCCGGGCCTGGCCGATCTGCATGTCAGCGAGATCGGAGCGGTGATCGGGGCGCACACGGGGCCCGGACTGCTGGGAGCCGTGGTCTCGCCCCGCTGACGAGGGCCGGACTCCTTCGTCCGGCTTCACTCGTGCGGGTGGCGGAGTTTTCCACAACCGGGCGCTGGTCCACGGGAATTGACCAAGATCATCGCGAGACGGCGGGATGTTCCATCCTCGTCGCATGGCACTTCGATCACGTTCCCGTACAGCCACTCCGACCAGCGGCCCCGGCCGTGGTCCCGCCTCCGACGGCCGCGTCCGCAACCGCCGCGGCACCGACCACCGCCGGGCCCGTCACCGCCCGCCCGCACCGGCGGAAGAGCTGCGCCGCCGGGCGGAACTCCTCTTCGGCGAACGAGCCGTGCGCCGGCGGGAGTCAGGCAACGGACCGCCGGACGGGGCCGGGTCGCCGGATGGGGCCGGGTCGCCGGGCGAGGCCGGGGCCACGCGCACAGCGACGGAGACGGAGACGGCGACGGTGACGGTGATGGGACTGGCGCCCGGGATGAGTCCGGCGCGGACCGCAGTTCCCTCGGCTGCGACTCCGGCTCCGACCGCGCCTGCGACTCCCGCTCCCACCGCGACCGCGGCTGCGGCTGCGACCGCAGTTCCCTCCGCGGCTGCGACCGCAGCAGGACCGATGGTGGCGTCGGAGCCCGAACCGGCCGGATCCGCAGCCCAGTTGGAAGCGGGCGTGCCCGTGGTGCCGGACTGGCGGGAGCGGGCCGGGTTGGCACTGCGCGAGCGGCTGCCGGTGTGGTTGCAGGCGCGGTGCGGGGTGGAGCGGCGGGGAGTCGTGGCGCTCGCCGTGGTGCTCGTGGCCGCCGCCGTGTTCGCCGTGCAGCACTTCTGGACAGGCCGTACCCAGTCCGTGAGCGCCCCTCGGGTGGTGCGCGCCGAGGCGTCCTACGCCCAGCGGCACGACGACGCGAAGGGCGGTGCCTCCGTGAGTGCCTCGGCGGCACCGGGCGGGGAGATCGTCGTGGACGTCGGCGGCAAGGTCCGAAAACCGGGCATCCTGCGGTTGCCGGCCGGTTCCCGGGTGGCCGACGCGCTGCGAGCGGCGGGCGGTGTCCGTCCGGGCGTGAGCACCGAGGGCCTCAACCGGGCCCGCTTCCTGGTCGACGGCGAACAGGTCGTCGTCGGCGCAACCGCCGGGGCACCCGCTCCGCCCGGCCCGGTGGGCGGAACTGCCGCCGGACCGGCCGGCACGGGCCCCACGGCCCCGGTCTCCCTCAACACAGCCACCGCTGACCAACTCGACACCCTGCCCGGAGTCGGCCCGGTGCTGGCCCAGCACATCATCGACTACCGCACCCGGCACGGCGGTTTCCGCTCGGTGGACGAACTGCGCGAAGTGAACGGCATCGGCGACCGCCGCTTCACCGATCTGCGGAATCTGGTGCGGCCATGAGCCGCGTGCTCCACGAAGCCGCCCTCCACGCTGAGGGGGAGGAGCGCGGGAGTACACACGCCGACCGGGCGGGCCCCATGGATCTGCGCCTCGTACCGCCCGCCCTGGCCGCCTGGGCCACAGCGGCGCTGACGCTGGACGCACCGGCGCCCTGGACCGCCGGTATCGCGGTCGTCTGCTTGACCGTCGGGGTCCTCCTGCTGTCGGTGCGGCGGCCGGGAGGGGGTGCAAGGGCGGCGCGGAGCGGACGGGCGGGGCCGGCCGAGGGGACCGGGCCGAGTCAGGGGCCGGCCGAGGGGACCGGGCGGACTCTGCGAGCGGTCGGACGCCGCTCGCGCCCCGCGGGGCCGGAGCATGCACGCGGCCGGTTCGTATGGGCGCGCGCGTCGGCCGCCGCCGTGCTGCTCTGCGTCGCCGCGGCCGCCGCCTCCGCCGGACTGCACGGTGCGGATGTGCGGCGCGGGCCGGTGCCCGAGCTGGCCCGGCGGTTCGCGACCGTGACCGCCGAGGTGGAGGTGAGCGGTGACCCCTGGCTGAGCCGGCCGCGGGTGCGCGGCGATCACACGGCGCCCACGGCGGTGCTGGCCCGGGCGGAGGTGCGGCGGGTCGAGAAGGGCGACGGGACGAGTGTGCGGACGCGGACTCCTGTGCTGCTGGTCGTCGACGCGGACGTGCCGGCACCGCAGGGGAGTGCCGTGCTGAGCGGGAGTTCCGAGGAACCACCGGGCACGGCCGTCCGGGGAGTGCCGGGTGGGCCTGGCACGCGGAGCGAGGACTTTGAGGGCGTGCCCGCGACCGCTGCCCGGGGAGCGCCGGGTGGACGTGCTGCCTGGCTCGGGCTGTTGCCGTCCACACGATTGCGGGTGGGCGGGCGGCTGGCGCCGGCTCTGACCGATGGTGACCGGACCGCGGCCGTGCTGCGGGTGCGCGGCCGGCCGGGGCCGCGGATCGTTGCAGGGCCGAGCGGGCCTCAACGGCTGGCGGGACGGCTCAGAGCAGGGCTGCGAGAGGCGACCGACGGTCTCGGCGGGGATGCGCGGGCCCTGCTTCCCGGACTGGTCGTCGGGGACACCTCGCGGATCACGCCCGAGCTGGACGAGGCCTTCAAGGAGACGGACCTGGCGCACACGCTCGCCGTCTCCGGCAGCAACCTCACCGTTCTGCTCGCCCTGCTCATCGGACCGCCCGGCCTGGCCCAGCGGGCCGAGCGCCGCGGCCTCGCCCCGCGCCTGGGGCTCTCACTGCGGGCGACCGCCCTGTCCGCAGGAGCGCTGACCCTGGGATTCGTGGTCGTGTGCCGACCCGACCCCAGCGTGCTGCGGGCCGCCGCCTGCGGATCGGTCGCCCTGCTCGCCCTGGCCACCGGGCGCCGCAGATCCCTGGTCCCGGCCCTGGCCACGGCCGTGCTGCTGCTGGTGCTGTACGACCCGTGGCTGGCCCGCGGTTACGGCTTCCTGCTCTCCGTGCTGGCCACCGGGGCGCTGCTCGTCCTGGCACCCGGCTGGAGCGAGGCGTTGCGGCGGCGCCGGGTGCCCCCGCGGCTCGCCGAGGCACTGGGAGCGGCCGCCGCCGCGCAGGCCGTGTGCGCGCCGGTGGTGGCGGTGCTGTCGGCCCGCGTGAGCCTGGTGGCGATGCCGTGCAACCTGCTGGCCGAGGTGGCGGTGGCCCCGGCCACGGTTCTGGGGTTCGCGGCGCTCGCGGCGGCACCGGTGGCCATGCCGGTCGCCAAGGCGCTGGCCTGGTGCGCGAGTTGGCCGGCCGGGTGGATCGCCGGGGTCGCCCGGACCGGGGCGGCGCTGCCCGGTGCGGGAGTGGACTGGCCGGGCACCTGGGCGGGAGCGCTGTGGCTCGCGGTGGTCACGGTGGCCGTCGTCCTGGCCGGACGGAGGTTGCTGCGCCACCGGTGGTGGTGCGGACTGCTCGGGGCGCTGCTCCTGCTGGTGGTCGTCCGGCCGACGCCTTTGACCCGGGTGATCACGGGGTGGCCGCCACCGGGGTGGCGGCTGGCGATGTGCGATGTCGGGCAGGGCGACGCGACCGTGCTGGCGGCCGGGGAGGGAGCCGCGGTGGTCGTGGACGCCGGGCCCGATCCGGCACCGGTCGACCGCTGCCTGCGGCGGCTCGGCATCACGCGTATCCCGCTCCTCGTCCTCACCCACTTCCACGCCGACCATGTGGCGGGCCTGCGCGGTGTTCTGCGGGGCCGCTCGGTGGCCGAGATCGAGACGACGGGCTTCGAGGAACCCGCCGAGCAGGCCGAGTTCGTCAGAAGGGAGGCGGCCGCACGGCACATCCCGGTCACGCGGGCCGTGGCGGGGGAGGAGCGGCGCACCGGGCCGCTGGCCTGGCGCGTCCTGTGGCCCCCGCCGTACGAGCGGCTGCCCTCGGGCGCCCAGGCACCCCCGGCACAGCAGGGCGCCTCGCCGGAGCCGGACGGGCCGAACGACGCCAGTGTCGCGCTGCTCGTCCGCACGGGCGGCCTGCGGATGCTGTTGCTCGGCGACCTCGAACCACCGGCTCAGCAAGCGTTGCTGAGATCTCCGGCGGCGTCCGAGCTGGCCGGTGTGGACGTCCTGAAAGTGGCCCACCACGGCTCGGCCTACCAGGACCCCGAGTTGATACGGCTCGCGGCTCCCCGGGTGGCCCTCATCTCCGCCGGCGCCGACAACCCGTACGGTCACCCGGCACCGTCGACCGTCGCCGGGTTGCGGGCCGGTGGCGCGGTGGTGCTGCGCACCGACCGGGACGGAGCGCTCGCGGTCGGGGGCCCCGGAGAGGTGGGCGGGGAGGTGCGGGTGACGAGAGAGTGACCGAGGGCGTGCGAGCCGCCACCGTGACAGGTGAGCCCGGCGCAGGCTCCAGGGCGGTCGCTCGCCCACACTGGAGCCATGCGTACAGAACCGGTCGATGCCTATCTCCTCCGGCTCGGGGCGGCGCGCCCGCACCGGCCCACCAGCGAGGCCCTGCGCGAGCTGCACCTGCGCCATCTGCGGACCGTTCCCTTCGAGAACCTTTCCGTCCACCTCGGCGAGGAGATCGTGCTGGAGGAGAAGCGACTGCTGGACAAGATGACGGGGACCCGGCGGGGCGGCTTCTGCTACGAACTGAACGGCGCCTTCGCCACGTTGCTCACCGGCCTCGGCTACGAGGTGGAGTTGCTCGCGGCACGCGTGTACGACGACGAGGGGCGGCTCGGGATCCCCTATGACCATCTCGCGCTGCGGGTGCGGACGGCGGACGGGGACACCTGGCTCGCCGACGTCGGGTTCGGGGCGCACAGCCACTATCCGCTGGCGTTCGCGGAGCGCGGCGAGCAGGACGACCCGGGCGGGAGGTTCCGCCTGGTCGAGGCCGGGCCCGACGCGGCGGGAGCGCGGGGCGGGGGCGATTCGGCGAGCGCCGGGGACCTGGACGTCCTGCGGGACGGCAGGCCGCAGTACCGGCTGGAGACGCGGCCCCGGGTGCTCGGGGACTTCTCGGCCGGTGCCTGGTGGCACAGCACCTCTCCGCTGTCGCACTTCACCCGCTCGCTGGTGTGCTCACGGATCACCGAGGACGGAGGGAGGATCACGCTCGGCGGGCGCACGCTGACGACGACGGCCCCCGACGGCGCGCGCGAGAAACGGGAGTTGGAGACGGACGAGGAGGTGCTGGCGGTGTACGGGGAGCGGTTCGGGATCGATCTGGACCGTGTGCCGACTGTGCCGAATCGGAACGGTGGTTGTTGATCCGGCCCGTTTCCGGCGTGTGCGCCCGAATGTCGTGACGTGGGGTCCGTGTCGCCTCCCCCACCGGCCGCCCTCGCCCCTCGGCTGCTGGCCGGTGCCGGAGAATGGGGCCCGTGAGCGATGTGAGACATGTGCTGGTGCTGCCCGACCGCGATGCCGCGAAGGAAGCGGTCGAGGCGCTCGGGGAACGCTTCGGGATCGACGAGGAGCCCCAGCTCGTCCGGGACGCGCTGGCCGGTGAGGACGACGCCGAGGACGCCCAGTGGCTGGTGGTCCTGCGCGACGAGAAGGAGCGGCTGGACCCGGCGGAGCTGGACGCGTTCGCGGGGGAGTGGGACGGCTGGCGCGAGGAGCCCTGACCCTGAGACGGGCTCCGGGTACGGTCGGGGGCCGGCCAGGGTGCGCGGCCGGCTTCGTTGTCAGTGCCGCGTGGGATGCTGTAGGCGATGGCCAGGAAAACTGCGAATGACGACCCTCTCGCCCCGGTGACCCTTGCCGTGGGCCAGGAGGACCTCCTGCTCGACCGTGCCGTGCAGGAGGTGGTGGCCGCCGCCAAGGCCGCCGACGCCGACACGGACGTACGGGACCTCACCCCGGACCAGTTGCAGCCCGGCACGCTCGCCGAGCTGACCAGTCCATCGCTCTTCGCCGAGCGCAAGGTAGTGGTCGTACGCAACGCGCAGGATCTGTCCGCCGACACGGTCAAGGACGTGAAGGGGTACCTCACAGCGCCCGCCGAGGAGATCACGCTCGTGCTGTTGCACGCCGGCGGGGTCAAGGGCAAGGGGCTGCTGGACGCCGCGCGCAAGGCGGGGGCGCGGGAGGTGGCCTGCCCGAAGATGACCAAGCCGGCGGACCGGCTGGCCTTCGTACGCGGGGAGTTCCGCTCGTTCGGGCGGTCGGCCACGGCCGAGGCGTGCCAGGCGCTGTGCGACGCGATCGGCAGTGACCTGCGGGAGCTGGCCTCGGCGGTCTCGCAGTTGGTCGCCGACGTGGAGGGGACGATCGACGAGGCGGTCGTCGGGCGGTACTACACCGGCCGCGCCGAGGCCTCCAGCTTCACGGTCGCCGACCGGGCCGTGGAAGGGCGCACGGCGGAGGCCCTGGAGGCGCTCAGATGGTCGCTGGCGACGGGGGTGGCACCGGTGATGATCACCAGCGCGCTGGCGCAGGGCGTGCGGGCGATCGGGAAGTTGTCCTCCGCGCGCGGGGGACGCCCGGCCGATCTGGCCCGAGAGCTGGGCATGCCGCCGTGGAAGATCGACCGGGTGCGGCAGCAGATGCGGGGCTGGACGCCGGACGGGGTGGCCGTGGCGATGCGCGCCGTTGCCGAGGCCGACGCCGGGGTGAAGGGGGGCGGGGATGATCCCGAGTACGCGTTGGAGAAGGCCGTCGTGGTGATCGCGCGGGCCGCTCGGTCGCGGGGACGCGGCTAGCCGCCAGGGCCGCCCAGGTCCCCGTTCGCCCGCCACGCAGCCCGCCCCAGGGCCCGTTCGCCCGCCACGGCCAGCCCGCCCCGGAACCCCGTGCGCCGGCCACGCTCAGCCCGCCCCAGGGCCCGTTCGCCCGCCACGGCCAGCCCGCTCCGTCCGCTGAGGCGTGGCCGCCCGGAACCCCGTGCGCCGGCCACGCCCAGCCCGTCCGGGCCCCGCCACGGCCAGCCCGCCGGAACCCCGTGCGCCGGCCTGGCTCAGCCCGCCCCAGGGTCCCGTTCGCCCGTCACGGCCAGCCAGCCCGGGCCCCGTTCGCCCGTCACCCCCAGCCCGCTCCGTCCGCTGAGGCGTGGCCGGTTGCGCGGCCGTGGACTCGGACGGTCGAGGAGGAGCCGCCTCAGCCAGCCGACCCGTCAGCTCGCCGAGGAAACCGAAAACCCCGCCACCCGCCCTGGGGAAGGGAAGGCGCCGGGGTTCTCGGTTCAAGCTGGTGAGCCCGTTCCCGCGTGGCGAACGCAGGCCGCGAACAGGCTCTGGGTGCCGGACGGGAGCGGATGAGAGAGGGCCCGCTCTGGGTCCTTCCGGCGGTCAGATCAAAAGGGAGTTTCAGCCCTTGAGGGACACGACCTTGGAAGCAAGCGCCGACTTCTTGTTGGCGGCCTGGTTCTTGTGGATGACGCCCTTCGAGACGGCCTTGTCGAGCGCACGCGCGGCAGCGCGCTGCAGCTCGGTGGCCTTCTCGACGTCACCCGCGGCAGCGGCCTCACGGGCCTTGCGGATCGCGGTCTTCAGGGAGGACTTGACGGCCTTGTTGCGCAGCCGGGCCTTCTCGTTGGTCTTGATCCGCTTGATCTGGGACTTGATGTTCGCCACGAAGGAGCCTTTTCAGGTTCAGGCGCGGGGCCGCTCGGGTCCCGCTACCGGTGATCCAAAATTTTCTGTAGCGCCTCGCGCTGAGAGGGCATGAGGCACAGCCATCTACAGTACCAGTGGCCCTCCGGACGGCCCAAAACGGCTGCCGGTCCCTGCCCGTGGGACCATGGAGACTACGTATCGATCCGACCCGAGGCATAAGGCGCCTCAAGAGACAGGACCCTGCGTGCCCGCGACCCCTAACCATGTGCCCGAGCCGAGCCGTACCGCCCCGGCTCTGATCCGCAACTTCTGCATCATCGCGCACATCGACCACGGCAAGTCCACGCTCGCCGACCGGATGCTCCAGCTGACCGGTGTGGTCGAGCAGCGGCAGATGCGTGCTCAGTACCTCGACCGGATGGACATCGAGCGCGAGCGCGGCATCACGATCAAGTCCCAGGCGGTGCGTCTGCCCTGGGCCCCGACCGAGGGCCCCGACCAGGGCACGACCCACATCCTCAACATGATCGACACCCCGGGGCACGTCGACTTCACCTACGAGGTCTCGCGGTCGCTGGCCGCCTGCGAGGGGACCATCCTCCTCGTCGACGCCGCCCAGGGCATCGAGGCGCAGACCCTCGCCAACCTCTACCTGGCGATGGAGAACGACCTCACGATCATCCCGGTGCTGAACAAGATCGACCTGCCGGCCGCGCAGCCGGAGAAGTTCGCCGAGGAGCTGGCGAACCTGGTCGGCTGTGACCCGCAGGACGTGCTCAAGGTCTCCGCCAAGACCGGTCTCGGTGTGGACGCGCTGCTGAACAAGGTCGTCAAGGAGATCCCGGCGCCGGTCGGGGTCGCCGACGCGCCCGCCCGCGCGATGATCTTCGACTCGGTCTACGACTCCTACCGCGGTGTCGTGACGTACGTCCGTGTCATCGACGGCCAGCTCAACAAGCGCGAGCGCATCAGGATGATGTCGACCGGCGCCACGCACGAGCTGCTGGAGATCGGTGTCAACTCGCCCGAGATGCTGCCGGCCGACGGCCTCGGCGTCGGTGAGGTGGGCTACCTGATCACCGGTGTGAAGGACGTCCGCCAGTCCAAGGTCGGTGACACCATCACCAGCCAGGCCAAGGGCGCCACCGAGGCGCTCGGCGGCTACAAGGACCCGAAGCCCATGGTCTTCTCGGGTCTGTATCCGCTGGACGGCTCCGACTACCCCGACCTGCGCGAGGCCCTGGACAAGCTTCAGCTCAACGACGCCGCGCTGGTCTACGAGCCGGAGACCTCCGCGGCCCTCGGCTTCGGTTTCCGCGTCGGCTTCCTCGGTCTGCTGCACCTGGACGTGATCCGCGAGCGGCTGGAGCGCGAGTTCGGCCTCGACCTGATCGCCACCGCGCCCAACGTGGTCTACCGCGTGATCATGGAGGACGCCAGCGAGATCACCGTCACCAACCCGAGCGAGTTCCCCGAGGGGAAGATCGCCGAGGTGTACGAGCCGGTCGTACGGGCCACGATCCTGGCGCCCACCGAGTTCATCGGCGCGATCATGGAGCTGTGCCAGACCCGGCGCGGCACCTTGCTCGGCATGGACTACCTCTCCGAGGACCGCGTCGAGATCCGCTACACGCTGCCGCTCGCGGAGATCGTCTTCGACTTCTTCGACCAGCTGAAGTCCAAGACCCGCGGGTACGCCTCCCTGGACTACGAGCCCACGGGCGAGCAGAGCAGCTCTCTCGTCAAGGTCGACATCCTGCTGCACGGCGACAAGGTCGACGCCTTCTCGGCGATCACCCACAAGGACCAGGCGTACGCCTACGGTGTGCGGCTCGTCGCCAAGCTCAAGGAGCTGATCCCGCGGCAGAACTTCGAGGTGCCGGTGCAGGCCGCCATCGGCTCGCGGGTCATCGCCCGCGAGACCATCCGCGCCATCCGCAAGGACGTCCTCGCCAAGTGCTACGGCGGTGACATCTCCCGTAAGCGGAAACTGCTGGAGAAGCAGAAGGAAGGCAAGAAGCGGATGAAGATGGTGGGTTCCGTGGAGGTTCCGCAGGAGGCCTTCATCGCCGTCCTGTCCAGCGATGACAGCGCGGGGTCGGCCAAGGGCAAGAAGTAACCGCAGGTAACAAAGGGTTACGCCCGTAAACCGGGCGCAGCGGGGCCCGTCGTACGAAAGTGCGGCGGGCCCTACGCGTGCGTAGCGTCGCTCTGCGTGGAAAGTGACAGGCCGAGGCCCCTTACGCAGCGGCCGGTCGCCCCTTACTCTGAACCCTGCTCGATAGTTACTCGCGAGTTAAACAACGCTGAGACCCCACCGTGAGTTAACCCAGCCGCACCGAGTCAGCCGCACTGTCGCGGGCCCCGGAGGATGTCGTGAGCGACACACAGACTTTGATCGAGAACCGTCCGCCGTCCGTGGCGGCCCTCTTCCTGGAGCGCGTGGCGGCCACACCGGACGCCGAGGCCTACCGCTACCCGGTGCCGCCTGCCTCGGGCCAGGGCCCCGACGACTGGAGGTCGCTCAACTGGGCGCAGGCGGCCGACCGGGTGTACGCGATCGCGGCCGGTCTCATCGAGCTGGGCGTCCAGCCGGAACAGCGGGTGGCGCTCGCCTCCTCGACCCGTGTCGAGTGGATCCTCGCCGACCTCGGCATCATGTGTGCCGGGGGCGCGACGACCACCGTCTACCCGCAGACCAACGCCGACGAGTCGGCCTTCATCCTCTCCGACTCCGAGAGCCGGGTGCTGATCGCCGAGGACGCGGCCCAGGTCGCCAAGGCCCTCGAGAAGCGGGCCGAGCTGCCCGACCTGGCGAAGGTCGTCGTCGTCGACCCGGCCGGCGTCGAGACGGACGACTGGGTGACCACCCTCGCCGAGCTGGAGCAGCGCGGCGCCGCCTACCTGGAGCAGCACCCGCAGCTGATCAAGGAGCGGGTCGGCGCGATCACCAAGGACCAGCTCGCCACCCTCATCTACACCTCGGGCACCACCGGCCGCCCGAAGGGCGTGCGCCTGCCGCACGACAACTGGGCGTACATGGCGAAGGCGATCGCAGCGACCGGCCTGATCAGCGGCGAGGACGTCCAGTACCTGTGGCTGCCGCTCGCCCACGTCTTCGGCAAGGTGCTCACCTCCGGGCAGATCGAGGTCGGCCACGTCACCGCCGTCGACGGACGCGTCGACAAGATCATCGAGAACCTCCCGGTGGTGCAGCCGACGTACATGGCGGCCGTGCCGCGGATCTTCGAGAAGGTCTACAACGGCGTCGCGGCCAAGGCCCGTGAGGGCGGCGCCGCCAAGTACAAGATCTTCCAGTGGGCCGCCGAGGTCGCCCGCGAGTACGCCAAGGTCAGCCAGGACAACTTCCGGCGCACCGGCACCGCCGCGGTGCCCTTCAGCCTCGGCGCCAAGCACAAGGTCGCCGACACCCTCGTCTACAGCAAGCTCCGCGAGGCCTTCGGCGGCCGGTTGCGCGCCTGCGTCTCGGGCGCCTCCGCGCTCGCCCCGGAGATCGGCTACTTCTTCGCCGGCGCCGGCATCCACATCCTCGAGGGCTACGGCCTCACCGAGTCCTCCGCGGCGTCCTTCGTCAATCCCGGCGAGGCCTACCGCACCGGCACGGTCGGCAAGCCGCTGCCCGGCACCGAGGTCCGCATCGCCGACGACGGCGAGATCCTCCTGCGCGGTCCCGGCATCATGGAGGGCTACCACAAGCTGCCCGAGAAGACCGCCGAGGTGCTGGAGCCCGACGGCTGGTTCCACACCGGCGACATCGGTGAGCTGTCGCCCGACGGCTATCTGCGCATCACCGACCGCAAGAAGGACCTCATCAAGACCTCCGGCGGCAAGTACGTCGCACCCGCCGAGGTCGAGGGACAGTTCAAGGCGGTGTGCCCCTACGTCTCCAACATCCTGGTGCACGGCGCCGACCGGAACTACTGCACCGCGCTCATCGCGCTGGACGAGCCGGCGATCCAGGACTGGGCGAAGGAGAACGGCCTGGCGGGCAAGTCGTACGCCGAGATCGTCGCGGCGCCGCAGACGGTGGAGCTGGTCGACGGGTACGTGCGGGAGCTCAACGCCGGACTCCAGCGCTGGCAGACGATCAAGAAGTTCCGGCTGCTGCCGCGTGACCTCGACGTGGAGCACGGGGAGATCACGCCGAGCCTGAAGCTGAAGCGGCCGGTGGTGGAGCGGGAGTACAAGCACCTCATCGACGAGATGTACGCCGGGGCCCGGGAGGCGTAGGGGCCGTTCGCACCTGGGGAACCGCGGGTGGTCCGCGGCTGTCGGACCTGGGGAAACCGCCGGTGGTCCGCGGCTGGTGACGCGGTTCCCCGCAACCTCGGGGTTTCGCGGGCTGGTCACGCGGTTCCCCGCGCCCTGGGGTGTTCGCGGGCTGGTCACGCGGTTCCCCGCAACCTCGGGGTTTCGTGGGCCGCTCACGCGGTTCCCCCGCGCCCTGGGGTGTTCGCGGGCTGGTCACGCGGTTCCCCGCAACCTCGGGGTCTCGCGGGCCGCTCACGCCGTTCCCCGCGCCCTGGGGTGTTCGCGAGCCGGTCACGCCGTTCCCCGCAACCTCACCGGCCGGTCACGCGCATCCCCGCGCCCTCAGGGGTCGCCGGCCGGTCACGCGCATTCCCGCGCCCTCGGGGTGTTCGCGGGCCGGTCACGCGGTCCTCGCGCCCTCGGGGCTTTCGCGGACCGGTAACGCGGCTAGCGGTTCCCCGGCGCCCCGAGGGGTGTTTGCGCTCAGCCTCGCTCGAAAGTTGGCGTCTTCTGACCCGCCCGTAGCACCGTTCTCGGCCACGGCTGTCCACTTTGGTGACTCAACGCTCATGCGTGGGGCCTGTCTGTCACCCTGGCCGCATGGACATGGCGGCCATACCGACGCAGCGGGAGAGTTCGGCCCCGGGCCGTGAGGCGCGGGGGCGCGCCACGCTGCCCGGAAGTCCTCTCGCGCCGGCGTCGGCCCGCGCCCTGGTACGGGCTGCGCTGGCCGACGCGCCCGGGGTGCCCGCCCGGCTCGCCGACGACGCCATGGCCGTCGTCAGCGAACTGGTCACCAACGCGGTCGTGCACGCCGGCACCGAACTGGAGGTCGCCTGGCGCCTGGAGGAGTCGGGCGCGTTCGTCGTGGAGGTGTGCGACCAACATCCCTCCCGCGCCCCGCGCGATCCCGTCGGCGGGGAGGCGCCCTACGACGCGGCCGAGTACGGGCGCGGGCTGCGGCTGGTCGCCACCCTCGCGGAGTCCTGGGGCGTCACCTACCGCATCGGTGCCAAGACGGTGTGGGCGCGGCTGCCCCCGGGCGGCAGCGAGACCGCGGACGGGCCCGCCCCGAGCCCGGCCCTGGAGATCGCAGAGGAGCTGGCCCCCCAGCCGCACGGTGCCGACGGCGACCGGGACTGGCTCGGCCGGGGCGCGCTGTCCTTCCTCGCCGAGGCCTCCGACCTGCTCGCCGGACAGCTGGACGAGAACCTGGTCGCCGCCCTCACCGGCCAGCTGATCGTGCCCCGGCTCGCCGACTGGTGCGCGGTGTGGCTGGAGGACGAGGCGACCGCGCGCGGCGGCACGGGCTGCGGCCCGGCCCGGGTCTGGCACGCCAGCGAGGCCCGCATCGAGGAACTGCGGTGCGCCCTGGAGAAGGAGCCGCCGTGCCCGCGCGAGGGGCTGCGCTCCGGCCCGGAACCGTACCCCTGGCCCGGCGACGCGCTCGGTCCCCAGGGCGCTCACGGCACGGCGCTGGCGTACCGGCTGATCGCGGGCGGCCGGCCGCTCGGCACGCTGGTCATCGGCCGGTGCGGGCTGACCCGTTTCCCCGACGAGGTCACCGGGCTCGTCGAGGACCTCGGCCGGCGGGTCGCCCTCGCCATCGGCGCGGCCCGCCAGTACGCCCGCCAGGCCACCATCAGTGCCGTCCTGCAGCGCGGCCTGCTGCCCGGCGCGGTCGCCGAGATCCCCCGGGTGCGCAGTGCGCTCGTCTACGAGCCCTGCGACAAGGGCGGCCCCAGCGGCGACTTCTACGACCTGTTCCCGGCCGGCGACGGCCGCTGGTGCTTCGCCGTCGGCGACGTCCAGGGCAAGGGCCCCGAGGCGGCGGTCGTGATCGGCCTCGCCCGCCCCTGGCTGCGGCTCCTCGCCCGCGAGGGCTACCGCGTCGCCGACGTCCTCGACCGACTCAACCAGCTCCTCCTGGACGACGCGACGGAGGCCGCGGACGCCGCCGCCCGTGCCCTGGTGGCCGCCGGCGGCCGGCCCGTGACGTCCGGGGACGGCCCGCAGACCCGTTTCCTGTCCCTGCTCTACGGCGAGCTGACCCCGCACGACGGCGGTGTCCGCTGCACCCTCGCCTCCGCCGGCCACCCGCTGCCGCTCGTCCTCAGCCCCGACGGCGGCGTGCGCACCGCCGCCCGCCCGCAGACCCTGCTCGGCGTGGTCGAGGACGAGACCTACACGAGCGAGACCCTCGACCTGCGGCCCGGCGACAGTCTGCTGTGCGTCACCGACGGGGTGACCGAGCGCCGCTCCGGCTCCCGCCAGTTCGACGACGGCGACGGGCTCGCGCGGGCCCTGTCCGGTTGTGCGGGCCTGAGCGCGGAGCTGATCGCGGAAAGGATCCGCCGCCTGGTGCACGACTTCGGCGGCGGTCTGCCGGAGGACGACCTGGCCCTGCTGGTGCTCCAGGCCGAGTGACCGCCGTCGTACGTGACAATGGGGGACATGCCTTCCGCACTCCCCGACGGCGAGCCCGTCCCCGCCGACGGCGCGCTGCCCGCCGCCGCGCTCGCCGGGGCCGCCGACCGCCCCCTCGGGTTCTACCTGCACGTCCCGTACTGCGCGACCCGCTGCGGCTACTGCGACTTCAACACCTACACCGCGACCGAGCTGCGCGGGACGGGCGGCGTGCTCGCGTCCCGGGACAACTACGCGGACACGCTGACCGACGAGGTCCGCCTGGCCCGCAAGGTGCTCGGCGACGACCCGCGCGAGGTCCGTACGGTCTTCGTCGGCGGCGGTACGCCGACGCTGCTGGCCGCGGGCGATCTCGTACGGATGCTGGGCGCGATCCGCGACGAGTTCGGTCTCGCGCCGGACGCGGAGATCACGACGGAGGCGAACCCGGAGTCGGTGGACCCGCGGTATCTCGCCACACTCCGGGAGGGTGGCTTCAACCGGATCTCCTTCGGCATGCAGAGCGCGAAGCGGCATGTGCTGAGGATCCTGGACCGCACGCACACCCCGGGCCGCCCCGAGGCGTGTGTGACGGAGGCGCGGGCGGCCGGCTTCGAGCACGTCAACCTCGACCTGATCTACGGCACCCCCGGTGAGTCGGACGACGACTGGCGGGCGTCCCTGGACGCGGCGATCGGCGCCGGCCCCGACCACATCAGCGCCTACGCCCTGATCATCGAGGAGGGCACGCAGCTCGCCCGCCGCATCCGCCGCGGCGAGGTACCGATGACCGACGACGACGTCCACGCCGACCGCTACCTGATCGCCGAGGAGACCCTGTCCGCGGCGGGCTTCGACTGGTACGAGGTCTCCAACTGGGCCACCTCGGAGTCGGGCCGCTGCCTGCACAACGAGCTGTACTGGCGGGGCGCCGACTGGTGGGGCGCGGGACCGGGCGCGCACAGCCATGTGGGCGGGGTGCGCTGGTGGAACGTGAAGCATCCGGGGGCGTACGCGGCGGCCCTCGCCTCCGGCCGCTCACCGGGCGCGGGCCGCGAGCTGCTGTCCGAGGAGGACCGGCGGGTGGAGCGGATCCTGCTGGAGCTGCGGCTGCGGGAGGGGGTGCCGCTGTCGCTGCTGAAGGAGGAGGGGCTGCGCGCTTCCTCGCGGGCTCTGGCGGAGGGCCTGCTCGACGCCGGCCCGTACGAGGAGGGGCGCGCGGTGCTGACGCTGCGCGGGCGCCTGCTGGCGGACGCGGTGGTGCGGGACCTGGTGGACTGAGACCGTCGCGGTTACCGGGCCTGAGCGGGTGCCGTCACGAAGTCGATCAGTTCCTCCACCCGCCCCAGCAGCTCCGGCTCAAGGTCCTTGTAGGACCGCACCCGCCCCAGAATGCCCTGCCAGGCCGCCCCCGTGTTCTCCGGCCAGCCCAGCGCCCGGCACACGCCCGTCTTCCAGTCCTGCCCGCGCGGAACCGTCGGCCAGGCCTCGATCCCCACGGAAGACGGCTTCACGGCCTCCCAGATGTCGATGTACGGGTGGCCGACGACCAGCGCGTGCTCGCTCGTCACCGACTCGGCGATGCGCCACTCCTTCGTGCCCGGCACCAAGTGGTCCACGAGGATGCCCAGCCGCGCGTCCGGTCCCGGCCCGAACTCCGCCACGACCGACGGCAGATCGTCCACGCCCTCCAGGTACTCCACGACCACGCCCTCGACGCGCAGGTCGTCGCCCCACACCTTCTCGACCAGTTCGGCGTCGTGCCGGCCCTCGACGTAGATGCGGCCGGCGCGGGCGACACGCGCGCGTGCGCCGGGGACGGCCACCGAGCCGGATGCCGTACGGGCGGGGCGTACCGGACCCGAGGGGGGCCGTACGAGGGTGACGACCCTGCCCTCCAGCAGGAAGCCGCGCGGCTCCATCGGGAACACCCGGTGCTTGCCGAAGCGGTCCTCCAGGGTCACCGTGCCCGCCTCGCAGCCGATCACCGCCCCGCAGAACCCGGTGCCGGGCTCCTCCACCACCAGCCCCGGCTCGGCCGGTACCTCCGGGACCGGCTTCGGCTTCTTCCACGGCGGTGTCAGGTCGGCGGAGTACACACGAGGGCGCGGGCCCGAAGGGCCCTCGTGGGAAGGGCGGTTGCGGGAGACGGGTGGGCGCATTCGGATGACGATAGGAGAAGCCGCGCACCGAGGCTCACGACACGCCGAAACGCGCTGCCAGCTCCTCGCGTTGCCGTCGTACGAAGCCCGCGTCCACCACCGCTCCGTGCCCGGGCACGTACAGCGCGTCGTCACCGCCCAGCGCCAGCAGCCGGTCCAGCGCGTCCGGCCAGCGGGACGGGACCGCGTCCGGGCCGGCCTGGGGCTCGCCGGACTCCTCGACCAGGTCACCGCAGAAGACCACCTCCGGCCCGCCGGAAACGGAGCCGGGGACCAGGACCGCCAGGTCGTAGGCGGTGTGCCCGGGGCCCACGTTGGCCAGCAGGGCCTGGCGCCCGCCGCCGAGGTCGAGGGTCCACTCGCCGGAGACCAGGTGCCGAGGCGGGCCCAGCGCGTCCACCGCCTCGTCGGCGTCGGCCACCGGCAGCCCGTTGCGGATCGCGTCCAGGCGCAGCTCCCCGCGCTCGTGGGCGAACACCGCGTCGACGCCCACCGCCGCGTACACCTCGGTCCCGGCGAACGCGGCCGTCCCGAAGACGTGGTCGAAGTGGGGATGGGTGAGCGCGAGATGGGTCACACGGCCGCCGGACAGCTCCTGGGCCCGGGCCCGCACCCGCGCCCCTTCGGCCAGGCTCGAGCCGGCGTCCACCACCAGTGCCGTACCCTCGCCGAGGATCAGGCCCACCGTGCAGTCCCAGCCGGGCAGCCGGCACCGCCCGACACCGGCGGCCAGCCGTTCCCACCCCAGCTCTTCCCAAGTCACCGTCATACCGCGACGCTAGCGGTACGCGGGGTTACGAGCCGGTAGGGACGGGACCCGACCTTGCCCAGTGCGTACCTGACAGCCGTACACTGGGCCGGGGAAGTCTGGCACTCGCACGGGAAGAGTGCCAGGCGGACGACCTGACGGGCCGAGGGGACGACGTGCTGGAGGTGCGCGCGGATGCTGAGTGAACGCAGGCTGCAGGTGCTGCGCGCGATCGTCCAGGACTACGTCGGCACCGAGGAGCCGGTGGGTTCCAAGGCGCTCACCGAGCGGCACAACCTCGGCGTCTCCCCGGCGACCGTCCGAAACGACATGGCCGCCCTGGAGGACGAGGGGTACATCGCCCAGCCGCACACCAGCGCCGGGCGCATCCCCACCGACAAGGGCTACCGGCTGTTCGTGGACAAGCTCGCGGGCGTCAAGCCGATGACCGCGCCCGAGCGGCGGGCGATCCAGAGCTTCCTGGAGGGCGCCGTCGACCTCGACGACGTCGTGGCGCGCACGGTGCGGCTGCTCGCGCAGCTGACCCGGCAGGTCGCCGTCGTGCAGTACCCGTCGCTGACCCGGTCCACCGTCCGGCACGTGGAGCTGCTCTCGCTCGCTCCCGCGCGCGTGATGCTCGTGCTGATCACGGACACCGGCCGGGTCGAGCAGCGGATGGTCGACTGCCCGGCGCCGTTCGGCGAGACCTCGCTGGCGGATCTGCGGGCCCGGCTGAACAGCCGGGTCGCGGGCCGCCGGTTCACGGACGTGCCGAGACTGGTCGAGGACCTGCCGGACGCCTTCGAGCCGGAGGACCGCGGTACGGTCTCCACGGTGCTCTCCACTCTCCTGGAGACACTCGTCGAGGAGAACGAGGAGCGGCTGATGATCGGCGGCACCGCCAATCTCACCCGCTTCGGGCACGACTTCCCCCTCACGATCCGGCCCGTCCTGGAGGCCCTGGAGGAGCACGTCGTGCTCCTCAAGCTCCTCGGCGAGGCCAAGGACCCCGGCGTGACCGTGCGCATCGGCCACGAGAACGCCCATGAAGGACTCAACTCCACCTCCGTGGTGTCGGTCGGCTACGGTTCGGGCGGCGAGGCGGTTGCCAAGCTCGGCGTGGTCGGACCGACCCGCATGGACTACCCGGGAACGATGGGAGCGGTACGCGCAGTGGCACGGTACGTCGGACAGATCCTGGCGGAGTCTTAAGTGGCCACGGACTACTACGCCGTTCTCGGCGTGCGCCGCGACGCGTCGCAGGATGAGATCAAGAAGGCGTTCCGTCGGCTCGCGCGCGAGCTGCACCCGGACGTCAACCCCGATCCGAAGACCCAGGAGCGGTTCAAGGAGATCAACGCCGCTTACGAGGTGCTGTCGGACCCGCAGAAGAAGCAGGTCTACGACCTCGGCGGCGATCCGCTCTCCCAGTCGGGCGGCGCGGGCGCGGGCGGCTTCGGGGCCGGTGGCTTCGGCAACTTCTCCGACATCATGGACGCGTTCTTCGGTACGGCGTCGCAGCGCGGGCCACGCTCGCGCACCCGGCGCGGCCAGGACGCGATGATCCGTATCGAGGTCGAGCTGGACGAGGCCGCGTTCGGTACGACCAAGGACATCCAGGTCGACACCGCGGTCGTCTGCAACACCTGCAACGGCGAGGGCGCGGCTCCGGGCACCTCCGCCCAGACGTGTGACATGTGCCGCGGCCGGGGCGAGGTCTCCCAGGTCACGCGGTCCTTCCTGGGCCAGGTCATGACCTCGCGGCCCTGCCCGCAGTGCCAGGGCTTCGGAACCGTGGTGCCGACGCCGTGCCCCGAGTGCGCGGGTGACGGGCGCGTACGGTCGCGGCGCACGCTCACCGTGAAGATCCCGGCCGGTGTCGACAACGGCACGCGGATCCAGCTCGCCGGTGAGGGCGAGGTCGGGCCGGGCGGTGGTCCGGCCGGTGACCTGTACGTCGAGATCCACGAGCTGCCGCACCCGACCTTCCAGCGGCGCGGCGACGACCTGCACTGCACGGTCACGATCCCGATGACCGCGGCGGCGCTCGGTACGAAGGTGCCGCTGGAGACGCTGGACGGGATGGAGGAGGTCGACATCCGGCCCGGCACCCAGTCCGGTCAGTCGATCCCGCTGCACAACCGTGGCGTCACGCATCTGCGGGGCGGCGGCCGGGGTGACCTCGTCGTCCACGTGGAGGTCCAGACCCCGACCAAGCTCGACCCGGAGCAGGAACGCCTGCTGCGCGAGCTGGCCAAGCTGCGGGGCGAGGAGCGGCCCACGGGGCAGTTCCAGCCGGGGCAGCAGGGGCTGTTCTCGCGGCTGAAGGACGCGTTCAACGGTCGCTGAGAGGCCGGCCCCCGGGAAGGCACTGTCAGCCGGGGCGGCGGAGGCCGGACGGGGTGCCCCGGCACCCCGTATGCCGGTGTCCTATGCCACCGGAAGCCTGGGTTCGGACTTGTTCGGGCGACGTGACACCATGCGGTCATGTCCTCCGCGCTGACCGATCTCTTCCCTCACCCGATCGTGCAGGCCCCCATGGCGGGCGGTGTCTCCGTCCCGCAGCTCGCCGCCGCCGTCTCCGAGGCCGGTGGTCTCGGGTTCCTCGCCGCCGGGTACAAGACCGCCGACGGGATGTACCAGGAGATCAAGCAGCTGCGAGGGCTCACGGGCCGCCCCTTCGGCGTGAACGTGTTCATGCCGCAGGCCGAGTACGCCGAGTCCGGGGCCGTGGAGATGTACGCGCACCAGCTGGCCGGCGAGGCCGCCTGGTACGAGACCGAGCTGGGCGACCCGGACTGCGGCCGGGACGACGGCTACGACGCCAAGCTCGCCGTCCTCCTGGACAACCCGGTGCCGGTGGTCTCGTTCCACTTCGGCGTGCCGAGCCGGGAGGTGCTGGACTCGTTGCGCCGGGCCGGAACCTTCACGCTGGTCACCGCCACCACCGCCGAGGAGGCCCGCGCGGTCGAGCGGGCCGGGGCCGGCGCGGTGATCGCCCAGGGCGTGGAGGCCGGCGGCCACCAGGGAACGCATCGGGACCTTGCCGAGAACGACCGCGCCGGCATCGGACTGCTGTCGCTGATCGCGCAGGTCCGCGAGGCCGTGAGCATCCCGATCGTCGCCGCCGGCGGCATCATGCGCGGCGGCCAGATCGCCGCCGTCCTCGCGGCGGGCGCGAGCGCGGCCCAGCTGGGCACCGCCTTCCTCGCCACCCCCGAGTCCGGCGCCCACACCCTGCACAAGCAGGCGCTGACCAACCCCCTGTACGCGCGCACCGAGCTGACCCGCGCCTTCACCGGCCGCCCGGCCCGCGCACTGGTCAACCGCTTCCTGCGCGAGCACGGCCCGTACGCCCCCGCCGCCTACCCGGAGATCAACCACCTGACCGCGCCGCTGCGCAAGGCCGCCGCCAAGGCCGGGGACGCGCAGGGCATGGCGATGTGGGCGGGGCAGGGCCACCGGATGGCCCGGGAGCTGCCGGCCGGACGGCTGGTGGAGGTGCTGGCGGCCGAACTCGCCGAGGCGCGGACAGCGTTGTCGGAGCGTCCCGGGACCGGGGGTGACCGGCGGTGACCAAGCCCGTCTTCGTCGTGGACCAACTCGACCCCGTCGGCCCCGAGTTCGTGCTCGAGGGCCCCGAGGGGCGGCACGCCGTGTCCGTGAAGCGGCTGCGGCCGGGCGAGGACGTGGTCCTCACCGACGGGCGCGGCCGCTGGACCGAGGGTGTCGTCAAGGCGGCCGAGGGCAAGGACCGGCTGGTGGTCATGGACCTGGAGTCCGTCCACGCGGAGCCCCCGGCCACCCCGCGGATCACCGTCGTCCAGGCCCTGCCCAAGGGCGACCGCGGCGAACTCGCCGTGGAGACGATGACCGAGGTCGGCGTCGACGCCATCGTGCCCTGGCAGGCGTCCCGTTGTATCACCCAGTGGAAGGGCGACCGCGGGCTGAAGGCCCTCGGCAAGTGGCGGGCCACCGCCCGCGAGGCCGGCAAGCAGTCCCGCCGGGTCCGCTTCCCCGAGGTCGCGGACGCGGCGACGACCAGACAGGTCGGCGCGCTTCTCGCCGAGGCCGACTTCGCCGCCGTGCTCCACGAGAGCGGCGAGGAGCGGCTGGCCACCGCTGAACTGCCTACCCACGGCGAGATCGTGCTGGTCGTCGGGCCCGAAGGCGGCGTCTCACCGCAGGAGCTGGCGCTGTTCGCGCAGGCGGGTGCGAAGCCGTACGTCCTCGGTCCTACCGTGTTGCGCACATCCACCGCCGGCACCGCCGCCGCGGCCCTCCTGCTGGGACGCACCGGCCGCTGGTCCTGACACCGCCTGGGGGACACCGTGGAACTCGCCCAAGTCCGGCTCCTGGTCACCGACTTCGCCGCCTGCTACCGCTTCTACTGCGACGTCCTCGGCCTCAACCCGCAGTCCGGCATGGCGGAGGGCCCGTACGAGAAGTTCAGCCCGCACGCGGGCTCCGCCGGGATCGCGCTGCAGGACCGGGCGATGATGGCCGAGGTCCTGGACGAAGTGGGCGAGACCGCCACCGGCCACCGCTCCCTGGTCGTGCTGCGCGTGGACGGCCTCGACGCCTACTGCGCGGAGATCACCTCCCGGGGCGCCACCCTGCTGCACGGACCGGCCCCCCTGACCGACCGCATGCGCGTGGCCCATCTCAAGGACCCCGAGGGCAACCTGGTCGAACTCCAGGAGTGGCTGCTGCTGCGCGGCTGACGGCCACGCGGGCACCGGGCCCCACGAACGGGTGAGTGACCGTATGCGGCCTTTCGCCCCGCCCGTTCCGGTGGCACGCTGCCCTTCATGGGGGCATGGAGACTGATGCGGCGCGGGCCGCGCGGGACGCGGGCGGTGGCCGTCGCGGGCCTGGTCGTGACGGCCGGTGGTGTCATGGTGGCCTGCCGGCCGGGCGATCTCAGCACCGTGACCGCCGCCTACACCACCGACACGACCGCCACCGCCCGGCTCGAACGGCAGCACGTGGACGTGCGTTGGCTCACCTGCACCGGCGACTACCGCACCGGCGGCACGGCGGACAGGAACCCCTCGCCGACCGAGTCCACCGTCGTCTCCGTCGACTGCCGGGGCGAGACCGAGGACGGGCGGAGGATCACCGTCACCGGCAAGGTGACCAAGGCGGTCGACGGCGCCTGCGTGCGCGGTGACCTGACGGCCGAGGTCGGCGGCAGGCAGGTGTTCCACGTGACCGGGCTCGGCGACTGCGACGCCACGCCCGGACCGACCTACCGCCCGCCCACCGGGGGGCAGCCGCGGCCCACCGTCACGGTCACCGTCACCCAGACCGTCTGGTGCGAGCGCTACCCCACCTGCCGGCCCGTCGAGGGCAAGTGATCGGAACCGGGAGCGGGGCGCACCGGCCGCTGCGTACAGTGACGGGGTGACTCAGGGTGCTTCGACGGGAACCACGGAATCCTCCGCCTACCTCCGATTTCCCCATCTGCGCGGCGACTTGGTGACGTTCGTCGCCGAGGACGACGTCTGGCTCGCGCCCCTCGACGGCGGCCGCGCCTGGCGGGTCAGCGCCGACAACATGCCGGTGACCCGCCCCCGGATCTCGCCGGACGGGCGGCACCTCGCCTGGACCTCCACCCGGGACGGGGCGCCCGAGGTGCATGTCGCCCCCCTCGACGGGGGCCCCGCCGAGCGGCTGACGTACTGGGGCAACGTCCGTACGCAGGTGTGCGGTTGGACCACCGACGGGCGGGTGCTCGCGCTCGGCGCGCAGGGCCGGCCCAGCTTCCGCCACAGTTGGGCGCACGCCGTCCCGCTGGACGGCGGACCGGCCGAGACCCTCCCGTACGGACCGGTCGGCGATGTGGCGTCCGGGCCGGCCACCGTGCTGCTGTCCGCGCCGATGGGCCGCGAGGCCGCCTACTGGAAGCGCTACCGCGGCGGCACGGCGGGCAAGCTGTGGATCGACCGTGCCGCCGCGGGCGACGAGGGCGCCGGCGATTTCGTGCGGCTGCACGAGGAGATCGACGGGAACATCGAGTGCCCGGTGTGGGTGGGGGACCGGATCGCGTTCCTCTCCGACCACGAGGGCACGGGTGCGCTGTACTCCTCCCTCGCCGACGGTTCCGACCTGCGCCGGCACACGCCCCTCGGCGGCTTCTACGCCCGGCACGCGGCCGGAGACGGCAACCGGGTCGTCTACAACTGTGCCGGTGAACTCTGGCTGCTGGACGACCTGGAGGGAGCCGAGCCGCGCCGGCTGGAGGTACGGCTCGGCGGACCCCGCGTGGACCTGCGGCCGTATCCGGTGAACGCCTCCCGCTGGTTCGGGGAGGCATCCCCCGACCACACCGCCCGGGGCAGCGCCGTCTGCGTGCGCGGCGGCGTCCACTGGGTCACCCACCGCTCCGGTCCCGCCCGCGCCCTGGCAGCCACCCCCGGCGTCCGCGCCCGGATGCCCCGCACCTTCCGCGCCGAGGGCGAGGAGTGGGCGGTGTGGGTGACGGACGCGGAGGGCGACGACGCCCTGGAGTTCGCCCCCGCCACCGGTACCGTGCCCGGCGCCCCGCCCCGCCGGCTCGCCGCCGGGCAGCTCGGCCGGGTCCTGGAGCTGGCCGTGTCACCCGACGGCAGCCGGGTGGCCGTCGCCGCGCACGACGGACGGCTGCTGCTCGTCGAGCGGGAGACCGGCGAGGTCCGCGAGGTCGACCGCAGCGACGACGGCGAGGTATCCGGGCTCGCCTTCTCCCCCGACTCCGCCTGGCTGGCCTGGGCCCACCCCGGCCCACGCCCGCTGTCCCAGCTGCGGATCGCCCACACCACCGACCTGTCGGTCACCGAGGCGACCCCGCTGCGCTTCCAGGACTACGCGCCCGCCTTCACCCTCGACGGCAGACACCTCGCCTTCCTCTCCAACCGCGCCTTCGACCCGGTCTACGACGAGCACGTCTTCGACCTCGCGTTCGTGGTCGGCGCCCGGCCGCACCTGATCACGCTGGCCGCCCTCACCCCGTCCCCGTTCGGCCCGCAGCGGCACGGCCGCCCCTTCGAGACCCCCGACAAGGACGAGACCCCCGACAGCGAGGGCACCCCCGCCACCCGCATCGACCTCGAAGGCCTCGCCGACCGGATCGTGCCCTTCCCGGTCGAGGCCGGCCGCTACTCCGCCCTGCGGGCCGCCAAGGACGGCGTCCTCTGGCTGCGCCACCCGGTGCAGGGCGTCCTCGGCGCCTCCCGCGCCCACCCCGAGGACCCCGACCCGCACACCGAGCTGGAGCGCTACGACCTGGCCCAGCGCCGCCTGGAGCACCTGGCCTCCGACGTCGACCACTTCGAGGTCAGCGGCGACGGCAAACGCGTCCTGCTGTGGAGCGACGGCCGGCTGCGGGTCGTCCCCAGCGACCGCCGTACCGGCAGCGACGACGACGGCGACACCAGCGTCACCGTCGACCTGGCCCGGGTCCGGCAGACCGTCGACCCGGCCGCCGAATGGCGGCAGATGTACGAGGAGACCGGCCGCCTCATGCGCGACCACTTCTGGCGGCCCGACCTCGGCGGCGTCGACTGGGACGGTGTCCTCGCCCGCTACCGGCCGCTGCTGGCCCGGCTCGCCACCCACAGCGACCTGGTCGACCTGCTGTGGGAGGTGCAGGGCGAACTCGGCACCTCGCACGCCTACGTCAGCCCGCGCGGCGGCCGAGGCGGTGGCGCCCGGCACGGTCTGCTCGGTGCCGACATCTCCCGCCACGAGGACGGCAGCTGGCGCATCGACCGCATCCTGCCCGCGGAGACCTCCGACCCGGACGCCCGCTCCCCGCTCGCCGCCCCCGGCGTCGCCGTACGCCCCGGCGACGCGATCGTCGCCGTCGCCGGGCACCCCGTCGACCCGGTGACCGGCCCCGGCCCGCTCCTCGTCGGCACGGCCGGCCACCCCGTCGAGCTGACCGTCTCCCCGGCGGGCGGCGGCGAGCCGCGCCACACGGTCGTCGTGCCCGTCGCCGACGAGGAACCGCTGCGCTACCACGCCTGGGTCGCCGACCGCCGCGCCCATGTCCACGCGGCCTCCGCCGGCCGGCTCGGCTACCTCCACGTCCCCGACATGCAGGCCCCCGGCTGGGCGCAGATCCACCGCGACCTGCGCGTGGAGGTCGCCCGGGAGGGGCTCGTGGTCGACGTCCGCGAGAACCGCGGCGGCCACACCTCCCAGCTCGTGGTGGAGAAGCTGGCCCGCCGGATCATCGGCTGGGACCTGGCCCGTGGCATGCGTCCCACCAGCTACCCGCTCGACGCGCCCCGCGGCCCCGTCGTCGCCGTCGCCAACGAGTTCTCCGGCTCCGACGGCGACATCGTCAACGCGGCCATCAAGGCCCTCGGTATCGGCCCGGTCGTCGGCACCCGCACCTGGGGCGGTGTCATCGGGATCGACAGCCGCTACCACCTGGTCGACGGCACCCTGGTCACCCAGCCCAAGTACGCGATCTGGCTGGAGGGCGTCGGGTGGGACGTCGAGAACCACGGGGTGGACCCGGACGTGGAGGTCGTACAGAGGCCGCAGGACTGGGCCTCCGCCACGGATGCCCAGTTGGACGCGGCCGTCCGGCTCGCACTGGAGGCACTGGAGGAACGGCCCGCGCGAACCCCGCCCGGCCTGCCGACCTGAGGGGCGGGGAACTGCGCGATCAACCCCCACCGGCCCGCGGACGAACGACTACGATGCACCGGTATCGATCACCAGCGTGAGGAGGCACACGCATGGCCGGCGAACCGCAGAGCGACTGCCTGTTCTGCAAGATCGTGGCGGGAGAGGTCCCGGCCACGATCGTCCGCGAAACCGAGACAACCGTGGCCTTCCGTGACATAAACCCCCAGGCTCCCACCCACATCCTGGTGATCCCGAAGGCTCACTACGAGAACGCCGCCGCGCTGGCGGCCGGTGCGCCGGAACTCGCCGCCGACGTCCTCGCCGCCACCCAGGCCGTGGCGGACGAGGAAAAACTCGAGAGCTACCGCACCGTCTTCAACACCGGCAGCGGCGCCGGCCAGACCGTCTGGCACGCCCACGCGCACATCCTCGGCGGCCGTGGCCTGGAATGGCCCCCCGGGTAAGGCGCCATGTCCGTCCGTGAACTGGTGGTCCTCGGCACCGCCAGCCAGGTCCCGACCCGGCACCGCAACCACAACGGCTACCTGCTGCGGTGGGACGGCGAGGGCATCCTGTTCGACCCCGGCGAGGGCACGCAGCGGCAGATGCTGCGCGCCGGGGTCGCCGCGCACGACCTGAACCGGCTGTGCGTCACGCACTTCCACGGCGACCACTCCCTGGGCCTCGCCGGGGTCATCCAGCGGATCAACCTCGACCAGGTCCCGCACGAGGTCACCGCGCACTACCCGCGCTCCGGGCAACGCTTCTTCGACCGGCTGCGCTATGCCACGGCCTACCGGGAGACGGTCCGCCTCACCGAGGCCCCGGTCGCCGCCGACGGCACCCTCGCGGTGACCGGCTCGTACACCCTGGAAGCCCGCAAGCTGTCCCACCCGGTCGAGTCCTACGGCTACCGCCTGACCGAACCCGACGGCCGCCGCATGCTGCCCGACCGCCTCGCCGCGCACGGGATCAAGGGCCCGGACGTGGGACTCCTCCAGCGCGAGGGCCGGCTCGGGGACGTGCGGCTGGAGGAGGTCAGCGAGGTCCGGCGCGGGCAGCGGTTCGGGTTCGTCATGGACACCCGGCTGTGCGACGGGGTGCACGCGCTCGCCGAGGGCTGCGACCTGCTCGTCATCGAGTCCACCTTCCTCGACGAGGACGCCGCACTGGCCGTGGACCACGGGCACCTGACGGCGGGCCAGGCCGCCGCGGTGGCCCGGGACGCGGGCGTACGGCACCTGGTCCTCACCCACTTCAGCCAGCGCTACTCCGACCCCGGGGAGTTCGAGCGGCAGGCACGGGCGGCGGGGTTCGAGGGGGAGCTGACCGTGGCCCACGACCTGCTGCGGGTACCGGTTCCGAAACGGCGGTAAATCACCCGTACGATGCTTTGATGCCCCTCCCGAAAGCAGAACTGCACCTCCATATCGAAGGCACGCTGGAGCCTGAGCTGGCGTTCGAGCTGGCCGCCCGCAACGGCGTCGAGCTGCCCTACGCCGACACGGACGAACTGCGCGAGGCGTACCGGTTCGAGGACCTCCAGTCCTTCCTGAACCTGTACTACGAGCTGATGGCCGTCCTGCGTACCGAGCGGGACTTCGCGGACCTGGCGGACGCCTACCTCGCCCGGGCCGCCGCGCAGGGCGTGCGGCACGCGGAGATCTTCTTCGACCCGCAGGCCCACCTCGCCCGGGGCGTGTCCATGGGCACGGTCGTGGAGGGGCTGTGGCGGGCGCTCGGCCGCAGCGAGGACAACCACGGGATCTCCACCCGGCTCATCCTGTGCTTCCTGCGCGACGAGTCCGCCGAGTCGGCGCTGCGGACCCTGGAGGCGGCCGAGCCGTACCTGGACCGGATCACCGGGGTCGGCCTGGACTCCGCCGAGGTCGGGCATCCGCCGGTGAAGTTCCGCCGGGTGTACGAGGCCGCCGCCGCGCTGGGGCTGCGCCGCGTCGCGCACGCCGGTGAGGAGGGGCCGCCGGAGTACATCACCGAGGCGCTCGACGTGCTCGGTGTGGAGCGCGTCGACCACGGCCTGCGCTGCATGGAGGACCCGGCCCTGGTCGAGCGGCTGGTCCGGGACCGCGTCCCGCTCACCTTGTGCCCGCTGTCCAACGTCCGGCTGCGCACCGTGGACACCCTGGCCGACCACCCGCTGCCGGCCATGCTCGACGCCGGCCTGCTGTGCACGGTCAACTCCGACGACCCCGCCTACTTCGGCGGGTACGCGGGCGACAACTTCGAGGCGGTGCGCGCGGCGCTGGGCCTGGGGGAGGACCGGCTGCGCGAGCTGGCCCGCAACTCCTTCCTCGCCTCCTTCCTGGAGGACGACGAGGAGCGGCGCGCCCGTTACCTCGCCGAGGTCGAGGCGTACGAGTTCGCAGAAGCGGTGTCGTAGGCCCGCTGGGCGGGCACGGCGGGCGTCTCCACCGGGAGTTCCACGACCGGCAGCGGACGCCTGCCCGTGCGCAGCGCCACCGCCGTCATCGGCACGGCGATCAGGAGCAGTCCGGCGCCGAGGAGCAGGCCCATCACCGGGAACCCCGCCCACCCGGCCAGCACGCTCCCGGTCAGCGGGCCCGCCGCCGTGCCCAGCGACGACGCCGAGCCGACCAGCACCGCCCAGCGGCCCCGCGGGTCCAGGGAGGCGGCCAGGCCGATGACGTACGACAGCACCACCGGGTACAGCAGGTTCCAGGAGATCTCGCCCGCCGCGAACGCCGGCAGGTCCCTCGCCGACGCGCTGAGCGCGATGCAGCCGGCGATGAGTGCCGTACCGGCGCCGATGGGTACCGCCCGGCCCAGCCGGGGGCCGAGCGCGCCCGCGCCCAGCACGCCGAGCAGCCCGGCGCCGAGCGCGACCGCGAAGACCGCCCCGACGGTGACCTCGCCGAGATGGGCCTGGTCGAGGCCGATGCGGCCGCTGACGCCCCAGAGGGCGTTCTGGGCGAGGGACCAGCAGGGCATGGCGGCGGCCAGCAGCAGGCCGGCGCGGAGACGGGGGAGCCGGCCGAGGTGCTCGGCGCGGCGGTGGGCCGGGGCCGTGCGGCCGGGCAGGCGGCCGGTGAGCGGCCAGACGGCGAGCGCGGTCAGCGCGATGGCGGCCGGCGGGAGGCCGTGGCCCGGGCCGAGGCGGGGGATCGTCAGATAGAGGATGCCGGCGAGGGCGGATACGCCGAGCAGGCCGAGCGTGGTGACGCGGTGCGGGTCGCGCTGCGCGGCGATGCCGCTCGCGGCGACCGCCGTGACCGTGCCGGACCCGAAGCCGCCGGCCAGTGCGCCCGCGACGACGGCCGGGACGGACCCGGTGAGGGCGGCGCCGCCGTAGCCGAGGAAGGCGAGGGCGAGGCCGGCGCGGGCGAGCGTGCGGGGGCCGATCCGGTCCACCCGGGCCGCCAGCAGGAAGCCCGCCGTCGCCGAACTCAGCAGCAGGGCACTGCCGATGGCCCCGGCCTCGGTGGCGGTGAGCGGAAGCCCGCTGTCGAGTCTGCCGACGGTGGTCGGCAGCAGGTAGGGGGCGAGATAGCCGGCCGTGAAAAGGGCGACGAGGGGCCAGGGCAGGGTGCGGGCGGCGGACACGGGCGTTCCCAGGGCAGGCGGAAGGAGCGGCTCGGACGAGCCGGAAGAGGGGGAGGGGCGACGACCGTCGACGGACAGGAACGCGCGAGCAAGTTGTATCAAGCACGCGGTTCGAGTAGAAGGTGGGGGCCAGTGATCCGGGTCACTGTCGGTTTGCCGACGGCTGACGGGGGTAAAAGCCGTCGCTTGTCTGGCCGTTCGTCGGCTCCTCCGGGCGTGCGCTATAGTTGATCACGTCGCGGTGACCGGAAGTCCCGGTGCCAGACCGTGCGTTGGTGGTCCAAGGAAAGACGCCCCGCTTCCTGCGGGGAGATGCAGGTGCAAGGCCTGCCCGGCGCTCCAGACGAGCCCCATCCCGCTGTGTGCGGGGTGGGGCTCTTTCGTTTGCCCTCCCATTGACGCCCCCGTGTTCGTGTATCTAGCCTCTGTTCTCATACGTAGACGGCATTCATAAGGGGAGATGTCAGGTGGGCGGCGACCCGGCTCCGCAGGACGTGGCGCGGCGACTGCGGGAGGGGATGGCGCGCGGCGTGCTGTCCTTCCCGCTCACCGCCTTCCATGACGACGGCACCCTCGACCCCGACGGCTTCCGCGCCCACGTGGCCCACCGGCTCGCCGCCGGTCCCGGTGCCGTCTTCCCGGCGTGCGGCACCGGGGAGTTCTTCTCGCTGGACGAGGAGGAGTACCGGACGGTCGTGGGCACCACCGTGGCGGAGGCGGCCGGGCGGGTGCCGGTCGTGGCCGGTACCGGGTACGGCTGGGCGCAGGCCGCCCGGTTCGCACGGATCGCCGAGGAGGCCGGCGCCGACGCCCTGCTCGTCCTGCCGCACTACCTCGTCGACGCCCCGCAGGACGGCCTGGCCGCCCAGCTGGAGCGGCTCGCCGCCCGCACCCGGCTGCCGCTGATCGCCTACCAGCGGGGCCAAGTCGCCTATACGGTGGATTCGTTGCGGCGCATCGCGCGCATCCCGAACGTCATCGGCCTCAAGGACGGCCACAGTGACCTCGACCGGCTCCAGCGCCTCACCCTCGCCGCACCCGACGGCTTCCTCTTCTTCAACGGCGCCGCCACCGCCGAGATCCAGGCCCGCGCCTACGCCACCGTCGGCGTCCCCGCCTACTCCTCCGCCGTGCACGCCTTCGCCCCCGAGATCGCCGGCGCCTTCTTCACCGCGCTCCAAGACGACGACCACGGCACCGCGGACAAGCTGCTGCGCGCGTTCTACGTCCCCTTCGTCGAACTCCGCGACCGCGCACCCGGCTACGCCGTGTCCCTGGTGAAGGCCGCGGCCCGGCTGCGGGGGCAGCGGGTCGGCCCCGTACGCGCCCCGCTCACCGAACCCTCGCCCGCCGACCTCGCCGACCTCAAGGCCCTGCTCACCGCCGGACTCGACCTCGTAGGAGCCTCCCTGTGACCCGTGACCTGACCATCACCGAGGTGCGGCTGACACCGATCCTGGTCGCCGACCCGCCGCTGCTCAACACCCAGGGCGTGCACCAGCCGTACACCCCCCGGCTGATCGTGGAGATCGTCACGGCCGAGGGCATCACCGGGCTCGGCGAGACGTACGGCGACACCAAGTACCTGGAACTGGCCCGCCCGCTGGCCGAGCGACTCCCGGGCCGGTCGGTCATGGACGTGAACGCCTTGTTCGCGATGGACCTCGACGTCGACGAGTCGCGGGTCAGGGGCGCCGTGGACGCCGGCGGGCTGCGCGGGGTGCAGAGCGCCGACAAACTGCGACTGTCGGTGCTGTCCGCCTTCGAGGTCGCCTGTCTGGACGCCCAGGGCAAGGCGTTCGGGGTGCCGGTGCACGCGCTGCTCGGCGGCAAGGTCCGCGACGCCGTCGAGTACAGCGCCTACCTCTTCTACAAGTGGGCCCGGCACCCGGCGGGCGCTGCGGCCGAGCCGGACGAGTGGGGCGCCGCCCTCGACCCGGCGGGAGTCGTCGCGCAGGCACGGGAGTTGCAGCGGCGGCACGGGTTCGGCTCGTTCAAGCTCAAGGGCGGTGTCTTCCCGCCCGACGAGGAGATCGCCGCCGTACGCGCCCTCGCCGACGCCTTCCGCGGGCACCCGCTGCGGCTCGACCCCAACGGCGCGTGGTCGGTCGCCACCTCGCTGAAGGTGGCGAAGGAACTCGGGGACCTCCTGGAGTACCTGGAGGACCCGACGCTGGGCACGCCCGCCATGGCCGAGGTGTCCGCGGGCACGCACGTCCCCCTCGCCACCAACATGTGCGTGACCACCTTCGGCGAGATCAAGGAGGCCTTCACCAAGGACGCCGTCCAGGTCGTGCTCTCCGACCACCACTACTGGGGCGGGCTGCGCAACACCCAGCACCTCGCCGCGCTCTGCGCCGCCTTCGGGGTCGGGGTGTCCATGCACTCCAACACCCACCTCGGCATCAGCCTCGCCGCCATGACCCACGTGGCGTCGACCGTGCCGAACCTCCACCACGCCTGCGACTCCCACTACCCCTGGCAGTCGGAGGACGTCCTCACCGAGCGGCTCGCCTTCACCGAGGGCCGGGTCGCCGTCTCCGACGCCCCCGGCCTCGGCGTCGCCCTCGACCGGGACGAACTGGCCCGGCTGCACCGGCGTTGGGCCGAGGACGACGGCTCGCTGCGGGACCGCGACGACGCGGCGGCGATGCGGGCGGCCGAACCGGGGTGGCGGACACCGGTGATGCCCCGCTGGTGACGGGTGGCACGGGCGATTCCGGTGGGTGACCTGGTGCACACTGGCCAGAACCGCACCACGTCAGGGAGCGCACCGTGACCCCGTCGCACACGATCGCCGGAGAGGAACCGGAACACCTCACGCAGGCCGCGCGCTGTCAGGCCCAGGTCGACCCGCTCGCCGGCTTGCGCGCCCCCGGCGACCCGCCCTGGGACGTCTACCTCACGGGCACGGTCTTCCTCGACATCATCTTCACCGGCCTGGACTCGGCGCCCGTGCGCGGCACCGAGTCCTGGGCCCGGGGGATGGGCTCCAGCCCCGGCGGCGTCGCCAACATGGCGGCCGCCCTCGCCCGCCTCGGCCTGAAGACCTCCCTCGCCGCCGCCTTCGGCGACGACCACTACGGCGACTACTGCTGGGACGCGCTCGCCCAGGGCGAGGGCATCGACCTGTCGCCCTCGCGGACCGTGCCCGGCTGGCACTCCCCGGTGACCGTCTCCATGGCGTACGAGGGCGAGCGCACCATGGTGTCCCACGGGCACGAGCCGCCCCCCGAGGAGCCGGCGCCGGACTTCCCGCCCCGGGCACGCGCGGCCGTCGCCTCCCTCACGCCGGGGCGCCGGGCGCCGTGGATCGCCCAGGCCGCGCGCGCGGGCACCCGGATCTTCGCCGACGTGGGCTGGGACGAGACCGGCGCGTGGGACCTGTCCGGCCTCGCCGACCTGGAGCACTGCGAGGCGTTCCTGCCGAACGCGGAGGAGGCGAAGCGGTACACCGGCACCGACTGTCCGCGGCTCGCCGCGCATGCCTTGACCGAGTACGTGCCGGTGGCCGTGGTGACCCTCGGCTCCGAGGGGGCCTACGCGGTGGACCGGCGCACGGGGGAGGCCGCGGAGGTGCCGGCGATCGCCGTGGAGGCGCTGGATCCGACGGGGGCGGGGGACGTGTTCGTCGCCGGGTTCGTGACGGGCTCCCTGGCGGGGTGGCCGCTGGCCGACCGGCTGGCCTTCGCGGGGCTCACCGCGGCGCTGTCGGTCCAGGAGTTCGGGGGCTCGCTCTCCGCGCCGGGGTGGTCGGAGATCGGGGCCTGGTGGCGGCGGGTGCAGTCCCTGCCCGGGCAGGAACCGAGGGCGTTGCAGAGGTACGCGTTCCTCGACGGGCTGGTGCCGGAGGTGCTGGACCGGCCGTGGCCGTTGCGGCGGGCCGTGCCGACCATCGGGTTCCGCCGGTCCGGCTGAGCGCGGTGGAGAAGCGCACGAGCGGCTGCCCGGCGAAAACTCCTACAGGCTTGTCAGCCCCCCGTCGTACCCTGGAAGCGCGAGGCCGCCCTCAGCTATGCGGCCGTGACGAGGAGGAAGCGCAGGCCTTAAGCGCCGGCCCATGACAGAGACACCCACAGCTCACACCCCCGCGCAGGAGCAGGCGAGAGCGCAGTTCACCGTCCCCGCCCAACACCCCATGGTGACCGTGCTGGGTTCCGGCGACTCCCTCCTGCGTGTGATCGAGAAGGCCTTCCCGGCAGCCGACATCCATGTCCGGGGCAATGAGATCAGCGCGGTCGGCGACCCCGTGGACGTCGCCCTCATCGCGCGTGTGTTCGACGAGATGATGCTGGTGCTCCGCACCGGGCAGCCGATGACGGAGGACGCAGTGGAACGCTCGATCGCGATGCTCAAGGCGAGCGAGAACGGGACGAGCGACGGCCCGGAGACCCCGGCCCAGGTGCTGACGCAGAACATCCTGTCCTCGCGCGGCCGCACGATCCGCCCCAAGACCCTCAACCAGAAGCGGTACGTCGACGCGATCGACAAGCACACGATCGTCTTCGGCATCGGCCCCGCCGGTACCGGCAAGACCTACCTGGCCATGGCCAAGGCCGTGCAGGCCCTGCAGTCCAAGCAGGTCAACCGGATCATCCTGACCCGTCCGGCGGTCGAGGCCGGCGAGCGGCTCGGCTTCCTGCCCGGCACGCTCTACGAGAAGATCGACCCCTACCTGCGCCCGCTGTACGACGCGCTGCACGACATGCTCGACCCGGACTCGATCCCGCGGCTGATGGCCGCCGGGACGATCGAGGTCGCGCCGCTCGCGTACATGCGCGGCCGCACGCTCAACGACGCCTTCATCATCCTGGACGAGGCCCAGAACACCAGCCCCGAACAGATGAAGATGTTCCTCACCCGCCTCGGCTTCGACTCGAAGATCGTGATCACGGGTGACGTGACCCAGGTGGACCTGCCCAACGGGCAGAAGTCCGGTCTCAGGCAGGTGCAGGAGATCCTGGAGGGCGTCGAGGACGTCCACTTCTCCCGGCTGTCGTCCCAGGATGTCGTACGGCACAAGCTGGTGGGCCGTATCGTCGACGCGTACGAGCAGTACGACAGCAAGTACGGCACCGAGAACGGCGCACCCAAGGGCGGCCGTGGCAAGCCCGGCGCCAAGGCCAAGGGGAAGTAGACCAGCACGACCATGTCGATCGACGTCAACAACGAGTCCGGCACCGAGGTAGACGAGCAGGCGATCCTCGACGTCGCCCGCTACGCGCTCGCGCGGATGCGCATCCACCCGCTCTCCGAGCTCTCGGTGATCGTCGTGGACGCCGACGCCATGGAGCAGCTGCACATCCAGTGGATGGACCTGCCCGGGCCCACCGATGTCATGTCGTTCCCGATGGACGAGCTGCGACCGCCCACGAAGGACGACGACGAGCCGCCGCAGGGGCTGCTCGGCGACATCGTGCTGTGCCCGGAGGTCGCCGCCAAGCAGGGCGCGGAGGCGCCGACGCAGCACTCCATGGACGAGGAGCTGCAATTGCTCACCGTCCACGGCGTGCTGCACCTGCTCGGGTACGACCACGAGGAGCCCGACGAGAAGGCCGAGATGTTCGGGCTCCAGGCCGCCATCGTGGACGGGTGGCGGGCCGAGCGCGGCCTGACCGGGCCGTCCCCGGCGCCGACCGTCTCGTAAGCGGGCCGTATGTCTCCGCAGATCGTGGTCGGGGCGATCGCGCTGGTCGTCGTCGCCTGGCTCGCCGCCTGCGCGGAGGCGGGCCTGGCCCGGGTCTCCAGCTTCCGCGCCGAGGAGGCCGTCAAGTCCGGCCGGCGCGGCAGCGGCAGGCTCGCCCAGATCGCCGCCGACCCCACCCGCTACCTCAACGTGGCCCTGCTGGTCCGTGTCGCCTGCGAGATGGCTGCCGCGGCCCTGGTGACCTATGCCTGCCTGCAGCAGTTCGAGGCCACCTGGGAGGCCCTGCTCGTCGCCATCGGCGTGATGGTCCTGGTGTCGTACGTCGCCGTCGGCGTCTCCCCGCGCACCATCGGCCGCCAGCACCCGCTGAACACCGCGACCGCGGCGGCGTACGTGCTGCTGCCGCTCGCCCGGATCATGGGGCCCATCCCGTCCCTGCTCATCCTGATCGGCAACGCCCTCACCCCGGGCAAGGGCTTCCGGCGCGGCCCCTTCGCCTCCGAGGCGGAGCTGCGCGCCCTGGTCGACCTCGCCGAGAAGGAGTCCCTGATCGAGGACGACGAGCGCCGGATGGTGCACTCGGTCTTCGAGCTGGGCGACACCCTCGTCCGCGAGGTCATGGTCCCGCGCACCGACCTGGTCGTCATCGAGCGGTACAAGACCATCCGGCAGGCCCTCACCCTCGCCCTGCGTTCCGGGTTCTCCCGGATCCCGGTCACCGGTGAGAGCGAGGACGACATCGTCGGGATCGTGTACCTGAAGGACCTGGTCCGCAAGACGCACATCAGCCGGGACGCGGAGGGCGACCTGGTGTCCACGGCCATGCGCCCGGCCGTCTTCGTACCCGACACCAAGAACGCCGGCGACCTGCTGCGCGAGATGCAGAAGGACCGCAACCACGTCGCCGTCGTCATCGACGAGTACGGCGGCACCGCCGGGATCGTCACCATCGAGGACATCCTGGAGGAGATCGTCGGCGAGATCACCGACGAGTACGACCGGGAACTGCCGCCCGTCGAGGACCTCGGCGACGACCGGTACCGGGTCACCGCCCGCCTCGACATCACCGACCTCGGCGAGCTGTACGGCCTGGAGGAGTACGACGACGAGGACGTGGAGACCGTCGGCGGACTGCTCGCCAAGGCCCTCGGCCGGGTCCCCATCGCCGGCGCGTCCGCCCCGGTCGAACTGCCCGACGGGCGCAGCCTGAAGCTGACGGCGGAGGCCGCGGCCGGACGGCGGAACAAGATCGTCACGGTCCTGGTGGAACCGGTCCCCGTGCCGGTCGCCGAGGAGGACGAGCCCGAGTGACCCCCCAGGAGCTGCGCGCCTGCTGCCTGTCCTTCAACGCGGCCGTGGAGGACTTCCCGTTCGATGCGAAGACCTCGGTCTTCAAGGTGCTGGGCAAGATGTTCGCCCTGACCGACCTGGACGCGCGGCCCCTGAGGGTCAACCTCAAGTGCGACCCGGAGGACGCCCTCCGGCTGCGCGGTGAGCACGAGGGACTGATCGTCCCCGGCTGGCACATGAACAAGCGCCACTGGAACACCGTGACCGTCGACGGCGGCCTGCCGGACCGGCTGGTTTGCGAGCTGATCGAGGACTCCTACGATCTTGTCGTCGCCGGGCTGCCGAGGGCGGAGCGGCTGCGGCTGGACCGGCCGTAAACCTCTTCCCGGGGCCGGCTGACCGCATGTCAGAATCCGGCGCATGACTGTTCGATACCCGCGCCCGCTGCGCCCCGGTGACCGAATCGGTGTGACCTCCCCGTCCAGCGGGGTGGCCGAGACGCTGCGAGGCCGTCTCGACGTCGCGCTGGGCGACCTCGAGGCGCGAGGGTACGAGGTGGTCGTCGGCCGGTGCATGGACGGCTCCACGCACCTCAGCGCCCCGGCCGCCGAGCGCGCCGCCGAACTGACCGACATGCTGACCGACCCCACGATCCGGGCCGTGGTGCCTCCGTGGGGCGGGGAGACCGCGATCGACCTGCTGCCGTTGCTCGACTTCGAGCGGATCGGGCGGGCCGAGCCGACGTGGATGGTCGGCTGGTCCGACATCTCCACGATCATCACGCCGCTGACCCTGCTCACCGGGGTCGCGACCGTCCACGGCAACAACCTCATGGACACCCCGTACCGGACGCCCGAGGGACTGAAGTCCTGGCTGGACATCGTGGCCGCGCCCCGAGGAGAGACGTTCTCGCAGACACCGCCGGGGCGGCACCGGTGCGGCGGCTGGGACGACTGGGCCCAGCACCCCGGGATCCGCGACCTCACCCTGGACGCCGAGGGCACCTGGACCCGGCTCGACGGCACCGGTGACGTGGAGGTCGAAGGGCGGCTGATCGGCGGCTGCATCGAGACCCTCGGCCATCTCGCGGGGACGCCCTACCTGGACACCTCGCGCCTCGCCGGGGACGAGCCGCTGCTCGTCTACGTCGAGGCCTGCGAGGACAACGCCTTCTCCATCTGCCGCCACCTGCACGGCATGCGCCTGGCCGGGTTCTTCGACCGCGCGGCCGCCGTCCTCGTGGGCCGCACGCGCGCCCCCGCCGGCCGCACCCTCACCCAGTACGAGGCCGTCCTCGACGCGCTCGGTCCGCTGGGCGTGCCGATCGTCGCCGATGTCGAGTGCGGGCACGTCCCGCCCCACCTCCCGCTGGTGAACGGCGCACGTGCCCGTGTGGTGCACACGGCCGCGCGCAGCGAGATCGTCCAGACGCTGGCCTGACTCCGGCGCCGCCCCGGGCCGGCCGGGGTGCCGGGTACCCCGTGGCGGGGTGAACCCGCCGCGGCTTCGTATGCTCTGGGCATGACCGAGAGCAGCGCGCTTGATCCCGAGGACCGCAAGATCGTCACCCTGGCCCGTTCCGCGCGGGCCCGCAACGGTGTCCCCGAGGGGGCGGCCGTACGGGACGAGACGGGGCGTACGTACGTCGCCGGGTCGGTGGAGCTCGCTTCGCTGAAGCTGAGTGCGCTGCGGACCGCGGTGGCGATGGCCGTGGCCTCGGGGGCGCGGTCCTTGGAGGCGGCGGCGGTGGTGAGTGACGCCGAGGCGGTGCCGGGCGAGGACCTGGCCGCCGTTGCCGACCTCGGCGGCGCGGGGACGCCTGTGCTGCTCGCCTCTCCGGACGGCACCGTTCAGCTGACCGTACCCGCGGGTTGAGGCACCAGGGGGGCCGCCCCCTGGACCCCGTTCCGTCCCACCGGCTCATGACGGCCGGCCGGGAGGCGACCGGGGTGCTGTTGGTCAGAGGGCGTCGGGGCCGCGCTCGCCGGTCCGCACCCGCACGACCGTCTCCACCGGAACGGCCCACACCTTCCCGTCCCCGATCTTCCCCGTCTGCGCGGCCCTGACGATCGCGTCGATCACGTCGTCCGCCGCCGCGTCCTCCACCACGACCTCGATACGCACCTTCGGCACCAGGTCGACCCGGTACTCGGCGCCCCGGTACACCTCGGTGTGGCCGCGCTGCCGGCCGTAGCCGCTCGCCTCGGTCACGGTCAGACCGTGCACGCCCAGTTGCTGCAGGGCGGTCTTGACCTCGTCCAGACGGTACGGCTTGACGATCGCGGTGATGAGCTTCATGCCTGGGTCTTGACCTTCTGAGTGGGTGCCTGCTGGGCGGCGACGACGGAGTGGGAGACCGGGGCGCCATGGCCCAGGACTCCGTGATCGTAGGCCGTCTCGGCGTGCACCGTAAGGTCCAGGCCGGTGTGCTCCTGCTCCTCGCTCGCGCGGAAGCCCATCGCCTTGCCGATCAGCTTGCCGAGGCCGTACGTCACCGCGAAGGCGTACGCCGCCACGACCACCACGGCGAGGAGCTGCCTGCCCAGCGGGGCGAGACCGCCGCCGTAGAGGAGCCCCTCCGTGCCGCCGGTCATCGCCTTCTCCGCGAACAGCCCGATCAGCAGGGTGCCGATGATGCCGCCGACCAGGTGGACGCCGACGACGTCGAGGGAGTCGTCGTAGTTCAGCTTGAACTTCCAGCTCACCGCGTAGGAGCAGACGACACCGGCGGCCAGGCCCACGACCAGCGCGCCGAGCAGGGAGACCGTGCCGCAGGACGGGGTGATCGCGACCAGGCCGGCCACGGCGCCGGAGGCCGCGCCCAGGGTGGTCGGGTGGCCGTCGCGCTTCTGCTCGACGAAGAGCCAGCCGAGCAGGCCGGTGCAGCCCGCGGCGAGGGTGTTGAGGAAGGCGGCGGCGGCGAGGCCGTTCGCGCCGAGCGCGGAGCCCGCGTTGAAACCGAACCAGCCGAACCAGAGCAGACCGGCGCCGAGGATCACCATGGGCAGGTTGTGCGGCCGCATGGCGTCCTTCTTGAAGCCGAGCCGCGGCCCGAGGACCAGGCACAGGGCCAGTCCCGAGGCACCGGAGGTGATCTCGACCGGGAGGCCGCCGGCGAAGTCGAGGGCGCCGAGCTCGTCCACGATCCAGCCGCCCGGGCCCCACACCCAGTGCGTCACGGGAACGTATACGAGCAGGGTCCAGACCGGTACGAAGACCAGCCAGGCCGAGAATTTCGTCCGGTCGGCCACGGCGCCGCTGATCAGCGCGGCCGTGATGATCGCGAAGGTCAGCTGGAAGGTCGCGAACAGGAGGGTCGGGACCGAGCCGTGGACGCTGTCCGGGCCGAGGCCGCTCATGCCGGAGTGCTGCAGATCGCCGATGAGCCCGCCGAAGGCGTCGTCGCCGAAGGCCAGCGAGTAGCCGGCGACCAGCCACACCACCGTGACCAGGGCGATCGACACGAAGCTCATCATCAGCATGTTGAGGACGCTCTTCGTGCGGACCATGCCGCCGTAGAACAGGGCCAGGCCCGGGGTCATCAGCAGGACGAGAGCGGTCGCGGCGAGCAGCCAGGCGGTGTCGCCGGTGTTCACATGGGCTGCGGCGAGGGTCACGGGCGTCTCCAACGGTGTGGGGGCTCGTCAGAGGGTCACCGGTGTGCGTTTCCGGTCGCGTACGGGTGTGTTTCCGTGACGTTTCGTTGCGTGGGGGTTTCCGAAAGCTCACGCGGGCAGACGGTGGTGGCGACTGGTACAGCACGGGTTCGTGGATCAGGGAGAATGGTCGCCATGAGCGTTCGTACCCAGTCATCCGAGCAGCCGGCCGAGTCCGTCCACCGCGCCGGCTTCGCCTGCTTCGTGGGCCGCCCCAACGCGGGCAAGTCCACCCTCACGAACGCTCTGGTCGGGCAGAAGGTGGCGATCACGTCCAACCGGCCGCAGACGACCCGGCACACGGTACGGGGCATCGTGCACCGTCCGGACGCCCAGCTGATCCTGGTGGACACTCCCGGGCTGCACAAGCCGCGCACGCTGCTCGGCGAGCGGCTGAACGACGTGGTCCGCACCACCTGGGCCGAGGTCGACGTGATCGGCTTCTGCCTGCCCGCGGACCAGAAGATCGGCCCCGGTGACCGCTTCATCGCGAAGGAACTGGCCGGGATCAAGAAGACGCCGAAGGTCGCGATCGTCACCAAGACCGACCTCGTCGACCCGAAGGCCCTCGCCGAGCAGCTGATCGCGATCGACCAGTTGGGCAAGGAGCTGGGGATCGAGTGGGCGGAGATCGTGCCGGTGTCGGCGGTGGGGTCCAAGCAGGTGGGCCTGCTCGCCGACCTCCTGATCCCCCTGTTGCCGGAGGGCCCCGCTCTCTACCCCGAGGGTGACCTCACCGACGAGCCCGAGCAGGTGATGGTGGCCGAGCTGATCCGTGAGGCGGCGCTGGAGGGCGTGCGCGACGAGCTGCCGCACTCCATCGCGGTGGTCGTGGAGGAGATGCTCCCGCGCGAGGACCGCCCCGCCGACCGTCCCCTCCTGGACATCCACGCCAACGTCTACATCGAGCGTCCCAGCCAGAAGGGCATCATCATCGGCCCCAAGGGCAAGCGCCTGAAAGAAGTCGGCATCAAGTCCCGCAAGCACATCGAGGCGCTGCTCGGCACGCCGGTCTTCCTGGACCTCCATGTGAAGGTGGCGAAGGACTGGCAGCGAGACCCCAAGCAACTCCGCAAGCTCGGCTTCTAGCCCCCTTCCGGCCCACCCACCCACCCACCCGACTCGGTGGGCTAGGAAGCAACTGTCGGGGGGTTCCGCTCGGTCGGGTGGGTGGGGTGCTCGGTGGTTGGGAAGCGGCTGCCGGGGGGTCCGCTGGTCGGGTGGGTGGGGTGCTCGGTGGCTGGGAAGCGGCTGTCGGGGGCTTTGCCGGTCAGGCGGGTGGGTGGGGTTGCTCGGTGGGTCGGGAAGCAGCCGTCTGTGCCCTCAGCACGTCCCGGAACCAGTGGTAGGACGCCTTCGGGGTGCGCTTTTGGGTGGCGTAGTCGATGTGGACCAGGCCGAAGCGGCGTGCGTAGCCCTCCGCCCACTCGAAGTTGTCCATCAGGGACCACACGAAGTAGCCGCGCACGTCCACCCCGGCCTCCAGCGCCGCGTGCAGGGCGCGCAGATGGGCGTCCAGGTAGGCGATGCGGTCCTGGTCGTCGACGCCCTCGTAGGAGCAGCCGTTCTCGGTGACGACGATCGGCGGGAGCCGGTCGCCGTAGCGTTCGCGGAAGCCGCACAGCAGCTCGGTGAGACCCTCCGGGACGACCGGCCAGCCGAAGTCGGTCTTCGGCCGGCCCTCGATCTCGCGTACCGAGAAGGGGAGTTCGGCGGGCAGCGGCAGACCGCCGTACTCGGTGTCGCCGCCCCCGGGGGCCCCGACCCTGGTCGGCGCGTAGTAGTTGACGCCGTACCAGTCGACCGGCTCGGCGATGACCTCGAGGTCGGACTCCACGTCCCCGGGCATCAACTCGCCCATGCCGTCGGGATACCGCCCCAGGATGACCGGCTCGGCGAACAGGCGGTTGAGCAGGAGGTCGTAGAGACCCGCCGCCTCCACGTCGGCCGGCTCGGCGGAGGCGGGCCAGGTCGGGCCGTGGGAGTTGGCGATGCCGATGTCCGCCGCCCCGGCCGCGCGCAGGGCCCGTACCGCGAGCCCGTGGGCGAGGAGCTGGTGGTGGGCGACCGGGAGGGCGTCGAAGAGCAGCCGCCGGCCGGGGGCGTGGGCGCCGAGCGCGTGCCCGAGAAGGGTGTGCTCGGCGGGCTCGTTGAGGGTGATCCACTTCCTGACCCGGTCGCCGAGGCGCTCGGCGACGACCGACACGTACGCGGCGAACCGGTCCGCCGTGTCCCGGTGGAGCCAGTCCAGCGAGGCGGGCAGGTCCCAGTGGAAGAGGGTCGGCACGGGCCGTACGCCCGCCGCGCACAGCTCGTCCACGAGGCGGTCGTAGAAGTCCAGGCCGCCGGGGGAGTTCACCCGGGGCCAGGAGACCGAGAAGCGGTACGCGCCCACGCCTAGGCCGGCGAGGAGGGCCACGTCCTGCGGGTAGCGGTGGTAGTGGTCGCAGGCGACCGCCGCCGTCGAACCGTCCTTCACCCGCCCCGGCTCGGCCGTGAACACGTCCCACACGGAGCGCTCGCGCTTGTCGGCGGCCCCTTCGATCTGATGGGCCGAGGTCGAGACCCCCCACAGGAAGCCGTCCGGGAAACGGGGCATCGGATCGCCTGCGTCAGTCGCCATGGCCGGATCATCCTTACCCCGGGTAACGCACGTCAACGCCCCGGCACGGGCACCACCATCGGCGAGCGCGACCGCCGGGGCGGCGGCTACGGCGCCGAGGCGCCGCGGCGGGCCCGCTAGGGCCTGTCTGACCATTCCCGCCTGCCGCGCGACGCCATGCACGCACTCTCGCCGCACCGCCCCCAGACCCGAGTACGTCCAGTACGAGGGCCTGGGGCCGGCACGGCGAGAGCACGCACCTGACGCCGCGCGGCCGCCCTTCGGGCAACGACGCGAATGGTCAGACAGGCCCTAGGCGCCCTCCTTCAGCACCCGGGACACCAACTGACGTTCGTCCTCGGTGAGTCGGGGGTCGGCGGTGTGGACCGTGCGGCCGTCGACGGTGATCTCGTAGCGGAAGCCGTCCGGGACCCCCGCAGGGGGCGTGCCCCGGCCGGACGCGAGGACGCGTTCGGCCAGGGCCCGCAACTCATGGGCGTCGGGCCGGCCCGAGGTGTCCACCTCGGCCCGGCGCTCGATGCCCGCGAAACCGCCCGTGCGCCGTACTCGAATACGCATGGGTCACTGTGTAGTACGGAACTACAGCGTCCGCACCCCGACCTGTTCCCACGCCTTCTGCACGGCCTGGAGTTCGTCGCCCGCGCCGTACCGCTCACGCGCCGCCTTCACGGTCAGCGTGGCGAAGTCGGCGAACAGGGCGTCCTCCTTCAGTTCGCCGCCGGTCAGCACGTCGTACCAGATCTGGCCGGCCTTCTCCCAGGAGTGGCCGCCGAGGGCCGTGGCGGCCAGGTAGAAGGCGTGGTTCGGGATGCCGGAGTTGATGTGCACACCGCCGTTGTCGCGCCCGGTGTGGACGTAGTCCTCCATCCGGGCCGGCTGCGGGTCCTTGCCGAGGACGTCGTCGTCGTACGCCGTGCCCGGGGCCTTCATCGAACGCAGGGCGGTGCCGGTGACGCGCGGGGCGAGGAGGCCCGCGCCGATCAGCCAGTCGGCCTCGGCGGCGGTCTGGCGGAGCGTGTACTGCTTGATCAGTGAGCCGAAGACGTCGGAGACCGACTCGTTGAGCGCGCCGGACTGGCCGAAGTAGGCGAGGTTGGCGGTGTGCTGGGTGACGCCGTGGGTCAGCTCGTGACCGATGACGTCGACGGGGATGGTGAAGTCGAGGAAGATCTCGTTGTCACCGTCGCCGAACACCATCTGCTCACCGTTCCAGAAGGCGTTGTCGTAGCCCTCGCCGAAGTGCACGGTGGCGTCCAGCGGGAGGCCGTTGTCGTCGATGGAGTGCCGGCCGTACGCCTTCAGATACAGCTCGAAGGTGGCGCCGAGGCCCGCGTAGGCGCGGTTGACGGTGGCGTCGGAGCCGGGCTCGGAGCCCTCCGTGCGCACCTCGGTGCCGGGCAGGTCCTGGGTGTGCCCGGCGTCGTAGATGGTGCGGTGGGGCTGGTCGGCGGCGGCACCGGCGGGCGGGGCGACGGCGGGCGCGCCGATCACCGTGGTCAGGCGGCGCTTGGTGCGCTGAAAGGCGTCGTGCTCCAGGGACCGGCGGGCCGGTCCGGACAGCGCGGGATCCTCGGCGCGGGCGAGCTTGTCGAGGACGTGCGGCGGCACGATCGTGCAGAAGACGGGCACAGAGCCCCCGTTGGTCGTCATGTCGGCACCATTGCACTGAGTGACATCCGTGTCACTAGTAGCAACCATGATTGGTGAAATACGCGGACATTCGCCGTCGCTCTGTGTCACTCGATGGTATGGCCGCGTAGGGGGAAGTGGCGTAGCGCACTTTTTGCCCCATTTGCGCCCTCGATTCCGCATACTGATACAGGCCCGCGCACCCGGCGCGGCTCGGCTAGGCTGCGGAGCATCATGCGTTTCGGGCTGCTTCTCCTTAGCTGCCGCGGCGAGGGCCTGTAGTCAAAGGCCGACTCCCTCCCCGCGGAGCTTTGGCATTGCGTCGTCGGCCGTCCATCCGGACCTCCTGAGGAGCCCACGCAATCATGGCGAACCGCCAGCAGCCCAGTTCCCTGCCGATCCACAAGTACGGCCGTTACGAACAGGTCGACATCCCGGACCGCACCTGGCCCGAGAAGCGCATCACCACCGCTCCCCGCTGGCTCTCCACCGACCTGCGCGACGGCAACCAGGCCCTGATCGACCCGATGTCGCCCGAGCGCAAGCGCCGGATGTTCGACCAGCTGGTCAAGATGGGCTACAAGGAGATCGAGGTCGGGTTCCCCGCCTCCGGCCAGACCGACTTCGACTTCGTACGCTCGATCATCGAGGAAGAGGGCGCGATCCCCGAGGACGTGACGATCTCCGTCCTGACCCAGGCCCGCGAGGACCTGATCGAGCGCACCGTGGAATCCCTCAAGGGCGCCCGCCGCGCCACCGTCCACCTGTACAACGCCACCGCCCCGGTCTTCCGCCGGGTCGTCTTCCGCGGCTCCAAGGACGACATCAAGCAGATCGCCGTCGACGGCACCCGCCTGGTGATGGAGTACGCCGAGAAGCTGCTGGGCCCCGAGACCGAGTTCGGATACCAGTACAGCCCGGAGATCTTCACCGACACCGAGCTGGACTTCGCGCTGGAGGTCTGCGAGGCGGTGATGGACGTCTACCAGCCGGGCCCGGGCCGCGAGATCATCCTCAACCTGCCCGCCACCGTTGAGCGTTCGACTCCGTCCACGCACGCGGACCGCTTCGAGTGGATGCACCGCAACCTCTCCCGCCGCGAGTACGTCTGCCTGTCCGTCCACCCGCACAACGACCGCGGCACCGCCGTGGCCGCCGCCGAGCTGGCCCTGATGGCCGGCGCCGACCGCGTCGAGGGCTGCCTGTTCGGACAGGGCGAGCGCACCGGCAACGTCGACCTGGTCACCCTGGGGATGAACCTGTTCTCCCAGGGCGTCGACCCGCAGATCGACTTCTCCGACATCGACGAGATCCGTCGTACGTGGGAGTACTGCAACCAGATGGAGGTCCACCCACGCCACCCGTACGTGGGCGACCTGGTCTACACGTCCTTCTCCGGCTCCCACCAGGACGCCATCAAGAAGGGCTTCGACGCCATGGAGGCCGAGGCGAAGGCCAAGGGCGTCACGGTGGACGACATCGAGTGGGCGGTGCCGTACCTGCCGATCGACCCCAAGGACGTCGGCCGCTCCTACGAGGCCGTCATCCGCGTCAACTCGCAGTCCGGCAAGGGCGGTATCTCCTACGTCCTGAAGAACGACCACAAGCTGGACCTGCCGCGCCGCATGCAGATCGAGTTCTCGAAGCTCATCCAGGCGAAGACCGACGCCGAGGGCGGCGAGATCACGCCGAAGGAGATCTGGGCGGTCTTCCAGGACGAGTACCTGCCGAACCCCGACAACCCCTGGGGCCGCATCCAGGTCAGGACCGGCCAGTCGACCACCGACACCGACGGCGTGGACATGCTCACCGTCGAGGCCACGGTCGACGGCGAGGACCGGGTCCTGTCCGGCTCCGGCAACGGTCCGATCTCGGCCTTCTTCGACGCCCTGCAGTCCATCGGCATCGACGTACGCCTGCTGGACTACCAGGAGCACACGATGAGCGAGGGCGCCTCCGCGCAGGCCGCCTCTTACATCGAATGCGCGATCGACGGCAAGGTTCTCTGGGGGATCGGCATCGACGCGAACACGACGCGTGCATCGCTGAAGGCGGTCGTCTCCGCGGTGAACCGCGCCGCCCGCTGACGCCTCTGACCGGCGATTTCGAGGCCCTGACCGTTCTCCACGACGGTCAGGGCCCCGTCGTGTATCGGCCATCGCGCCTCGGACATAACAGAAAGGTCTCGTACGGGGTACTGACTCAGCGTCCAGGATGTGGCTAACATCACGCCAGCGCGGCGATGTTGCCGCGTGGTTACGGAGGTGCGACGTGCTGCCAGTACGGGGACGAGACGGCCGTGCCGCCAGGGCTGCGCGCATCCTGGGCACCCGCACCGCATGGACACCCGTGGGAGACGGCGAGTTCTTCTGCCCCGGCTGCGGAGGCGACCGCAACTACCAGCGGCTCACCGGGCGCCGCCGCCTCACCCTGCTCGGCGTGCCCCTGCTGCCGCGCGGGGTGACCGGACCGGTCGTGGAGTGCGCGTCCTGCCGCCACCACTTCGGCACCGACGCCCTCGACCACCCCACCACCCGCCGTTTCTCGGCGATGCTCCGCGACGCCGTGCACACCGTCGCCCTCGCCGTGCTCGCCGCGGGCGGCACCTGTTCCCGCACGGCCCTGGAGACCGCCGCCGGCGCGGTCCGCGGGGCCGGCTTCGACGAGTGCACCGAGGACCAGCTGGCCGCCCTGGTGGAGGCCCTGGCCGCCGACACCGGCCGGGTCTTCGAGCAGCCGTGCGGCGCGAGCCTGACCATAGAGCTGCACGAGGCCCTGGACCCGCTCGCCCCGCACCTGGCCCCGGCCGGCCGCGAGTCCCTCCTGCTCCAGGCCGCCCGCATCGCCCTCGCCGACGGCCCCTACACGCCCGCCGAACGCGACGCCCTCACCACCATCGGCGCGGCCCTGACCATCCGGGCCGACGACGTGACCAGACTGCTGGCCGCCGCGCGGACGCCGTCCTGACCGCGTCCTCCCCGGACCCGCCCGCCTGATACTCCCCGGGGAGTGACGGCGCCCTGGGGACGCCCGCGGCACTGCCCGCGCACTCGCCCCCGAGCCCGACGAGCGCGTCTGCTCGCGGCGGTGGCCCGGAAGCCGTATCCAGGCAACCGTTCCGGAGGGGTCCGCACGGTCGCCGCCGGCGAGGCGCTGCTCTCGCCGGGGCCCACGGCACGGCTGATCGGGCGGGTCCCCAGCCTCTCGGGGCGATACACCTAGAGCAGCCCGGCCGCCGCCAGGTGCTTGGCGACCTGCTCGACCTCCTCGCCGGACAACGGGACCTGCGGCTCGGCCGTGATCGGGCAGTCGATGACGCCCCGCAGGTGCAGTGCCGCCTTGAACGCGCCCAGGGCCGAGGAGCTGCCGCCCATGCGGGCCGGGTCGCCGACGCCGGTGATGCCGAACAGGGCGCACAGCCGCTCCTGTTCGGCCCGTGCGCCCTTCCAGTCGCCCGCTCGGCACTGGCGGTAGAGGCGGACGTACCCGTGCGGGTCGACGTTGGCCAGGCCGGGTACGGCCCCGTCGGCGCCCAGCGCCAGGGCGGAGTCGGTGATCAGCTCGGAGCCGGTCAGGACGCTGAAGCCGGGGTGCGCACGGGCGCCCGTGACGACCTCCCGGAAGGCCGCCAGGTCGCCGCTGGAGTCCTTGATCCCGGCCAGGACACCGTCCCCGGCCAGTCCCAGCACCAGGTCGGCGGGGAGCTTGCTGTGCACGGCCACCGGGATGTCGTAGGCGATGACCGGGACCGGGCTGGCGGCCGCGGTCCGGCGGTAGTGGTGGACGATCTCCGCGGGGTGGGTGCGGGCGTAGAAGGGGGCGGTCACGACGACGGCCTGCGCGCCCGCCGCGGCGACCGCCGCGACGTGGTCGAGTACGCGCGGTGTGGTCATGTCGATGGCGCCGGCCAGGACGGGCAGTTGACCGCCCACGTGTGCCGTCACGGTCTCCACGACCTGCTTGCGCCGGCGGTCCGTCAGGAAGGCCGCCTCCGAGGTCGAGCCGAGCAGGAACAGCCCGTGCACCCCGGCCTCCACCAGATGGTCGACCAACCGCAGCAGCGAGCGCACGTCCACCTCGCGCTCCGGTGTCAGGGGCGTGCACACGGGCGGGACGACACCGGTCAGCGGGGCGGGGAAGGTCATCGGGGGCTCCTGGCGTGCGCGGGTCGGCTGGTCCTCCTCCCCAGCATGGTGACAGCGGCAGCGGTGTCCGGGCCGCGACGCGGCCGAGCAGCCCGGCACCGCCTCGGCGCCGCCAGGTCGCGTGCCCGGTGACGGGCGGGTTCGTTCCAGGGGGGTCCGGGAGACCTGCCGGGCGCGGGGCGAGGGGGCGGAACGGATCCGCCGATCGTGCCCGCCCGGCCGTGCCGGGGCCGCCGTGGGTGGTCCCGGCATGGGCGAGAATGGGGTCATGACTCTGTTCCGCGACGACGGCATCGTGCTGCGCACCCAGAAGCTGGGTGAGGCGGACCGGATCATCACGCTGCTCACGCGCGGTCACGGGCGGGTGCGGGCCGTGGCCCGGGGGGTGCGGCGGACCAAGTCGAAGTTCGGGGCGCGGCTGGAGCCCTTCTCCCACGTGGACGTGCAGTTCTTCGCGCGGGGGAGCGAGCTGGTCGGCCGCGGGCTGCCGCTGTGCACGCAGAGCGAGACCATCGCTCCCTACGGCGGCGGGATCGTCACCGACTACGCCCGCTACACCGCCGGCACGGCCATGCTGGAGACCGCCGAGCGGTTCACCGACCACGAGGGCGAGCCGGCCGTGCAGCAGTATCTGCTGCTGGTGGGGGCGCTGCGGACGCTCGCCCGAGGTGAGCACGCGCCGCACCTCGTGCTCGACGCCTTCCTCCTGCGCTCCCTCGCGGTCAACGGCTACGCGCCCAGCTTCGGCGACTGCGCGAAGTGCGGCATGCCCGGCCCGAACCGCTTCTTCTCGGTCGCCTCCGGCGGCTCCGTCTGCGTCGACTGCCGGGTGCCCGGCAGTGTCGTACCGTCTCCGCAGACCCTGGTACTGCTCGGGGCGCTGCTTACGGGAGACTGGGAGACGGCGGACGCGTGCGAGCCGCGGTACGTCCGGGAGGGCAGCGGGCTGGTGTCCGCCTACCTGCACTGGCATCTGGAGCGCGGACTGCGCTCGCTCCGGTACGTCGAGAAGTCGTAGCGAAACCCCCAGATCGCAGAGGGAGACGAGAAGCACATGGTGGTACGCGGGATCCTCGGGCGCCAGCGGCGCGAGTACAAGGCGCCGGAGCCGCACCCGTCGGGCGCCCGCGCGCCGAAGCTCCCCGGCGAGCTGGTCCCGGAGCACGTCGCGATCGTCATGGACGGCAACGGCCGCTGGGCGAAGGAGCGCGGACTGCCCCGGACCGAGGGGCACAAGGTGGGTGCCGAGCGGGTGCTCGACGTCCTCCAGGGCGCCGTCGAGATCGGTGTGCGCAACATCTCGCTGTACGCCTTCTCCACCGAGAACTGGAAGCGTTCGCCCGACGAGGTCCGCTTCCTGATGAACTTCAACCGCGACTTCATCCGCAAGACCCGCGACCAGCTCGACGAACTCGGCATCCGGGTGCGCTGGGTGGGCCGCATGCCCAAGCTGTGGAAGTCGGTCGCCAAGGAGCTGCAGGTCGCCCAGGAGCAGACCAAGGACAACGACCTGCTCACGCTGTACTTCTGCATGAACTACGGCGGCCGGGCCGAGATCGCGGACGCCGCGCAGGCCCTCGCCGAGGACGTGAAGGCGGGCCGTCTCGACCCGTCCAAGGTCAACGAGAAGACCCTCGCGAAGTACCTGTACTACCCGGACATGCCGGACGTCGACCTGTTCCTGCGTCCGAGCGGCGAGCAGCGCACCTCCAACTACCTGCTCTGGCAGAGCGCGTACGCCGAGATGGTCTTCCAGGACGTGCTGTGGCCCGACTTCGACCGGCGTGACCTGTGGCGGGCCTGCGTCGAGTTCGCCTCCCGCGACCGCCGCTTCGGCGGTGCCGTCCCGAACGAGGAACTCCTGGCCATGGAGGGCAGGTCGGACACCTGAGCCGGTCACCTCGGCGTCACCGGTGGTTCATGCGGGCCGCCGAGGATGCGGGACTCATGAGACGTCTTACCCCTGTCCTCGCCCTCGGCGCCCTGCTGCTCACCGCGTTGCCCGCGCACGCGGCCGACGGACCCGCGCACCGCGACAGCTACGGCACGAAGGCGCCGTACGCGCCTCGGCAGAACCCGCACGGTTACCAGCAGGCCCCCGCCGGTTTCGTTCCCGTCTTCACCGAGAACGTCTCCCGGCACGGCTCCCGCGCGGCCGGCGACAGCGAGGACGGCGATCTGATCCTCGCGCTGTGGGACAAGGCCGAAGCCGAGGGGCGACTCACCGACAGGGGTGAGGAGTTCGGGCCGAAGGTGCGCGCCCTGCAGGCCGCCATGGCGAAGGTCGGCTACGGCAACCTCAGCGGGCGCGGCAAGCGGGAGCTGGCGGACACGGCCGTGCGCCTGGAGCGGCGGCTGCCGTCGCTGTTCGGGAAGATCGCCGACAAGGGCGAGAAGATCGACGTCGTCAGCTCCGGGCAGGGGCGGGCCGTGGACAGCGGCACTGTGTTCGCGGGCGCCCTCGCCGACGCCGACCCGGCGCTCGAGCCGCTGATCGGGCCGACCCGCACCGACAAGGACCTGCTGTACTTCCACAAGGCGGCGGGCGGCGCGGCCTACCGCGACTACATCGACAACGACCAGCGCCTCAAGGACACCCTGCACGGCATCACCGACCAGCCCAGGACGCGGCAGGCGGCCCGCAGCGTCCTGCGCACCATCTTCGAGGACCCCTTCCTCGAGCAGATCCCCGACCAGGTCGGTGCGGCCGAGGCCGTCTACAACCTGTACGCGATCGCCCCCGCGATGAGCGAGGAGAGCCCGGACGGTGCGGGCTGGGGCATGGAGCGTTACGTCTCCCGTACCGACGCGGCCTGGTTCGGCTACCTCGGCGACGCCGAGGACTTCTACGAGAAGGGGCCCGGGTTCGCCGACAGCGACATCACCTACAAGATGGCGGGCGTCCTCCTCGACGACCTCTTCGAGCAGGTCGAGGCCAAGCGGGCCGGCACCAGCGACCTCGGTGCCGAGCTGCGCTTCACCCACGCCGAGGAGATCATCCCGCTGGCCGCGCTGATGGGCCTGCCGGGCAGCACCCGGCCTGCGACGCCGGGTGAGCCGTACACGTACGCCGACAACCCGTGGCGCGGCGCGTCCGTCTCCCCGCTGGGCGCGAACATCCAGTGGGACGTCTTCGAGAAGGGCGACCGCTACCTGGTCCGCATGCTCTACAACGAGAAGGAGACCGCCTTCAAGGCCGGTTGCCGTCCCGTCGCCCGGGGCAGCGCCTTCTACGACCTGGACGAGCTGGAGCGCTGCTTCGGGCGCAGCTGAGGTGTGAGTGAGGGCTGGGGCGGGGTGGGTCGCGTACCGGCACTCGCAGGGTGCCGCTGCGCCCACCCGTGCCGCTCCAGCGCGGCACTACTGCCCGCAGCTCCGGCTACGAGCCGACGGCACGACAGCTCCCGAGGGGCGACGGCTCAGCCCGCGGCGCACCCCGCGGCGCAGTCCGCGCACGTGCCGAAGATCTCCACCGTGTGGGCCACGTTCACGTACCCGTGCTCCGCGGCGATCGCCTCCGCCCACTTCTCCACGGCCGGGCCCTCGACCTCCACCGCCTTCCCGCAGGCGCGGCAGACCAGGTGGTGGTGGTGTTCGCCGCTCGAGCAGCGGCGGTAGACGGACTCGCCCTCGGAGGTGCGCAGGACGTCGACCTCGCCGGCGTCGGCGAGGGACTGCAGGGTGCGGTAGACGGTGGTGAGCCCGACCGAGTCACCCTTGTGCTTGAGCATGTCGTGCAGTTCCTGCGCGCTGCGGAACTCGTCGACCTCGTCCAGGGCCGCCGCCACGGCTGCACGCTGTCGGGTCGCGCGGCCCTTCACGGGCGGTCCAGCGGTCGTCACCGGTTGCCTCCTCATGTCTGGCGTCTGCCCGGGCCATTGTGCCAGCCCGGGCTCGGCGCGGTCAGACGCCGACCTCGTCCGCGGCTGCCCGCGTGGCCGGAATCGAGCACTCCGCCGGGTCCCCGGCGGGCTGTGTCATTGCCGCCGCGCGGGCGCGTCGGCGGGCCAGCGGGGTGGCCAGGGCCGTCAGCGCGACGAACGCGGCGATGGTCAGCAGGACGATCGTCGCCCCGGGCGGGACGTCCTGGTAGTACGAGGTGACCGTGCCGCTGACGGTCACGGCCACGCCGATCGCGACGGCGATCACGAACGTCGCCGTGAAGCTCCGGGTCAGCTGCTGCGCGGCCGCCACCGGCACCACCATCAGCGCGGACACCAGCAGCAGGCCGACCACGCGCATCGCGACGGTCACCGTCACCGCGGCGGTGACCGCCGTCAGCAGGTTCAGCGCGCGCACCGGCAGGCCCGTGACCCGCGCGAACTCCTCGTCCTGGCTGACCGCGAACAACTGGCGGCGCAGGCCCAGCGTGACCAGCAGGACCAAGGCGGCGAGCACGCAGATCGCGGTCACGTCGGACTGCGACACGGTCGACAGGGAGCCGAACAGGTACGACGTCAGGTTGGCGTTGGAGCCGCCCGGCGCCAGGTTGATCAGCATCACACCGCCGGCCATGCCGCCGTAGAAGAGCATGGCCAGGGCGATGTCGCCGCGCGTCCTGCCGTACCAGCGGATCAGTTCCATCAGCACCGCGCCGAGCACGGAGACGGCGGTCGCCATCCATACCGGGGACGTTGACAGCAGGAAGCCGAGGCCGACGCCCGTCATGGCCACGTGCCCGATGCCGTCGCCCATCAGGGCCTGGCGGCGCATGACCAGGTAGATGCCCACCGCGGGCGCGGTGATGCCGACCAGCACGGCCGCGAGCAGTGCCCGCTGCATGAAGGCGTAGTTCAGGAAGTCCATCAGCTCAGCAGTCCCGTGCGGATCGGTTCGGTGCCCGCCGGTGCGTGCGGGTGTACGTGGTCGTGGCCGGGCAGTGCGTGCTGGCCGACCGCGCGGGGCGGCGGGCCGTCGTGCAGGACGCAGCCGTCGCGCAGGACGACCGCCCGGTCGATCAAGGGCTCCAGCGGGCCCAGTTCGTGCAGCACGAGGAGGACGGTGGTACCGGCTTCCACCTGCTGCCTCAGGGTCCGCGCGAGCACCTCCTGGCTGGCCAGGTCGACGCCCGCCATCGGCTCGTCCATGATCAGCAGTTCGGGCTCGGCGACCAGCGCGCGGGCGATCAGCACCCGCTGGTGCTGGCCGCCGGAGAGGGCGCTCGCCGCGTCCTTGGCGCGGTCCGCCATGCCGACCAGCTCCAGGGCGCGGTGCACGGCCTCGCGGTCCCTCCTGCGGAAGACGCCGAAGCGGGTGCGGGCCAGGCGGCCGGAGGAGACGATCTCGGTCACCGTCGCCGGGACGCCGCCGGCGGCCGTGGTGCGCTGCGGTACGTAGCCCACGCGCGCCCAGTCGCGGAACGACCGGCGCGGAGTGCCGAACAGCTCGATGGTGCCGGAGCTGACGGGCACCTGGCCGATGATGCTGCGTACGGCCGTCGACTTGCCGGAGCCGTTGGCGCCGAGCAGCGCGACGACCTCGCCGCGGCCGACCGTGAGGTCGATGCCGCGCAGCACGGGACGCGCGCCGAGTTCGGCGGTCACCCCGCGCAGGGCTATGACGGGCTCGTCCATGGTCCTGCCCTCCCTGCCGGTCACTGGGCGCCCAGCGCCTTCTGGAGCGCCTTGAGGTTGGCCTCCTGGACGGCGAAGTAGTCCTTGCCGCGGGACCTGCCGGTGATGCCCTCGATCGGGTCGAGGACGTCGGTCTTCAGGCCCGCGTCGCCGGCGATGGTCTTCGCGGTCTTGTCACTGACGAGCGTCTCGTAGAAGACGGTGGTCACCCCGTCGGCCTCGGCCGTCTTCTCCAGGTCCTTCACCCGCGCGGCGCTGGGCTCCGACTCGGGGTCGAGGCCGTTGATGGCCTCCTCGGTGAGGCCGTAGCGCTCGGCGAGGTAGCCGAAGGCGGCGTGCGTGGTGATGAAGACCTTGTTCCTGCTGCCGGCGAGCCCGGCCTTGAACTGCTTGTCCAGGTCGTGCAGCTTCCCGACCAGATCCGCGGTGTTCTTGCGATAGTCGGCCGCGTGGTCCGGGTCGGCCTTGGCGAAGGCCTTGCCGACGCCCTCGGCGACCTGGGCGTAGCGCACCGGGTCGAGCCAGATGTGCGGGTCCTTGCCGCCGGACTCGTCGGCCTCGTGCGTGTCGTGCTCGGCCGCGTGGCCGCCGACCTCGTTGCCGTGCTTCTCCAGCGTGGTCAGGGAGGCCGCGTCGATCTTGGTCCTGACCGGGGACTGGGCCACCGCGTCGTCGACGGAGGGCTGCAGGTCCTTCAGGTACAGCACCGCGTCGGACTCCTGGAGTCCGGCGATCTGCTGGGGGCTCAGTTCCAGGTCGTGCGGTTCCTGGCCGGGGGAGGTGAGAGTGGTGACGTGGACGTGGCTGCCGCCGATCCGCTCGGCGAGGAAGGCCATCGGGTAGAACGACGCGACGACGTCGAACTTGCCGGTGTCGGCCGCCGCGCTGTCGCCGGAGCAGGCGGAGAGCGTGCCGATCCCGAGGGCGGTGACCGCGGTGGCCGCGGCGGCGGGTATGAGGCGTCGTCGTACGTTCATGACAGTCATTTTCATCAAATATGGAAACCGTTGTCAACAACCCTCGGTGAGAACCCTCGGTGAGAGGCTCTGGGCAGGGGCCGATTTGGCCGTGGGGGAGCCTGCGCCGGTAACCTGAATCATTCGCTGGAAGCATCTCGCTTCAACGCCCGTCGTCGTAATGAAGAGAGCACCGTGGCCGCCGACAAGATCGACACCATCGTCAGCCTGAGCAAGCGCCGTGGCTTCGTTTTCCCCTGCAGTGAGATCTACGGCGGTCAGCGTGCCGCCTGGGACTACGGACCGCTGGGTGTCGAGCTCAAGGAGAACATCAAGCGCCAGTGGTGGCGCTACATGGTGACGTCGCGCGAGGACGTGGTCGGTATCGACTCGTCCGTCATCCTGGCCCCCGAGGTCTGGGTGGCCTCCGGCCACGTCGCCACCTTCACGGACCCGCTGACCGAGTGCACCGCGTGCCACAAGCGGTTCCGCGCCGACCACCTCGAGGAGGCGTACGAGGAGAAGAAGGGCCACGCCCCGGCGAACGGCCTCGCGGACATCAACTGCCCGAACTGCGGCAACAAGGGCCAGTTCACCGAGCCCAAGCAGTTCTCGGGTCTGCTCTCCACGCACCTCGGCCCGACCCAGGACTCCGGCTCCGTCGCCTACCTGCGCCCCGAGACGGCCCAGGGCATCTTCACCAACTTCGCCCAGGTGCAGACCACCTCGCGCCGCAAGCCGCCGTTCGGCATCGCGCAGATGGGCAAGTCCTTCCGCAACGAGATCACGCCCGGCAACTTCATCTTCCGCACCCGCGAGTTCGAGCAGATGGAGATGGAGTTCTTCGTCAAGCCGGGCGAGGACGAGAAGTGGCAGGAGTACTGGATGGAGCAGCGCTGGAACTGGTACACCGGCCTGGGCCTGCGTGAGGAGAACATGCGCTGGTACGAGCACCCGAAGGAGAAGCTCTCCCACTACTCCAAGCGCACCGCCGACATCGAGTACCGCTTCCAGTTCGGCGGCAGCGAGTGGGGCGAGCTCGAGGGCGTCGCCAACCGCACCGACTACGACCTCTCCGCGCACTCCAAGGCCTCCGGCCAGGACCTCTCCTACTTCGACCAGGAGGCCGGCGAGCGCTGGACGCCGTACGTCATCGAGCCCGCGGCCGGTGTCGGCCGCACCATGCTGGCCTTCCTGCTCGACGCCTACGTCGAGGACGAGGCGCCGAACGCCAAGGGCAAGATGGAGAAGCGGACCGTGCTGCGGCTGGACCACCGTCTGGCCCCGGTGAAGGTCGCCGTGCTGCCCCTGTCGCGGAACCCCGAGCTGTCCCCGAAGGCCAAGGGTCTCGCCCAGGCGCTCCGGCAGAACTGGAACATCGAGTTCGACGACGCCGGCGCGATCGGCCGCCGGTACCGCCGCCAGGACGAGATCGGTACGCCGTACTGCGTGACCGTCGACTTCGACACGCTCGAGGACAACGCCGTCACCGTGCGCGAGCGTGACTCGATGAAGCAGGAGCGGGTGTCGCTCGACCAGATCGAGGGGTACCTGGCGCAGCGTCTTCTGGGCGCCTAGTCGCAACGCCGAACGCCGGACGGGCTGATGTGCTCAGCCCGTCCGGCGTTCGCGTGTCCGCCCTCGCTCAACGCCCCTGCAGCGCCTTGACGTTGTCGCCGAACGTCCAGTTCTTCGAGCCGTCCCAGTTGATCGACCAGGTCATCAGGCCCTTGAGCGAGGTGCCGTAGTGCTTCCAGGCCTGGGAGACCAGCGAGGGGGACATGTAGCCGCCGCCCGCGCCCGGCTGGGCGGGCAGGCCCGGGACCTGCTTGTCGTAGGGCACCTTGATCGTGGTGCCCTGCACCACCAGGCCCTTGTTCAGGCAGTCGGTCTGGGCGGTGAAGCCCTGCACCGTGCCGGCCGCGTAGGAGTCGCCGGAGCAGCCGTACATGCTGCCGTTGTAGTACTGCATGTTCAGCCACCACAGGCGGCCGTTGTCCGCGTACTTCTTGACGATCGGCAGGTACGCGCCCCAGATCGAGCCGTAGGTGACGCTGCCGCCGGTGACGTACGCGGTCTCCGGGGCCATCGTCAGGCCGAAGTTCGGCGGCATCTGGGCGAGGATGCCGTCGATGATGCGGACGAGGTTGGCCTGGGAGGTGGAGAGCTGGGTGATGTTTCCGCTGCCCACCAGGCCCGTCTCGATGTCGATGTCGATGCCGTCGAAGTTGTACTTCTTCAGGATCGGCACGATGGTCGCCACGAAGCGGTCGGCCACGGCCGAGGACGACAGGTCGATGCCGGCCGCCGCGCCGCCGATGGAGAGCAGGATCGTCTGCCCGGAGGCCTTGGCCTGGCACATCTCGGCGGGCGTGGCCACCTTCACGCCGGAGTCCATGCCGTCCTCCCACAGCGCCGTGCCGTCCGAACGGATCACCGGGAAGGCGGCGTTGATCACGTTGTAGCCGTGCGCGGGGATGCGGGAGTCGGTGATCGGGGTCCAGCCGAAGGGGGGATGGACGCCGTTGGCGGCGCCGTCCCAGTTCTCCCAGTAGCCCTGGAGCACCTTGCCGGCCGGCCGCGACTTCACCGCGCACGTGTCGGCGGCGGACGCGGTGGGCGCGGCGGCGATGGCGAGCGGGGCGAGCACGGCCGTGGTGACGGCGGCGGTGAGCAGGCGCAGGGTGCGTCGGAGCATGCGGGCCTCCCGGTGGGGGTGCGGTGAGGTGTCGTAGGCATGACAGATCGGCGCTATGACAGTGCTCGTGGTCCAGACCTTTCGTCAAGAGGTCTGGACCAGATCGTCGCCGTGGCTCACGCCAGGTGACGGTGTCTCTTCAGTCCGTGACCCGCCAGAAGTGACGGACGCCGGCAGGGTGACAGGCATGCCGAGTCGGCCGAGCCGTGGCCTCGGTTCAGCCGACCTCGCGGGGCAGGCACAGGCTGAGCGGACCGGTCAGCACGACCCCGGCCGGCTGCACCCGACCGGTCAGGCGTGGCCGGAGGCCCGCACCACCTGGCGTGCCTCGACCGACTCGAGCCGCTGGGCCGTCCGTTCGGCGGTGTGGCGGGCCCAGCGACCGGTGGTGAGAAGGCCGAGGACGAGGACGGCCAGGCCGCAGGCGGTGAGGATCCACCAGCCGGGGCGGGCCGCCGGGACGAACATGTGCCGGTACGAGGACGAGCCGATGCCGGAGGCCAGGACGGCGCCGACCACCGCGACGCCGAGGGTCTGGCCCAGCTGCCTGCTGGTGGAGGCGACGGCGGCGGCGACCCCGGCCTGGGCGCGCGGCATGCCCGACACCGCCGTGTTGGTGATCGGCGCGTTCACGAACCCGAAGCCGATGCCGAAGAGGACGTATCCGATGAAGAGGGTGACGTTCGACGTCTCCGCCTCGAAGACCGCGAACAGCACGCCGCTCACCGTCATCGCCGTACCCGCGACGAGGAGCGGCAGCCGCGGGCCCCGGCTGCCGACCAGACGGCCGGACAGCGGCGCGCACAGGAACGTCGGGACGGCCATCGGCAGCATCCACAGGCCCGCGTGCAGGGCGTCCAGGCCGCGCACGTTCTGCAGATACAGGGTGGACAGGAAGAGGAAACCGCCCAGCGCGGCGAAGGCGCTCACCGCGATCACGGTCGCCCCGCTGAACGGCGCGGACCGGAAGAAGTGCAGGTCGATGAGGGGTTCGGCGCGGCGGGGCTCGTACCACAGGAGGGCCAGCAGCGCCGCCAGGGCGATCGCGGCGAAGGGGGCCGTCGTGCCCGGGCCCGCGTCCGGCGCCTCGATGATCGCGTAGGTCAGCGAGCCGAACAGGGCGATCACCAGCAGCTGGCCGGCCGGGTCGGGACGGCGGCCCTCGGGTGCGCGGGACTCGGGGACGAAGCGGAGGGTGAGGAGGAGGGCCGCGAGGCCGACCGGGAGGTTGACCCAGAAGATCGAGCGCCAGCTCACCGACTGCACGAGCAGCCCGCCGACCAGTGGCCCGGCCGCCATGGAGATGCCGACCACCGCACCCCACACGCCGATCGCGCGGGCGCGCTCCCGGGAGTCCGTGAAGGTGTTGGTGATGATCGACATCGCGACCGGGTTGAGCATCGAGCCGCCCACGGCCTGGACCATCCGGAACACGATGAGCAGTTCCAGGCTGGGCGCCAGGGAGCAGAGCAGGGAGCCGATGGAGAAGACCACCAGTCCCGCCATGAAGACCTTCTTGCGGCCGATGCGGTCGGCTGTCGAACCCGCGAGCATCAGCAGGGAGGCCAGGACGAGCGTGTAGGCGTCGATGGTCCACTGCAGGCCGGAGGTGTCGGCGTGCAGGTCGCGCTGCAGCGAGGGCAGCGCCACGTTCAGCACGGTGTTGTCGAGGCTCACGATCAGCAGACTCATGCAACAGATCGCGAGCACGAGCAGGCGTCGACGGTGGCTCAAGTCGTGCATGCCGCCCATCGTACGACGTTTTCGATAGTGCGCCTAACTAATGAGCGATACATCGTCTTCCGTACCGGCGGAACCGGCGGACGAGCGACCCGCGGGGTGAGGGACAATGGGTGCTTGCCCTGTGTCGTACATCCGTCCCGGAGCCCCGCGATGACCCACCCGCTCTCCATCGGCCCGCACGCCGTGGTGCCGCCCGTCGTGCTCGCACCCATGGCGGGGATCACGAACGCGCCCTTCCGCACCCTGTGCCGGGAGTTCAGCGGCGGCAAGGGACTGTTCGTCAGCGAGATGATCACGACTCGGGCGCTGGTCGAGCGCAACGAGAAGACCATGCAGCTGATCAGGTTCGACGCGAGCGAGCGGCCGCGCTCGATCCAGCTGTACGGGGTCGACCCGGCGACCGTCGGCAAGGCCGTCCGCATGATCGCGGAGGAGGACCTCGCCGACCATATCGACCTGAACTTCGGCTGCCCCGTCCCGAAGGTCACGCGGAAGGGCGGCGGCTCCGCCCTCCCGTACAAGCGGAACCTGCTGCGGGCGATCCTGCGCGAGGCGGTCGCCGGCGCGGGTGACCTGCCGGTGACCATGAAGATGCGCAAGGGCATCGACGACGACCACATCACCTACCTCGACGCCGGCCGTATCGCCGTGGAGGAGGGGGTCACCGCGATCGCGCTGCACGGCCGCACGGCCGCCCAGCACTACGGCGGCACCGCCGACTGGGACGCCATCGCGCGCCTGAAGGAGCACGTCCCGGAGATCCCGGTGCTCGGCAACGGCGACATCTGGTCGGCGCAGGACGCGCTGCGGATGGTGCGGGAGACGGGCTGCGACGGCGTGGTCGTGGGCCGCGGCTGCCTGGGGCGGCCGTGGCTGTTCGCGGATCTGGTGGCGGCGTTCGAGGGGCGCCCCCAGGACGTGACCCGTCCGTCCCTGCGGGAGGTGGCCGACGTCATGGTCCGCCACGCCCGCCTGCTCGGTGAGTGGATCGGTGACGAGTCGAAGGGGGTCGTCGACTTCCGCAAGCACGTCGCCTGGTACCTGAAGGGCTTCGCGGTCGGCTCCGAGATGCGCAAGCGGCTGGCCGTCACCTCCTCGCTGGAGGAACTGCGGGCCGGCCTCGACGAGCTGGACCTCGACCAGGCGTGGCCGGCCGGCGCGGACGGGCCCCGGGGCCGTACGTCCGGCAACAACCGGGTCGTGCTGCCGGACGGTTGGCTGACGGACCCGTACGACTGCGCGGGCGTGGGCGACGAGGCGGAACTCGACACGTCGGGTGGCTGATCACCCCGTCCTGGGGTGCGGAGTCGAGCCGAACGCCGTCAGGAAGCGGTCCCGGAAGGAACTCATTTTCCACACCGGGGCGTTGTGCGCGGGACGCAGGCCGTCGGTCCAGCCCCAGCCGGCGACCTTGTCCAGGACCCCGGCGTCCTTGGCGACGATCGAGACCGGCACGTCACGGCTGGCGTGGTTGCCGCTGACCCGGGCGATGGGCTGGTGGTCGCCGAGGAACACCAGGACGGTGTCGTCGTCGCCGTAGCGCTCCAGCCACTGGGTGAGCGCGGTCACCGAGTACTGGATCGACTTGCCGTACTCCTGGCGGGACCTGCTCGTGTCGGCGATGACGTCGGCCGGCTCGGCGCCCGCCGCCTGGATGTCCCCGAAGACCGAGCCGTCGCCCAGTTCGTCCCAGCCGACCATCTTCGGGATCGGAGCCCAGGGCTGGTGGCTGGAGGTCAGGATGAGCAGCGACATCCGCGACCTGCCGTCGGCCGGCCGCTTGCTGTGCACCCGCTCCTGGTACTGCTGCAGGGCGTACTGGTCGGGCATGGTCGACCAGCTGAACTTCGGCCCCCGGTAGCCGAGTTCGAAGGCGTTGTAGACCTTGTCGAGGCCGTACCACTTCTGTTCCGGCCACCCCTTCTGCACGCCCGGCATGACGCCGACCGTGTCGAACTCCCCGGTCTTCTTGAACGCCTCCGTCAGGCTGAGGTGGTCGCTGGCCATGACGGTGCGGTAGCGCTGCTGGTTGCTGATCCACAGGCCCGACATGGTGGTGGAGTGACCGAGCCAGCTGCTGCCGCCGTAGGTCGCGGAGGTCAGCCAGCCGCTCTTGGCGTGGAAACCGGCCTCGGCCAGCGCCTTGGTGCGGGCGTCGAGCGTCCGGTCCACGCCGGGCGCCATGACCGGGTCCTCGATCGCGCTGCGGCCGTAGCTCTCGATGAACGTGAAGATCACGTCCTTGCCGCGCAGATCCGGGACCAGCTGGCCGCCCGGGGTGTTCCCGAACGCGTCGACCCGGGCCACCTTCCGGAACTCCGCCTCGTCCGCGAGGGTGTCCGAGACCCGGCGGGCCTGGACCTTCAGCGCGGTGGCCGTGCGGTCGGACGCGATCGGCACGCCGGCTATCTGCAGGCCGAGCGAGGAGCAGGTGATCCAGACGACCCCGGCGATCAGCGTGCCCCGGGTCGCGGTGCCGGTGTGCCGGGCGAGCAGGTTGCCCAGCCGGACCGTGGAGAGCGCCAGCAGGACGAAGAGGAGCAGGACGAGGGCGATCACGCCGGCCACGGCGGCGAGGGTGGCGGTGCGGCCGAGGGAGTCCTCCAGATACGACTCGGCGTCGCCGAACAGGCTCCAGTCGAGGACGACGTTGAAGCTGCGGCCGAGGTACTGGTTGAAGCCCATGTCGAGCAGGTTCAGCACGGTCATGGCCCCGAGCGCCACCCCGGACACCGCCGCCAGCACCACCCTGGGCCGGCGCGGCAGGGCGAGCAGCACGGCGGCCCCGATCACGGCTTCCCCCGGGATGCGGGCGAACTTCGCCGGCCGGAGCCCCACGACGGTGTTCGGCAGCACGAGCGCGGCGACGACGAGCGCGGCGGCGAGCACGGTGACGGTGACGGAGACGGCCCGGGCCGCCGCGGGGTGCTGCTCCCGCCGGCGCCGGGCCCACGCCGACCAGGCGGCCCGAGGGCGGCGGAAGGAGCGGAGGAAGGGGCGGAGGAAGGGGCGGCGGGTCGGGCGCGCGCCGGCCGCGGGGGTGTCCTCGGACGCGGTCTCGCTCTCCCCGGCCGTACCCGTCGGCTGGCGCGTGCTCGTGTGCTGAGACAACCCGAAGGCCCTTCCGTGCGAAGCGGTGACGCAGTCTCGTACGGCCGCTCGCCGGCCCCTGTTCACCGCCCCCGGCAAACACCGGGCAAATCCGCGACGGCGCGCTACACGCCCCCCACCGCCGTCAGCAACGCGAGCGGCGCCGCAGCCGAACGGGACTCGCGCACGCACGCGTGCGGGTACGGAACCGGCTCCGGATGCGTGTCACGGCCGTAGCCCGCCAGCACCTCCGGCAGCCGGTGCCCGGTCGCCGCCGCCGCGTCGACCAACGCGTGGGCGACCGTACGGGCTTCGTCGTGCAGGCCGTAGCGGGCCAGCCCCAGCGTGATCAGGGCGTTGTCGTGCGGCCAGACCGAGCCGCGGTGGTAGGAGAGCGGGTGGTACGCCGGCTGCCCGGAGGCGAGCGTGCGCACGCCCCAGCCGGAGAAGAAGTCCGGTTCCAGCAGCCGTCGGCCCACCACCTCGCCGTACTCCTTGTCCAGCAGCCCCGACCACAACAGGTGCCCGGCGTCGGACGCCAGCGCGTCGATCCGGTGGCCCTCCCCGTCCAGCGCGAGCGCCGGGAAGGAGTGCTCCGGCATCCAGAAGTCCCGCTGGAAGCGGTCCCGGAGATCGGCCGCCGCCTGCTCCAGCAGGGCCGCGTAGGTCTCGTCGGACCACACCGCGCGCGCCACCCACGCCGTGCGGCGCAGCGCGTCGTACGCGTAGCCCTGGGCGCCCGCCGCCATCACCGCCCCGGTGGGCCGGGTGCCGTCGGCGCAGCAGATCGCGCCGGGGGAGTCCTTCCAGTTCTGGTTGGCGAGGCCGCCCTCGTCGGCGCGGTAGACGAGGTAGCCGCGCGAGGTGAGGCCCCCGTGGTCGAGCATCCAGCCGACGGCGGCCCGGGCGTGCGGCTCCAGGCGGCGGGCCAGGGCCGTGTCCGAGGTCCGCTCGACGTACGTCCCGAGCAGGATCAGGAACAGCGGGGTGGCGTCGACCGAGCCGTAGTAGCGCCCGAACGGCACCTGCCCGAAGTGCGCCAGCTCGCCGTGCCGCACCTCGTGCACGATCTTGCCGGGCTGGGCGACCGAGGACACACCGGTGCCGGTCGCCTGGGTCGCGGCGAGCGCGGGGAGCGTCGCGGCGGCCAGCCGCGGGCGGTACGGCAGCGCGAACAGGGAGGCGAGCAGGGCGTCCCGGCCGAGGAGCGTGAGGAACCACGGGGCGCCCCCGGCCGGCACCCGCAGCTCCTCGCCGTCCGGCCCGGTGGCCGGCACCTGGAGCGCGGCCAGGTCGGCGAGGCCCCGCGCACAGGACGCCGCCAGCTCCGGCCGGCCGGCCGGGAAGGCCACACCCTCCATGAACGCCTCCTCCTGAGCGGCGAGTTGTTCGTTCACGGCGGCCGGGTCGCGCGGCACGCGCAGGGCGCGCCGCTCGCCGTGCGGGCGGGCGATCACCCGCAGCACCAGCCGGGTCGTGCCGTGCGGTGCCAGATCGAGGGTCCACACCAGGCGCCGGGCGCCCGTACCCGTCTCCTCCACGGCGTCGGGAGCCGGGTCGGCCGTGATGGCCGTACAGGACCGCCATTCGGCACGCCGGTAGGTGAACTGGATGCCGTCGGGCAGGACTTCGCGGGTGCGCTGGGCGCCGGCCTTGACGTAGGTGCGGTGGTCGGAGCGGAGTTCGAACTGGTCGGTGAAGTCGGCGTCCACGGTCAGGGCGAGCCGGATCGTCGTGGGCACCGGGCGGTTGCTGGTCACCCGGAGCGACTCCACGAACGAGCTGTCGCCGACGGCCTGTTCACGGAAGAGGGTGTGTGCGGGCGGCTCCTGCCGGCCGCCACGGGGCACCAGGACGCAGCGGGCCGCGTCCCCGTCCGCGACCGGGGTGAGCACCTCTGGCACCGCACCGTCGACGGTGAGCTGCCAGCGGCTGAGGTGCCGGGCGTCCCGTACGAACAACCCGTCCGGGGCGCTGCCGCCGCGCACCCCGCTGATGTCGCCCCGGTCGCCCACGGCGGCGAACGTCGCCCCGTGCACGAGCAGATGATGCCGGTCCGTCATCGCCGGTCCCCTCCCTTGTCACTCCTGTCGAACGTGCCGGTGCCCGTCGGGGACACGCCCTGTCCGGTGTGCTTGAGAAGCTCTTTGTGCAGGTCCAGGGTGAGCGCGGCGGTCCAGCTGAAGCCGGTCGCGCCGCAGGCCTCGCCGGTGTACGGGTCGACGTACTCGGCGAAGCCGGTGGCGTCGGCGAGGCGCAGCACCGCCTCGCGCAGGGCGTCGGCCCGCTCCCGTTCGCCGTGCGTGCGCAGCCCGCGCTCCAGCAGCCAGCTCGTGTTGAACCAGGCCGGGCCGCGCCAGTACCGGTGCGGGTCGAAGGCCTCGCCGAGCAGGTCGTAACTCGGGACGAGCCGGGTGCGGTCGCCGAGCGAGAAGTGGGGCCCCCGGACGGTGCGGACGAGCGCGGCGGCGATGTCCCGGGGCAGGCCCGGCAGCAGCAGCGGGACCAGCCCGGAGACACCGCGCTCGCCGATCAGCCCCTCGCCCCGCAGGTCCCGGCACAGGAACATCCCGGCCGCCGGTTCCCACAGCCGCTCCACCAGCGCGGCCGTCAGCCGTTCGGCGCGCGCGTGCCGGGCGGTGCCGGCCGCGCCCAACTCCTCGGCGATCCGCGCGAGCGCGTGCTCGGAGGCGATGAGGAGGGCGTTGAACGCCGGGTCCTCCACGGCGAACTCCCCGCCGCCGTCGGCATATCCGCGATCCCGGTAGTCGGCGGCCAGCCGTACGTACCGCCCGTAGTCCAGATCCGTCGGGCGGTCCTGGGGCGCGCCGTGGTCGAGGTCGGCGCGGCGGAAGGAGCGGGCCGGGGCCGGGGTGATCCGGGCGAGCGGGGCGTCCCAGCAGGGGCTGTTGTCCATGCCCTGCTCCCAGGGGTGGACCACGGACACCAGCCCGCCGCCGCCCAGGTCGCGCCGGTGCAGCAGATACCGGTGCCAGGCGGCCAGCCGGGGATGGACCCGGGCGAGGAAGCCCCGGGCCCGGGACAGGACGGGGTCGGCGCGGTGCACCAGCCAGGCCGCCAGCGCGTGCACCGGTGGCTGCACGATGCCGGACGTCTGTACGGTGCGCGGGGCGCCCGCACGGTGGCCGGCGGTGGCGGAGCGCCAGAAGTCGGGGCTGGGGAAGTAGGCGTCGAGCGGTACCGAGGGGTTGAAGACGATGTGCGGGACGCGCCCGTCGGCCCACTGGGCCGCCAGCAGCGTCTCCAGCTCGGTCTGGGCCCGTAAGGGCGAGACGTGCCGCAGGCCGATCGCGATGAACGCCGAGTCCCAGGACCACTGGTGCGGATACAGGTTCCGGGAGGGGACCGTCGAGCCGCCCGTCCAGTTCGCGTCCAGCACCCGGGCGGCCCTGACGTGCAGGGCCGGGCCGGAGGGCGGTGGATCGTATGCGTTCTCGGGCTGCGGGGGACGGGCAGTGAGCTGGGCAGTGCGATCCACTCGGGGCTCCCCGGAAGACGTCCGACCGGCCGGGTTTGGTCCTGGCTACCGTAGGGTTACGTCTATTTAACACGCAAAACCCAATATGTAAGGCAAGCTTGAGAAACACAAGGGGGTGCGCATGACCGGACGTCCGGGCAGGACCGGGAAGACCTCGAAGGGCGGCAGTCAGGCCGGCGCCGGCGATCTGCTCCAACTGGTGCGCAGCGGGCGGGCCGTGACACGGGGTGCGCTCCAGCAGGCGACCGGACTGTCCCGCGCCACCGTCGGCCAGCGCCTGGACCGGCTGTTCCGGGCGGGCTGGCTGCGCGAGGGCGCCGGCGGCCCGGTCGACTCGCCGCTCGGCGGACGCCCGGCCATCACCCTGGAGTTCGACGACTCGCACGCCGTGGTCCTCGCCGCCGACCTCGACACCCGGCACGCGCGCGCGGCGGTCCTCACCCTGACCGGCGAGGTCCTGGCCGAGCACTCCGGCACGCTGGTGATCGAGGACGGGCCGGACGCGGTGCTCGGCGAACTCGGCCACCGGTTCGCCGCGTTGCTGGAGAAGGCCGGGCATCCCGCGGCGGAGGTCTGCGGGATCGGGCTCGCGGTACCGGGTCCGGTGGACAGCGAGACCGGCCGGGTGGTCCAGCCCCCGATCATGCCGGGCTGGGACGGCTACGACATAAGGGGCCGCCTCTCCCGCGCCTTCACCGAGCTCACCGGCGCCCCGGCCGTGCCGGTCCTCGTGGACAACGACGCCAACCTCATGGCCTACGGCGAACAGCGCACCGGGCACCCGGACTGCACGGCGTTCGTGCTGGTGAAGGTGTCGACCGGGATCGGCGCCGGGGTCGTGGTCGACGGCTCGATCTACCGGGGCGTCGACGGCGGCGCGGGCGACATCGGGCACATCCGGGTCGGCGCGGACGCGCTGTGCCGGTGCGGCTCGTACGGCTGTCTCGCCGCCGTCGCGAGCGGGGGCGCCGTGGCCCGGCGGCTGGCCGAGTCCGGGGTGCCGGCCGCCTCCGGCTCCGACGTGCGGGACCTGCTGGCCGCCGGGCACCCGGAGGCGGCCGCGCTGGCCCGGGAGGCCGGGCGCCGGGTCGGTGACGTGCTGTCGACGGTCGTCACCCTGCTCAACCCGGGCGTGCTGATGATCGCGGGGGACTTGGCCGGAACACCGTTCCTCACGGGCGTGCGGGAACTGCTCTACCAGCGGGCCCTGCCCCGCTCCACGGCCCACTTGGACGTGGTCACGTCCCGGCTGGGGGAGCGGGCCGCGCTCATCGGAGCGGGGGTGCTGGTCGTGGAGCACGTGTACGCGCCGACGCGGGTGGAGGAGCGGCTCATGGCGATGGGCGTGTGACGGCCGCTCCCGCACCCCTGTGACAGGCGTGTTCGCGCGTCGTTTCGGTTCCGGACGGCGTCCGCATGGTGAAATCCGGCTCGCTGTGGCAGCGTGATTCTCGCCACCCTTGATAAGGGTTGCGCTCAGATGAGCGGATCAAGCGCGGCTGCACTTCTCCAAGGGGTGGCACTCGGTGCCACCCCTTGATCGTTCATCGATCGAACTCAGTCGTGTTGAGGTGTGCTCATGTGAGCGTAGAAGCGCGCCTGGGACGCCCCATGCGTTCAAGAAGTGAAAACATCAAGGCGGCTTGGCTTGCCAAGCCTTGACTTTCGATCCGCTGGCGGACGGGTGGTTACAGGCGCATGACGCGCAAGTGGACGTACCCACAGACCTTCGATCTGGGTATGTTCCTCGCCGTCAGGGCAGCCACCGCGGCCTCAAGGAGTCGAGACCCGTGTCGGAAAACAAAGAACCCCACGTAGCGAAGTTCGTTTACGACTTCACCGAGGGCAACAAGGACCTCAAGGACCTCCTCGGCGGCAAGGGTGCCAACCTCGCCGAGATGACCAACCTCGGTCTTCCGGTCCCTCCCGGCTTCACCATCACCACCGAGGCCTGCAAGGTCTACCTGGAGAGCGGTGAGGAGCCCGCGGCACTGCGTGACGAGGTGAGTGCGCACCTCGACGCCCTCGAGCGGAAGATGGGCAAGAAGCTCGGCCAGGCCGACAACCCCCTCCTCGTGTCGGTCCGCTCCGGTGCCAAGTTCTCCATGCCGGGCATGATGGACACCGTCCTGAACATCGGCCTGTCCGACAAGTCGGTGCAGGGCCTGGCCAAGCAGGCCGGCGACGAGCGGTTCGCCTGGGACTCCTACCGCCGCCTCATCCAGATGTTCGGCAAGACCGTCCTCGGCGTCGACGGCGACCTCTTCGAGGAGGCCATCGACAAGGCCAAGGAGGCCAAGAAGGTCACGGTCGACACCGACCTGGAGGCCGCCGACCTGAAGAAGCTGGTCACCACCTTCAAGAAGATCGTCAAGAAGGAGGCCGGCCGGGACTTCCCGCAGGACCCGCGCGAGCAGATGGACCTCGCCATCAAGGCGGTCTTCGACTCGTGGAACGGCGACCGCGCGAAGCTGTACCGCCGCCAGGAGCGCATCCCGCACGACCTGGGCACGGCCGTCAACGTCTGTTCCATGGTCTTCGGCAACCTCGGCCCCGACTCCGGCACCGGCGTCGCCTTCACCCGCGACCCCGCCTCCGGCCACCAGGGCGTCTACGGCGACTACCTGCAGAACGCGCAGGGCGAGGACGTGGTCGCGGGCATCCGCAACACCGTCGCGCTCGCCGAGCTGGAGCAGATCGACAAGAAGTCGTACGACCAGCTCATGCAGATCATGGAGACCCTGGAGAACCACTACAAGGATCTCTGCGACATCGAGTTCACCATCGAGCGCGGCCAGCTCTGGATGCTGCAGACCCGGGTCGGCAAGCGCACCGCCGGTGCCGCCTTCCGCATCGCGACCCAGCTGGTGGACCAGGGCCTGATCGACGAGACCGAGGCGCTCCAGCGCGTCACCGGCGCCCAGCTGGCCCAGCTGATGTTCCCGCGCTTCGACGACAACGCCAAGACCGAGCAGGTCGGCCGGGGCATCGCGGCCTCGCCGGGTGCGGCGGTCGGCAAGGCGGTCTTCGACTCGTACACCGCCGTGAAGTGGTCCCGCTCGGGCGAGAAGGTCATCCTGGTGCGCCGCGAGACCAACCCCGACGACCTGGACGGCATGATCGCCGCCGAGGGCATCCTGACCTCGCGCGGCGGCAAGACCTCGCACGCGGCCGTCGTCGCGCGCGGCATGGGCAAGACCTGCGTCTGCGGCGCCGAGGAGCTGGAGGTCGACACCAAGCGCCGCCGTATGACGGTCCCGGGCGGACACGTCGTGGAGGAGGGCGACCTGATCTCCATCGACGGTTCGAGCGGCAAGGTGTACCTCGGTGAGGTCCCGGTCGTCCCGTCCCCGGTCGTGGAGTACTTCGAGGGCCGGATGCACCCGGGCGCCGACGACGCGGACGAGCTGGTCGAGGCCGTCCACCGCATGATGGCCTTCGCCGACCGCAAGCGCCGCCTGCGGGTGCGCGCCAACGCCGACAACGCCGAGGACGCGCTGCGCGCCCGCCGCTTCGGCGCCCAGGGCATCGGCCTGTGCCGCACCGAGCACATGTTCCTCGGCGACCGCCGCGAGCTGGTCGAGCGCCTGATCCTGGCGGACACCGAGGAGGAGCGCGAGGCGTCCCTCAAGGCCCTGCTGCCGCTGCAGAAGAAGGACTTCGTCGAGCTGTTCGAGGCGATGGACGGCCTCCCGGTCACCATCCGCCTGCTCGACCCGCCGCTGCACGAGTTCCTCCCCGACATCACGGAACTCTCCGTCCGCGTGGCCCTGGCCGAGTCCCGCCAGGAGCCGCACGAGAACGACCTGCGCCTGCTCCAGGCGGTCCACCGCCTGCACGAGCAGAACCCCATGCTGGGCCTGCGCGGCGTACGCCTCGGCCTGGTCATCCCCGGCCTGTTCACGATGCAGGTCCGCGCGATCGCCGAGGCGGCGGCCGAGCGCAAGGCGGCCAAGGGCGACCCGCGCGCCGAGATCATGATCCCGCTCGTCGGCACGGTCCAGGAGCTGGAGATCGTCCGCGAGGAGGCCGACAAGGTCATCGCCGAGGTCCAGGCGGCCACCGGCACCGAGCTGAAGCTCGCGATCGGCACGATGATCGAGCTGCCGCGCGCCGCGCTGACGGCGGGCCAGATCGCGGAGGCCGCCGAGTTCTTCAGCTTCGGCACGAACGACCTGACCCAGACGGTGTGGGGCTTCAGCCGCGACGACGTGGAGGCCTCGTTCTTCACCGCGTACCTGGAGAAGGGCATCTTCGGTGTCAGCCCCTTCGAGACGATCGACAAGGACGGTGTCGGCTCCCTGGTGAAGGCGGCGGCGGAGGCGGGCCGGCGTACCCGCCCCGACCTCAAGCTCGGCGTCTGCGGCGAGCACGGCGGCGACCCGGAGTCGGTCCACTTCTTCCACGAGGTCGGCCTGGACTACGTCTCCTGCTCCCCGTTCCGCATCCCGGTCGCCCGCCTCGAAGCGGGACGCGCGGCCACCCAGTCGGCGGGCAGCGACCACCGCTAGGCCCGCGTGGCCGGTTGAACCCCGGAGCCGCCGTTGGTCCCCGACCCTCACCGATCGGCGGCGGCTCCGGTGCACGAAAGAGGAGGGGCGGCACCCTGTGCGGGGGTGCCGCCCCTCTGGCGTGCGGTCAGCCGCAGGCGGCTCGCCACCGGGCCGAGCGGGTGCCGCCCCCCGGCCTGTCCGGCGGGTCGCATCGGCGGCTGCCGGCTGTGCGAGCAGGTGCCATCCCCTGCGCTGCGGGCCGTTCTCAACCGGGAGGCAGCAGCCCGTTCACCAAGGCCCGCAGGCCGTCCGCGCGGGATCGACTGGGCCGGCGGAACGCCGCTCACCGGGAGCCGCCCGGAACACGGGTCACAGGGAGCCGCCGCTGTCCACCACCAGGTCGGTGCCGACGACCGCGGCTGCGTCGTCCGAGGCCAGGTAGAGGACGGCGGCGGCGACCTCCTGGGTGGTGGCGATCCGGCCCAGCGGGAGGGTGGCCCGCGCGCGCTCGGCCCGCTCCGGCTCCGTCTCGCCGGGCTGCAGGGACATGGAGGTCTCGGTGGCGCCCGGGCTGACCACGTTGATACGCACCCCGTCGCGGATGTGGTCCAGCGCGGCTCCCCGGCTGAGCGCGGTCACGGCGGCCTTGGTCGCGGAGTAGGCGGCGGCCCCGGGGGAGGTGGCGTGCAGGCCGAACGTGGAGGAGACGGTGACGATCGCACCGCCCGCCGGCTGGGTGCGCATCTGCCGGATCTGGGCCTGCAGGGCCAGGTACACACCGGTGACGTTGGTCGCGAGCTGGCTGTGCCAGTCGTCCTCGGGGAGGTCCGCGAGGGGCTGCCCGCCCCGGAAGACGCCCGCGTTGTTGACCGCCACGTCGAGTGAGCCGAAGTGCTCGACGGCGGCCCGGACCAGGGCGTCGGCGTCGGCCGCGAGGGAGACGTCGGCGCTCACCGCGAGGGCCTTGCCGCCCTGCTCCTCGATCAGCCGGACGGTCTGCGCGAGGGGCTCGGGCCGCCGCCCGGCGACGACGACCTGCGCTCCCTCGGCGGCGAACGCGAGCGCGACGGTCCGGCCGATGCCGGAGCCGGCACCGGTGACGAGGGCGGTCCGGCCGGCGAAGCGGTTGCGTGCGGTGGTCATGATCTCCCCTTTTTCTTGACCGATCGATTCATTATGAGGTGCGGGAAAAGCGCCCTCGCGGGAGGGCGCTCACCGGGGTGGTTCAGTCGAGCAGCGCCAGGGCCTGCTCCGCCGCGTCCCGGACCCGGGCCGGGTCCGCCGACGCCTTGCCGACGATCCGCAGCCCCTGCATCAGCACCAGCAGTGTGCGGGCGAGCGTGAGCGGATCGCGGTCGGCCGGCAGTTCGCCCTGGCTCTGGGCGCGCACGAGCGCGGAGTGCAGCAGCGTCTCCAGGTGGTCCCAGTTGCGCTCGACGCGCCGGGCGGCGGCCGGGTCGTGCGGGGCGAGTTCGGCGGCCGTGTTGGTGATCATGCAGCCGTTCAGCCGCACTTGCTCGTCGGCCGCCTCCGCCGCGTAGCGCCGTACGACCCCGCGTACGGCCGGCAGGGCGGGGCCCGGCTGGGACAGCTCGCGCACGATCGCGGTCAGTCCCGTCTGCTCGTACCGGTCCAGCGCCCTCAGGTACAGCTCGTGCTTGCTGCCGAAGGTGGCGTACAGGCTGGCCCTGCCGATGCCGAGGTGCTCGACCAGGTCGGCCATCGAGGTCGCCTCGTAGCCGCGCCGCCAGAACAGCTCCAGGGCTGACTGCAGCGCGGCGTCGGGGTCGAATTCCTTGGTCCTGGCCACGTGGTGGAGCCTAGGCGTATTTGGAACGATCAGTCAAGCAGCTTGGTCAGGGGTGGGTCAGGCCGCCCGCACCTGGTACGCGGCCACCACCACCGACTCGTCGTCCAGGCACTGCCCGCTGGTCAGGTCGAAACGCTGCTTCAGCAGGGGGGACGCCACGAACGGGCGGCCCTGGTCGGTGCCGGTCAGGCCACGGGAGAGGACGGCCGCGCCGGTGAAGGGGTCGACGTTGTCGATGGCGTACAGGTGGTCGGAACGGTCGCGGAACAGGGCCACCTGACGGCCGTCCGGCAGCAGGGCGGCCACCCCGCGGCCCGGGATCAGCGCGCTCAGGTCGCAGACCGTGAACCAGCTGTCGTCCAGCTGCAGTTGCACCTTCAGGTCGGTGGTCTCGAGGGCCAGGGTCATCGCTGGGCGGTTCCTTCCAGGACGTCGGCGGGCCGCGTGCCGATGGTGAGCAGCGGCAGGTCGGGCTTGATCTGGTCGCGCTCGGGGACGAAGGCTACGACCGGGTCCGGGGTGTCCGGGGCGTTGACGAAGGACACGAACCGGGCGAGCTTGTCGGGATCGTTGATGGTCTCGGCCCACTCGTCGCGGTAGTTGCCGATGTGCGCCGTCATCAGCGCCTCGAGCTCCTCGCAGATGCCGAGCGAGTCGTGCACCACCACGTCCCGTACGTGGTCCAGGCCGCCCGGGATGCGCTCCAGCCAGGTCGAGGTGCGCTCCAGCCGGTCGGCGGTGCGGATGTAGAACATCAGGAACCGGTCGATCAGCCGGACGAGTTCGGCGTCGGACAGGTCCTGGGCGAGGAGGTCGGCGTGGCGGGGGGTCGCGCCGCCGTTGCCGCCGACGTACAGGTTCCAGCCGTTGGCCGTGGCGATCACGCCGAAGTCCTTGGACTGGGCCTCCGCACACTCACGGGCGCACCCGGAGACGGCGGACTTGAGCTTGTGCGGGGAACGGAGCCCCCGGTAGCGCAGCTCCAGGTCGATCGCCATGCGCACCGAGTCCTGCACGCCGTAGCGGCACCACGTCTGCCCGACACAGGACTTCACCGTGCGCAGCGACTTGCCGTAGGCGTGCCCGGACTCGAACCCGGCGTCCACCAGCCTGGCCCAGATCAGGGGGAGCTGCTCCACCCGTGCGCCGAACATGTCGATCCGCTGCCCGCCGGTGATCTTCGTGTAGAGCCCGAAGTCCCGGGCGATCTCGCCGATCACGATCAGCTTCTCGGGCGCGATCTCCCCGCCGGGGATGCGCGGCACGACCGAGTACGAGCCGTTCTTCTGCAGGTTGGCGAGGAAGTGGTCGTTGGTGTCCTGCAGGGCCGCCTGCTCGCCGTCGAGGACATAGCCGCTCGCGCCGATCGTCGGGGCGAGGGAGGCGATGATCGAGGCCACCGCCGGCTTGCAGACCTCGCAGCCGTCACCGCCCCGGGCACCCTCGCGGCCGTGGCGGTCCAGCAACTCCCGGTAGGAGGTGATGCGCAGGGCGAGGACGATCTCGTACAGCTCCTCGCGGGTCTGCCCGAAGCAGCCGCACAGGCCCTTGTCGACCTCGACACCGGAGGCCTCCAGCTCGGCGGTGACGAGCTGGCCGAGCACCTTCAGGCAACTGCCGCAGCCGGTGCCGGCCTTGGTGCACTTCTTCACCTCGGGCACGGTGGTGCACTGGTGCTCCGTGACCGCGCCGCGGATGGTGCCCTTGCTGACGTTGTGGCAGGAGCAGATGATCGCCTCGTCCGGCAGGGCCGACGGGCCGAGCTGGGCCCCCGAGTCCGCTCCGGCGGGCAGGACGAGGGACTCGGGGGAGATCGGCGGCACCGAACCGGTCAACGCGCGCAGCGTGCCGTACGCCTCCGCGTCGCCGACCAGGATGCCGCCGAGCAGCGTGCCGTCGCGGCCGATGACCAGCTTCTTGTACAGGCCCGCGCGGGAGTCGGAGTAGACGACGTCCAGGCAGTCCTCGGTGGTGCCGTGCGCGTCGCCGAAGGAGGCCACGTCCACGCCGAGCAGCTTGAGCTTGGTGGACAGGTCGGCGCCGGTGAAGGACGCCTCGTCCGCGGCGATGGTCGCGGCGGCCGTCTGCGCCTGCTCGTAACCGGGGGCGACCAGGCCGTACACCCGGCCGTCCGCCGCCAGCGCGCACTCGCCGATGGCGAAGACGTGCGGGTCGGTGACCGTACGGCACTGCTCGTCGACCGTGATGCCGCCGCGCTCGCCGACCGCCAGGCCGCAGTCGCGGGCCAGCTGGTCGCGGGGCCGGACACCGGCGCTGAACACCACCAGGTCGGTGGCGAGTTCGGAGCCGTCGGACAGCCTCATGCCGGTGACGGCGCCTTCGGCGTCCGTCACGATCTCCTGGGTGCCCACACCGGTGTGGACCGTCAGGCCCATGTTCTCGATGGTGCGCAGCAGGGCCGCGCCACCGCCGTCGTCCACCTGCACCGGCATCAGGCGCGGCGCGAACTCCACGATGTGGGCGTTCAGCCCGAGGCCCTTGAGCGCACCGGCGGCTTCCAGACCGAGCAGACCGCCGCCGACCACCGCACCGGTCGTCCGGGTCTTCGCGTACTCCTCGATCGCGAGCAGGTCCTCGATCGTGCGGTAGACGAAGCAGCCGGTCGCGTCCTTGTTCGGCACCGGCGGTACGAACGGGTAGGAACCGGTGGCCAGCACGAGGACGTCGTAGTCGACGACCAGACCCGAGCGGGCGGTCACCTTCCTCGCCTCGCGGTCGATCGTCTCCGCCGGGTCGCCGACGTGCAGCTCGATGCCGTGGTCCTTGATGAACTCCATGTCGGTCATGGAGAGGTCTTCCGGCGTCCTGCCCGAGAAGTACGAGGTCAGCTGGACGCGGTCGTATGCCGGACGCGGCTCCTCGCACAGCACGACCACGCGGTGCGTGGCGGTCAGGCCGCGCTCGGCCAGCGCCTCGAGGAAGCGCTGGCCGACCATGCCGTGGCCGACGAGCACGATCGTGGGGGTGGCCCCCAGGGTGGCGGTCATTCAGGAGCCTCCATCGTTGGTGAGCAGGTGGAGCAGGGGCCCGTCGTCGGGGAGCGGCTCTGCTCCCTCCCAGGCGCGGGCGAGCGCGCCGACGGTGCCGAGTTCGCCGACGAGAACCCCGCCGACCAGGCGGTCGTCGCGGACGACGACCTTGCGGTAGGTGCCCCGGGTGGCGTCGGCGATCCGCACCACGTCGTCGCCGGGGCGCGCCTCGGTCTCGCCGAACGCGGCGAGGTCGAAGGGGGAACCCGGGCCGGTGAGGGTCAGCCGGGTCAGGGAACGGGTGCCCGCGTAGCGGGCGTCCGCGTCGCCCGCGAGCGACCGAGCGAGCGCGTCGGCCTGTTCCAGGGCGGGGGCGGCCAGGCCGTAGACCGTTCCGTCGTGCTGGACGCAGTCGCCGACGGCGTGGATGTGCGGGTCCGAGGTGCGCAGCCGGTCGTCGACGAGAATGCCTTTGTGGACGGCGAGTCCCGCCTGCTCCGCCAGGCCGGTGCGCGGGCGCACCCCGCAGGCGAGCACGACGAGGTCGGCGTCGAGGGCGTAGCCGTCGGCCATCTCCACCGAGCGGACCGCGCCCGCGACGCAGCGCACGTCCCGCACCCGGCACTCGGTGTGCACCTCGACGCCCAGGTCCGTCAGGTGCCGCAGCACCAGCCGGGAGGCGTCCGGGTCCAGCTGGCGCTCCATGAGCCGCTCGGCCTGCTGGGCGAGGACCACCTGCGCGCCGCGCACGGCGAGCGCACGGGCGGCGGACACCCCCAGCAGCCCGCCGCCGATGACGACGGCCCGCACCCCCGGCCGGACCGCCTTGGCCAGTCCCAGGCAGTCGTCCATGGTGCGGAACGCGTGGACGCCTTCGGGGAGTTGGTGGTCGGGCGTGAACAGACCGCGCAGCGGCGGCAGTACCGGGTTGGAGCCGGTGGCCAGGACGAGCGTGTCGTATGCGATCGACATGCCGTCGGCGCAGTCGACGGTCCGGGCGGCCCGGTCGATGCCGGTGACCCGGGTGCGCAGCAGGCCCTCGGGCGCCGGCAGGCCGATCACCTCGGGGGCGTACCGGCCGGCCAGCACCTCGGCGAGCAGCACCCGGTTGTACGGCGGGTGCTCCTCCTCGCCGACGAGCAGCGCGGGCGTGCCCAGCTCGCCGAGCCGCCGGGCGAGCCGCACGCCCGCGAGGCCGGCGCCGATCACCACCACACGCTTATTCGAGGTCATGTCCATGAGCGTGCGACCCGGACGTTACCCGGCGGCATCACTCCTGTTTCCCGCGAGGAACGCTGCCCTCAGCGGGAGCGCCCGGGGTGTGTGAGGGTCCCGGGCGCGCGGCGGGGAGCGCTGTGAGGAGGCCCGGACCAGGCGGAAAGCCTCAGAAGCCGCTCAGATGCGTGGACGGCGCACCCGGCCGCTGCCTAGGGTCGCGATCATGCCCGACATACCCGTGACCGTCACAGCCCTGCTCTGCGTGGCCGCTCTCGCGGCCGGCTGGATCGACGCGGTGGTCGGCGGGGGCGGGCTGCTGCTGTTGCCGGCCCTGCTGCTGGGGCTGCCGTCCGCCACCCCGGCCGCGTACGCGCTGGGCACCAACAAGGCGATCGCGATCGTCGGCACCACCGGCGCGGCGGTGACCTACGCCCGCAGGGCGCCGGTGGACGTCGCTACGGCCGTGCGCATCGGCCTCGCCGCCCTCGCCGGTTCCTCGGCGGGCGCGTTCTTCGCGGCCGGGATGAGCACGGACGTCCTCAAGCCGGTGATCATGGTGGTGCTGCTCGGGGTCGCCGCCTTCGTGATCCTGCGCCCCGCCTTCGGCACGGCCCCCGCCGCCGGTCCCGCCACCCGCAGTCAGAAGCTCGCCGCGATCGGTCTGGCCGGCCTCGGCATCGGCTTCTACGACGGCCTGATCGGCCCCGGCACCGGCACGTTCCTGGTCCTGGCGCTGACCGCGGTCCTCCGGCTGGACCTGGTCACGGCCTCCGCCACCGCCAAGATCGTCAACTGCTGCACCAACGCGGGCGCCCTCGCCATGTTCGCCTGGCAGGGCACGGTGCTGTGGCGCTTCGCGGCCCTGCTGGCCGTCTTCAACCTCGCGGGCGGCACCCTCGGCGCCCGCACGGCGCTCAAGCAGGGCAGCCGCTTCGTCCGGGCCGTCCTGCTGACGGTGGTCCTCGCGCTGGTGGCGAACCTGGCCTACGAACAGTGGCCGGCCTGACGGCGGGGTCCCGCCCGCGAGGCGCCGCCGGCTACCGGCTGCCCGTCAGGTGGGCGAAGACCACCACGTTGCCCTGGTAGCCGGTCGTCCTGGAGTAGCCGCCGCCGCAGGTGATGACCCGCAGTTCGGGGCGGGGGGCCGCGCCGTACACCTTCTGGTCGGGGAAGCTGTGGGCCGAGTACACCTCCACCGCGTCCACGGTGAACACGGCCACCGTGCCGTCCTGGCGGTCCACCTCGATGCGGGCGCCCCGCCTGAGCGCGCCCAGGTCGTAGAAGACGGAGGGGCCGTCGGCGTTGTCGACATGGCCGGCCACGACCGCGGTGCCCCTCTCGCCGGGAATGGTGCCGGCCTCGTACCAGCCGGCGAGGTTCTTCTCCTCGGCGGGCGGCACGTCCAGGCTGCCGGAGCGGGTGAGGGCCAGGCCCATCAGCGGGGCGTTCACACGGATCGCGGGGATGCGGATGCGAGTGGGCGGGGACGGCGCCAACGCGGCGGCCGCGAGCCGCTCTCCGCCGGGATCGAGGCGGCTTTCGACGGCCGACGGCTGCGGTGGCGTGTGCGTCCCGGCGCCGCCGCCGAGCAGCCACACCGCCGAACCGAGGGCCACGACGGTGACCGCGGCTATCGCGGTGTCGCCGAGCCGGTCGAACCTGGCGCCCTTGCGCATGCGAACCCCTCTCCCGGGGGCGGCCCCCGAAGCTCCCTCCCCCTCCGGGCCGCGAGGGGCATCGGACCCGGAGGGGGTGGGACGTGCGGTACCGGCGGACGGACAGCGGAGGGTGTCCGTCAGATCCCGTCGCCTCTCGCCCGGCGATGCAGGAGCCAGGTACCGCCCGCGGCGGCGACGGCCAGAGCCGCCACGCCCGCCGCGGTCTGCACGGGGTCGGGACCGAGTGCGCCGCCGACCCCCGTCTTGACACTTCCCCGCGGTTGCACCTGGTCGTGCACCGCGCTCAACGCCACCATCAGATCGCCCTTCACCAGCCGGTCGCCCTCGGCGCACCTGGCGACGATCTCGTACGTCCCCGGCTGAGCGCTCGGCGGCACCTGGAACTGGCCGATCGCCTCGCCCTCGTGCGCGCTGGGCGCCAGCGTGAAGACGCCCGCGCCGACCGCGCTCGCGTCCCCGGTCGCGGAGCCCTTGTCGCCGCACGCGGCGGTGTTCACCGTGACCTGTGCCCCGGGTGCCACGGTGGAGGGGTACACGTCCAGGTGGCCGGTGCCCTCGGCGTAGGCGGGTGCCGCGACGGCCACGGCGAGCGCGGTACCGGTCAGCAGACGGGCGGTGCGTCGCATGGTGCTCCCCAGAGCTTGTCCGACTCGTGCCCTACCGAGATAAGTGGCTCCCGGTCCCGCCCGCTTGCTGAGGGAGCGTCAGAAATGCGGTGAACGGGTGTCGGTCGGGCCCCCCACACGGGCTAGTCCAGGCGAGATTCCGGCAGGTCACGGACGTCCCCGGGGGCCGCCCAAGGCAGCGGTATGAAAAGAACACGAATGGAGCGGCGGTACCGGTGAACGGGTGACGGCGCGTCAGTGCTCCGGGCTCCGGTCGCGGCAGGCGCGGCAAAAGGCCGGTGCCCGCCCAGGGGCACCGGCCTGTGCGCTCTCGCCGTCGGGTCAGTTCACGTTGACCGCGCTCCAGGCGGCGGCCACCGCGTCGTACTCCGCGCTGCCCGTGCCGTAGAGGTCCTTGGCGGCGTTCAGGGTGGCCGTGCGGGCGCCCTTGTAGTTCGTGGAGGACGTCATGTAGACCGTCAGCGCCCGGTACCAGATCTTGCCGACCTTGTCCCGGCCGATGCCGGTGACCGTCGAGCCGTTGGAGGTCGGCGAGTCGTAGCCGACCCCGTTGATGGTCTTCGCGCCGCTGCCCTCCGCGAGGAGGTAGGCGAAGTGGTTGGCGACACCCGAGGAGTAGTGGACGTCGAGGTTCCCGACCGACGAACTCCAGTAGTCCGCGGAGCTGCCGTCCTTGGACGGCTTGTCCATGAAGCGCAGGGCCGCCTTGCCGAAGCCGGAGCGGACGATCTTCTCGCCGATGAGGTAGTCACCGGTGTCGGAGGGGTTGTCCGCGTACCACTCGACCATCGTGCCGAGGATGTCGGAGGTGGCCTCGTTCAGCCCGCCGGACTCGCCCGAGTAGGTCAGCGCGGCGGTCTTGGACGTCACGCCGTGCGTCATCTCGTGTCCGGCGACGTCGAGGGCGACCAGCGGTCCGAAGGTGGTCCCGTCACCGTCGCCGTACGTCATGCAGAAGCAACTGTCGTCCCAGAAGGCGTTGTTGTAGTTGCTGCCGTAGTGGACGCGGTTGTACGAGCCCTTGCCGTCGTTCGCGATGCCGTTGCGGCCGTGCGCGTTCTTGTAGTAGTCCCAGGTCTCGTCGGTGCCGTACTGGGCGTCGACGGCGGCCGAGGCGCGATCGGCGTTGCTGCCCGTGCCCCAGTGGTTGTCGGCGTCCGTGAACAGGGTCGCGGGGGCCCGGCTGAAGCAGATGCCGAAGAAGCACAGGTCGGTCTTGTTCTCGGCGTCACCGGTGTAGGTGTTGCCGCGCGTCGGGTCCTTCAGCTGGTACGACGACCCCGACTGGGTGGTCTCCAGCGGCACCGTCCCGCTGTACAGCGAACTGCCGTCGCCGGTGGCCGTCTCGATGCTGTCCCAGGCGTCGATCCGGGCGCCGGTGCGGGCGTCGGTCAGCACCGTCCGGGCGACCGGGTTGCCGAGCGGGTCGAGGCCGGCGGCGGTGGTCCGCCAGGCCAGCTTCGGGGAGCCGTGCAGGGCGTCGACGACCAGCTGCGGCTTGGCCTTGACCTGCTTGAGCCCGGTGCCGAGGTGGGCGGCGCGCAGGGCGTTCACCGCGAGGTCGGCGGCCTTCGGACCGGACACCCGCGGACTGACGGAGGGCAGGGATATCAGGCTGCGCGTCGCCCGGTCGGCGTTGCGGTAACCGCCGTCGGATGCCAGGTGGACGACGAAGTCGCCGCCCAGGACGGGGAGTCCGTGGTAGGTGCGGTCGTAGCGGACGTGCTGGGTGCCGTCCTTGTCCACGATCACGTCCCGGACGCTGGTGTCCTGGCCGGAGGTGAGCCCCAGGCCGGTGGCGTGGGCGACGAGTGCCGACGCCGCGTTCTCGATCGCGGTGGTCCGGGTCGGTCTGCTGTCCGCGTGGGCGGCGGGGGAGAGAGCGGCGGCCAGCAGGGTCGCGGTGGTGACGGCGACACCGGTGGTGGCGAGACGACGGGTTCCTCGGGCGTGCTGCCGTATTCGGCTCATCTGTCTCCTCGGGGAGGCGCCGACGAAGGCGTGGGGGTGGCGCGTATGCCGCTTGAGATTTAAGAGGCCATGACATGTCATGTCCATAGCGCGTTCATGGAGATGTGTGCGGACCCGGAGGGGGTACAGAATCGTTTCCGTGATCGCTGAGGACCCCCGGCCGCTCCCGTTCTTCGTCTACGGCACCCTCCGCCCCGGCGAGCCGAACCACGACCTGTTCCTGCGGGGCCGGACGGCGGTGGAGGAACCGGGACGCCTCGCGGACGCCGTGCTGTACGACGGCCCGGGCTACCCCTACGCCGTGGAGCGGCCCGGGGAAGAGGTGCGCGGAGAACTGGTGACCGCCCGGCCGGAGGCGTACGAGGACCTGCTCGCGGCCCTGGACCGGCTGGAGGAGTACGTGCCCGGCGACCCCCGCAACCTGTCGTGCGCGTCGCCCGGGACGTCGTACGCGCCGACGGCAGCGCCGTGCGGGCCTGGGTGTACCTGGCCGCCCCACGCGTCGCCGCCCGGCTGCGCACGGCCGGCACCCGGATCGAGGGCGGCGACTGGCTCGCCCGCCGCTGACTCAGCCCAGCAGCGTCAGCCCCTCGGGAACCTCGATGCCGAACTCCTCCTCCACCACCCGACGCGCCCGCGCCTCGTCCGTCAGCTCGCGTTCGGTCACCGTGCCGTCGGCACGGGTCTCGGTGAAGCGGGGCCCGTCCAGGGCGAGATGACGCTCGGCGGTGGTCCGCTGCAGATAGGCGCGGCGGGTGAACGGAGAACGCGGGTTGGTGCCGACGTGCCAGTTGAACACCTCGAAGTCCGTGACGGCGAACGGTTCCAGCGTGAACGCGTACTGGCTCACCCAGTCCCGCGCCGCCGCGTCGTACGCCTGCAACGCCCACAGCTCCAGCGGCCCGTCGTGCGGCAGCACCGCGAACCGGTGCCGGCGCCCGCCGCCCTCGGACTCCTCGCCCAGAGCCAAGGGCACCGGCGCCAGTAGCGACCCGACCGCCCCGAAGCCCACATCCGCCAGATACGGCCGCGGCTCGCCCGGCACCTCGACCCGCAGCATCGCGTGCGTCCGCGGCCTGCTCTCCGGCGTCCTGGCCCCCAGCACCACCCGCGCCGCCAGCGCGGACACGCGGAAGCCGAGCGCTTCCAGCGCCAGCCACAGCAGGATGTTGTGCTCGTAGCAGTAGCCGCCGCGCCGGCCGTGGACCATCTTGGCCATCAGGTCGGCGGGGTCGAGGGACGGTGCCCTGCCGGACAGGGCGTCCAGGTTCTCGAAGGGCAGCGCCAGGGCGTGCGCCAGATGCACGCCCCGCAGGGTCGCCAGGTCGGCCCGCCTGCCGCCCTCCCATCCGATACGGCCGAGGTAGGCGTCGAGGTCGAACTTCTCGAAGTCGGACATGCCTCGAATCTACGCGAGGCCCACCCGCCCCGGCCGCGGCCCAGGGACCGAACCGGCCTACTCCTGTGGTCCCACGACCTCCACCCGTACCGCGCACGACTTGAACTCCGGCATCCGGGAGGTCGGGTCGAGGGCCGGGTTGGTGAGGGTGTTGGCGCGGCCCTCGCCCGGCCAGTGGAAGGGCATGAACACGGTGTCCGGGCGGATGGCACCGGTGATCCGCGCGGGCGCCACGGCCCGGCCCCGCCGGGAGACCACCGCGACCGGATCGCCGTCGGCCGCCCCGAGGCGGGCCGCGAGGCGGGGGTGCAGCTCCACGAACGGGCCGGGCGCCGCCGCGTTCAGTTCCGCCACGCGCCGGGTCTGCGCCCCCGACTGGTACTGCGACACCACCCGTCCGGTGGTCAGCAGCAGCGGGTAGTCGGCATCCGGCTCCTCGGCCGTCGCCCGGTGGGTCACGGCGACGAACCGGGCCCGGCCGTCGGCGGTCGCGAAACGGTCCAGGAAGAGACGCGGGGTGCCGGGGTGCACGACCGTTCCGGCGGATGGGCGCGGGTGCTCCGGCGAGGGCACCGCGTCCGGCTGCCGCGGGCCTTCCTGCGAGGCGACCCCGGCGGGCTGTCGCGGGCCTTCCTGCGAGGTGACCCCGGCGGGCTGTCGCGGGTCGTCCGGGGAGGTGGTCGCGGCCGGGCGCGGCCGGTTGTCGAGGGTGGCGGTTCGGTCCGGGCGTTGCGGGTCCTCCGCGGGGGCGATCCCGGCGGGCTGTCGCGGGTCCTCCGCGGGGGCGATCCCGGCGGGCTGTTGCGGGTCCTCCGGGGAGGCGACCCCGGCGGGCTGTCGCGGGTCGTCCGGGGAGGTGGTCGCGGCGGCCTGCCGCGGGTCCTCGGGGCACGGCCAGAAGACGCCGTTCTCCTCCGCCAGGCGGCGGTAGGTGATGCCCGAGTAGTCGGCGGGGCCGCCCGCGCTCGCCCGGCGCAGTTCGCCGAAGACCTCCTCCGGGTCGGTCGGGAAACCCTTCTCCACACCGAGGCGGGCGGCGAGTTCGTGCAGGACGTACAGGTCGCTGCGGACGCCGGGCGGGGGAGTGACCGCCTGGCGGCGCAGCAGGACCCTGCCCTCCAGGCTGGTCGTCGTGCCCGTCTCCTCCGCCCACTGCGTCACCGGCAGCACGACGTCCGCCAGCTCCGCCGTCTCCGACAGGACGACGTCCGCCACGGCGAGGAAGTCCAGCGAGCGCAGCCGCTTCTCGATGTGGGCCGCGCGCGGCGCCGACACCACCGGGTTGGAGCCCATCAGCAGCAGCGCCCGGACATCCCCGCCGAGGGCGTCCAGCAACTCGTACGCGCTGCGTCCGGGCCCCGGCAGGCTGTCCGGGTCCACGCCCCACACCCCGGCCACGTGCCGCCGCGCCGCCGGGTCGTCCAGCTTGCGGTAACCGGGCAGCTGGTCGGCCTTCTGGCCGTGCTCACGCCCGCCCTGCCCGTTGCCCTGCCCGGTCAGGCAGCCGTACCCGGACAGCGGACGGCCCGCCCGGCCGGTCGCCAGGCACAGGTTGATCCACGCGCCCACCGTGTCCGTGCCCTTGGACTGCTGCTCGGGCCCGCGCGCGGTGAGCACCATCGCCGACTCCGGTTCGCAGAACAGGCGCACCGCCTCACGGAGCTGGGGCACGGGCACGCCGGTTATCCGCTCGACGTACTCCGGCCAGTGCGCCATCGCCGCGGCCCGGGCCTCCTCCCAGCCGGTGGTCCGCTCCTGGATGTACGCCTCGTCCGTCCGCCCCTCGGCGACCACCAGGTGCAACAGGCCCAGGGCCAGGGCGAGATCGGTGCCGGGACGGGGCGCCAGGTGCAGGTCGGCCTGCTCGGCGGTCCGCGTCCGGCGCGGGTCGACGACGATCAGCGTGCCGCCGTTCTCCCGCAGCTCGGTGAAGAACCGCAGCGACGGCGGCATGGTCTCGGCGAGGTTCGAGCCGACGAGGATCACGCACCCGGTCCGCGGGATGTCCTCCAGCGGGAACGGCAGCCCCCGGTCGAGCCCGAACGCCTTCGTGCCGGCCGCCGCGGCCGAGGACATGCAGAAGCGGCCGTTGTAGTCGATCTGCGAGGTGCCGAGCACCACCCGCGCGAACTTGCCGAGCGCGTAGGCCTTCTCGTTGGTCAGCCCGCCCCCGCCGAACACCCCGACCGCGTCGGCACCGTACTCCTGCCGTGTGCCGGCGAGCCGCTCGGCGATCCGGTCCAGCGCCTCCGCCCAGCTCGCCTCCACCAGCCGGTCCCCGGACCGCACCAGCGGCGCGGTCAGCCGCACCGCCGGCGACAGCACCTCGGCCGCCGTACGCCCCTTGCCGCACAGCGCGCCCCGGTTCACCGGGAAGTCCGCGCGCTCGGACACCTCGACGCCCCCCTGCGGCAGGGGCGTGACGGTCATCCCGCATTGCAGGGCGCAGTACGGGCAGTGGGTGGGCGTCGAGGTGTTCTCCATGCCGCCCAGCGTGCTGCGGGCGTGTTACACCCCGTGCGGCGTCCTGTTACGGCGGTGTGCTGCTGCCCTCCCCGCAGGCCGCCCCCGGGCGTGAGGCACAGGACACCCTCCGTCGGGCCGTCACCGGGCACGCCGAGGCGTCACCGGGCACGAGGAGGGCGGGAGCGGGGCGCGCCGAGGGCGGGAGCGGGGCGCGCCGAGGGCGGGAGCGGGGCGCGCCGGCCCTGCTCCCGCCCCGCTCATGGGCGTCCCCCGTCAGCATGCCCGGGTCGCGGCGGACGGCCCGATCCGCCGCCGCACACCGAGCACACTACGAACGACCGGGTGGCCGCAGAGCGCTCCGGGTGTTGCTCCACACCGTCGAGTGAAGTGAGCGCGTCAACCCCGGCGCGTGAGAGCGCGGGGGACGCGCGCAGCCACCCGTCCGCCGCGCCGGGTCACCTCTGCGCCGCCAGTGCCCGGGCCACCCCCGGCTCCTCGGGCCCCAGGAACCGCGGGTCCGGCCGGAACACCGCGTCCAGCCCCGCCTTGCCGGCCGCGAAGACCTCCCTGGCACCCCCGTAGTACCAGGTCACGTCATGCTCGGCAGCGACCCCGACCCCGTACGAGTCGATCCCCGCCGCCTCGCACAGCGCGACGGCCCGCCGGATGTGGAAGCCCTGGCTGACCAGCACCGCCCGGTCGACCCCGAAGATCTTCTTGGCCCGCACACACGAGTCCCAGGTGTCGAACCCGGCGTAGTCGCTGACGATCCGCGCGTCCGGCACGCCGTGCTTCGTCAGATAGGCGCGCATGGCGTCGGGCTCGTCGTAGTCCTCGCGGCTGTTGTCCCCGGTGACGAGGACGACCTCGATCCGCCCCGCCCGGTACAGCGTGACCGCCGCGTCCAGCCGGTGCGCGAGATACGGCGACGGCTCCCCGTCCCACAGCCCCGCGCCGAAGACGACGGCGACCTCGGTGTGCGGCACGTCCGCGATCGTCCGCAGCCGGTCCGCCGTCGACACGCACAGCCAGGTCGACGGCAGCAGCGCCAGCACACACCCGGCCATCACGGCCTGCACCAGCCGCCGCTGCCCGGCACGGGTACGCGGCAGCCGCGGTCGACGGATCTTCATACGGTCCCCCGGAGGAATCGAACGCTTCCGAACGAGAAGGACGCAGGCGGCCCGGATCCGGTTCGCCTCACGCTGAGCGTCCGCCCGCCGTGAAGCCATGGAAAACACCCGTGACGGCCCGGCAACGGCGGCGCAACCTCAGCCCGCCAGGATCGTTCCATGACGGCGTCGCATCCTCCCCGCTCCCAGTCCCGCGTCCACCTCGACGGCACGGCGCACCTCATGGAGAGCACCAGCGGCGAGCCGGCCGGCCGGCTCCGGCTCGTCTCGCCGGCCGGACCCCGCCGCCCCGCCCCGCCGGCCCTCGTCCTGGTCGCCCACGGCAGCCGGGACCCGCGCGCGCTCAGCACCGCACGGGCCCTGATGGCACGGGTACGCGAGCTGCGCCCCGCCCTCGCCGTCCACCTGGGGCACATCGAACTGAACGAGCCCCTGCTCCCGGACACCCTCGCCGCCCTCGGCGACACCCCCGGCATCCTCGTCCCGCTCCTCCTCAGCCGCGGCTACCACGTCAAACAGGACATCCCCGAGATGGCGGCCGCCGCACCGGCACGCGCACACCTGGCCGCCCCGCTCGGCCCGCACCCACTCCTCGTGGACACCGTGTACGACCGCCTGACCGAGGCCGGCTGGCCCACCGCCATGGACGCCGCCACCCGCCGCACGAGCGCGGTCGTCCTCGCCGCGGCCGGCTCCCGCGACCCCGACTCGGCGACCGACACCCGCCGCACCGCCCGCCTCCTCGCCGCCCGCCTGGGCGTCCCGGTGATCCCGGCGTACGCCTCGGCGGCGGCCCCGACCGTCCCGACGGCACTGCGCGCACTGGCGGCCCGGGGCAGGCACCGGGTCGCGGTGGCGTCGTACTTCACCGCGCCGGGCCGCTTCGCGACCCAGTGCGCGCAGGCGGCACCCTGGATCGCTTCCGCTCCCCTGGGCGCCCACCCCGCGATGGCCCGCCTGATCCTCCACCGCTACGACCAGGCACGGGCGACGGCACAGGCGGAACTGGCCTCGGCCTAGCCGGAAGCGTGAAAGGGGCGCGGGGCCACTTCGGGTGTGCCACGCCGCCGCGTGGGCGCGACGGACCACACACCGCCCGCACCCGCCGGACGAACCGCCCCGGCAGACGACCAGGCACCCGGCACCGCCCTTTTGTCACCGCCGACGCTTACTGTCGAATCATGGAAGGCACCGCAGGCACCGGCATCGCACCCCTCTTCAGCTATGCCCCGGCCGCACTGGAACGCTGGGCCCCCGAGCCGGACAAACGCCCCGGCCGCACCGCCTTCCAACGCGACCGCGCCCGCATCCTGCACTCGGCGGCCCTCAGACGCCTCGCCGGCAAGACCCAGGTCGTGACCCCCGGAAGCCGCAACCAGATGTGGGACGCGAGCCCCAGGACCCGGCTCACCCACTCCCTGGAGTGCGCCCAGGTCGGCCGGGAGCTGGGCGCGGCCCTCGGCTGTGACCCCGATCTCGTCGAAGCCGCCTGCCTCGCCCACGACCTCGGCCACCCTCCCTTCGGCCACAACGGCGAACAGGCGCTGAACGAGTTCGCCGACGACTGCGGCGGCTTCGAGGGCAACGCCCAGTCCCTGCGGCTCCTCACCCGCATCGAACCCAAACGGTTCACCCGGGAACGCTCCGTCGGCCTCAACCTCACCCGCGCCACCCTCGACGCCGCCACCAAGTACCCCTGGCCGCGCGGCGCCCACCCCACCGACCCGGCGTCCCGGAAGTTCGGTGTGTACGAGGACGACCGCCCGGTCTTCGACTGGATCCGCGAGCCCGCCCCCGGCGCCCGCACCTGCTTCGAGGCACAGGTCATGGACTGGTCGGACGACGTGGCCTACTCGGTCCACGACGTCGAGGACGGTCTGCACGCCGGGCACATCGACCCCGACTGCCTGCACGCCGAGCCGGAGCGGCAGGCGGTGTTCGAGGTAGCCGTCGGCCGGTACGTCCCGGCGGACACCGACCCGGCCGAGCTCGCCGCCGCCCTCGACCGCCTCCAGGACCAGCAGTGGTGGCCGCACGGCTACGACGGCACGGCCACCGCCCAGGCCCGCCTCAAGGACGCCACCAGCCAGCTCATCGGCCGGTTCTGCCTGGCCGCCGAGGGTGCCACCCGCGCCGCGTACGGCAGCGGCCGGCTCACCCGGTACGGCGCCGAACTCGTCGTACCCCGCGAGACCCGTATGGAGTGCGCGGTGCTCAAGGCGGTCGCCGACCGGTATGTGATGCAGCGCGCCGAGCAGGAGCGGCTGCGCGCCGACCAGCGGGTGATCGTCGCGGAGCTGGCCGAGGCGCTCACCGCCCGGGCGCCGGAGGGCCTGGACCCGCAGTTCCGGGCACTGTTCGAGGCGGCGTGCGACGACCACGCCCGCAAGCGGGTGATCGTCGACCAGGTCGCCTCCCTCACCGACACCTCCGCACGCTCTCTGCACGCGAGACTGACGGGGCATATGTGAGAGGAACGTGACCCCCGCTGGCCTGATCGGGTCACTCCCTCTTCCCGCAGCCCGCCGGGTGCGGGACGCTCGCATGTGGCGGCACCCTTACGAGGAGGCATCAAGTGGTCGACGCGGATCAGACATTCGTCATCGTCGGAGGCGGCCTCGCCGGCGCGAAGGCGGCCGAGACGCTCCGCGCGGAGGGCTTCACCGGCCGGGTGATACTGATCTGCGACGAGCGCGACCACCCCTACGAGCGCCCTCCGCTGTCCAAGGGCTATCTGCTCGGCAAGGAGGAGCGCGACAGCGTCTTCGTGCACGAACCCGCCTGGTACGCGCAGAACGACATCGAGCTGCACCTGGGCCAGACCGTCGACCGCATCGACCGTACGGCGAAGACCGTCCACTTCGGCGACGACGGCACCCTCGTCCGCTACGACAAACTCCTCCTCGTCACCGGCGCCGAGCCGCGCCGCCTGGACATCCCCGGCACCGACCTGGCGGGCGTCCACCACCTGCGCCGGCTGGCGCACGCCGAGCGCCTCAAGGGCGTCCTGCAGCACCTCGGCCGGGACAACGGCCACATCGTGATCGCGGGCGCCGGCTGGATCGGCCTGGAGGTGGCGGCGGCGGCCCGCGAGTACGGCGCCGAGGTCACGGTGATCGAACCGGCGCCGACCCCGCTGCACGGCGTCCTCGGTCCCGAGCTGGGCACCGTCTTCGCGGAGCTGCACCGCGAGCACGGCGTCCGCTTCCGCTTCGGCGTCCAGCTCACCGAGATCGTCGGCCAGGACGGGATGGTCCTCGCGGCCCGCACCAGCGACGGCGAGGAGCACCCGGCGCACGACGTCCTCGCGGCGATCGGCGCGGTTCCGCGTACGAGCCTGGCCGAGGCGGCGGGGCTGGAGCTGGCCGACCGGGCCCACGGAGGCGGTGTCGTGGTGGACGAGCGGTTGCGCACGTCCGACCCCGACATCTACGCGGCCGGTGATGTCGCCGCCTTCCCGCTCGACCTCTTCGGCACCAGGCTCCGGGTCGAGCACTGGGCGAACGCGCTGAACGGCGGCCCGGCCGCCGCGCGCTCGATGCTGGGCCAGGACGTCGTCCACGATCGCGTGCCCTACTTCTTCACCGACCAGTACGACCTCGGGATGGAGTACAGCGGCTGGGCGCCGCCGGGGACGTACGACGAGGTGGTGATCCGGGGCGACGCCGGCAAGCGGGAGTTCATCGCGTTCTGGGTGAAGCAGGGACGCGTGCTGGCCGGGATGAACGTGAACGTGTGGGATGTCACAGAGCCGATCCAGCAGCTCATCCGTTCCCGGGCCCAGGTGAACATCGAGGCGCTCTCCGACCCGCACGTACCCCTCGGCAGCCTCACCTCATGACCTCCGCGCGCACCGGGACTGTCACCGCACCCCCGTAGAATTCACGCGTGGCAGGACGGATCAACGACGAGGACGTGAAGGCGGTACGGGACGCGGTCCCGATCGACGCCGTGGTCTCCGAGTACCTCCAGCTGCGCAACGCGGGCGGTGGCAACCTCAAGGGCCTGTGCCCGTTCCACGACGAGAAGTCGCCGTCCTTCCAGGTCAGCCCCGGCAAGGGACTCTTCCACTGCTTCGGCTGCCAGGAGGGCGGGGACACCATCACCTTCGTGATGAAGGTGGACCACCTCTCCTTCTCGGAGGCGGTGGAGCGCCTCGCCGCCCAGGCCGGGATCACGCTGCGGTACGAGGAGGGCGGGTACAACCCGGCCCACCAGCGCGGCGAGCGCATCCGCCTGGTCGAGGCGCACAAGATCGCCGCCCAGTGGTACGCCGAGCAGCTCGCCACCAGCCCCGAGGCCGAGACCGGCCGGATCTTCCTCGCCGAGCGCGGCTTCGACCAGGCCGCCGCCGTCCACTTCGGTGTCGGCTACAGCCCCCAGGGCTGGGACCACCTCACCCGCTACCTGCGCGGCAAGGGCTTCACCGACAAGGAACTGATCCTGTCCGGGTTGTCCCAGGAGGGCCGCCGCGGCCCCATCGACCGTTTCCGCGGCCGGCTGATGTGGCCCGTCCGGGACATCGGCGGCGAGGTCGTCGGCTTCGGCGCCCGCAAGCTGTACGAGTCGGACAACGGCCCGAAGTACCTGAACACGCCCGAGACGGCGATCTACAAGAAGAGCCAGGTGCTGTACGGCATCGACCTGGCGAAGAAGGACATCGCCAAGTCCAGCAGGGCCGTCGTCGTCGAGGGTTACACCGACGTCATGGCCTGCCACCTGGCCGGGGTGACGACGGCCATCGCGACCTGCGGCACGGCCTTCGGCGGCGAGCACATCAAGATCCTGCGCCGGCTGCTGATGGACAACGGCTCGGCCCGCGTGATCTTCACCTTCGACGGTGACGCGGCCGGGCAGAAGGCCGCCCTGCGTGCCTTCGAGGACGACCAGAAGTTCGCCGCCGAGACGTACATCGCGATCGCGCCCGACGGCATGGACCCCTGCGACCTGCGCCTCGCCAAGGGCGACGAGGCGGTCTCCGACCTGGTGGAACCCCGCACCCCGCTCTTCGAGTTCGCGCTCCGCCAGATCGTCGGCCGCTACGATCTGGACACCCCGGCCGGCCGCGCCGCCGCCCTGGACGAGGCCGCCCCGATCGTCGCCCGCATCAAGAACAGCGGCGCCCAGCACGAGGTCGCCGTCGAACTGGCCGGCATGCTCGGCATCCTGGACACCCAGTTCGTGGTCAAGCGGGTGGCCCAGCTGGCCCGCTGGGCGCGCGACCGTGGTGGCCAGGGACCGGCACCCTCGGGCCGGCAGCCGTACGAGGCCGCTGCCCGGCCCGCCACCGCGGGTCCCGCGCTCCAGCTCCGCAACCCCGTCTACGCCACCGAGCGCGAACTCCTCAAGCTCGCGCTGCAGCGTCCCGAGCTGGTCTCCCCGGCCTTCGACGCGTACGGCGTCGACGAGTTCACCGCCGCCCCCTACGCCGCCGTGCGCCAGGCCATCCTGGACGCGGGCGGTGCCGAGTACGGCATGCAGGACCCGCAGGAGTACCTGGTCCGCGTGCGCGAGGCGGCCCCCGACGACGCGGTCCGTGCCATGGTCACCGAACTGGCCGTCGAGGCGATCATGCGCCGGACGGTCGACGAGAACTACGCGGGTGAACAACTCGTGACCGTCCGCCGCCGCGCGGTGGAGCGCCGGGTGCAGGAGATCGCGATCACCGTCAGACGCCTGGAGGCGGGCGGCGATCCGGCCCAGCTCGCCGCCGCGCGGAACGAGCTGTGGGTCCTGCAGCAGTACGACCAGGCGCTAAAGACGCGTGGGGCCGCCGCCCTCTGACGGCCCCTCGAACGCCGGTGTGACCGCCCGGAGCAGCCGCTCGGCGAACTCCCGCCTCCGCTCGGCGAACTGGGGGTACTCGGTGACGAAGTGGCGCCACTCGACGTATCGGAGGGCCTCCTCGACGTCCTCCAGCAGGACGTTTCGCCGGTACGGGTCGGGCCACTCGCCCGACAGCCGGAACACCTCCTCCAGCAGCTCGTGGGAGAGCGGGTGGCGCTCGGCGAGCAGCACGGCGTCGTAGAGGTCCTTGCCCTGCGCGTACGTGTCGTTGATCAGCCACATCAGCTTCCAGGCGAGCGACAGCCCGGGCGTCGCGCCGAGCAGGACGGCACCGCCGGGCAGCTCCACGGGCTCGGGAGCCTCGGGCAGCCGCTCGTTGAAGACGAAGTCCAGCTGGACGTGCCCGCCGGGCAGCCCGGGCGCCGACCAGGGCAGGACCATGCGGCGGCCGGGCACCCGCTCGTAGGTCCAGATGTCCTCCACGACCGCGTCCCGTGCCGAGAAGCGGACCTCGCCCGCCCGGGCCTGCGCGGCCTCCGCGATCCCGCGGATCATCCGGTCCGTCCGCTCCTCGTCGATCCCCCAGGTGTCCGGTACGACGACGAAGTCCAGGTCACCGGGCTCACGGGCGGCGTCCCCGAACCACACCGACATCAGCACGCTGCCGCGCAGGACCACCGCGTCGGCCCATGCGGAACCGGCGATGGCCGCCGGCACCAGCCGCAGGGCCTGCCACCGGGCCGTACGCCACGCCTCGCCGAGCGCCGGGTCGGCGAAGACGGGGTCGGTGGCCCGGTACGCGTTCTGGTACTGCTTCAGCGCCGGCTCGAAGACGGGCCGCTGCCGCACGCCGTCGCCGGAGACCCAGGTCAGCGTCCTGGGCAGGTCCTTGGCCCGGCGGGTCGCCTCGTCCAGCGGCTCCCGCGGGACCTCCTCGCTGCGCCACCCGAACTCCCGCCACGTCCCGCTCATGCCCGCACCGCCCGCTCCTCGATCCACCCGTCGTCCACCGACTCGTCGCTGTCGTGGAGGACGAACTCCCGTTCCACGGACAGCACGTCGAGTCCGTCCAGCTCCGCCAGCAGCCGCTCCAGGGCCCGCCCGGCCGCCGCGCCGGAGACGTCCCGGCAGCGCTGCGTCACGAACCGCTCGTGCCGGCCGCCCCCGTGCACCCGCCGCGCGTTCCACGACAGGTGCGCGCCGTGCGGCACCACCCGTGCGGCCAGGGCGTCGAGGTCGGTGCCGGCGTCCAGCAGCAGCTTCACGTGGTGCTCGAAGTACCGGCCGCCCCCGCACGGCCCGTCCGGCACCTCCGGCGCCCACGGCGCCGACTCGGTCTTCACCCGCACCGGCAGGAAACCGTCCGCCCGCAGGGCCGCCACGGTCCGGGCCGCCCGCGCCGACTCCTCGGCGTACGACGCCGAACCGGCGAGGGTGAGCATCGGCTGCTGCCGCATCCGGCCGCGGGCCAGCACGATGTGCGTGAGCTTCAGGCCGGCCCGCTCCGCCCAGCCGCGCAGCCGCTCCGTCTCGGCGGGGTCGGCACAGCGGACGGTCACATGGGTTTCGTACACAAGTCCGGACACCCGGGGATCCTCCCAGATCAGGGCCGAACGGGGCGTCCGGTTTTCCGGCTGAGGTCACCAGCCGGTCACGGGCCGGACGCAAAAAGTCACCGCACGCCCCTCGTGGCGGGGATGTGTCGTACTCCACACTGGGGGCGGTGCCCGAGTCCTCGGAGCGCAGGCCGTCGACTCTCCGCTCCCGAAGTACCGCTGCCGCACACCTTCAGCAGCGATCATCCTGGAGGTCGCCCCCGTGCAGACCCAGACCCTCACCCAGACCGACAGCAGCACCAGCACCACCGCGGACGAGCCGGACGCGGAGCCGGACGTCCTCATGGCCGTACCCCCGCAGAGCCGTGCCGCCCTGCACCCGGAAGCGGTGCCCGGCGAGCCGGAGGAGCCGCCCGCCGAGGCGCTCGCCGAGGAACCCGAAGAGCCGGCGGAGCCCGGCGAGATCGAGGAGGCCGTCGAGCCCGTCGAGCCCGTCGAGGTGCCGGCCGCCGCCCGGGCGGAGTCCGGCGGCCCTTCGGCCGATCTGTTCCGCCAGTACCTGCGCGAGATCGGCCGCATCCCGCTGCTCACCGCCGCCGAGGAGGTCGAACTCGCCCGCCGGGTCGAGGCCGGCCTGTTCGCCGAGGAGAAGCTGAGCAACACCCCCGACCTGGACAGCCAGTTGGCGGGTGACCTGGACCGGATCGTGGTCATGGGCCGGATGGCCAAGCGCCGGCTGATCGAGGCCAACCTGCGGCTCGTGGTCTCCGTCGCCAAGCGGTACGTCGGCCGCGGCCTGACCATGCTCGACCTCGTCCAGGAGGGCAACCTGGGACTGATCCGCGCGGTGGAGAAGTTCGACTACGCGCGCGGCTACAAGTTCTCCACCTACGCCACCTGGTGGATCCGCCAGGCCATGTCCCGGGCCCTGGCCGACCAGGCCCGCACGATCCGCGTCCCGGTCCACGTCGTGGAGCTGATCAACCGGGTCGTCCGCGTCCAGCGCCGCATGCTCCAGGAGCGGGGCTACGAGCCGACTCCCGAAGAGGTCGCCGCCCACCTGGACCTGCTGCCGGAGCGGGTCGGCGAGGTGCTGCGCCTCGCCCAGGAGCCGGTGTCGCTGCACGCCCCGGTCGGCGAGGAGGACGACGTGGCCCTCGGCGACCTCATCGAGGACGGTGACGCGGCGAGCCCCGTCGAATCGGCGGCGTTCCTGCTGCTGCGTGAGCACCTGGAAGCGGTCCTGTCCACACTCGGCGAGCGCGAGCGCAAGGTCGTCCAGCTCCGCTACGGCCTGGCCGACGGCCGCCCCCGCACCCTGGAGGAGATAGGCCGCATCTTCGGCGTCACCCGGGAGCGGATACGGCAGATCGAGTCGAAGACCCTGAACAAACTGAGGGACCACGCCTTCGCGGATCAGCTGAGGGGCTATCTGGACTGACACCGGCCGCGGGCGGTCGTGCCGCTGGGGCGGCGCCCGGCCCGGAGAGGGGCGGCACCCGGCGAGCGCGGGCGAGCAGACCCACCCGCCCGCGCCGGCCGAGGGCGCCGCACTCAGTCCACCTCGGCCACCGCCTGCGCGAACTGCGCCTGGTACAGCCGGGCGTACGCACCCTCCGCGGCCAGCAGCTCCGCGTGCGCGCCCTGTTCGACGATGGACCCGTTCTCCATCACGAGGATCGTGTCCGCGTCCCGGATCGTCGACAGCCGGTGCGCGATCACGAACGACGTCCGCCCGGCCGCCAGCTTGGCCATCGCCTTCTGGATCAGCACCTCCGTGCGGGTGTCCACGGAACTCGTCGCCTCGTCCAGCACCAGGATCACCGGGTCGGACAGGAACGCCCGCGCGATGGTGATGAGCTGCTTCTCACCGGCGCTGACCCCCGTGCCCTCGTCGTCGATCACGGTGTCGTAGCCGTCGGGCAGGGTCCGGATGAACCGGTCGGCGTGCGCGGCTCGCGCGGCCTCCTCGATCTCGCCCCGGGTGACCTCCCGCGCGGCGCCGTACGCGATGTTCTCCGCGATGGTGCCGCCGAACAGCCAGGTGTCCTGGAGCACCATGCCGATCCCGGACCGCAGTTCGTCCCGGGTCATCCTCCGGATGTCCACCCCGTCGAGGGTGATCCGCCCGCCGGAGACGTCGTAGAAGCGCATCAGCAGGTTGACCAGCGTGGTCTTGCCCGCGCCGGTCGGGCCGACGATGGCGACCGTCTGCCCCGGCTCCACCGTGAGCGACAGGTCCTCGATCAGCGGCTTCTCCGGGTCGTACCGGAACGACACCTGCTCCAGCCGCACCCGCCCGCGCAGCTCCTGCGGCCGCTCGCCCGGTACCGGATCCGCCTCCTGCTCCTCCGCGTCCAGGAGTTCGAAGATCCGCTCGGCCGAGGCGACACCGGACTGCACCAGGTTCGCCATCGACGCGATCTGCGTCAGCGGCATCGAGAACTGCCGCGAGTACTGGATGAACGCCTGGACGTCACCGATGGACAGGGTGCCGGACGCGACCCTGAGGCCACCGACGACCGCCACCAGCACGTAGTTGAGGTTCGAGACGAACATCATCAGCGGCTGCATCACACCGCTGTGGAACTGCGCCTTGAACCCGGCCTCGTACAGGGCCTCGTTCTGCTCGGCGAACTGCTCGGCCGACTCCTGCTGCCGCCCGAACACCTTCACCAGGGTGTGCCCGGTGTACATCTCCTCGACGTGGGCGTTGAGCTTGCCGGTGGAGCGCCACTGCTGCACGAAGTGCGGCTGCGAGCGCTTGCCGACCCGGGTGGCCACCACGAACGACAACGGCACGGTGGCGAGGGCGACCAGCGCGAGGATCCAGGAGACCCAGAACATCACCGCGAGCACGCCGACGACGGTCAGCACGGAGTTGATCAGCTGGCCCATCGACTGCTGCAGCGTCTGCCCGATGTTGTCGATGTCGTTGGTGGCGCGGGACAGCACCTCGCCGCGCTGGCGCTTGTCGAAGTACGACAGCGGCAACCGCGACAGCTTCGTCTGTACGGACTCCCGCAGCCGGTACATCGTCCGGTTCACGGCCCGGTTGGTCAGCCTGGTCGCGACGGCCATCAGCAGACCGGCGACCAGGAACGTACCGAGCGCGAGCAGCAGCACGTCCCCGACGGCAGCGAAGTCGATGCCCTTGCCGGGGGTGAAGTCGGTGCTGCGGAGCGCGTCCGCGATCTGTCCCTGGCCGCGCTCGTGCATCGACCGGAGCACCTGCTCCTTGGTGGCCCCGGCCGGGAACTGCCGGCCGATGATGCCGGCGAAGACCAGGTCGGTGGCCTTGCCGAGGATCTTCGGGCCGATCACGCTCAGGCCCACGCTGACGACCGTGCAGAACAGCAGGCCGTAGAGGGTGACCCGTTCGGGCTTGAACCGGGCGACGAGCCGTTTGCCCGACCCCTTGAAGTCCATCGAGCGCTGATCGGGGCCGCCCCCGGCCATCATGCGCATGGGCCCGGCCATCAGGCGGCCTCCGCTTCCGTCAGCTGGGAGAGCACGATCTCCCGGTAGGTCTCGTTGGATGCCATCAGCTCGTGGTGCCGGCCGGAGCCGACGACCCGGCCCTCGTCCAGCACGATGATCCGGTCGGCGTCCCGGATGGTCGCCACCCGCTGGGCGACGATGACGACGGTCGCCTCGGCGGTCTCCTCGGCGAGCGCGCCGCGCAGCGCCGCGTCCGTGGCGTAGTCGAGCGCGGAGAAGGAGTCGTCGAAGAGGTAGATCTCCGGGCGCTGCACCAGCGTGCGGGCGATGGCGAGGCGCTGCCGCTGGCCGCCCGACACGTTCGTGCCGCCCTGCGCGATCGGGGCGTCGAGGCCGCCCTCCAGCTTCCGCACGAAGTCCCCGGCCTGCGCCACCTCCAGTGCGTGCCACAGCTCCTCGTCGGTGGCGTCCGGATTGCCGTAGCGCAGGTTGGTGGCGACCGTGCCCGCGAACAGGTACGGCTTCTGCGGCACGAGCCCGACCGTCCGCGCCAGCAGCGTCGGGTCGACGTTCCGCACGTCCACGCCGTTGACCAGCACCTCGCCCTCGGAGGCGTCGAACAGCCTGGGGACCAGCCCGAGCAGCGTCGACTTCCCGCTGCCGGTGGAGCCGATCACGGCCGTCGTCTCACCCGGCCGGGCCTGCAGGTCGATGCCCTTCAGCACCGGCTCCTCGGCACCCGGATAGCGGAAGCCCGCGCCCCGGATCTCCAGATGCCCGTGCCGGCGCAGCTCGGTGACCGGCGCCACCGGCGGCACCACGCTGGAGTCGGTGCCGAGGACGTCCTGGATGCGTTCGGCGCACACCTCCGCGCGCGGCACCATCATGAACATGAAGGTGGCCATCATCACAGACATGACAATCTGCATCAGATAGGCGAGGAACGCGGTCAGATCGCCGATCGCCATACCGCCGCTGTCGATCCGGTGGGCGCCGAACCACACCACCGCGATGGACGACACGTTGACCACCGTCATGACCATCGGGAACATCAGGGCGAGCATCCGGCCGGTGGCCAGCTGCATCTCGGTCAGCTCGCCGTTGGCGTTCCCGAACCGGCCCTGCTCGTAGTCGTCCCGGACGAAGGCACGGATCACCCGGTTGCCGGTGATCTGCTCACGCAGCACCCGGTTCACCGTGTCGAGGCGGACCTGCATGGTCCGGAACAGCGGCCGCAGCCGGCGCACGATCAGCGTCACACAGATGCCGAGCACCGGGACGACCGCGACCAGTACCCCGGACAGCGGTACGTCCAGACCGAGGGCGAGCACGATGCCGCCGACACACATGATGGGCGCCGACACCATCAGCGTGAACGTCATCAGGGCCAGCATCTGGACCTGCTGTACGTCGTTCGTCGTACGGGTGATGAGCGAGGGCGCCCCGAAGTGACCCACCTCGCGGGCGGAGAAGGACTGCACCCGGTCGAAGACCGCGCCGCGCACGTCCCGGCCGAGCGCCGAGGCGGTCCGGGCGCCGTAGTACACGGCACCGATGTTGCACACCACCTGCGCCAGCGAGATGCCGATCATCAGGGCGCCGAAGGACAGGATGTAACCCGTGTCACCCTTCACGACACCGTTGTCGATGATGTCCGCGTTGAGCGTGGGCAGGTAGAGGGTGGCGCAGGTCTGCAGGAACTGCAGCAGCACCAGGAAGGCGATGGGTTTCTTGTAGGGCCTGAGATAGGTCCGCAGAAGTCGTATGAGCACGCTTGTCTCTCGGAGTCGGCGGGAGGGGTGGGGGGGTGTGCCCCCTGGCCCCTATCGTCGGACACTCCACCCGCGTTACCTCAACCGATTAACCCGAGAGCGGCACCCGCACGGGCTCGCGGGGTCGCGGTACCGTCCGCGGCACTACTGGTGGAAGGCCCCGGGGTGGGTCTGCTCCCGCACCGCCGTGAACTGCTGCCGCACCGCCTGTCCCACGGCCAGCTCGTCGCCCGGCTCCAGCACCTGGGCCGCCGCGCCCTGCCAGGCCGGCGGGGTGCGCGGGTCGAGTGTGCCCTGCGACACACCGAGCGCCCACGCGGCCTGCCGGGCCGCGCCGATCGCCGCGTAGTCCGCGGGCTGCGGTACGACGACCTGCGTGCCGAACAGCGAGGGTGCCGCGGCCTGCACGGCGGGCAGCTCGGCGGCCGGGCCCAGCAGGAAGATCCGCCGCACGTCCACGCCCCGCCCGCGCAGCACGTCCAGCGCGTCGGCCAGCCCGCACAGCATGCCCTCGAACGCGGCCCGCGCCAGATGCTCGGGCTTCATCGACTCGCGTCGCAGACCCGCGAGCGTCCCGGCGGTGTGCGGCAGGTTCGGCGTCCGCTCGCCTTCCAGATAGGGGAGCAGCACCAGCCCGTGGGACCCCGGCGTGGACTTCATCGCCAGCTCGGACAGGCTCTCCAGGTCCGGCAGCCCCAGGAGTTCGGCGGTGCCGCGCAGGGTCCGTACGGCGTTCAGGGTGGTGACGACGGGCAGGTGCAGGCCGGTGGCGTCGGCGAGGGAGGTGATCATCCCGGACTGGTCGGCGAGCGCCTCCGGGTGCACGGCCATCACGGACCCGGACGCCCCCAGGGACACGACCGCGTCCCCGAGCCCGAGCCCGAGCCCGAACGCGGCGGCCATGGTCTCCCCGGTCCCGGCCGAGATCAGCAGCCCCTCCGGGGTCGTACCGGCCGCGTCCGCGGGGCCGATCACCTCGGGCAGCATCGCATGGTGCCCGAGGGCCAGCTCGACCAGATCGGGCCGGTAGGCGCCGGTGGCCGCGGACCAGTACCCGGTGCCCGAGGCGCCACCGCGATCGGTGGTGCGCCGCACGGGCCGCCCGAGCAGCTGCCACACCAGCCAGTCGTGCGCCTGGAGCAGTACGGCCGTCCGCAGCGCGTTCTCGGGTTCGCTCTTGGCGAGCCAGCGCAGCTTGGTCACGGGCTGCGCGGCCTGCGGGACGCAGCCGACCGCCTGCGCCCACGCCTCCCTGCCGCCCAGCGCGTCGATCAGGTCGGCCGCCGCGACCTGCGCCCGCTTGTCGCCGCCGACCATCGCCGGGCGCACCGTGTTGCCCTGGGCGTCCAGCGGGACCAGCGCGTTCTGCTGCGCGGAGACGCCGATGGCCTGCACGCCCTCCAGCAGGCCGCCGCCCGCGGCCTCGCCCAGGGACAGCAGCCAGGCCTGCGGATCCACGTCGCTGGGCCGCCCGCCGGTACCTGCCGGCGGCTCGACCGGATGCGGGGCGTACCCCTGCCTGAGCACGGCGCCCGTGTCCGTGTCGCACACCACGATGCGCGTGAAGTCCGGTGAGCTGTCCAAGCCGGCGACTATCCCCATACCGAGAATTTTGCCGTACCGCAGCGCCTGCTTCGGCCGAGGGCGGATCGGCGTCCGCGGGAGGCGGTGGTGCGTCGCACCGGTGCGGACCGGTCGCGCCGTTTCCCCGCGCCCCGGGGGAGTCGTTGCCAGGGGGCGCTCAGGTGTTGCTCGTGCCCCAGTCGTCCTCAGGGGTTCCGTTGATGGTGCGGTCCCGCAGCGAGCGGACCCGCTGGGCCACCGAGGCCGGGACGTGGTCGCCGACCTTGCCGCTGACCGTGTGGAAGGCCTTGCCGGCGTAGACGCGGCCCTGCTGGGCCGCGGTCTCGGCGGTGTTGCGGACGGCCGGGTTCCGCGCGATCTGCTGAGCGGACTTCTTGAGCTGCTCGTAGCGCTCGCGACCGGCCCTCGTGCCGAGTACGTAACCGAGGGCCAGTCCGGCGACGAACGTGAGCCGGTAGCGCATGGCTGCCACCCTTCCCTTTGCCTAGGTGTCTGGTGCGGCGTCGGCGCCGGGGGATACCGATTGGCGGAGCACCCCCCTGCTTGCGCTAATGTATGTGTCGCAGCGAGCGCCCGCCCCCTGGCGAATACCCAGGTAGGTACGTTCGATGCAATCGAGGCGATCCTCCGTAGCTCAATTGGCAGAGCAGCCGGCTGTTAACCGGCAGGTTACTGGTTCGAGTCCAGTCGGGGGAGCTTCGGTCCTCCGTAGCTCAATTGGCAGAGCAGCCGGCTGTTAACCGGCAGGTTACTGGTTCGAGTCCAGTCGGGGGAGCACGCTGAACGAGGACCCCTCAGGGGTCCTTTTTCATGTCCGCGGAACCGCCGCGCCTGCGGCGATGTCCGCACGGTCATGAGCAGCGCGGAAGCCGACCATCCGAAGCAGGAGATCGTATGAGCGGCTATGCTGCGGCAGACGGCGCGCACACATGTACGCGACACGCCGCTATGGGGCGGTAGCTCAGCCGGTTAGAGCAGCGGACTCATAATCCGTCGGCCGTGGGTTCGAGTCCCACCCGCCCCACCAGGAACCGCAGGTGCAGAAACGATGTGACCTGCGAGGGACAGCGTGATCAAGCGCGGGCCGGGAGTGCTCCCGGCCCGCGCTTTCGTCTGTGGTGACCGGGCGGCATCCGGCCGCTGCGCAGGGTGGCGACGTGTCAGGCCCGCGCCATACCCTTGATGCAGGGCGGCGGAGCCCGGACCACCCCCCTCCGGTGCGGAGTTGGGGAGGCCGCGGCCGAGACGGGGGGACGCTTGTACAGCGAAGGAAATGGCGGTCACACGCCAGGACTCGAGCGTGAGCTTGTTGATCAGATGTGCGCGGTGACGGGACTCGATGCACCGGAGGGGCGCGATCTCTTGATCAGTATGCTGGCGAGCCGGTTACCCGAGTTAGGTGACATCCGGCGGCACGGCCGGACACGGCTCGAGATGCTGGAGATCGTCCGCGCATGCCTGCAGGAGCCGCGCGGACTGCCCGAGCTGGTCGCCACCCTGCACGACTACGCACCCCATTCCGCTCCCGTGCTCAGGATCCGGGAACTCGTCGTCGCCTCCCCGGTGCTGGCGGTCCTGTCCGAGGCCGAGTTACGGGAGGTCCACTCGCTGCTGGCCCGTGTCCGTCATCTCGACGTGCGCGGCGTGCTGTACGCGGCGGCCGGTGACCTGGTGCTCCAGGACCAGCGCGTGTCCACCCTCCGGGAGGCCTTCGACCTCCTCGCCGGGGTCAACGCCCGCGCCGACGGTCTGCTCCCCGTGATGGCCCTGGTCGAGCACGTGCTCGTGGCGCTCGAGGAGTCCGACGTCCACCGGCCCGTCGCCGACGGCCTGCGGGAGTGGAACGACGCCCAGGCCGTCAAGCTCGGCCTCGGTGCGCAGCTCAAGGCGCTGCGCGCGGAGATCGCCCAGGCCCCGGCGGCACAACCAGCTCCCGCCTGCCTCGTTATCCAGCTGAGCAGACACGGGATGAGCCCGGACCGGTATCTGCTGTCCCACTGGCGTCAGATACGTCCGGGCCCCTGGCGGCCGGAGCGGGGAGAGGACCAGATCGTGGCCCTGAGCGACGTGGAGGCCACCGTGGAGCGGCTGGTCGTCCGCGCCGAGAAGGAGTGGGCCGGCCGCCCCGGCAGGCCGGTGCTGGAGTTCGTGCTGCCGATCCATCTGCTGAACCACCCGATGGAGTGGTTGCCGATGGCCTCGCAGTCCTCCTCCGCGACCGCCCTGTGCCTGAGCTATCCGGTGGTGCTCCGCAGCCTCGAGCGCATGCGGGCCCGGGAGTTCCACCGGCGGTGGCACAACCGCTGGCAGCAGATGATGGAAGACGCCGGCATCGCCTGCCACTGGGACACCACCGGCCGGCGCGGCCACGACCCCGTCCAGTGGACCAGCAGGCTGACCGCCGACGAGCGGCTGGTCTCCGTCGCGCTCAACGCTCCTCCCTTGCCGGGACCCGGGGGCAGCCAGGCCTCGCTGGAGGCCGCCCTGCGCGCCGGGGTGCCCCTGGCGGTCTGGGACCGCCGGCCGACGCCACCGGGCGAGTTCCGAAGACGGGTCAAAAAGCTGATCAAAGGAAAAGCCATCGAACTGCCGCAGCGGGTCCAGAAGTTACGGAACGAAGCGGCCACCGCGGCCGCCTCGCAACGGGACGCGCACGCAGGCCGCCATCTCGCGGTGCTCTTCGACGACCCGAACCGCATCGTCGATTGGTCGTCCTCAGGGCCGGAACCCGGGGGCGCGGGTGGCGGACACAACGCCGAGGGGGAGTCATGAGCGGTGTCCATCACCCGGTCCACAGCGCCGGGAACGGAGGATCGGTCAGCAGCCGCAGCTGGTGGATCTACCGAGGTACCGGGCAGCCGTTGGCCGACATCCGCCTCTCCGACATACTGCCCCCGCCACCCGCCTGGCGGAACTTCGACGGCGGCCCGGTGCTGCCGCCCGTGCCCGCCGAGAGCGCCGAGACCGACCGCCGGCTCGGTGCCGTGGGGCGCGCCACCCCCCGGCAGAACCCGCACGACATCGACATGATCAACACGGCCCTGCTGCTGCGCCGTCCGCTGCTCGTGACGGGCCGGCCCGGCATCGGCAAGTCGACGCTGGCCTACCTCGTCGCGCGCGAGCTGGGCCTGGGCCGGGTACTGCACTGGGGAATCACCTCCCGGAGCACCCTGCGCTCCGGCCTGTACGAGTACGACGCCATCGGCCGGGCCCAGGCCTCCCTCGGGCGTGGCCCGGCGGGTGCCCCGGCGCCGACCGCACCGGCGGCACCGGCCGCCCCGGACGCCGCGGCCGAGCCTGCCCCGGACGGCGGCGACGGCGAGGGACCACGGATCGGGGACTTCGTGCGGCTGGGCCCCCTGGGCACCGCGCTGCTGCCGTACGAGCTGCCCCGCGTCCTGCTCATCGACGAGCTGGACAAGAGCGACATCGATCTGCCCAACGACCTCCTCCATGTACTGGAGAACGGCTCCTACGACATCCCGGAGCTGGTCCGCGCCCGCCGGCGGGAGAGGCACGCGCAGGTCTTCACCGACGACCCGGACGGCACGGTCACGGTGACCGACGGCCGCGTACGGTGCCGGGCCTTCCCGTTCGTCGTCATCACCAGCAACGGGGAACGGCAGTTCCCGCCGGCCTTCCTCCGCCGCTGCGTCAGGCTGAATGTCTCACCGCCGCGCCAGGACCAGCTCGCCGCCATGATCGCGGCCCACTTCAGGGACCAGGACGGCCGGCACGACGCCCTGATCCGGGCCTTCGTGGAGCGCAGCAAGGCCAACGGCGGACTGGCCACCGACCAGTTGCTGAACGCCGTCTTCCTGCGGACGGCCGGCGTCCGTGAGGAGGACGAGTCCTGGGGTGAGCTGCTGGACGCACTCTGGCGTGAACTGTCGGGGGCGCCCTGATGGGTGAGGACCCGCGTCCGTACCCGGAGCCCTTCGAGCTGGCGGAGGCGCTGTGGCTGCACGCGTACCAGACGCTGGCGGCGCGGCTGCCTCCGTCCGCCCGTCCGCCGCAGCCCCGGCCGCCCACGCTGCCGGGGCTCTCCGGGCTGCCCGAACCCGAACCGCCCGGGCCGCTTCCGGCGGGCGGTGCCGGGCGCGACGGTGCGCCCGGCGCCGGGGCGGACCGCGCGGGGGCCGACCGTGCCCCGGAGGGAACGGCGGACGGCGCGACGGGCGGGGCGACCGGTGCCGCGTGGCCGGAACCGCTACCGGTGGGTGACCCGGTCCAGGTACCCCTGCGGCTCGTGTCCGCGGGGCCGGCCGTATCCGCGCCCGGGTCCGGGCGGGAGTTCCCCGTCGCGTACGTCCGGGCCGAGGAGGCCGCGCCGGGGCCGGACCTGCGGGACGCACCGGAGATCAGCCGCCGGCTGCGGCCACTGAAGCAGGTGGTGCCCTCGGCGTTCGACATCGAGCTGGACGAGGAGGCCACCGCCGAGCACGCCGCCGAGGACGGCCTGTGGCTGCCGTACACCCGGTCGGCGGACGAGCGCCGTTTCGATCTGGTGCTGGTGGTGGACGATCACGCGACCATGGTGATCTGGCAGCAGACGATCACCGAGTTCACCGCCGTGGCGGAGCAGCTGGGGGCCTTCCGCGATGTGCGGGTGCGGCGGATGGGCCTGCGCGAGGGCCGTGGCGGCGAGGAAGCGGTGCTGCTCGGCCCGTACCCGGACGACGACCGGGTCGGTGTCCCCGGCGAGCTGGTGGACCGGACGGGCCGCCGGATCATCCTCGTACTGACCGACGGACTCGGGCCGCTGTGGCAGACCGAGGCCGGCCGGAAGGCGCTGGAGCTGTGGTCGGCGGCCGGGCCGGTGGCGCTGGTGCATCTGCTGTCCCAGCGGGACTGGCACCGCACCGCCCTGGTGCCCCGGCAGGTACGACTGCACAGCCCGCGCGGGGGAGCCCGCAACACCGAGCTGTCCGTGGACTTCCCGGCCGAACAGCGCGACCCGTTCGACCCGCCGCCCGACAAGTGGACGGTGGCCGTCCCCGTCCTGGAGCTGGACGCCGACTGGCTGGGCCGGTGGGCCGCTCTCGTGGCCGGTGAGGAGGCCGGCTGGGTGGACGCCTTCGTGCTGCTGCTGGGCGTGCCCGACCGGCCCGGACCGGATGTCCCGGAGCCCCCGTTCACATCCCCGGCGCCCTCGGTGCGGGAGCGCATCCGGCGCTTCCGCAGCCACGCCACGCCCACCGCCTTCCGGCTGGCCACCCATCTGGCCGCCGCGGTCCTCGAACCGCGCCTGGTGCGGGACGTACAGCGCAAGTTGGTGCCGGAAGCCCAACCGGTCCATCTGGCCGAGCTGTTCCTGAGCGGTCTGCTCGAGCAGACCCCGCCCGGCGAACCGCAGGGTGACGACTCCCGCATCCCACTGGACTTCGTCGACGGCGCGCGCGAGGAGCTGCTGTCCGCCGCGATGCGTGCGGACACCGCGCGGGTGGTGAGTTCGGTGTCCGATTTCTACGGTGACCGTTTCGAGGCGGCCCGTCGGCTGCACGGCGCACTGCTCGCCCCGGAAGAGGTTCCTGATCCTCCGCTGACGGCGGAGAGCCTGCCGTTCGTGCGCGTGGAACTGGCCGTTCTCCGTGCCCTCTCAGGGCCTTACCTGCTCCGCGCCCGACGGATCAGCGCGGCCCTGGAAGGGGCTGGGCCTGGAGCGTCGATCACGCCGAACGCGGAGCGGATGGTCCACGATGTCAGTAATGAACACATAAATTCCGACACGGACGGCCTGATCATGACCGACACCACTGCCAGTCAGCACCAGCGCGAAGACGGGGGTTCCAGGAACAGGACCCCGGCCAAGGGGATTGCGGTCCCGAGCCCCGACGGCGAGCCGGGCGCTGACTCCTCGTCACACGGCAACCAGGTCACGGGCCCGGCCGCACCGCAGGCGCACCAGCTGCACCCGCGCAGTTCCGTGCCCGCCGTCTGGGGCAACGTCCCCCCGAACAACCCCAATTTCGTCGGCCGTGAGGATCTGCTCGCGCAAGTACGGGACCAACTGCTGACCGGCGACACCTCTGCCGTACTGCCGCACGCCCTGCACGGCATGGGCGGTGTCGGAAAGTCACAGATCGCCATCGAATACGTGTACCGGTACGCGTCCGACTACGACGTCGTGTGGTGGATCCCGTCCGAACAGCCGACGATGATCCTGACCGCGCTCACCGAACTCGCCCACCGGCTGGGCCTGAACGTGAGCAGCGAAGCCAACCGGGCCGTTCCCGCGGTCCGTGAGGCACTGCGCCGGGGTCACCCGTACGACCGATGGCTCCTGGTCTTCGACAACGCCGAGAACGTCGAGGCCGTACGCCCCTACTTCCCGACCGGCGGCACCGGGAAGATCCTCATCACCTCCCGGAACCAGGAGTGGGACCGGGTGGCCCGGACGCTGTCCGTCGACGTCTTCACCCGCGAGGAGAGCAAGGCACTGCTCCGCCGCCGCGCCCGCGACCTGAGCGACAGCGACGCCGACCGGCTCGCCGAGGCCCTGGGCGACCTGCCGCTCGCCATCGAGCAGGCGGCGGCCTGGCAGGCGGTCACGGGGATGTCCGTGCCCGAGTACCTGCGGCTGATCAACGAGAAGATCGCCGAGCTGATGCTCGAACTGGTCCCGTCGCCGGACTATCCGATGTCGGTGGCCGCGGCCTGGGACGTCTCGCTGCGCCAGCTCGAGCAGCGCAACCCCGCCGCGCTCCAACTCCTGCAGGTCTGCTCCTTCTTCGCACCCGAGCCGATCTCCCGGAGCCTGTTCAACAACTCGCGGAGCACCACCATCGCCCCCGAACTGGACGAGGCTCTGCGCCACCCGATCAAGCTCGGACGGGCCATCCGGGAGATCAACGTCTACGCCCTGGCCCGTATCGAGCACCGGCACGACACCATCCAGCTGCACCGCCTGGTCCAGGCGGTGCTGGTCAACCGCATGTCCCCGCAGCAGCAGGCGGACATGCGGCACGGCGCGCACCTGCTGCTCGCGGACGCCAACCCCAACGGCCCCGGCTCGCGGGAACTGTGGCCGCGCTACCAGGCGCTGCTGCCGCACGTGGTGGTGTCACGGGCCGTGGAGTGCGACTCCCCCTGGGTGCGCGGCCTGCTGCGAGGCATCGTGGAGTTCCTCTACATCTGGGGCGACCACGACGGTGCGGCGTCGATGGCACGCGAAGCGGTGGACATCTGGACCGAGAAGTTCGGCGCCGAGGACCAGCAGACGCTGGAGATGGCGAAGTGGCTGGCCTTCATCCTGCGTGTGCTCGGCGAGTACCAGGAGGCCGCCGAGATGATGCAGCGCACCGCGGACATCTACATCCGGGTCGCGGGCGAGGACGACGAGGGCACCCTCGACGCCCTCATCCAGCTGTGCAGCGGCCTGCGGTTGAGGGCGGAGATCGCGCGGGCGCTGGAGATCAACCGGTCGGTCTACGAACGCTCACTGCGGGCCTTCGGCGAGGACGACCCGGCCACGCTCCGCGCGGCCCACAGCCTGGGCGTCGGCCTGCGGCTGATGGGCCTGTACCAGGAGGCGCGCGAACACGACACCGAGACGGCCCGGCTGCGTGCTCTCACGCTCGGCGAGAACCACCTCGACACCCTGAGCACCCTCAGCGGCCTGTCCATCGACATGCGCGAGGCCGGCGACTACCTGGGAGCCGTCGCCCACCAGGAGGACGTCTACGCCCGCTATGTCGACACCTACGGCGAGGACAACCCCGCCAGCGTCAGCTGCGCCCGTGTCCTGGCGGTGTGCCGTCGGCGCGCGGGGGACCACGACGGGGCCCTGCGACTCGGTGAACTGGCGTTGTCGAAGTTCGAGAGCCGCTACGGCGCCGCTCACCCCGACGCCGTCGCCTGCGCGGCCAACCTGGTCAACGACCTCCGTCAGGACGGCCAGCTGAGGCGCTCCAGGGAACTCGGCGAAGCGACCATCGACCGCTACACGGCGAAGCTCGGCAGCGCCCACCCCTACACCCTGTCGGCCCGTACGAACGTCGCCATCACCCTGCGCCACCTCGGGGACCTGGACGCCGCCGGGGAACACCTCGCCGTGGCGCTGCCCGGTCTGCGCGAGTCGTTGGGCGACGAGCACATCCTCACCCTGACCACGGTCATCGGTATGGCCAACCAGCACAGCGCCAACGAGCGTCACGCGGAAGCCCTGGAACTGGACCGGCAGGCCCTGGAGGTTCTGACCCGCAACCACGGCGAGGACCACCCGACCACTCTGGCCTGTGCCAACAACGTGGTCCTCGACCTGCGTGCGCTGGGCCGTGAGGACGAGGCCACGGCTCTGCACACCGAAACCCTGATGCGCTTCCGCCGTACGCTCGGCGACAGCCACCCGGCGACCGTCGCCGCCGCCAGCAGCCAGCGGGCCGACGTCGACATCGCCCCGGTGCCCTTCTAGCTCCGTGCGAGCCGGTCGGGTGGACCCGACCGGCTCGACACGACAGGGGGACTACGGCCGCGGCGCCGGTTCGGCGTCGGCGGCGGGGGACTGGCCCGGCTCCGGTCCGGGCCGGGTGCCCGGCGCCTTCTCGCCGCCTGGCTGGGCTCCGGTGGGTCCGGCCGGCGATGTGCCGGCCGGACGGCGGAGCAGCGCGAGCAGCGGGCCGGAGGCCGCGGTGGTGAGGAGCGCCATCACGACCAGCAGCGCGTAGAGCCGGGGGCCGATCACCCCGGCCTGCAAGCCGACGTCGAGGACGATGAGTTCGGTCAGCCCGCGGGTGTTGAGCAGCACGCCGATCACCAGCGAATCACGCCAGGGCATGCGGGCGACACGGGCCGACAGCGAGCCGGCGGCCACCTTGCCCACGATCGCGGCGGCGCATATCACCGTCAGCAGCAGCAGGTCGGACGCGCGCAGCCCACCGAGCTCGACCGCCGTACCGGAGATCGTGAAGAACACCGGCAGCAGCAGGCCGCCGGTCTCCTGGAGCGGGCGCAACAGCTGGTTGTCCGGGACGCCGTCGGGCTGGCGGGGCATGATGATCCCGGCCAGCAGCGCGCCGAAGATCACATGCAGCCCGAGCGCGCTGGTGACACCCGCCGATCCCAGCGCCACGGCGACGGCGATGGGGACATGATTGGTCATCAGGGCGCCGGGCCGGTACATCCACCACATCAGCAGCGGCCGTACGGCGAAGATCATCACCAGCACGTACACGGCCAGCAGGGCCACCCTGACGGTCCAGGTCTGCGCCGAGCCGTGCGCCCCGCCCACCAGGACCACGGCCAGCACCGGCCAGCTCAGCGCGTCGATGACACCGGCGGAGGCCATGGCGATCGTGCCCGGCCCGCTGCCGGCCAGTCCCTGGTCCCTGATGATGCTGGCCAGCACGGGGACCGCCGTGATGGACAGGGCGACGGCCATGTAGAGGGTGAAGGTGGCGTCGACCGGATGGCCGCCGTTGGCGGAAGAGAATCCTCCGGGGAAGAGCAGGACGACTCCGGCGCCCAGCAGCATGGGAATCGCGAATCCGCCCAGGGATACGGCGGTCACCGCGCCCCGACCACGCAGCAGACGCAGGTCCAGTTCATAGCCGACCGCGAAGAGAAAGAACACCAGCGCCACCTGCGCCAGGGCGGTCAGAATGGGCTGGATCTGCTCCGGGAAGAGCATTTCGTAAATGCGTCCCGGTGCCAGGCCCAGCAGACTGGGACCGAGTGCGATGCCCGCGAATAACTGCCCGATGACCGGCGGCTGACCGAGTCTGCGGGCCGCCGCGCCCAGGACGTACGAGGCCGTGATCACCACCGCGAGAGCCGCGGCGACATGGGTGACCATGGAGTCGGTGCTCACCGGCAGCCCCCTTCCGGCACGTGCCGCCCGCTGTGGCACAGTCTGTACGGAGTGTAGCCGGGTCTCGGGTGAACAGCCTATTGTTGAGTGCACTTGGTATATGCCGTCATGAGCGGGGGGTCAGCGGTGACGACGGTATTATTCGTACACGGCACCGGAGTGCGCGAGCCAGGATTGAGCGAAACTCTGGAACGCATACAAGAGGGCTTCCGGCCGTTACGGCCTGAAATCCGTATAACTTCCTGCTATTGGGGGGGAAACGCAGGATCGGTGCTTCATTCGAACGGTGTCTCCGTGCCGGGGTACGCGACCCGGCGTGGCATACCGGAAGCGGGCGCCCCCGAGACGGGGGACGACGACCCGGACACGGACATCGAGTTCTGGGGGCTTCTCTATCTCGACCCGCTGCTCGAACTGCGCCTGCTCACCGCGGAGAGCAGCACCCGGGCCGAACTGGCGCCGGGCGCCCGGCCGCCGGGCGAGGCCCTTTCCTCGGCGGCCCTGTCGCTCACCGGGGACGCCGGGCTGCGCCGGCTGCTGGAGGCCGCGGGGATCGGGGAGGACTTCCCGGCCGCCGTGGCCGCCGTACTCACCGCACCGGACGGCCGCCGCTTCCTGCGCGCCCCCGCGGCGCAGGCCGAGGCGGCCGCGCTGGCAAGGGCGTTCGTCGCCGAAGCGGTACGCAGGCGGGCCGGGCGGGAAGGACCGGCACCGGCCTTCGACGGCACCGCCCGCGACGAGGCGGTCGCCCGGATCGTCGCACTGCTCCCCGGGGATCCCGCCGGTGCGGACGAGCCCGGAGCGCACCGCGGCCCGGTGACCCGCCGGGTCAAGCGGCTGGCCGGACGACTGGCGCTGGGGCTGGCCTCCGCCCAGGCGGTGAAACGGCGTTCGGCGCTCACCGACGCGGCCCACCCGGCGGCCGGTGACGTGCTGCTCTACCTGGCCCGGGGCGCCGCGATCCGGGAGGCCGTCGCGGAAGCGGTACGGGCGGCCGAGCCGCCGGTCGTCCTGCTCGCGCACAGCCTCGGCGGCATCGCCTCGCTGGACCTGCTGGTGCTGCGCCCGCTGCCGCAGGTCACGCTGCTGGTGACCGTCGGCTCGCAGGCGCCGTTCCTGTACGAGCTGGGCGCACTGCCCAGCCTGGAGCACGGCAGCCCGCTGCCCGCGCACGTACCGCGCTGGCTGAACGTGTACGACCGTCGGGACCTGCTCAGTTATGTCGGCGCCGGGATCTTCCCCGGCCGGGTCCACGACATCGCCCTGGACAGCCGGCAGCCCTTCCCCCTCTCCCACAGCGCCTACTGGAGCAACCCGGAGCTGTACCGGATCCTCGCCGGGGAGTTGCCGTGACCGCCGCCCGCCCGGATCGTACGTACGCCGTCGTGGTCGGCGTGGAACGCTATGCCGCCGGCCGGTCCTGGGATCTGCCGGGCCCCGCGGCCGATGCCCGCCGCTTCACCGCCTGGCTGCGCGGGCGCGGAGTGCCCGCGGCCAACATCCACCTGCTGCTCGATGACTTGCCCGGAGCCGGCGGACCGGAGGTCGACGTCGTCGCGGGCGCCGCCGGGCGGGAGGCGGTGCAGGAGGTGCTGACCCGCCGGCTGCCCGCACTGGACGGCGACCTGCTCTGGGTGTTCTGGGGCGGCCACGGCGTCACCGACCCGCAGGGCCACCGCAGGCTCTTCTACGCCGACGCCGCCGCCGACGACCGGCGCAACCTGGACCTGGACGCCTGGCTGACCGCCTTCACCACCGATCTGCTGCCCGGCTTCCGGCGCCAGATCTGGCTCGTGGACTCCTGCCAGACCTTCGTCGAGGACCTCGGCTTCGCCCGCTCGCTGCCCGCAGAACTCCCGCCGGGCGGCGACCGGTTGCCGGGCCGGGAGCAGTTCGTCCTGCTGGCGTCCGGTCCGGGGCAGCGGGCGGTCAACGACCCCGCGCGGCAGACCGGGGCGTTCTCCCGGGCCGCGCTCGCCGCCCTGGCGGCCGCTGACGGCGCGAACTGGCCCCCCGACATGAGCGCGGTCGCACAGACGGTGATCGGGCAGTTCACCGAGGGAACCCAGCGGCCCACCTCGCTGTGGTACCGGTCCTGGGCCAGCGACGTCCGCCATCTGACCTTCCCCGCTGCCCGGCGCCGGGAGGAACCGGTGCCGGACGCGGCCCTGAGCGAGCTGATCAACCTCCTGGCGGGGTGGCCCGGCATGACGGACCGGGACCAGCGCCAGCTCGTGCTCGGCATGCTGCCCGCCGACCTGTCCGGTGCCATCCCCCGGCTCGGGGCGGCGCGGCTCGACATCATCAGCATCGTCCGTACCTGCCGCCGCCATCCGGGAGGACTGGCCGCCCTGGTCGAAGCGGTCGCCATGGTGGAGCCGGGCTCGCTGGAGCAGCGTGAGCTGAAGGACTGGGCCGCCCGCTGGCTGCCACCGGAACAGGGCGCCTGACCGGCTGATCACGGTCTTCCCGAACACTTCCGCCATGCGTCATCATGAAGTCATCGGGATGCAGGGCGTTCTCAGGGGGATGGCGCATGGATACGTCCGCGGAGTTCATGGGATCCGAACTGGTCGATCTCAGCGGCATCCCGCTTTCCGTCCTGCGGTCGCAGAAGCCGGACATCTACGCGCACTCACTGGAACGGCTGCTGCGGCAGGTCGAGCGGCCACGGGTCAACTTCGCCGGTGAGCCCACACCCGGACGGGCTGACTGACGGTCCCCGGGGAGGAGATCCGTGCAGACCGACGGACGTTCCGGACCCGCCCGTGCCGCGCACCATCTCATTCCCTCGGCGTACTTCCAGGACCTGGCCGCGGGCCGGGGCGGTCCCGAGACGATCCGTTTCCTGCGGACCACCGAGTACAGCAGGCGGCTGTTGCTGCTGCGGGTCCTGCTCGGCACCATCGCCGCGACTCCGGGCGCGCTGGGCCCGCTGCCCGGCGTGGACAGCGCGTGGGACACCCTCACGGCGGTCCAGGAACACGCTCCCGAGGACTTCCAGGAACTGCTGCTCAACCCGCAGATCGGCGTCTGGCTGGGGCACAGCCTGCGCCGGCTGTCCCGCACGGCCTGGGGTGACGGGCCGCTGTGGACGGACCTCGGCCATCTGTACGCGGTGTGCTCCGTCGCCGCGCTGCGAGCTGGCCTGCGGCTGCGCACCACCGTGCCGTTGCGTGACGGCGCCGCGATGTTCCCCACCCTCGGCCTGGCCCGCTTACCGGGCCGCCCGCACTGGGGGACGGCGGAGGTGGTGGTGGAGGCGGGCCGGCTGAGGGTCGATCCGTACGGCGCGTGCGTGGGCCCGCCCGAGCCGCCCGGGACCCCCGACGGCGACGCCCCGGGATGGCAGGGGCTGCGCCGGCTGCGGGCGGATGTGGCGGGGCGACCGGTGGACGTCTGGCTGGACGACATCGACCCCTACCGTGACCTCAGCGAACCACTTCCCCCGGAGCGGCTCGACAAGGACGAGACCGCCCGCTGGCAGGAGCGGTTCACCCGCGCGACGGCCCTGCTCACGCGCAGCGACCCGAGCATGGCCGCCGCCGTCGCGGAGGGACTGCGCACCATCACCGCGGTCCGACCGGCGAAGCCCGGGGTGGTCGTCAGCGCCTCCTCCGGCGACGCCTTCGGCGGCATGCTGGCGTCACTGCCGCCGGATCCGGTCACCTTGGCGGTCACCCTGGTCCATGAGTTCCAGCACACCAAACTCGGTGGCCTGCTCCATCTGCTGACGCTGGAACAGGACAGCGGAGCCGAACGGCACTACGCCCCCTGGCGGGACGACCCCCGTCCGCTGGGCGGACTGCTCCAAGGCGCGTACGCGTTCCTGGGCATCACCGACTTCTGGTGCCGGTACCTGGACGAGGCGCCGCGGGCCGAACGGCCACTGGCCGAGTTCGAGTTCGCCTTACGCAGGCGGCAGACCCAGGACGCCCTCCGTGTCCTCGACGCCGATCCCGGGCTGACCGCGCACGGGCGCCGCTTCCTGCGGGGCATGACGGCGCGGCTGCCCTCCTGGTGGGCGGACAACCGCATCCGGCCGGACATCGCCGCGCTCGCCGAATTCGCCGCCACCGACCACCGCACCGGCTGGCGGATCCGGCATCTGAGCCCCGCCCCGGACGACGTCCGCGCCCTGGCCAGGGCCTTCGTCGCCGGCGCCGCGGCCGACTGGCGGATCGCCGAGTCCTTTGTCGTCCCGGACCTCGCCGCGCCCTGGTCCCACGCCCGCACCGGCCTGATCCGGCAGCGTCTCGCCGGACCGGCCGACGGGACCTGGCCCGAGCCGTCCGACGCCGACCGTGCCCTCGTCGCGCGGGATCCCGCCGCCACGGACGCCTACGCCCGCCTCCTGGCCGACGATCCGGAAGCCCCCGAGCCCTGGACCGGCCTCGTCCTCGCCCTCGCCACCGGCGGCCCCGCCGCCGGCCCGCTGCTCCGGCGCCCCGAACTGCCCCGCGCGGTCCACCGCGAACTGCGCGTCACCGGCACGGCCGCCGACCCGCGGCACGTGGCCTGTTGGCTCGCGGCGGGCACGGCCTGGCCGAGCAGCGGGAACTGATCGTGCCTTCCCCGTCGCCGAGGCAGGCGACCGCCTACCTGACCTACTCGCCAACTACACTGCATATCTGGCTAGTTGGGGCACAGACCCAGGAACGGCCCGGCCGGGGCCCGCCCGGGCGGGCCCTCATCGATCTTTCACAGGGTTCCGTGTCCAGAGCGTCGAACACACTGCTGGTTTGCCGTTAAGCTCGGGCGAGACCGGAAACGGCCACCGGGCGTCGCGGACGTGACGCAGGACGACAGGACCGCGTACCCGGAGGACACTGTGCCCGCCGCCCTCCCTGCCTTAGCCGGCAGGCCCGTTCACCTCGGCCGCACCCGCGCCGTGGTGCCGACCGGCGGCGCGGTCGGCACACCCTGCGCCCCCGCCTCCCCCTTCATCACCGCCGGCCAGAGCCTCGCTGCGGCATTGTCCCGCAGGGCCGTCCGCGAGATCGCGGGCGCGCGAGGTTTCCGGCTTTTCGTCTGTCATGCCCGCATCCAGAACCATGCCGTCGTGGCAGCCGGTGGCACCACCTCGCCGGGTCGTGATGTCCAGCGCCGACCGGTTCGCGAGCCGGACACCTTGGAGAGGACTTGATGACCGATCTGATACTGGCCGTCAGTACCGTGGTCGCCGTGGCGGCCGCGGGGACCACCTGGCACTTCCACCGCGCGTACCGACGCGAGCGCAGCAGGGCCGACCAGTCCCAGGGCCGGGTGGAGCAGCTCACCCAGCAGCTGCGTGCCACCGAGTACGCCCTCGGCCAACTGGCCGCGGACATACCCGCGTTGGGCTCCGCCGCCGGGCCCGGCGAGCGTCACGCCGGCGAAGTGGCCGTGCCCCCGCCGCTGGCCCACACGGCCCTCGCCGACCGGCTCCGCGACCTGACCGGCCAGGTCACCGCCACCGTCACGCGGGTGCGGGAGACCACGCAGGCCTCGGCCGACCAGCACGTCGCCCGGATCCGGTCCGCGGCCGACCAGGAGATCGCGAAGGCACGCCGGGAGTCGCAGGAGGCCACCCGGGCGGCCGTGCGCAGCTTCGCCTCCAACGTGGTGGCCCGGGCGTCCAGGCTGAGCCGGGAGATCAGCCAGGGCGTGCGCTCCCACCAGGACGACGAGGCGTACGCGACCTTGGTGCACATCGACCACATCGCCCAGCAGATGCTGCTCACCGCGCAGGGCTACGCGGTGTTGGCCGGCGACAAGCTCTCCCGGCGCTGGCCCCGCACCTCCCTGACCGATGTGATCCGCGCGGCGATGGGCCGGATCGAGGGCTACCAGCGGGTGGAGCACCACGAGCTGGACACGGTCGCGGTGCAGAGCCGGGCGGTCGAAGCCGTCGTACACACGCTCGCGCTGCTGCTGGACAACGCGCTGCGGTACTCACCGCCGGCCGCGCGGGTGCACGTCTCCGTGGAGGAAGGCCATCACGCCTGCTTCCTGATCGTGGACGACGCCGGCCTGCGGATGGACGACGAGCGGCTGCTGTGGGCCAGCGACATCATGTCCGGCAAGCACCGCGACGACATCACACGACTCGGCGCCCACCCGCAGACGGGCCTGCGGGTCGCCTCGCTGCTCGCCGAGAACTACGGCTTCCGGGTCGAGCTGACCGCGCCGAACATCTACCAGGGCACCCGGGCCGTCCTGGTGCTGCCGAAGAACCTCCTGGTCTTCCCCGCCGCCGCGCCCGCGCCCGCCGCCGTCGCCGCGCCCGCGCGCGTCGCCGTGCCCGAGCCCGCCGCCTTGCCGGCCCCGCGGGAAGCCGCCGCCCCGACACCCGCAGCGACCACCGCGAGCGGCCTGACCGTCCGGCAACGCCCCGCCAGGGGACGCAGTACGCCCCCGTCACCGTCCGAGGCACCGGTCGTGCCGGGCCGGCCGAGCGTCGCCGCCGCCTGGGCGGCGGGCACCCGCCGGGGACGCCAGACCCAGGAAAACAACGGAACCACCGAAGGACACTGACCATGCGCGACACGCACAGCAACAGCCTGGGCTGGCTGCTCGACCAGGAACTCGGCACCGTCGAGGGCGTCGAGTACGCGGTGCTGATGAGCAGCGACGGCCTTCTGCAGGCCCGCACGCAGACGATCGGCCAGGAGGACGCGGAGAAACTCGCCGCCGTGACCGCGTCGCTGCGCGCCGCCGGCAAGGCGTGGGACGAGCACGTCGGCGGCAAGGGAATGTGCCAGCTGCTGATCGAGTCGCAGGGCCGCATCGGGCTGACGACCGCGGCGGCGAAGAACTCCATGCTCTCGGTGGTCACCACCGGCCCCGAGGCCGACGTCGGCCTGATCACCCACCACATGGTGCGGCTGGCGACCCGGCTCGGCCACGAGCTGGAAGTAGGGGACCGCCGCCCCGCCGCGGAAGGCGGCACCGCGACGTGACCGGTCCGCGGCACGACCCGGACCTGATCAGGCCCTACGTCCGCACCGGCGGACGCAACCGCCCCAGCCGGGATGTCCGCCTGGAGACAGTGCTCATCGCCGCGTCCGGCCCCACCGAGGTGCTGGGGCCGGACGCCCGCAAGGTGATGCGGCTGTTCGCCGGCGGGCGCGGCGGTCTGGCCGTGGCGGACATCGCCGCCGCCCTGGAACTGCCGCCCTCCACCGTGCGGATCCTCGTCTCCGCGCTGATGGACAGCGGCCATCTGGCCAGCCCGGCCCCCGTCCAGGAGGGCCGGCCCGGACTCGACCTGCTACAGGAGGTGCTGCGTGGACTCCGCGAACTGGTCTGACCAGCCCGCCCCCCACTATCTGGCCCCCGCCGTCACCCGGTCGGCGAAGATCGTCGTCGCCGGGGCATTCGGGGTCGGCAAGACCACCTTCGTCGGCAGCGTCTCCGAGGTGACACCGCTGCGCATGGAGGAGCCGATCACCGAGGCCAGCGTCGGCGTGGACGATCTGCGCGGCACGCCGCACAAGACGACCACGACGGTCGCCATGGACTTCGGCCGCATCCATCTGCTCGGCGACCGCCTGGTGCTCTACCTGTTCGGCACTCCGGGCCAGACCCGGTTCCGGCCCCTGTGGGAAGGGCTGACCGAAGGCGCGCTGGGCGCCCTGGTCCTGGTGGACACCCGGGACCTCGACGGCTGCCACGAGGTGCTGAGCCTGCTCGAGGAGCAGCGGACGCCGTACGCCGTCGTCATCAACGTCTTCCCCGACGCGCCCCGTTACCCCCTGCACGAGATCCGGCAGGCGCTCGCGCTGGATCCCGACACCCCGCTGACCGAATGCGACGCGCGTGACCGCCGGTCCTGCGTGTACGCGCTCATCACCCTCATCGAGTTCCTGACCTCCCGTCACACCTCTGCCTCTCTTGTGGAGCCCCGTTCATGACCACCCCCGGCCCCGGCACCGCAAGCCCCCCGACGCCCCGCATCGCGCTCTACGACGCCGAGTTCGCCGGCGATCCCCACGCGGCGTACGCGCGCATGCGCCGCCTCCACGGCGCGCTGGTCCCCGTGGATCTCGCCCCCGGTGTTCCCGCGACCCTGGTCATCGGCTTCCACCAGGCCCGGCGCATCCTCAACGACCCGCTGCACTTTCCCGCCGACCCGCGGATCTGGCAGCAGGCGATACCCGAGACCTGCCCGGTCCGGCCGATGATGGAGTGGCGCCCCAACGCGCTGCGCTCGGCGGGCGCCGAGCACACCCGCTACCGGGCGGCCAACACCGCGAGCCTCCAGGCGGTGGACCAGCACGAGCTGCGCGCCCTGGTGGAGAAGGTCGCCTCCGCGGCCATCGGCGACTTTCGCGCCCTGGGCCACGCCGACCTGCTCATCCAGTACTCCTGGCCCATCGCCTTCCGCGTCCTGAGCGCCCTGCTGGGCTGCCCGGACGAGATCGGCCGGCGCATCGCCGACGGCATGGCCAAGATCTTCGAGGCGGAGGCCGAGACGGCCGCCGAGGGCAACGAGATCCTCGGCCGGGCGGTGGCCGAACTCGTCGCCCTGCGGCGGCAGCAGCCCGGGGACGACGTCACCTCACGGCTGATCGCCCACGCCGCCCGCCTGGACGACATCGAGATGTCCCACCAGCTCGTCACGCTGTACGGCGCGGGCATCGAGCCGCTGACCAACCTGATCAGCAACACCGTGCTCCGGATCCTCACCGACGAGCAGTTCTCCGCGGGCCTGCACGCCGGCCAGCCCGTCCGGGACGCCCTCGACACCGTGCTGTACACCGACCCACCGCTGGCCAACTACTGCATCACCTACCCGCCCTACCCGATCGACATCGAGGGCGTGCTGCTCCCCGCCCACCAGCCCGTCGTCATCTCCATGGCCGCCTGCAACAACGATCCGGCCATCACCGGCGGGGCCGGCGCCGCCGAACTCAGCGGCAACCGCGCCCACCTGTCCTGGAGCATCGGCCCGCACACCTGCCCGGCCAGGACCCACGCCTACCTCATCGCCGAGACCGCCATCACCTGCCTCCTGGACGCGCTTCCCGAGATCGACCTGGCCTGCCCCGAGTCCGAACTGGCCTGGCGGCCCGGTCCGTTCCACCGCGCCCTGGACGCCCTGCCCGTCCGCTTCCCCGCTGTCGTCTGAAGGAGACCGGCCATGTCCCAGCACACCCCGCTCGTCCTCGACCCGACCGGCGCAGCCGCGCACCTGGAGCACCGGACCCTGCGCGACCGGGGCCCGGCCGCGCGCGTGGACATCCTCGGCGTCCAGGCCTGGGCCGTCACCGACCCCGCCCTGCTCAAGCAACTGCTGACCAGCCCCTCCGTGTCCAAGGACGCACGCGCGCACTGGCCGGAGTTCGAGCAGCGGGCCACCACCTGGCCGCTCGCCCTGTGGATCGCGGTGAAGAACATGTTCACCGCCTACGGCGCCGACCACCGCAGGCTGCGGCGGATGGTCGCCCCCGCCTTCAGCGCCCGTCGCATCGCCGAACTGCGCCCGGCCGTCGAGGCCATGGTCACCGAGCTGATCGACGCCCTCGCCGCGCGGCCCGCCGGGCAGGTCGTGGACCTGCGTGAGCACCTGGCCTACCCGCTGCCCATCACCGTGATCGGCCACCTGATGGGCGTACCGGAGGACCAGCGGGCCGATTTCCGGCAGCTCGTGGACGGTGTCTTCGACACCACGCTCACCCCGGAGCAGTCCCAGGCCAACACCCTGCGCCTCTACGGCGTCCTCGACGAACTGATCGCCACGAAGAGCGCCGCCCCCGGTGACGACATGACGTCCCTGCTCATCGCGGCCCGTGACGAGGAGTCGGACGGCACCGGCTTCACCGGCGAGGAACTCCGCGACACGCTCGTGCTGATGATCAGCGCGGGGTACGAGACCACCGTCAACGTCATCGACCAGGCCATCGTCGCCCTGCTGACCTCCCCCGACCAGCTCGACCTGGTCCGCACCGGCAAGGCCGGCTGGGACGACGTCGTGGAGGAGACCCTGCGACACGAACCCGCCGTCAAGCACCTGCCGCTGCGCTACGCCGTCACCGACATCGAACTGCCCGGCGGACAGACCATCGCCCAGGGCGAGGCCATCCTCGCCTCGTACGCCGCCGCCAACCGCCACCCGGACTGGCACGGCGACAGCGCCGACACCTTCGACATCACCCGCACCCCCAAGGAACACCTGGCCTTCGGCCACGGTGTGCACTTCTGCCTCGGCGCCCCCCTGGCCCGGCTGGAGGTCGCGGAGGCCCTCCGGCAGCTCTTCGGCCGCTTCCCCGAGCTGTCCCTCGCGGTTCCGGCCGGTGAACTGCGGCCGGTGGCCTCCCTGATCAGCAACGGTCACCAGGAACTCCCCGTCCGTCTGACCCCCGCGTAGGGCCGGCGAGCGGCAGGCCGGGACCGTACCGGGCCGGGAGACGGCGGCAGGGCTCGCCGTCTCCCGGCCAACGTCCGTGCTCGAACAATGAGTTGAACTCGTTCGTGCTTGAACGGGCCGTGTCCTGGGCACGCACCTCCTACCGGCGTCCACCGCCGGGCCGTACCGGCAGGAGGAGGGCGTCATGGACCGTCGGATCCGGGTGCGTGTCAGCCGGCGCCCAGCCGCCCCGCGCGGGCAGGAGATCGACCGCAGGACCCCCTCGGGACGCATCCTGCCGTACTGACCGCCGCTGCCGTGGTGCGCGTCAGGATGCCGCGGGCCCGGTCGATGACCGGGCGCGAGTCGATGGCGTGGCGGAGCCGTTCGATCTCCGGGCGCGACACCTCCCGTTGCCCGGCGCGCTCCCGGGACACCACGGAGGCGGTGCGGGTGGCGGAGGCGGCGGGCCGCGCGCAACGGGTCCAGGGTCCCGGCCGGAGTGCCCGCACGACCGAGGACCAGCTGGCCCCGGGCCCGCGGGAGGGACCGGTCCCCGTCCGCCCGGCCGTCCACGACCGGCGTGTCCGGCCGTCCGCCGTGCGGTGCGCGTGCCGCTGAGCCCATGTCTGCGTCCTGTCCGGTCCTCGGATCACCGCACTGTTCGCCCGCCCTTGCGTTCCGGAGTACATCCCGTTCCTCCCGGATCGCGTCCGGCGCGGGGGAGTCGAGGCGCATACTGGGCACTCGTGTTCCTGTGCAGCTGGGAGAAGGCGTGAGCGGACCTGAGCCGGTGCGGCCCCTACGGGCCGGTGCCGTGCCGATGCCCGCGGTGCCGCGGCTCGACGTGTACCCGCTGAGCGGGCGGACCGGTATCCGGGCGGCGGGCGAGGTGAGCCTGCCCACGCGCGGTATCTGGGAACGTGCGCTGGAGCGGGCCGTTCGCGAGGGCGAGGATGTGTACTACTTGGAACTTTCCGCGCTGACCTTCGTCGACGTCGCGGGCGCCGGCGCGCTCGCGGACGCCGCCCGGCGCCTCGGCGACCGGCGACGCCTGGTGCTGTACCGCCCGCCGCCGGGGCTGCCGCGCATACTGGAGATCCTGTGGCCCGGACTTCCGGCGATCGAGGTGTCGACGTCATGACCACGACAGCCGAGCCCTTCGTTCATCCGGCTCTCTTCTACGCGGACCCACAGGAGTACCTGGCCGGCACCGTCCCCTTCGTACGGGAGGGTCTCGCGGCCGGCGAACCCGTCGCGATCGCCGTCCCCGGAGAGAACCTGCGGCTCATCCAGGACGAGCTGGGCTCCGACGGCGACGCCGTACGGTTCCTGGACATGCGGGAGGCGGGACGCAACCCCGGCCGCATCATCCCCGGCGTGCTGCGCGCCTTCGCCGACGCGCAACCGCCCGGCCGCCGGGTGTGGATCATCGGCGAGCCGATCTGGGCGGGCCGCAGCCCGGCCGAGTACCCGGCCTGCGCCCAGCACGAGGCGCTGATCAACGCCGCGTTCCAGGGCCGCGAGGTCAGCATCCTGTGTCCGTACGACACCGCCCGGCTGGACGAGCGGGCGCTCGCCGACGCCCATGCCACCCACCCGGTCGTCATCCCGGCCGGCGCGGGCGCGGAGCGGCTCAGCGAGGCCTACGACCCCGACGGCGTGGTCGCCCGCTACAACGAGCCGCTGCCGCCCGCCCCCGACGCCCTTGTGGACGTCCTCTCCGTCACCTTCGACGAGGACGCGCTCTCCGTCGTGCGGCACCTGGCCACCGATCACGGCGCCCGGCTGGGTCTGGCCGGGCTGGCCCTGGAGAACCTGGCCCTGATCACCGCCGAGCTGACCACCAACAGCGTCCTCCACGGCGGCGGCACGGGCGCGCTCACGGTATGGCCCGAGGACGGGCACGTGCTGTGCGAGGTCCGCGACAAGGGCCGTCTCATCGACCCGCTCGCCGGCCGCCTGCCCGCCTCCCGCGACCAGCGCGGCGGACGCGGCCTGCTACTGGTCAACCTGCTGTCGGACCTCGTGCGGACGCACACCGGACCGGACGGGACGACGATCCGCTGCTACCTGGCGCGGTGAGGCGGCGCATGCCGCACCTCCCGCTCCCACCCGGCGCGGTACGGCCGGGCACCCCGTAGCGGTCGGGAGCGCGGGTGGTACGGGCCACCCGCGGCGGCGGCCCCGCGCGGCGGGCCACGTCGGGCAGGGCGCGCGACCTCCGCTCGCCGAGCCGCGCGGCGGTGCCCGCCACACGCCCGCGGCCCGCACGGACGCCGAGGACGGACGCGGCCCGACCGGTGCCGTTCAGGCGGCCAGGGGGTTCAGCGCCAGTGGCTGGATCCGGCCCTCCAACATGTCGCCCAGGCCCTGGGCCGCGCAGATGTCCGGCCGCTCGGCGATGTGCACCGGCATTCCGGTGGCCTGCCGCAGCATCTGGTCGAACCCGGGCAGCAGCGCGGAACCGCCCACCATCATCAGCCCGCGGTCGGCGAGGTCGGCCACCAGGTCGGGCGGGCAGTCGCGCAGCACCTTGCCGATCCCGTCCAGGACCGACGTCAGCGGGGTCTGGATGGCATTGCGTACGGCGGCGGTGTCGACCCGCACGCTGCGGGCGAGCCCCGTGGACACGTCCAGCCCGTGGATCTCGGTCGAGAGCGGCCCGTGCGGGGTGAGCCCGTTGCCGGAGAGGGCCAGCTGCAGCGGCCGTACCGACTGGCTGGGCAGCATCAGCTCGTGCTCGTGCCGCAGGAGCTGCACGATCGCGTGGTCCACGGCCTCACCGCCCACCGGCATCCGCTCGGCGGTGACGATGGACCCGAGCGAGAGCACCGCGACCTGGGTGGCCGCCGCCCCGCACACCATGATCATGGTGGCTTCGGGGCGCTCCACGGGCAGCCCGCAGCCCACCGCGGCCGCGATCAGCGTGTCCACCAGCTCGACCCTGCGCGCCCCGAGCCCGACCAGCGTCTCGATCGTCGCCCGCTGGGCCAGCGGATCGGCGTTGTGCGGGGTGCAGGCCGCCGCGCGCAACCGGGGCTTGCGGCGCAGGGCACGGCGCATCTTGTCGCCGAGCAGCTGCCGCAGCATGCGCTGGGCCATCTCGATGTCGACCACCGTGCCACCGGAGATGGGCCGTACGACCCTGATGTAGCTCGGCGTCCGCCCCGTCATCTTCTCCGCGAACTCGCCCACCGCGATGAGCGCGCCGGTACGGGTGTTGACGGCCGCCACCGAGGGCTGGTCGACGACGAGACCGGCGCCCTTCACATAGATCCGGGTGCGGGCCGCACCCAGGTCGACGGCGAAGTGGCAGCGGCGCAACTGCTCCAGACTGACGGTCACGGCGGAACCTCCCGAGTGCGCGGGGCCTTGGGCGCCCGGCCGGTCGGCGGGCCTCTTGCCCACATCCTGCGGGGCGCGCGGGGGCGGGCGCCTTCTGGAGGGGGCCGGGCGGGGCGCCGCTGAATGGGGGTTTTCCACCGCGGCTCACCGCGAGGTGCTGGACTGCGGCGCCGGTGCCGTGCTCGACAGGCGCGCACACCCGAACACGTCACAGGGCGCGCGCGGCGTCCAGGAGCGGCTGCAGCGTCCGGCTGTGCAGCACGGAGGCACCCGCGATCGTGAGGTCGGCACCGTCCAGCCAGATGTACCCGACTCCCGCGGGCCTGTTCAGCAGCTCGGCGAGCCGGTCGGCGGACCGCGGTCAGCTTCACACCGAATTCCAGCTCCACGGAGTCGGGGCGCAGACTGCCGTCGCGGAAGACGCGCAGCGCGGACTGGGCCGCCGAGCGGACGCCGTCCAGGGTGCCCTCGAGGGTGCGGGCGGCCTGGGCCGCCGGGCCGCCCTCGCCGCGGCCGACGAGCCGGGTGCCGCCCGCGCCGTCCGTGGCCTCCACCACGACCACGGCGCCGTCCTCCGTGGTGAACTCCATCAGTTTGTTCATGACGTCGTCCGCCCCCGTTCTCCTCGCCCACGACCAAGTCCTTTGTTACGGACGGCAAGCAGGCCTGTCCCCGCTTCCGCACCCGCGCCGCCCGGCCGTTGGCGGAAAGCCGCCAGGACACCTTTCCGCCACCCACGCCCAACCCCCCTGTCGCAGACGGCACATGACACTCGTCCCAGCACTCGACGCGCTCGACACGAGAAGAGGCGTGGATGACCAGAGGACCAGCCGGCCGCGGGGCGGCGCTGCTCGCGACGGGGCTTGTGATCGCCCTGTCACCGACGGCCCCCGCGGTTGCGCGGCAGCAGACGCCGCCCCCGCACATCACCCGGGGCACCACCGGCACCCCCACCACCGTCACCCTCGTCACCGGCGACAAGGTGACCGTCACCGAGCTCGGACAGGGCCGCAGGACGGTCACCGTGCAGCGACCCCGCGGGGCCGCCGGCGCCGTGCGGACGCAGCAGAGCAACGGCGACCTCACCGTCGTACCGGACGAGGCACTGCCGTACCTGCGGGCCGGAACCCTGGACCGGCGGCTGTTCGACATGAGCGGGCTGATCCGGCAGGGGCTCACCGACGCCCAGGCCGACACGCTGCCGCTGATCGTGGCCTACGGCAGGAACGCGCGGGCCGCCACCCCGGCCGGCGCCGAACGGACCCGCGGCCTGCCCAGCCTGCGCGGGGCGGCCGTGGCGGCGGACCGGGGGCGCGCCTTCTGGCGGTCCTTCACCCGGAGCTCCGGCATCGACAAGGTCTGGCTCGACGGGCGGGTGACGGCGGACCTGGCCGAGAGCAACGCCCAGATCGGTACGCCGACCGCCTGGGAGGCGGGGCTCACCGGCAAGGGCGTCACGGTCGCCGTCCTCGACACCGGCGCGGACCTGAGCCACCCCGACCTGCGGGGCCGGGTGAGCCGGACCCAGAGCTTCATCGACGGGCAGGAGGTCGCCGACCGCAACGGCCACGGCACCCACGTCACCTCCACGGTCGGCGGCAGCGGAGCCGCCTCCGACGGCAAGGAGAAGGGGGTGGCGCCGGACGCCACGCTCGCCGTCGGCAAGGTGCTCAGCGACCAGGGCTCGGGCAGCGAGTCCCAGATCATCGCCGGGATGGAGTGGGCGGCGCGGGACGTGCACGCCAGGATCGTCTCCATGAGCCTGGGCTCCACCGAACCCAGCGACGGCACCGACCCGATGGCCCAGGCGGTGAACACCCTCTCCCGGGAGACCGGCGCGCTGTTCGTCGTCGCCGCCGGAAACACCGGCGCCCCTTCTTCCATCGGCTCGCCCGGCGCCGCAGACCTGGCCCTCACCGTGGGCGCGGTGGACGCCGCCGACCAGGCGGCCTACTTCACCAGCGCCGGCCCCCGCTACGGCGACAACGCCCTCAAGCCCGACCTCTCGGCCCCCGGCGTCGACATCCTCGCCGCCCGCTCCCAGCTCGTCCCCGGCAGCGGTGCCTACACCTCCATGAGCGGTACCTCCATGGCGACCCCGCACGTCGCCGGCGTGGCGGCCCTGCTCGCCGAGGAACACCCCGACTGGACCGGCGCCCGGCTCAAGGACGCCCTCATGTCCACCTCCGGGCAACTGGACGCCCCCGCCTACACATCGGGCGCGGGACGGCTCAGCGTCCCGGACGCGGTGCACGCGCGGGTCACCGCCACCGGCAGCGCCGACCTCGGGTTCCACAGCTGGCCGTACGACGCGGACGAACCCGTCACCCGGACCCTCACCTACGCCAACTCCACCGACGAGCCGGTTGAGTTGGAGCTGTCCGTGCGGGGCGCCCCGGACGGCATCGCCACCCTCGCCGACACGTCCCTCACGGTCCCCGCCCACGGCACCGCCTCCACCACCGTCACCGGGGACGCGGCCAAGGCGCCGGCCGGCGCGACCAGCGGGCAGATCGTGGCCACCGACCCGGCCGGCGACACGGTCGCGCACACCGTGTTCGGGCTGGTCAAGGAGGACGAGCGGTACACGCTCACCGTGCACGTCAAGGACCGGTCCGGCGCGCCCGCCGCCGCCGACCTCGCCGTCCAGCGGCTCGCCGAGGGCGAGGACCCCCAGCCGGCCCGGGTGGGCGACTCCGGCACCCTCGAACTGCGCCTGAAGCCCGGCACCTACGCGCTCACCTCCTTCCTCGACGTGCGCGGCAGCCACGGCGCCGACTCCCTCGGCCTCGGCTTCCTCGCCGCCCCCGAGATCACCCTCGACCGGGACCAGGACGTCACCCTGGACGGCCGGACACTGCGCGAGGTCAGCGCGGTCACGGACCGGCGCACCGAGACCCACCAGCTGCTCATGGAGTACGACCGGAAGGCGAACGGCGCCGACCTGTTCGGCGCGGTGCAGGTGCCCCTCACCTACGACAGCGTCTTCGCCGCCCCCACCGGACAGGTCACGCACGGCGACTTCGAGTACCGGACCGTGTGGCGGCTGGCCAAGCCCATGCTGGAGGTCGAGGGCATCGGCGAGGCGACCGTCCAGGCGGGCGGCACCCTGATCGAGGGCCGCAGCCGCCTGCCGCTCGTGGACGTCGGTGACGGGCCCGTCACCGGGGTGTCCGGCAAGGCGGTGCTCGCCCGCCTCGCCGAAGGCGGCGACCCGGCCGCGCTCGCCCGGGCCGCCCAGGACGCGGGCGCCAGGGCACTGTTCGTCACGGACGACGAGCCCGGACGGCTGATGGCCTGGTGGGGCAAGGACGACAACGCCGACCGGCCCCTGCAGATCGCCACGGTGAACACGGCCGACGCGGCACGCCTGCGGGCGGCCGGCCGGGTCGACATGACCGGCACCGCCGACTCCCCGTACGTGTACGACCTCTCCGAGGGCCACCGGGGCGCGATCCCCGACCGGCGCCTCACCTTCGCCCCCTCGCGGCGCGAACTCGCTGCCGTGCATGTCAAGTTCCACGCCGCGCAGCCGCTGAACGGCGGCGAGTTCCGCTACTCGATCACCGATGCCTTCCCGGTCGGCCTCGGCTTCCAGGAGCGCGTCGACCTGCCCGCCGCGCGCACCGACTACGTCTCCACCGGCCCCGGCCAGCTGTGGCACGAGTCCGTCACGGCCGGCGACGGCGCGCTGGAGGAACGCAGCGGACTCGTCCGGTACGACGGAGGCACCCGGCCGGCGCTGAACTGGTTCCGGCCGGTGTGGCACCCGTGGCTGGGCACCGGGCTCGGCTGGGGCCAGCAACGCGCCGGGAACCAGATTCAGTTGAACACCCCCGGCTGGGGCGACTCCGGGCCCGACCACACCGGCTTCGGCGACGTGTGGAGCGAGGACAGCGGGATGAGCCAGACCACCGCCGTCCACCTGGACGGCACGCTGGTCGACAAAAGCACCGGCTCCGCCGCCTATGTGTGGGACGCGCCCGCCGACGAGCACACCTACCAGGTCGTCACCGACACCGCCCTCGACGCCGGCCGCTGGAAGCTCGCCACCCGGGGCCACACCGAGTGGACCTTCCGCTCGGCGGCCACCCCCGAGGACCACTGGACCTACCTGCCGCTGATCAACCTCGCCTACGACGTCGGCACCGACCTCGCCGGCGCGGTGCGCGGCGGACAGCGGGTCCCGGTCACGCTCGGCGCCGCGTACGTGGCCCACGCGGCGGGCACCGGCACCCTCGGCGGCGGCCGGCTCGAGGTGTCGTACGACGACGGCGCCACCTGGCGGCCCGTCCCGCTGAAGGGCCGGAACGCCTCCTGGCGCGGCACGCTGACCGTGCCGCGCACCGCCGCCCACGTCGCGCTGCGGGCCTCGGCCCACGACGACAAGGGCGGCTCGGTGACCCAGGAGATCATCCGGGCGGTGGCGGTGAGGTGACCTACGGCTGGGGGCGGTCCGCGTGGCCCACGATGCCCCGGACCACCCCCAGCTCCACCAGGTCCTGCGGCCGGATCCGCAGCTGCCCGGCGGTCGCCTCCACCTCGTCCGGCGGGCGTTTGAGGATGGCCGCCGCGAGTTCCGGGGCGATCACCGAGAAGTAACTGTCCGGCGTGGCCCAGGTGTTGCCGGGCGCGGCCAGCGCGAGCGCCCCGCCGGAGCCGCCCTCGCCGACGACGAGCGTGGTGACCGGGACGCGGGCGGCGGCCACCGCCCCGAACACCTCCGCGATCGCCGCGCCGGCGCCCTGCCGCTCCGCCTCCGCGTCGTTCGCGGCACCCGGGGTGTCCACCACCGTCAGCACCGGGACGCCGAGCCGGTCCGCCAGCCGGATGAGCCGGGCCGCGGTGCGGTACCCCGCGGGCCGGGTCGCCGTACCGGTCTGCGCCGCGTAGGCCACGGTACGGCCGTCCCGCTCACCGAACCCGCACAGCATGCCGTCGGGGTCGGCACCGCCGCACCGGTCACCGCTGAGGGCGACGCGGTAGGTGAAGTAGGCGTCCAGGTAGGCCTGGGCACGGGGCCGTTCCGGGGACCGCGCACGCCGGACGGCATCCCATCCGGTGACGGGCAGAACGGCGCTGCCGAGGGCGGCCGGAACGGGAGCGGCCGCCACCTGCCGCCCACGCCCACCGGACACCACGGCCTCTTCCTCACCCTGGGGGAGGTCGGCGGGGTGTGTGGGGGCCGTCGGTTCTTCCGCGTCCGTGGGAAGTCCGGCCGAGCGTGTGGTGGTCGTCGGATCTTGCGCGTTCTCCGGAACGCCGGCCGGCCGCGTGGTGGGCTGCGCGGTGTCGGGAGTGGTGCCGGGACGTGTGGGTATCGGTGGTGTGCCGGAGGCACTGCCGGGGCGCACGGACGTCCCGCGGGACAGCAGCCGTAGCCACGACCCCAGCACCCCCTTCAGCTCCGCCGGGGTCACCACCGCGTCCACCGATCCCGCCGCCAGCTGGGCCTCCGCCGTGTACGCGGCCGGGTCGGCGTCCGGTGGGCGGACCCGGGAGCCGGCGAAGCCCACCTGGGCGCCCGGCAGGGCCAGGACGACGTCCGCGCCCGCGCCGAGCGTGGCCCAGCCGCCACCGGTCGTCGGGTCCCGCACCACCGCGATCTGCGGCAGACCCGCCTCCCGGGTGAGCGCCGACTGGCGGGCCACGCGCTGGAGCTGGGTCAGCGCGAGCATGCCCTCCTGCATCCGGCTGCCCCCGGTCGCGATCAACGGCACGACCGGCAGCCGGTGTTCCCGGGCGTACGTGTACGCCGCCACCAGCCGGTCACCGGTGCGCTCGCCCAGCGAGCCGCCCAGGAAGCCGAACTCGAAGGCGGTCAGCACGGCGCGGGTGCCGTCGACGCACGCGGTGCCGCAGACGACCGACTCCTCCTCGCCGGTGCGCTCGGCGGCACGGGCGCGCGAGGCGTCGTACCCCTGCCAGCCGAGGGGCCCGTCCGGCGTCGGCTCCCGCGGCGCGCACGGAATCTCCGTGAAGGTCCCGGTGTCCGACAGGAGCGCCAGGACCGCCCGCGCGGAGCGTCGTTCAGACATCGGCGAGGGCCCGCTTCATGATCTTCCCCATGTCGTTGCGGGGCAGCGCGTCCAGGTAGCGCACGACCCGCGGCCGCTTGTGCGGGGCCAGCCGCCGCGCCACATGGTCCGCCAACTCCTCCGCGGCGGGCGGTGCCTGCGTGTCCGCCGGCACGATCCAGGCCACGATCCGCTCGCCCAGGTCCTCGTCCGGCTCCCCGGTGACCGCCGCCTCGCGCACCCCCGGGTGCTCCAGCAGCGCGTTCTCGATCTCACCCGCCCCGATCTTGTATCCGCCGCTCTTGATCAGGTCGGTGGCCTTGCGCCCGACGATACGGACGTACCCGTCGGGCTCGCGCACCGCCATGTCCCCGGTGCGGAACCAGCCGTCCTCGGTGAACGCGGCGGCCGTGGCGTCGGGCCGGTTCAGGTACTCGGAGAACAGGTTCGGGCCGCGCACCTGGATCTCGCCGACGCTCTCCCCGTCGTACCCGGCGATCTTGGTGCCGTCCTCCTCCACCAGCCGCAGTTCCACGCCCGGCAGCGGCACCCCGACCGTGCCGGCCCGGGCCTCCCCGTCGGCCCGCACACTGGTGTTCATCAGCGTCTCGGTCATGCCGTACCGCTCGATCACCCGTCGCCCGGTCGCGGCCAGGATCCGCTCGTGGTCGTGCACGGGCAGCGCGGCCGAGCCCGAGACCAGCAGCCGGGCCCGGCCGAGTGCCTCGGCCAGCTCCGGGTTCCCCGGCAGCGCCTCGGCGATGCGGTGATACATCGTCGGCACTCCGAACAGCATCGTCGCGCCGCCGTTCAGCTCCCGTGCCACACCCTCGGGGCTGAACCGCCCCAGGTGCCGCAGGGAGCCGCCGCGCCGCAGCGGGCCGAGGGTGCCCAGGACGAGACCGTGCACATGGAACAGCGGCAGCCCGTGCACCAGCACGTCCTCCCCGGTCCACTGCCAGGCGTCGGCGAGGGCGTCCAGGGTCGTGGCGAGCGCCCTGCGCGGGAGCACCGCGCCCTTGGGCGGTCCGGTGGTGCCGGAGGTGTAGACGATCAGCGCCGGGTCGCCGTCCGAGGACCGCTCCTCGGGGAGGGTGCCGGTGGCGGAGGCGTCCACGTCCAGCCGCTCCAACCCGTCGAAGACGGGCGGCAGTTCGGTGCCGGGGGCGGCGAGGACCAGGGACGGCGCACTGTCGGAGAGGATGTGTGCCAGTTCCTTCTCGCCCGACTTGGGGTTCAGCGGCACCGCGGCCACCCCGGCGAGCAGCGCGCCCGTCACGGCGACGGCGGTCTCCAGCTCCGGGGTGGCCCACACCGCGACCCGGCCGGCACCCCGCAGCCGCGCGGCCAGCGCACCGGCGGCCCCCGCGAGGGCGCCGTACGTCGACGACCGTTCACCGAACCGCAGGGCGATCCGTTCGCCCGGACCGTCCGCCAGGGCGGGAAAGAGGGAGGACACGTGGCGCACTCCTTACTGCCGACACGGTCGGCTGTCGGGGACGACAGCACCCTTCCTACACCAGGAGCCTGGTACCGACGACTGTGCTCAGGTCGGGGGCGAGCCGCAGCTCGGTCGCCCGCAGCGCGGGATGCTCCAGCCAGTGCAGCCGGGCCCGGTCGACCTCGCCCTCGTGCAGCGGCGGCCATCCGGTCGCCGGGGTGAAGTCGTCCACGACGACCGTCCCGCCCGGCACGAGCAGCCGCTCGACGTCGGCGGGCGGGTCCCCGGGCGCCTTGCCCTGCCCGCCCCCGTCGAGGACGAGCAGGTCGAAGGGCGCGTACTCCTCGATCCGCCGCCAGTCGCCGGTCAGCACGCTGACGTCGGGCCGGTCGGCGAAGACCCCGGCGGCCACCCGCGCCCGCCCCGGATCCCGCTCCACACTGCACAACCGCACGCCCGGGCCCGCCCCCGACACCAGCCAGGCGAGCCCCACCCCGAAACCGGTCCCGGTCTCCCCCACCCGGAGCCGGGCCCCGCCCGCCAACGCGTGCAGCAGGCGCCCCTGTTCGGGGCGGCAGGAGTGGGGGAAGCCGGCGGTGCGGGCGGCGGCCAGGGCGTCCCGTACCAGGGGCGGGAGCCCGTCGTCCGCGGTGTACGCGCCGGTGCCGTGAGTCGCCATGCGGTCCCTTCTATCCGACGGCGGACACGGGTGGCCGGGTGGGCAGGACGACGTCGGCGACGACACAGCTCACGTTGTCGGGGCCGCCCACCGCGTTCGCCGCGTCGACCAGGACCCGGACCGCGCCCTCGGGGCCCGGCTGCCCGGCCAGCAGCTCGCGGATCCGCTCGTCGTCCACGACCTCGGTGAGACCGTCGGAACACAGCAGGTACCGGTCCCCCTCCCGGGCCTCCTGCAGCCGCAGATCCGGCACCGGGTCCATTCCCCCGGTCAGCGCCTTGAGCAGCAGGAGCGACCGCATGTCCACCCGGTGATCCTGGGTGATCCGGGACAGCTGCCCGTCCCGCAGCAGATACGCCCGCGAGTCCCCGATGTGGACCAGGGCCAGCTGCGACCCCGTCCACAGCAGCGCCGTCAGCGTGGTGCCGTCCTCCTGGCGGCCGCCCGCCAGATCCTGTACGGCGTGACCCGCGGAGCGCACCGCGTCCTCCAGCAGGTGCAGCACGCCGCCCTCGGCGAGTTCCTCGCTCTCGTCCAGGTACCGCAGCGCCTCCACGGCGGCGCTGCTCGCGGGCGCCCCCGCGGGCCCGAAGCCGTCGGCCACGGCGAGCAGCCGGCGGCCCGCGTACACCGTGTCCTGGTTGACCGGGCGGACCTGCCCCCGGTCGGAGTGGGCGAAGTGACGCAGTTCCAGCATGGTGGGTTCCCCTCTCGACTCTCCGGTCAGCTGGTCGACGAGGAACGCGGCCAGGTCCCGCCGTACGGCGGTCTCCGCCTCGACGCGCGCCCAGTACGCCCGGATCGCCCGCGCGGCGTCCGCCGCGTCCAGGGCACACACCGCACGGATCTGCGCGAGCGGCATGCCCAGCCGCCGCAGCCAGGCCACGAGCCGGGCCTGCCGCAGCTGCGTGCGGGCGTAGTACCGGTAGCCGGTGCCGGGGTCGACCCGGGCGGGCCGCAGCAGCTCCAGCTCGTCGTACAGCCTCAGCGCCTTCGGGGACAGCCGGCTGGCCTTGGCGAAGGCCCCGATCGTCAGGAACTCGATGTGCATCGCCCGCTCCTCCTCGTCCGCCACCGATGCTGGGGCTTCACCGAAGGTGAAGGTCAAATGCCCTGTCCCGGTTCCCGCGCCGATTGTTAGCCTCGCCGGTGATCGAACCGTCGTACGACAGGGAGTCCGCCGTGCCCCGCATCGCCCTCGCCACCTACGACCCCGGAGCCGAACCCGGCCGCGACGCCGACCTGCCGGTACTGGTACGGGCGCTCACGGACGCGGGCGCCGAGGCCGAGGCCCGCTACTGGGACGACCCGGACGCGGACTGGGGCGGCTACGACCTCGTCGTCATCCGCTCCACCTGGGACTACAGCTGGCGGGCCGAGGAGTTCACGGCCTGGGTGGAGCGGGCCGGCGCGCTGACCCGGCTCGCCAATCCGGCCCCGGTGGTGCGCTGGAACACCGACAAGCGGTACCTGGGCGAACTGGCGGCGGCCGGCGTGCCCACCGTCCCCACGCGCTACCTGGCCCCGGGCGAGCCGGCCGACCTGCCCGCCGACCACGAGTACGTCATCAAGCCGACCTCGGGCGCGGGCGCCCGGTTCGCCGCCCGCTACACACCCGCCGAGCACGACACGGCGCTACGGCAGCTCGCGCGGATGCACGCGGAGGGCTTCACCGCGATGGTGCAGCCCTATGTGCGGGGCATCGACGTCAGCGGGGAGCGCGCGCTGCAGTTCTTCGGCGGCGGCCTGCTGCACGCCAGCCGCAAGGGCGCCGTCCTCGCGCCCGGCACCCCCTACGACGCGGACAAGGTGGCCCACCCCGACCTGGAGCCCTGGCAGCCCACGGACGCGGAACTCGCCGTGACCGACAAGGCGTTGGCGGCCGTACCGGGCGGAACCGGGCTGCTGTACGCGCGCGTGGACCTCGTCGACGGCGAGGACGGCGAACCCCGCCTGATGGAACTGGAACTGGTCGAGCCGAACCTGTTCCTGTGGCTCCACCCGGACTCCCTGCCCCGCGTGACGCAAGCCATCCTGGCAGCGGCCGAAGGCCACTAGCCGCCTGCTGGTGATCCGTATGTTTCGGGCCTCATGGTTCGATGTGCGCGCATGGCCGGACAGGCCCTAGCGGACCCCCACCGTGGCCCGGCAGGCCTCGGCGTACGCCCGTACCAGGGGCCGTCCGCCGTCCTCGCGGCGCCAGGCCAGCACGTACCGGCTGGGGCCGACACCCCGCAACGGGCGGGTGGTGACACCGCCCAGGCTGACCAGCGGGGCGTTGCCGACGGCGACCAGGCAGACGCCGAGGCCCGCGACCAGCGCCTCGTACGTCTCCTCCGCGCCCGCGATCTCCGCGCCGATCCGGGGCGGCCGGCCCGCCCGGGCGTCCACGGCCAGCCAGTGGTCGCGCAGCACGCCCGCGCTCTCCGGCAGGGCCAGGAACGGTTCGTCCAGCAGGTCCGCGAAGTCGATCTCGGCGCGGGCCGCGAGCGGATGCGTCTCGGGCAGGGCGAGCAGGCGCGGTTCCTCGGCGACCACCGTCCAGCCGTAGCGCTCCTCGTCGGGCAGTGGCAGCCAGACGAAGGCGATGTCCGTGCCGCCGTCCGCCAGCCCCGCGGTCGGATCGTCCCAGCTCAGTTGGCGCAGCCGGACGGTGACCTCGGGGTGCGCGGCGGTGAAGCGGGAGCGGATGGCGGGCAGCAGCCCGCCCCGGCCCGGGCTGGTGCTCATGCCGACGACCAGCGTGCTGCGCTGCACCGCCTTGGCCGCCTCCACCGCCGCCGCGCCCGCCTCCCACGCGGCCAGCACCTTCCGGGCGTGCGGCAGCAGCGCCTCGCCGGCCGCCGTCAACGCCACCCCGTGCTGATCCCGCCGGAACAGCTCCGTACCCAACTGCCGCTCCAGCGCCCGGATCTGCTTGCTGAGCGCGGGCTGCGACACATAGAGCAGCTCGGCCGCGCGGGTGAAGTGCAGTTCCTCCGCGACCGCGACGAAGTACCGCAGGTCCCGTGCGTGGACGTCGCTCGTCATAGCCCTTGGTTATCACCACGGATCTTGGACGGGCAACGGCATGCGGCGGGAGGCTGGTCCTGTCGGCCGGCGAGTTCGGCGGACGGCGAATCCAGAAGACCACGCGTGCGGAAGAGCACGTGTGGGGAAGAGCACGAGTTACGGGGAGTTGCCGTGAACAAGGTATGGCTGGTGACCGGTGCGAGCAGTGGCTTCGGGCGGGCGATCACCGAGGCGGCCGTGGCCGCCGGCGACGTGGTGATCGGCGCGGCCCGGCGTCCGGAAGCCCTTCACGACCTGGTGGCGGCCCACCCCGACCAGGTGGAGGCGCTGGGTCTGGATGTGACCGACACGGCGGCGATCGACGCGGCGGTACGGGATGTGCTGGCCCGGCACGGGCGGATCGACGTGCTGGTCAACAACGCGGGCCGCACGCACGTCGGAGCGGTCGAGGAGACCACGGACCAGGAGCTGCGGGACCTGTTCGACCTGCACGTCTTCGGCCCCACGGCCCTCGTCCGGGCGGTGCTGCCGCACCTGCGGGAGCGGCGCTCGGGTGCGATCGTCCAGATGAGCAGCATGGGCGGGCAGATGTCCTTCGCGGGCTTCGGGGCGTACAGCGGGACCAAGTTCGCGCTGGAGGGCATCTCCGAGGCGCTCGCGGACGAGGTGGCCGAGTTCGGGATCAAGGTGCTGATCGTGGAGCCGGGCGCGTTCCGGACCTCGCTGTTCGGCACCGGCCGGGCCGGGGTCAGCTCCGACAGCGGGGTGTACCCGAAGGTGGGCCGGACCCGTGACTTCGTGGCCGACGGCGACGGCACCCAGGCCGGCGACCCGGCGAAGGCGGCGGCCCTGATCCTGGCCGCGCTGGAGGCGGAGCACACCCCGCTGCGGCTGCCGCTCGGCGAGGACGGGGTGAACGCCGTGCTGGGCCACCTCGACCAGGTCCGCGAGGACGTCATGGCATGGGAGAAGCGGACCCGGGCGACGGCCTTCGACGACTGAGCGCGGTGCCCACGGCGGTCGCCGCCCGGCGCGGCGGCCCCGGCCGTTCCTGCGCCGACCGCGTCCGGTGGGGCGGCCCCCACCGGCTCACCTTGTGATCGCGGCCCGGTGCGGCGGCTGTCATCGGCCCACCTTGTGATCGCGGTCCGTTGTAGCAGCCCTCGTCGGCTCCACCGCACGATCGCGCTCCGTTGCAGCAGCCCCCGTCGGCTCTACCGCACGACCGCCGTCCGTTGCAGCAGCCCCCAGGTGAACTCGGCGACCACCTCGTGCCGTACGCCGTCCCGGTCGGGCGCGGTGAAGGCGAGGCCCCACCGGGTGGGCGCCGTGCCCTCCAGCGGGCGGGCCGGGGCGAAGGCGCGGGCGGCCTCGTCCACCGTGCAGGACCAGGGGATGAGGTCGTCCAGGGTGGCCAGCGCGGGCGCCGGCGCGTCCGGCGCCCGCACCAGCCACTCGTTCCACACCGCCCCGTCGGGCCCGACCAGCACCTCGAAGCGCAGGTCCGGCCAGAGCGGCAGGGCCCACCGCCGGGCCTCGTAGCCGACGTCACCGAGGCGGCGCGGGACGACGGACTCCGGCTCGCCGAGGACCGAGCGGTACCGGGCGGCGGCGGACCGCGATCTCGGCGAACGGACCATGGCCTGCCAGCGTTTGTTGGTCTCCCGCATGTCCGCGATCGACACCCCGAGCCGACGGCGGGCGTCCTCGACCAGTCCCGGATTGTGGTCGGCCATGCGGCGCAGCAGCACCAGCTGGAAGTCGAGTGGCATGCCCCCATGGTGCCCGTGCGACCGGCGTGGTCCCGGCCATTGCCCGCGCAACGCTCGATGACTAGCCTGTGTTCGTCATGCCGATCGCCTGTTGAAATCTCGAACATCTTGCATGCCGATGTCTCGCCAGGCGCCTAGACCCAAGGGAGGGGGCCGGACGTGGGACGCCTCGTGCCTGCCGTGACCCGGGCTCTCGACATTCTTGAGCTGTTCCTCGACGGGGACGGGACGCTCTCCGCCCCCGACATCGTGCGCAAGCTGCAACTGCCGCGCACCACCGTGCACGAACTGGTCACCACGCTCGCCGCACGCTCGTACATCGTGCAGGTTCCCGGACAGCCGGGACGCTACCGGCTCGGCGTACGCCCGTACCAGCTCGGCAGCCGTTACGCCGAGCAGCTCGACCTCGCCGCGGAGGGCCAGCAGGTGGCCCGCTCGGTCGCCGAGACGTGCGACGAGACGGTGCACGTGGCCATCCTCGAGGGCACCGACGTCATCTACATCGCCAAGGTCGACTCCACGCACGCCGTGCGCATGGTCTCGGCGGCCGGCCGCCGGCTGCCCGCCCACTGCACCTCCGTCGGCAAGATGCTGCTGGCCTCGCTGCCGGAGCAGGAGCTGGCCGCGCGCATCCCGGACGGCGCCGAGCTGACCGCGATGACCCCGAACAGCCTCACCGACCCGGCCGCACTGCGCGAGACCCTGGCGGGGATCCGGCAGCGGGGCATCGCGGTGGAGAACCGCGAGTCCAACCCGGACGTCTCCTGCGTGGCCGCGCCGGTCCGCGACCGCACCGGCCAGGTCGTGGCCGCGCTGTCCATCTCCGTCCCCATGATCCGCTGGAGCGAGGAGCGCCGGGCCGAGCTGGAGCAGCTCGCCGCGAAGGGCGCCGCCGAGTTGTCGGAGCGCCTCGGCCACCGGAGCGCGGTATGACGGCGTACGAGGTCGCGGTACGGGCCGAGGCGACGCTGGGCGAGGGCCCGACCTGGGATCCGGCGTCCGGGCGGCTGATCTGGCTCGACATCCTGGGCATGCGCGTCCACACCTACGACCCCGCGACGGGCCGGCGTACGGTGCGGGCGACCGAGCAGCACGTCGGCGCGGTCAAGCCGCGTGCGGGCGGCGGTCTCGTGCTCAACCTCCGGGACGGGATCGGTCTGCTGGACCCCGACGACACCTTCCGCTGGCTGCACCGCGAACCGGTCGCGGGGCGCCGCGCGAACGACGCGGCGGTGGCCCCGGACGGCTCCCTCTGGGCGGGCACGATGCGGTACGACGAGGCCACCGGCGGCGGCACGCTGTCCCGGGTGGCCGGGGACGGCACCGTACGGGCGGTCCTGCCCGACGTCACGGTCAGCAACGGCACCGGCTGGAGTCCGGACGGCCGCCTGATGTACTACGTCGACACCCCTACGCGCCGCGTGGACGTCTTCGACCACGACGGTGACGGCGTGCGCAACCGCCGCCCGCTGACCGAGATCGAGGAGGGTGCGGGCTTCCCGGACGGCCTCACGGTCGACGCGGCCGGGTGCGTGTGGGTGGCACTGTGGGACGGGGGAGCGGTGCGTCGCTACACGCCTGACGGTGAGCTGGACCGGGTGATCACCTTGCCTACGCCGCGTACGACGGCCTGCGCGTTCGGCGGCGCCGATCTGAGCGACCTGTACGTGACGACGGCCCGCACGGGGCTGTCGGCGCCGCACCCCACCGCGGGCGCGCTGCTGGTGGTGCCGGGCGTGGGCGAGGGCCTGCCCCAACCGGCGTTCGCGGGCTGACGGGAACAGCTGCGGGGGTCCGCGGACCGGGGGCGGCCGGGGCCGTGCGCCGGCCGCGGGCGGGTGGGCGCCGGCCGCGCGGCTTCCCGCGCCCCTGGAGTGCCGCGGCGCCCGTGTCCGCAGGACACCGCGGCCGGCGAACGGCCTCAGCCACCCCCCGCCTGCACCACTCCCGCGGCCCTGTCCTCCTCCGTCGCCGCCCGTGCTCGCACCGCGGCGAGGTCCTCGGGGCGCCGCAGGGCGCGGGAGACGGCGGTGATCTCCTGGAGGAGGCTCGTGGGGTCCGGGCCGGCCGCGGGCTCCGCCGCACGCGCGGCCCTGCTCCCGACCGCGTCCAGAATGCCCACCGCCGCGGCCAGCGCCCGCGCCCGCTCGGGTGGATGGCCGAGAGCGAGCGCGGCGTCGTACGAGCGTCGGCCGAGGTCCGCGTCGATGTGCCGGGCCAGCGTCAGCAGCACATCCCGGATGAACGTCTCGCGCCGGGTCAGCCGCAGTTCCGCCGTGGCCCGCAGCGCGAACGGCACGCCCTCCCCGCTCGCGGCCCGTAACAGCCGGTACAGCGGCCGCAGTTCGCGGCAGGCGAGCCGGATCCGCCAGCGGTCGTGCAGATACTGGCCGGCGTGCGGCAGGATGAAGCCGGCCGCGACCAGGATCGCGGCCAGCGAGGCGACCGGCGGAGCCAGGTTCGTGCTCAGCCAGTCCACCTCCCGCCCGCACCAGCGTGCGAAGACGGCGGTCAGCTTGGCCCCGTCGTAGACCAGGTTCAGCGCGTACCCGGCGCCCAGCAGCCTCAGCCCCCAGCGCAGCCAGGCGTCCAGGCCCTGGGTGCGGGCCCAGTTCCGGATGAGCCGGAAGGTGATCAGGCAGGCCACCCCGTGCGCGCCGAGGTAGAGCAGGATCTCCTCGCGCATGAAGGGTGTGCCGGCGTAGTACGTGTCGAGGTCCCGGATCCGCTCCACGGGCACGTCGGCGAGCAGGAACAGCACCCACAGCGCGACGATCACGCCGCAGTACACCGAGACCACCCGGCGCAGTGCGTGCCGGGTGGTCACCGAGCGGTCGGACAGGCCGTTTCGCCAGGTGATGATCAGCAGCAGGCCGGCGCCGGACATCGCGGTGATGAGCGAATAGCACCAGGGCGCCGAGAAGTTGGTCATGCCGGTCAGCCGGTTCATCCGCGTGATCACGGACGGCGTGCAGAACACGAACACCGCGCAGGCGAGCAACAGCAGTCCGCCGACGGCGCGCAGCAGCGGGTCCCGCCACAGCCGGATGATCGTGGGCAGCTTGATCACCAGGGCGACGGTGAGCACCGCGGTGGGGACCCAGAAGGAGATGTAGAACTCGGCCAGGAGCGCGGAGGGGTCGAGGGCCAGTCGGGTCACCGCACGGTTCCTCCCCGTCCGCGGTAGCCGAGGGTGCGCTGTACGGGGTCCGGCGGGGCGTCGCCCGGTGCGGTCACATGGGAGCGGAACAGGGTGGCCAGGCGGTGCCCGAAGTCGTCGGCCTCGGCCTCGTCGACCTCCCGGGAGCCGTTGCGGGCGGCCACCGTGAGCGCCGTGTCCCGCCAGCCGGGCCGCTCGGCCAGCGCGCGGGCCGCCGCGGCCCCGGCCAGGTGGTGATGGCGGTGCCCGGCGTGCAGGTGCCACAACTCATGGCCGAGAATGACCAGTTGCTGAAGGTCCTCGGCGCGTTCTTCCACGATGACCAGGTCGAAGTCGGCGAACTCCATCCAGAGTCCGGTGACCTCGATCTCGTCCGGGAACCGTTCGAAGCGCAGCTCCACCGGCCGCCCGCCGCGCAGTGCGCTCATCTCCTCGCAGAGCGCCCGGCCCAACTCCCGTATTCCGTCGGGCCGTGCGGGCCGGGCGCGGACGGCGGCGGCGAGGTCGCCGGCCAGGGAGCGCATCGCCGGGCCCGGGCGGGAGCGCCGCAGTCGTGCGGCCAGGCGTGCTGCCCGTTCTCGCGCGCCCCCGAAGCTCATCGGTCTCCCTTCTCACCGCCGGCGTGCGGCCGGTCCGAGCGTACGCGCCCGCATGTGTCCGCGTCATGCGATCCGGTGACTGTCGTTCAACGAGGAACCACCTATGAGCTTGTGTGCGACCCATTGACGCGGAAGCGCTTCGAATCTACGGTCCCGTTCGAAGTTACGAGTGTTATGCGAAATCCCGAACGTATGGCTTGGCTCATTTCGAACGGTGGGGGCAAGGTATGGGACAACCTGCGCGCACCCGCGTCCGCTACTGGAACCTCTTCATGGGACACCACACGGGCCTGGCCGGCCAGTGAACCCGTTGCGGAAGGACCCCCATGAGCAAGAGCACCGCCCGCCTCACCCTCGATGCCGCCTTCACCGTCGGCCCGGTCAACCCCCGCCTCTTCGGCTCCTTCGTGGAGCACCTCGGCCGCTGCGTCTACACCGGTATCTACGAACCGGACCACCCCACGGCGGACGCCGAGGGCCTGCGCACCGACGTGCTCGACCTCGTCCGCGAACTCGGCGTCACCACCGTCCGCTACCCCGGCGGCAACTTCGTCTCCGGGTACAAGTGGGAGGACTCGGTCGGCCCGGTCGAGGAACGCCCCCGCCGCCTCGATCTCGCCTGGCACTCCACCGAGACGAACCGCTTCGGCCTGTCCGAGTACATCGCCTTCCTGAAGAAGGTCGGCCCCCAGGCCGAGCCCATGATGGCCGTGAACCTCGGCACCCGAGGCGTCGCCGAGGCGCTCGAACTCCAGGAGTACGCCAACCACCCCTCCGGCACCGCCCTCTCCGACCTCCGCGCGGCCCACGGCGACAAGGACCCCTTCGGCATCAGGCTCTGGTGCCTGGGCAACGAGATGGACGGCCCCTGGCAGACCGGCCACAAGACCGCGGCGGAGTACGGCCGTATCGCGGCCGAGACCGCCCGGGCCATGCGCCAGATCGACCCCACCGTCGAACTGGTCGCCTGCGGCTCCTCCAGCCAGGCCATGCCCACCTTCGCCGCGTGGGAGGCGACCGTCCTCGAGGAGGCCTACGACCTGGTCGACCACATCTCCCTGCACGCCTACTACGAGCCCACCGACGGCGACCTGGACTCCTTCCTCGCCTCGGCCGTCGACATGGAGTCCTTCATCGAGAACGTGGTCGCGACGGCCGACCACGTGGGCGCGAGGCTGAAGTCGAAGAAGAAGATCAACCTCTCCTTCGACGAGTGGAACGTCTGGTACCTCTCGAAGTGGGAGGAGCACGCGAAGACCGTCGCCCCGTCCGACTGGCCGGAGGCACCCCGCCTGCTGGAGGACAGCTACAGCGTCATGGACGCCGTCGTCTTCGGCTCGCTCCTCATCGCGCTGCTGCGGCACGCCGACCGGGTCACGGTCGCCTGCCTCGCCCAGCTGGTCAACGTGATCGCGCCGATCATGACCGAGCCGGGCGGCCCGGCCTGGCGGCAGACGACCTTCTTCCCGTTCGCCCAGGCCTCCCGGTACGGCCGGGGCGAGGTCCTCGACGTCCGCGTGGACTCGCCGACGTACCGGACGAAGAAGTACGGCGAGACGGACCTGCTGCACGCCACCGCCGTCCGCGCGGCCGACGGCACGGTCACCGTGTTCGCGGTCAACCGCGGCCGCACCGAGCCGCTGCCGCTCGAAGTCGCCCTGCACGGCCTGGACCTGACTGCGGTCACCGAGCACAGCGCCCTCGCGGACGCCGACCCCGGCGCCCGCAACACCCTCGACGACCCCGAGCGGGTCACCCCGCACACCGTCGAGGGCACCGCCCTGACGGACGGCACCCTCACCGCCGTGCTGGAGCCGCTGTCCTGGAACGTGATCCGGCTGGCCTGAGACAGGCCCCAGCGGTGCCGGGCGGCACTCAGCGGCCGGGGGAGGGGACCGGGGCCACCGGTACTCCTCCGGCCGCCGTGCCCAGCAGGGACAGGCTCACCCTGCCCGGCCCGGACAGCGTGGTGAACTCCGAGAGGACCGCCAGCGCGAGGGTGTTGGTGCCCCGGGTGCGCAGGATGCCGTTGGGCAGGACGAAGGTGTGCTGCGGGCCGACGTTGTTGATGTACTGGCCCATGTTCCAGCCGTTGAGGAAGATCTGCGCCCGGTAGGCCCGGTACGGGTCGTCGTCCAGGACCAGGCCGATCGAGGCGTCGACATCGGCCGGCACCGACAGCCGGAACGTGGTCCGGAACCACGTCACGCCCTGGTACCGGGCGGCCCGCGGGAAGGTCACCGCCTCCCAGTCCCGGTCCGGGAAGCCGGGCAGATGCCAGCCCTCCCGCTCCCCGAACAGCCCGCCGTTGTTCATGGGCCCGCGCACCGGGTCCACGGCCGCCTCGCCCTGGATGCGCCATGTGAGGTCCGGGGACGCCCCCTTGAAGGAGGCCGCGGTCAGCCCGCGGGCCACCTTGTGGGTGTCGAGCGCCTTGCCGTCCTGGTCGTGCTGCATACGCCGGACGAGCACCGACAGCACGTGCCGGCCGGGGGAGCGCAGCCGCTCGCGGACCGGGAAGACCGCCGTGTCCGCCCAGCTGCCCTTGCGGATGGTGGTGGTCTTGTCCGGCACCGGCATCCGGTGCGTACCCAGCGGTTCACCGTCCAGCCACGCCATCAGCAGGCCCTGGGTACCGGTGCTGTAGGCGAGCGAGATCTCCTCCAGGCCGCTGGAGTCGGTGAAGGAGCCCCGGTACCAGACGTCCCCGTAGTGGAAGCCGTAGTCGTCGGCGAACAGCACCGGCCCGCCGTCCGGCACCGCCGTCGTGCTGTACGACGACGCCTTGTCGGCGAGCTTCCACGACGAGTCGTCGAAGCTCGGACTCACCTCCGGGTTCTCCCTGCGCATCCGCCAGCCGCCCAGCTCGGGCAGCCGCACCTCGGGGACCGCGGGCAGCAGACCGGTGGTCATCACGCTGCCGGAACGGGTGACCCGGGTGGGCAGGGTGCGCCCGTTCCACACCAGGGTGTCGATCCCGCGCGGGCCCCACACCTCCACGCCCGTCGTCTCCCTGACGTCACCCGTCAAGTGAGCCTCGGAGCCCCGCAGTTCGGCGTGCCGCAGCAGCTTCGGGCCGTACACCAGCAGGGTCCCGGACGGGGTGTCGTACGGGAACAGGCGGACGGCGGTGGCGTCGTCGGCGAAGAGCAGCAGCAGCGGCGTGTCGCTATCGCCCTTCTGCACCAGCACCCGCGTCAGCCCGTCCTCGCCGAGGGGCGCGTTCACATGCAGTTCGTCCCGCTCGTAGGCCCAGGCGGCCTCCGGGTCCAGCCGCTGGACGTTCGGCTCGGCCGGGCACTTCAGCACCAGCTCCGCCATGTCGCCGGACCGCCCCGAGAACAGGGCGATGTCCTGCCGGCCCGTCGTCAGGCAGAGCACGGGCTCGGCGGTGGCGTACTTCAGGGTCCGCCTGCCCAGCGACAGCCCGGTGGTCAGCAGCCTCGCGTCCTTGCCGGGAACGGTGATCCGCAGGTCGCCGGCGTCGGTCGGCAGCTCGGTGGTGACGGGCTGCGTGCCGTCGTTGCGGGCGATGTACACCTGGGCGCCGGTGTCCGGGTTGGCGAGGTGGTAGACCGTCAGGCCCTCGGCCCTCACCTCCGCCGCCCGGTCCAGCTTGGCGAAGTCGGGCACGCGTTGCAGCAGGTGGCCGAGCTGGTGCATCGGCGCGATCTTGTCGGTGACGTTACGGCCCTCGTCGATCGCGGCGCCGTAGTCGTACGACGTGTAGACGACCGGCGCGGGGAGCCAGCCCCACGAGGTTCCGCCGAAGGTCATGTACACGTTGTGCAGGGTGAGCCCGTTGGCGAGGTTGGTCAGGTAGAAGCGGCGTTCGTAGGCCGCGTCCCGGGTGCGCCGCGACTCGGCGTACCCCTTGCCGTCGAACCAGGCCCCGCCCCAGGGATCGAACCAGCCGCCCCCGAACTCGGGCACGAACCCGGGCGTACCCGGCGAGGCGGTGGCACCGCCCTTGAGCCCGCCGGGCCCGTAGTGCCCCCAGTCCGGCGGCGTCTGGGAGGGCGACGGATACCCGTCGAACCCGTACAGCCAACCGCCCTTCTCCCCGCCGGTGTCGAACGAACCCGGGATCCAGTAGCCGTTGCGCCCCTTGTCGTTGTGGAACAGCGGGACGTCGATGCCGTCCGCCCGCACCTTCTTGTACAGGTGGGACATGTACGCGCGGCCGGTGTCCTCGGTGACGTGGGAGTCGTACTCGTTCTCGATCTGGTAGAGCAGGATCGTGCCGGTGCCCCGGGTGAAGAGGTGCTCGCGCGCGATCCGGTCGACCTGTGTGAGCCACTCGTCCACGTGCTCCAGGTAGGCCGGGTCGTCGGTGCGTGCCGTGCCCTTCGCCGCCGTCAGCCAGCCCGGGAAGCCGCCGCCGTCCACCTCGGCGTTGATGTAGGGACCGGGCCGCAGGATGACGTACAGGCCGGTCTCGGCGGCCATGCGCAGGAACAGGTCCAGGTCCCGGACGCCCGTGAAGTCGTACCGGCCGGGCGCGGGGGAGTGGTAGTTCCAGGCCACGTAGATGCTGACGGCGTTGTAGCCGTGGGCCCGCATCTTCTGCAGCACGTCCCGCCACAGGGAGGGGCTCGGCAGCCGGAACGGGTGCAGCTCACCGGACCACAGGACCAGACGCCTGCCGTCGACGAGCAGGGAGTAGTGGTCGTACCCGATGGTGTGGCGCCGGCCGTCGGCGCTCGGCGGGCCGGGCGCCGGGCCGGTCGGCACACTGCGCGCCGCGTACGCCGAGGGCGCCCCCGGGCCGCCGCTGCCGCCCATGGCGAGGCCGAGCGCGGTCGAGCCGGCCAGGGCACTGAAGGTACGTCTGCTGAGCGCCAAGGTGGATCCTCCCGGGCGATCTTACGGGGCGCGGGTCCGGCCATTCTCCATGGAGGTACGCCCCACAATGGACCCATGAGGATCTCGGCACGGGCGGATTACGCGGTACGGGCGGTTCTGGAGCTGGCCGTACGGCAGGGTAACGGCCCGGTGAAGGCGGAGGAAGTCGCCGCCGTACAGGACATCCCCCACAAGTTCCTGGAAGGGATCCTGGGCGACCTGCGGCGTGCGGGAATCGTCGACAGCCGGCGTGGCGGGGGCGGCGGCTACCGGCTGGCCCGGGACGCGGCGGCGATCACGGTCGCCGACGTGATCCGCGCGGTCGACGGCCCCATCGTCTCCGTACGCGGCGAACGCCCGACCGGCCTCGCCTACACCGGCACGGCCCGGCCCCTGCTGCCCCTGTGGATCGCCCTGCGCGCGAATGTGCGACGGATCCTGGAGGGCGTCACCCTCGCCGACCTCGCGGCGGACGCGCTCCCCGAGCCGGTCCGGGCGCTGGCGGCGGAACCGGCGGCCTGGGAGAACCCCTAGGTCGTGTCCGGCCATGCGCGTCGTCACCCGAAGCGCGGCAGACGGGAATCGCCGGACAGACCCGCGGGTCGCGGCCGGCGCCGGTGGCCGGCGTGTCGTCCTTACCCCTCAGGTCATCGACCCCCGCCCGCCCCGGCGGCAGGATCGTGGACGTCGGAAGCCGACCACGGCCGGAAGGATGCCATGTCCGCCTACGCGATAGCCCACCTGCAGGAAGCCGCCCCGCACCCGGAGATCGCCGCGTACATGGCGCGTATCACCGCGACCTTCGCACCGTACGGCGGCCGGTTCCTCGTCCACGGGGCCGCGCACGAGGTGAAGGAGGGCGCCTGGCCCGGACACGTCGTCGTGATCGGCTTCCCGTCGATCACCCAGGCACGCGCCTGGTGGGACTCGGACGCGTACCAGGAGATCGCGCCCCTGCGCTCACGTCACATCGACGGCGACATCATCCTGGTGCCCGGCGTGGCCGAGGGCTACGACGCGGCCGTCACCGCGCAGGCGATGCGGGAGGCGCTCCCCGCCGATCGGGGCGGGGCCGGCACGGGGAAGTGAACACCCCTGTGTGAATGGCCGGAGTTCGCTCTCCCCGGCCCGGGCGGGGCTCCCTACGCTACCCACGCCTCCCTTCCCCCTTCACAGATGGCGCACAGTTTCTTCAAGGAGAACGGGTGGACGGGAGGCGCACCCCCCACTCGACAACAGGGAGAAACCATGGCTGGTGGGCTTTTCCTGAGCGGTGCCGTAGCCGCTCTCCTCACCACCGCGCTACCCGCCCCGTCCTCGTCCCCCGTGTTCGACGACCCGCCCCCGGACAAGATCGTCATCGACGTGGCGACGGTGAACGGCTCGGGCTGTCCCGCGGGTACGGCCGCCGTGGCCGTGTCCCCGGACAACACGGCCTTCACGGTGACGTACAGCAGCTATCTGGCCCAGGCCGGCGGCAACTCCGACCCCACGGCCTTCCGCAAGAACTGCCAGCTGAACCTGGTGGTCCACGTGCCCCAGGGCTTCACCTACGCGATCGCCAGCGCGGACTACCGGGGCTTCCTCTCGCTCCAGCCCGGCGCGTCCGCCACGCAGAAGGCCTCGTACTACTTCCAGGGCTCCTCGAACACGGTGCCCCGGAGCCACCCCTTCAACGGCCCCTACAACGACGACTGGCAGGCCACCGACAGCACGGACTGGGCCCAACTCGTCTGGGCGCCCTGCGGGGCCCTGCGCAACTTCAACATCAACACCGAACTGAGGGTGAACGCCGGAACGTCGGCCCCGGCCAAGGTCAGCTTCATGACGATGGACTCGACGGACGGCGACATCAGCACGGTCTACCACCTGGCCTGGAAGGAGTGCCCCACACCGTGATGCCGAGGCGGTGATCGGCAGGCGTGTCCCGCACTCCACGCTCCCACCACGCCCGGCACCTGCGGTTCGCCGCAGCGGGCCCGGAACGGGTCTGCCCGTCACCGCGCTCGATGCCGGTCGCTAGCCCGTCTGGCTCATGCCTGCGGCGTTCGGCCAGCTCTGGGCGTTGGGCCAGCCCGTCGCCGGGGCCGGGGTCAGATCCGTGGCGGGGGTCAGGCCCGGGGCGGAGGCCGGGGCCGTCATGCCCCGTACCTGGGCTGCGGTGAGGCCACCGCGGGCCGGGACACCGGGCGGGGTGGGCGCCACGGCGGCCGCGGGTGCCGGGACCGGTGCCGGCGCCGACACGGGGGCGGGCCGCGGTGCGGGTGCCGGTGCCATCGGCTGCTGGACCGGCAGCGGTGCGGGCACCGGGGCCGGCGTGGGCACCTGCATCGGCGTGGGCACCGGGGCCGGTGTGGGCACCGGGGCCGGTGCGGGTACCGGCGTCGGTGTGGGCAGTGCGGTCGGCTGGGCTGCCGCCGGCATCGGCATCCCGGCGCCGGGCTGTACGGCGGCGGGGAGCGGCATGCCGGTGCCGGCGGCCGGGGCGGGAGCGGGAGCGGCGGCGGCCTGGGCGGCAAGCCCCCGCATACCGGACCCGTTGGTCTCGCTCATCAGCCGGTCCACGGCCGCCGTACCCGAGCTGTAGCTGGTCCCGGTGCCCAGCTCGGGTACGGCGGCGCTCCTCCCGGACCCGTAGAGCACCTGTTCCAGGCCGGACACCAGGCGACGCACGTCGACCTGGGGGCGCACCACGAGTCTCAGGAAGCGACTGGAGGATCCGATCTTGTTGCCGCACTCACGGACCAGGATCCGGTGCTCGGTGAGCATCCGGTCCCGGACCACCGTGCCCTCGGCGCCGACGGGAAGCCGGACGAAGAGGAAGTTGCCCTGCGAGGGGTAGACCGTGAGCCCGGGGAGCGCGGAGAGCCGGCTGGCCATCTCCAGCCGGTCGCGACGGACCTGCGTCAGGCTCTGCGCGTACTCCGCGCCGTGCTCCTTCAGCATGAACACCACGTGCTCGGCGAAGGAGTTGAGGTTCCACTTGGGCAGCATCGAACGGACCTTGCCCGCGAGCGCCGGGTTGGCGACCAGATAGCCGAAGCGTATGCCGTGCAGGCCGAAGTTCTTGCCGAGGCTGCGGAGCACCACCACGTTGGGGCGGAGCATCGCCTCCTGCACGACGCTCGGTTCGGCCTCCGCGTCGGCGAACTCCAGGAAGGACTCGTCCACGACCACCAGGTCGAGGTCGGCCATCGCGTCCATGAACTGCACCACCGACTGCTTGCGCAGATAGCCGCCGTCGGGGTTGTTGGGGTTGCAGATCACCGCGACCCGCGTGCCCCGGGCGCGGAGGAACTCGGCGTACTGGGCCAGGTCCAGGGCGAAGCCGTTCGCCTCCTGGAGCGGGAACATGTCGACCCGCTTGCCCGTCTCCATCGGCTGGTCGGTCCAGCGGCCGAAGGTGGGGACCGGGATCGCCAGGGACTCGCGGACGAGGAGGTGGTCGATCCAGGTGATCAGCTCCGTGGAGCCGTTGCCCATCGCCACGCACTGCGGCGGCAGTTGCAGCAGGCCGCACAGCTCCGCCGTGATGGTGTCGGCGCTGCTGGGGTAGTACGTGACGATCTCACGCAACCGGGCCGCCATCTCCTCGAACATGGCCGGAGTGGGGAAGTACGGGTTGCACGGGATGCAGAAGTCCACCGGGCCGGTCCCGTCGCCGCCCTCCCGGGTCAGCGCCGCCATCGAAGGGCTGTGCGCGGCGGTGCCGCGGAACAACGAGGTGACGTTGCCGGCCAAGGGGACCTCCGTTCAGGGTGGCCCGTGCGGGGGAGCACGGGCCGCCCTTGGATACGGAAGGGACGCCAGTGGCGTTCAACTCACCGGCTGTGTGAGCCGGTTCACGACCCGAACGTGTGGATCGTCGTCGTCCGGTACGTCTGGCCGGGCCGGAGCACGGTCGACGGGAACGCGGCGTGGTTGGGCGAGTCCGGGAAGTGCTGCGTCTCCAGGCAGAGCGCGTCGCCCTGGCGGTAGGTGCGGCCGCCGGTGCCGGTGAGGGTGCCGTCGAGGAAGTTGCCGGAGTAGAACTGCAGGCCCGGCTGGTCGGTGGCGATCTTCAGGGTGCGGCCGGAGCGGGGGTCGCGCAGGGTCGCGACGTGCTCGGGCTTCGCCGTGATGCCCTTGTCCAGGACCCAGTTGTGGTCGTACCCCTTGGCCTGCACCTGCTGCTCGTGGCCGGCCCGGATGTCCCGGCCGATGGGCTTGGCGTGCCGGAAGTCGAAGGGAGTGCCCGCGACCCCGGCCAGTTCGCCGGTGGGGATCAGGCCCGAGTCGGTGGGGGTGTAGCGGGAGGCCGCGATGCGCAGTTCGTGGTCCTCGATGGTGCCGCTGCCCTCGCCGGCCAGGTTCCAGTAGACGTGGCTGGTGAGGTTGACGACGGTGGCCCGGTCGGTGGTGGCCTCGTAGTCGATGCGCCACTCGCCGTGCCGGCCGAGGGTGTACGTCACCTTCGTCCTGAGGGTGCCCGGGTAACCCATCTCGCCGTCGACGCTCGTGTAGTGCAGGTGCAGGCCGACGTCGGAGCCCCGGGTGAACGGCTCCACGTCCCACACGTGCTTGTCGAAGCCCTGGGCGCCGCCGTGCAGGCTGTTCACGCCGTCGTTGACGGACAGCTGGTAGCTCTTGCCGTCGAGGGTGAAGGTGCCCTTGCCGATGCGGTTGCCGTAGCGGCCGATCAGCGCGCCGAAGTACGGGCTCTTGGCCACGTAGTCGTCGATGGTGTCGAAGCCCGCCACCACGTTGGCGTGGCGGCCGTGCCGGTCGGGGATCTCCAGGGTCTGGACGACGCCGCCGTAGGAGAGGACCTTCAGGCGGGTGCCGCCGTTCTCCAGGGACCAGCGGTGGACCTTGGTGCCGTCGGCGAGCTTGCCGAAGAGTTCCCGCACCGGCTTCCTGCCCGGCGAGCCGGTGGCGGCCTGGGCGGTGCCCGTGCCGAGGGTGGTGGCGGCGATGCCCGCCGCGGCTGCTCCTGCGATGACCGTGCGTCTGTTCAGTTCCATGGTGCGGCTCCGTTTTCTGGGCGCTTACGAACCGGACTTGCGCTTGTTCCACACGTCGAATCCGACCGCCACCAGCAGGGCCAGGCCCTTGATGACCTGCTGCCAGTCGGTGCCGACGCTGAGGAGGTTCATGCCGTTGTTCAGCACGCCGAGGACGAGACCCCCGATGATGGCGCCGAGGACGGTGCCGACACCGCCGCTCATGGACGCGCCACCGATGAACGAGGAGGCGATGGCCTCGAGTTCGAAGTTGACGCCCGCCTTCGGCGAGGCCGCGTTCAGCCGGGCGGCGACCACCAGACCCGCCAGGGCCGCGAGCACGCCCATGTTCAGGAAGACATAGAAGGTGACCTTCTTGTCCTTCACGCCGGACAGCTTGGCCGCCGGCAGGTTGCCACCGATCGCGTAGATGTGCCGGCCGAACACCGAGTTGCGCATCACATAGCCGTAGCCGACCACCAGCGCGCCGAGGATGATCAGCACGATCGGTGCGCCCTTGTAGCTGGCGAGCAGCAGGGTCAGGACGAGGATCGCGGCGACCAGGGCGGTCAGCTTGAGCAGGAAGAGCCGGGTCGGCACGACGTCCAGGGAGAACTCCTGCTGGCGGCGGCGGTCCCGGAACTCCTGCCACACCACGGCCGCGATCAGCACGAGCCCGAGCAGCAGGGTGAGGTTGTGGTAGTTGGTGTCCGGGCCGGTCTCGGGCAGGAAGCCGTTGCCGAGCTTCTGCAGGCCGTCGGGGAAGGGGCCGAGGGTCTGGCCCTTGAGGAGGATCTCCGTCAGGCCGCGGAACAGCAGCATCCCGGCGAGGGTGACGATGAAGGACGGTATGCCGAGATAGGCGATCAGGAAGCCCTGGACCGACCCCGCCGCCGCGCCCACCAGCAGGCACAGCACCAGCGCGATCGGCCAGGACACGCCGTGTTGCACGGTCAGCACGGCCGCGAAGGCGCCGACGAAGGCCGTGAGCGAGCCGACCGAGAGGTCGATGTGCCCGGCGATGATCACCAGCATCATGCCGATCGCGAGGATCAGGATGTAGCTGTTCTGCAGCACCAGGTTGGAGACGTTGCGCGGCAGCAGCAGGTCCCCGTCGGTCCAGATCGCGAAGAGGACCACGATCAGGCCGAGCGCGATCAGCATGCCGTACTGGCGCATGTTGCGGCGCAGGCCGCTCAGCACCAGGCCGAGGAGTCCCCCGCCGGCGGCCGATCCGCTCCTGCCCGGCGGCGCGGGGGCCGGGCTCTTGGCGGTCACATCCGTGCTCATCGCGTTACCTCTTTGTCCTTCGTCATCTGGCGCATCAGCACTTCCTGCGTGGCCTCGGCCCGCGGCACCTCACCGGTCAGCCGCCCCGCGGCCATCGTGTAGATGCGGTCGCACATGCCGAGCAGTTCGGGCAGCTCGGAGGAGATGAAGACGACCGCCTTGCCCTGGGCGGCGAGCTGGTCGATGACCGTGTAGATCTCGTACTTGGCGCCCACGTCGATGCCGCGGGTCGGTTCGTCGAGGATCAGCACGTCCGGACCGGCGAAGATCCACTTGCTGAGGACGACCTTCTGCTGGTTGCCGCCGGAGAGCTTGCCCACCGGCTCGAAGACCGTGGGCGCCTTGATGTTCATGGACTTCCGGAAGCCCTCGGCGACCTGCCGTTCCTCGTGCTCGTCCACCACACCCCGCTTGGCGACCTTGTCCAGCGCGGTCAGCGAGATGTTCCGGTTGATGGTGTCGATGAGGTTGAGGCCGTAGTGCTTGCGGTCCTCGGTGACGTACGCGATGCCGTGCCCGATCGCCTCCGCCACGGTCTTGGTCCGGATCTCCGTGCCGTCCTTCAGGACCGTGCCGTCCGCGTACCGGCCGTAGGTCCGCCCGAAGACGCTCATCGCGAGTTCGGTGCGGCCCGCGCCCATCAGGCCCGCGATGCCGACGATCTCGCCGCGGCGCACGTGGAGCGACACGTCGTCCACGACCTTGCGCTGCTGGTCGATCGGGTGGAACACGGTCCAGCCGCGGATCTCCAGCGCCGGTGCCGCGCCCTCCTCCGGCTGGTGCGGCGTGCGCTCCGGGAAGCGGTGGTCGAGGTCGCGGCCGACCATGCCGGCGATGATCCGCTCCTCGTTCGTCTCCGGCGCCTTCACATCGAGGGTCTCGATGGACCGGCCGTCCCGGATGATCGTCACCGAGTCGGCGACCTTGCGGATCTCGTTGAGCTTGTGGGAGATGATGATCGAGGTGATGCCCTGGTTCTTCAACTCCAGGATGAGATCCAGGAGTTTGCCGCTGTCCTCGTCGTTGAGGGCCGCCGTCGGCTCGTCGAGGATGAGCAGCTTCACCTCCTTCGACAGCGCCTTGGCGATCTCCACCAGCTGCTGCTTGCCCACGCCGATGTCGGCGACCCGGGTCTCCGGGTGCTCGTCCAGACCGACCCGGCGCAGCAGCTCGGTGGCGTGGCGCAGCGTCTCGCGCCAGTTGATGAGTCCGCGGGTGGCGTGCTCGTTGCCGAGGAAGAGGTTCTCCGCGATGGACAGATGCGGCACCAGCGCCAGTTCCTGGTGGATGATGACGATGCCGTGCTGCTCGCTCGCCCGGATGTCCTTGAACTGGCAGATCTCCCCCTCGAAGAGGATGTCCCCCTCGTAGCTGCCGTACGGGTGGACGCCGGAGAGCACCTTCATCAGGGTGGACTTGCCGGCGCCGTTCTCCCCGCAGATGGCGTGGACCTCGCCCTGCCGGACGGTCAGGGTGACGTCCGAGAGCGCCTTGACACCGGGAAAGGTCTTGACGATCGAGCGCATTTCCAGGACGGGTCCCGCCATGGTCGTGCCTTCCAATCCGTAGGAAATGGGCGGGTTACTTCAGGTCGGCCTCGGTGTAGTAACCGCCGTCGACCAGCACCTGCTGGTAGTTGGTCTTGTCGACGCTCACCGGCTGGAGCAGGTAGGCGGGCACGACCTTGGTCCCGTTGTCGTAGGTCTTGGTGTCGTTGACCTCGGGCTTCTTGCCCTTCAGGGAGTCGTCCATCATCGTGGCGGCGACCTCGGCGAGCTTGCGGAGGTCCTTGTAGACGGTCTGCGTCTGCTGACCGGCGATGATCGACTTCACCGAGGCCAGCTCGGCGTCCTGGCCGGTGATGACCGGCAGCGGCTTGCCGGCCGAGCCGTAGCCGTCCGACTTGAGGGCGGACAGGATGCCGATGGAGATGCCGTCGTAGGGGGAGAGGACCGCGTCGACCCGGCCGCTCTTGTAGGAGGAGGTGAGGATGTCCTCCATGCGCTTCTGCGCGGTGGTGCCGTCCCAGCGCAGGGTGACGACCTTGTTCAGCGCGGTCTGCCCGGACTTGACGACCAGCTGCTTCTTGTCGATGTACGGCTGGAGCACGCTCATGGCGCCGCCGAAGAAGTACTTGGTGTTGTTGTCGTCGTTGGAGCCGGCGAACAGCTCGATGTTGAAGGGGCCCTTCTTGCCCTTGCTCAGCCCGAGCTTGTCCACGATGTACTGGCCCTGGAGCTTGCCGACCTTCTCGTTGTCGAACGAGGCGTAGTAGTCGACGTTCTCGGTGCCGAGGATCAGCCGGTCGTAGGAGATGACCGGGATCTTCGCGTCCGCGGCCTCCTGGAGGACGTTCTTCAGCGACTTGTTGTCGATCGCCGCGACGATCAGGCCCTTCACGCCCTGCGTGATGAGGTTCTCGATCTGCGAGACCTGGGTCTCCGGGTTGTCCTCGCCGTAGACCAGCTTGGTCTTGTAGCCCTTGGCCTCCAGGTCCTTGACGACGTTCTTGCCGTCGGAGATCCAGCGCTCGGAGGACTTGGTCGGCATGGCGATGCCGATGGTGGCGCCCTTGACGTCGCCCGACTTCTCCTCGCTGCCGCCCTCGCTGTTCTGGCCGCAGGCGGTCAGGGTGAGGGCGAGCGAGGCGGCTCCGGCTATGGCGGCCAGGGCGCTTCTGCGAGTGCGCATGGTGATCGGTCCCTGTTCTTCTCGTCGTTGAGAGCTTGTTGAGCGGGGTCGGTGAAGCGCCCCGAAGGGGCGCGGGGCTGTGGTCGATATGCGGCTCCGCCGCGTGGGCGCGACCAGCCACACACGGCCGGCAGCCCCCATCGGTCATCCAGTGGCACCTTCGGAGGGGAACCGGTTCAAAGCCCCCGGCAGCCGGGAGCCGAGCGGCGCCATGTCGCCGTCCGCGCCGTGCCGGGCGAGCAGGTCCAGGGCGAGCCGGCCGCGCCGCACCCGCTCCCGGGCGGTGTCCAGGGTCACGTCCCGCAGATGGGTGCCCCACGGGTAGATGCCGGGAGCCTTGGACAGACCGAACTTCAGGTAGAGCGGTGCGCCGCGCCGGATCAGCTCGGCGACCTCGTACATCCGCACATAGCCGCCGAGGTCGTCGGGGGCCTCGATGTACATGTCCATGGGGGCGCGGGACACCCGGCGGATCTCGGTGAGGTGATCCAGCGTCAGGTCGCTGGGCACGTTGACGGAGTCGGCGCCCAGCCGCTCGTACACGGCGTACGAGGCCGGGTTGACGGGGCCGATCAGCGCCGAGACCTTCAGCGTGGTGTCGGCCGGGATGATCCCGGTCTCGCGGGCCCGGTGCAGGGTCCACAGCACGCCCTCGTCGGCGACCAGCAGGCACTTGACGCCCAGCTCGGTGGCCCGGACGGCGTCCTCGACGCAGCCCGCCACGGCGTCGTGGCCCCGTGCCCGCAGTCCGGCACCCCGCGAGTCGGTCCGCACCGAGCCACCGATGTCCCAGGTGCCGCGCGGACCGGTGAACAGGCACAGCTCGATGTCGCGTTCGGCGGTGGCCTCGACCATCTCGGTGATCTCGGCGTCGGTGAGCATCCACACGCCGCTGCCCTGGCTGATCCGGTGGATCGGCACATCGAGGCGGGAGGCCTCCTTGAGCACGACCGCCAGCGCCTCGGGACCCTCGCACGAGGGGATCTCGGTGCGCCAGCGGCCGCCGCCCGGGAAGCTGTGGGCGGAGGCGTCGGCGGGATCGAGGGCGGGTGCGCCCAGGCCGAGTGCGGCGAGCACCTGCTCGCCGGGCCTGCGGGCTGCCGGGGCGGAAGCGTCGGTCACAAGCTGTCCTTAAGGTCCTGAGTGTTCGAAATATCGGACGAGGTTCGCGGCTCGGAGCGGAAGAGGGCCTGCGGGGCACCGGAAAAGGTGCCGTGGTGGTACGCCGGTCAGGGCGCCGTCAGGTCACGCCCCGACCGGCGTACGGCTAGGGGCGGAGCAGCACCTTGCCCACGGTCGGGTCGCCGGCCCCGACCAGCTCGATGGCCTGCGAGAACTCGGTCAGCGGCAGCTCGTGCGTGACCAGCGGCAGCGGGTCGAGCAATCCGGCACCGAACACCCGTACGGCGTACGCCCAGGCGTCCGGCGGAGCCCCGAAGACGGTGTGCACCTCCAGCTGCCGTACGACGAGGTCGGTCGGGTCCAGCCCGTCCGCGCCCGGCGCCGGGATGCCGGTCAGGACCAGGCGTCCGCCGCGCCTGAGCAGCGAGGCGGCGGTACGCGCGGCGGACGCCGACCCGGCGGTCTCGATCACCACGTCGAAGTCGTCGGGCAGCTCCTGGTCCTTGGTGCGGAAGTCGGTCGCCCCGAACCGCCGGGACAGCGCCTCCCGGTCGTTGCGCGTGCCCACCACCAGCAGCTCCACCGGCGAGACCGCCTTCAGGAACTGCACGGCGAACATCCCGAGTGTGCCCGTGCCGACCACCGCGACCCGCTCGCCCGGCCGGGCGCCCGCCTTGAGCGCGGCGGCCGCGATGCAGGCGGCCGGCTCCAGCAGCGCGGCGGCGGTGAGGTCGGCGTCGTCCGCCAGGACGTGCAGCAGCCGAGCGGGCAGGGTGAGCGTGCCGGCCATGGCGCCCGGCTGGGTGAAGCCGGTCTCCTCGTAGCCGTCCGTGCACAGTGTGGTCTCGCCCGCGTGGCAGCGGTCGCAGACCTGGCAGTTGCGGAAGCCCTCGCCGACGACCCTGCGCCCGACGAGCGTCGTCGGCACCCCGGCTCCCACGGCCTGGACCGTCCCCGACCACTCGTGACCGGGCGTGAGCGGGTAGCGCACGTACCCCTCTGGCCGGTTGCCCTGGTACACCTCGCGGTCGCTGCCGCAGATGCCGACCGCGTGCACGGCCACCCGTGCCTCGCCGGGGCCGGGCTCGCGAGGCGTGTGCGCCTCGACCCGGTGCCGGCCCGGCGCCTCGACCAGGACCTGGGAACTCACTTGGTGCCCTTCGGCTTGCGCTGCTCCCAGCCCTCGGCCCACAGGTCGAAGCGGGCCTGCTGCTGGGGGAACTCGGCCGCCGCGTCGACGTCCAGCTCGACACCGAGACCCGGCGCGTCCGACAGGTGGAAGTACCCGTCGACGACCTCGGGGGCGCCCTTGACCACCTTCTTGATCTCCGCGTCCGCGAAGTCGTTGAAGTGCTCGAGGATCTTGAAGTTGGGGGAGGTGAAGCCGACCTGGAGGGAAGCGGCGGTCAGCACCGACCCGCCCACGTTGTGCGGCGCGACGAGCATGTAGTGGGTCTCGGCGGTCGCGGCCAGCTTCCGCGTCTCCCAGATGCCGCCGATGTGGCCGACGTCGGGCTGGATGATGTCCACCGCCTGGCTCTCGAACAGCTCGCGGAACTCGATCCGGTCGTGGATGCGCTCACCGGTGGCGACCGGGACGTCGACCTTGGCGGCGACCTTCTCCAGCGCCTTGAGGTTCTCCGGCGGGCAGGGTTCCTCCAGCCAGGCGGGCTTGAAGGGCGCCAGCTCGCGGGCGAGCCGTACGGCGGTCGAGGGCGAGAACCGGCCGTGCATCTCCAGCATCAGCTCGGCGTCCGGGCCGATCGCGTCGCGCACGGCCTCGATCAGCGAGACGGCGTACAGGGTCTGCTGGTGGTCGAGTTCGAAGTGCCCGGTGCCGAACGGGTCGATCTTCAGCGCCTTGTAGCCGCGCTCCACGACCCCCTGGGCGGCCTTGTGGTAGGCCTCCGGGGTTCGCTCGGTCGTGTACCACCCGTTGGCGTAGGCCTTCACCTTGTCGGTGACCTTTCCGCCGAGCAGCTGCCAGACCGGCACACCGAGAGCCTTGCCCTTGATGTCCCAGCACGCCATCTCGACCACCGCGATGCCGGACATGACGATCTCGCCGGCGCGGCCGTAGTCGCCGTACTTCATCCGGCGTACGAGGTCCTCGACAGCGAACGGGTCGGATCCGAGAATGTGGTTGGCCTCGGCTTCCCGCAGATAGCCGATCAGCGCGTCGGTGTGACCGAGCATCCTGGTCTCGCCGACTCCCGTGATCCCCTCGTCGGTGTGCACCTGGACGTAGGTCAGGTTGCGCCACGGCGTGCCGACCACGTGCGTGCTGATTCCGGTGATGCGCACGGCAGTTGCCCCTCAGCTGTTCGAGATTTCGTCACACGTTCGAAATGTTGGCGTGACAGTAAGGACGGGGTGGTGGGGGTGTCAATGGGTCGAACAGGTAACGGTTTCGGCACGGCTTTCGATAATTCTTTCGCTCCCCCACGAAACCTTCACAAGGGCGGCTAGGAACGTGACCTGCGCGGACCTTAGTCTTCCCGCGTCATGGACTTCTGCCACCCGTGCCAACGGCACCTCAACGGCGCCCTGGCCTGCCCCGGGTGCGGCGCACCGGCCGAGCGACTCGCCGTGTCCACACAAGCCCCGGTCGCGCACGCGTACGCGGGTGCGGGGGAGACGTACGGCGGCCAGGTCCCGGCGCAGGGGTACGGCGGCCAGACCGCTTCCGCGGGCCACGACGAGCACGTCGCCCCCTCGGGCTACGACGTGCGCGTCCCCGCCCAGCGGTACGGCGGTGACGCCCCCGCCGGGGACTACGGCGTCACCCAGGAGTACGAGTCGGTCGGGCCGGAGGAACCGGACGAGCCCGAGCAGCCCGAGGAGCCCGAGGAGCCCGAGGAGGGCGAGCCGCAGGAGGAGCCCGAGGCCGGGGGCCGGGCCGCCCGGCGCAAGGCGCGCGGCACCGTCGCCGCGAACCCCGCCGAGGCCGACTCCAGCCGGCGGGACCGCAAGGCGGCCGCACACCGTCGCCGCCGTCGCCGTACGGTGCTGGTCGCCGCGGGCTTCGTCCTGGCCGCGGGCGGACTCAGCCTCGCCGAACTGGGCACGGACGCGCCCTTCCTGCCCTTCTCCAGCGACACGCCGACCACGAGTGGGGACCCCGCGACGGACGGCGGCGCGTCCTCCCCGGCGCCGGACCGCACGGCCGACCCGGTCGACGGCACCGCCGGCGCCACCCGGGGGGCCTCCGCCTCCCCGGACGCCTCGGCCTCCGCGTCCGCCTCCGAGTCCCCCGAGGACAAGGACTCCGCCTCCCCGTCCGCCGAGGACACCGGCAAGGCGCAGCAGTCGGCCACGGCGGCCCCCGGTGCGACCGCCACCACCCCCGCCGCTCCGGGCGCCACCGGGCCCTCCGCCACTCCGACCGCGGCCCCGACGACCTCCGAGCCCACCCCGGAACCGTCGCCCACCAAGACCTGCAACCGCTTCCTGTGGTGGTGCAACTGAGCCGCGGCCGGGGCGCGCCGCGCATCACCCCCCTACGCCATACGGGGTACCGGTGACACCCTCAGGCCCGTCCGGCGGTTGAGTCGATCAGGTACGTCTCGCCGTACCGCTTACGGGGAACGCCCGGAGCGGGAGGGCGCGTTGTGGTGAGAGTGAGCAGCGAGCAGCGGCTCGGTCGAGGAGAGCGGATGTCGCAGGAGATCACCGTCCAGGGCACGGTCGCCGAGGGCTTCGAGACCGTGCGCGAGGAGTTCGCCGCCGTCGTCGCCGGGGAACGGGACGACTACGAGGGCCAGTTGTGCGCGTACGTCCATGGGCGCCGCGTCGTGGACCTGTGGGCGGGCGAGGGCGTGACGGGCGAGTCGCTCTACGGCGTGTACTCGGCCACGAAGGGCGCGGCCCACCTGGTCGCGGCGCTGCTCGTGCAGGACGGCACGCTGGAGCTGGACCGCAAAGTCGTCTACTACTGGCCGGAGTTCGCCGCCGAGGGCAAGGGCGCCCTGACCCTGCGGGACCTGCTGGCGCACCGCGCGGGGCTCATCGGCACCGACACCGGCTTCACACTCGCGGAGCTGTCCGACGACCGGGTGATCGCCGAACGCCTCGCCGACCAGCGGCCGTTCTGGCGACCGGGCACGGCCTTCGGCTACCACGCCCTGGTCATCGGGGCGCTGACCGGCGAGGTGGTCCGGCGGGCGACCGGCCGGACCCTCCAGGAGCTGTACGAGGAGCGGATCCGCGCGCCCTACGGCCTCGACTTCCACCTGGGCCTGCCGGCCGACCGGGAGCCGCGCTTCCGCCCGGTCCAGCCGATGCTGCCGACCCCCGAGCAGCAGGCCTTCCTCGACGGACTGCCGTCCGGCCCGCACACGCTCGCCGCGATCGCCTTCAACCGGCACGGCACCGAGCCCACCGATCTGGAAGGCCTGCTCGGCGAACGGCAGATCCGCGCCAAGGGCCCGGCCTCGGTGGGCGCAGTCGCCTCGGCGCGTGGTCTCGCGGGGATGTACGCGGCGGCCGTCAGCGAGGTCGACGGCAAGGCCCCGCTGCTCAAGGAGGACACGGTCGCGGAGTTCGGGCAGATCCACTCCACGGGGTACGACCTGGTGGCCCGCGCCCACAAGTCCTTCGGCCTGGGCTTCCAGGCGACCGCCGACACCTGGCACCCCTTCCTCGGTGCCGGCACGATCGGCCACAGCGGCGCCAACGGCACCCAGTCCTTCGCCGACCCCCGCAGCGGCCTCGCCTACGGCTACACCCGCCGCCGCTTCGCCTTTCCGGGCGGGGCGGCCCCGGAGAACAACCGACTGGCGTCAGCGGTACACCGAGCGGCACTGGCGGTCGATTGACGCGCGCTCGCCACGTACGGCCTGCAGCGACGCGGGGGACTGCGCGAGCGATCCACGACGACCCGCGGCCGACATCCCACCGCACCCGGCGGACGCCGAACGGCAGCCGCACCCCACGTCCAAGGATGCGGCTGCCGTTGTACGCAACGACCGACGTCAGGCCAGCGTCACGCTGATGTTCCCCCGCGTCGCCTTCGAGTAGGGGCACACCTGGTGCGCCTTCTCGATCAAGGCGCGCGCGGTGCTCTCGTCGACGCCCGGAATGTCCGCCGAGATCTCCACGATGATCCCGAACCCGTCCTCGTTCCTGCCGATGCCGACCTTCGCGGTGACGGTCGAGCCGGAGACGTCTGCGCCCTCCTGCCGGGCGACGACGGCGAGCGCACCCTGGAAGCAGGCGCTGTACCCGGCGGCGAACAACTGCTCCGGGTTGGTGCCGACGCCGCTGCCGCCCATCTCCACGGGCGGGTTCACGACGACGTCGAGCTTGCCGTCGTCGGTGGCGACACGGCCGTCCCGGCCGTTCTCGGCGGTGGCGACAGCCGTGTACAGGACGTCGGACTGCTGAATGGGCATGCGGTTGTCTTCCTCCTCGGTCCGCCGCGACTCGCGCCCACGATCGACGGCGGATTTCGGAAAGAAGCTACCGCATGTCGGAAAGTCCGGGCCAGCGCTCAGAGCTTGACGATCATCTTGCCGGTGTTGTCGCCGCGCAGGACCCCGAGGAACGCCTCCAGGTTGTTCTCGATGCCCTCGACGACCGTCTCCCGGTACTTCAGCGCGCCCGAGGCCACCCAGGGGCCGACCTCCTGGACGAACTGCGGCTGCAGGTCGTAGTGGTCGCCGACCAGGAAGCCCTCGATGCGGCCGCGGGTCTGGATGAGCCGGGCGAGGTTCTTCGGGCCGGGGGCGGGCTCGGTGTCGTTGTAGACGGAGATCATGCCGCAGACGGCGATCCGGCCGCCCTGGTTCAGCGATCCGATGGCGGCCTCCAGGTGGTCGCCGCCGACGTTGTCGAAGTAGACGTCGATGCCGTCGGGCGCGGCCTGACGCAGCTGCTCGCCCACCGGGCCGTTCTTGTAGTTGAACGCGGCGTCGAAACCGTACTCCTCGACCAGCAGCTTGACCTTCTCGTCGGACCCGGCCGAGCCGATGACCCGCGAGGCGCCCTTGAGCTTGGCGATCTGGCCGACCTGGCTGCCCACGGCACCCGCCGCGCCGGAGACGAAGACGATGTCGCCCTCCTTGAAGGAGGCGGTGCGCAGCAGACCGGCGTAGGCGGTCAGGCCGGTCATGCCCAGGACGCCGAGGTACGTCGACAGCGGCGCGGCCCCGGGGTCGACCTTGACGGCGTTCTTCGCGTCCACGGCCGCGTACTCGCGCCAGCCGAAGAAGTGCAGCACGTGGTCGCCGACCGCCAGGCCCTCGGCGTTGGAGGCGACGACCTCGCCGACCGCGCCGCCCTGCATGACCTTGCCCAGCTCGAAGGGCGCGACGTACGACTTGGCGGCGCTCATCCGGCCGCGCATGTACGGGTCGACGGAGAGGTACTTGTTCCGCACCAGCACCTGACCCTCGCCCGGGGTCGGGACCGGCGCCTCGACCAGGGCGAAGTCCTCGGGCTTCGGCCAGCCGACGGGACGGCTGAGCAGGTGCCACTCGCGGTTGATCATGACAGAGCCTTTCCTGTTACTTCAGTACCTGAAACAACAATGCTCATCAATATTTCATGATGTCAAGTAACTCGGTATCCTGGTGGGCATGTCCACCCCATCGAAGCCCCACCGTCCCGACGCGCTCACCATGGAGGTCGTCGAGCTGATCGGTGACGTCGTGGCCCGCTTCTACGCGGACTACGAGAGCGCGGCGGGCGAGCACAAGCTGACCGGCCCGCAGGCCCGCCTCCTGAGTCTGCTCTCCCTCGAGCCGCTGCCCATGCGCAAGCTGGCGCAGAAGCTGAAGTGCGAGCCGTCCAACGTCACCGGGATCGTGGACCGTCTGGAGTCCCGCGGCCTGGTGGAGCGCCGCCCCGACCCGGGCGACCGCCGGGTCAAGGTGGCCGCCGCCACCGAGGAGGGCCGTGCCGTGGCCCGTGATCTGCGCGAGGGCCTCCACTTCGCCCGCGAACCCCTCGCCGGTCTGTCGGAGGAGGAGCGGCGCTCCCTGCGGGACCTGCTCCGCCGCATGCTGGACGACTGAGGACGACGGCGGCCGACGAGCCAGTAAAGTCCTCGGCATGCGCGATCTCGGGGTGGGTTTCGGTTATCTGCTGAAGGGCCAGCGCTGGGTGGCCCGGCACGGCCGTAGTTACGGCTTCGGTCTGCTGCCCGGCCTGATCACGCTGGTCCTCTACGCGGCGGCGCTGGTCGCGCTCGCCCTGTGGGGCGACGACGCGGTCACCTGGGCCACCCCGTTCGCGGACGACTGGTCCAGCCCCTGGCAGGGCCTGTTCCGCGGCTTCCTCACGGCCGTCCTGTTCGCCCTCGGGCTGCTGCTGGCCGTGCTCACCTTCACCGCCGTCACCCTGCTGGTCGGCCAGCCCTTCTACGAGAACCTGTCGGAGCAGGTCGACGCCGACGTCTCACCCGACGGCACCGCCCCACGCTCCGATCTCCCGCTCTGGCGCGAGCTGTGGATCTCGGCCCGCGACAGCCTGCGCGTCCTGGTCCGGGCCGGCCTGTGGGGCGTGCTGCTCTTCGCCCTCGGCTTCCTGCCGTTCGTCGGCCAGACCGTCGTGCCCGTGCTCGGCTTCTTCGTCACCGGCTTCTTCCTCACCGAGGAACTCGCCGCCGTCGCCCTGCAGCGCCGGGGCGTGGACCTGCGCACCCGGCTCACCCTGCTCCGCTCCCGCAAGACCCTGGTCTGGGGTTTCGGCACACCCCTGGGCCTGGCCTTCCTGGTTCCGTTCGTCGCGGTGTTCCTGATGCCGGGCGCGGTCGCGGGTGCCACGCTCCTCGCCCGCGACCTGCTGGGCGAGGAGAACGCCGACGGCGACTCCGCTGCCGACAGGCAGCCCGAGTCGGAGGACATCACCCCGTGACCCAGATACTCGCCGTCGCCGTCATCACGGTCCTCGCCGTGATCGCCCCGGGCGCCGACTTCGCGATGATCGTCCGCAACAGCTATCTGTACGGCCGCCGCACCGGTCTGCTCGCCGCCGCGGGCGTGGCGGCCGGCGTCCTGGTCCACGTCACCTACACCCTGCTCGGCGTCGGCCTGCTGATCGCCTCCTCCACCGCCCTGTTCACGGTGATCAAGCTGGTCGGCGCGGCCTACCTCGTCCACATCGGCGTCCGCACCTACCGCACCCGCGGCGAGCTGCGGATCGACCTGGACGACAAGCGGGAGCTGACCCCGTTCGCCGCCCTGCGCACCGGCTTCCTCACCAACGTCCTCAACCCGAAGACGACGCTCTTCGTCGTCTCCACCTTCGCCCAGGTCGTCAGCCCCGGCACGCCGCTGTTCCAGCAGGTGGGCTACGGCCTGTTCATGTCGCTGGCCCACCTGCTGTGGTTCGGCGTGGTCGCCGCGTTCTTCTCGCACTCCCGGATGCGTGCCGTGATGCTGCGCGGCCAGAAGGTCCTCAACAAGGTGATCGGCTCGCTCCTGGCCGGTCTCGGCATCAGTCTCGCGCTCGCTCCGTCGCACTGAGCGCGACCGTCACGATCGACCGTACCTGCGCGATGATGTCCAGCCGGTTCCGTACGAACTGGGGATCGGTCACCGCGCCCGCCGCCGGGTCGGTGTTGCCCGCACCGAACTGCAGGACGGGTGTGTGCACATGGCCGCCCGGCAGGCGGTCGTGCAGGCCGAGGCGGTCCCGCAGCAGGGTGGCCCGGTAGGCGATCTCGTTGGACAGGTAGTCGCCGCCGCCCCCGGCGCGCGCCGTCGAGCCGGGGCTGGGGCCGTCCGGCCGTACGACGGGGCCGGTGCCGCCCGCCGGGATCTCGGTCACCTCCGTGTGGTCGTAGACGGGGAAGCGTCCCGTGTCCGCGGCCACGACGGCGGAGTACGGCAGGGTCGTCGTCGTCCACTGGGGCTGCGAGGCCGGATCGGCGACCGGGACGGTCTCAGTCCGCGAGACGTTGTCGTTGTCCGGGAAGCCGCCCCGCCAGGCGCCGTTGGTGCGCTCGATGTCGAACCGGCCGACGCGGCCCTGGCTCACGGTCGTGAACAGGTCCACCCCGGGCAGATACGGTCGCAGCGTCCGCTCCACCGTGCGCTCCGCGAAGTCCTGCCAGCGCACCGGGAACACGGCCGTCTCGACGCGCGCCGGGCCCTGGGCCGTCTCGATCACCGTGCCGTCGAGGGCGAGCGCGGTGGCCCCGGAGGGATTGGAGATGCGGATGTCCCGGTCCAGGGTGAACGGGTCGAACCCGGTCAGGAGGACCCGCCGCAGGTGCCCCTTCGCCGGATAGCGGATGTCGGTCTGGCCGCGTGAGGCCCGCTCCAACCGGTCCAGCAGGGCGGCCCTTTGCCGGTCGCTGATGCCGAACTCCGGCTCCCAGGCGCGCAGGTCCCGCGTCAGCCCCAGCCGCGCCCAGTACAACGGCCGGTCGTCGTCCCGGCTCAGGTCACCGTCCGCCCGTCCCCGCCCCTGCGCCCGGTCCACGGCCCGCCGCCACAGCGCGGCCCCCTCCCGTACGACGATGCGCCGGGCCTGCGCGTAGGAGTGCGCGCGCCCCAGCTCGCGGCCGAACCTCGGTGCCGCGTCGTCGAATCCGGAGCGGCGGAGGATCTCCTGCGGTACGGCCGAGTCGAGCCGCTGCTCCTCGACGGTGGGGGAGGAGGCGGCCGCCGGACCGGCGGAGGAGGCCGTGGCGGTGGGTGCGGACAGACCGGCCAGCAGGGCCAGCGCGAGAACGCCGAGGCGAACGCGTGGGGAAATCAAGGCAGTTCGGGTCCTTCCGTCGCTGTGGGGCGCGTGATGTGGGGGACGGCGGCAGTATCGCGTGAGGCGCGTGACCGGCGCCATGGTGCGGACGGCCCGGATCGCGGAAGTCATGCGGCCGGCACATGGCACCCGCAGTGCCCTGGTGTTCCTGTCCGGGCAGATCGCCGAGGGGCGCCCCCCTGACCGGCTGGCATGACCTCCGTAGGTGCCGCGGCTGTTCCGTCCGGAGGCACGGGCGGGATCGGGGTCGTGGCGGCGGTGCCGGCCGGCAGGTGTAAGGCGACCGCCGCTGGGTCCACCAGGCCCGCCCAGCGGTCGCGGGGAGGCCGGTGGGGCGGCGAAGGCGTGGGCTTTTGTGAAAGGTTCGTACGAGATCGCCGCCGGACGCTCGATCGCCGACCGCGGGCCGACCGCGCGGCTTAACGTCTGATCCGGGACAAGTCCCCCTCATGAGCAGCCCCGGTCCGGGACCTGACCCCTGGACCGGGGCTCGTGACGTTCTGGGCGGCACCAACGGGGCCCCGTACCGTGCCCGCACCCGTCCGCCAGACAGGCGAAAGTGCCATTCGGGTGGGTGCCGCCGGCACCGGACCGGTTGCGGGTGTCCGGGTTTCGCCGGTTGCTGAGGGTGTCGTCGTGAACGGCGCGACATCCCGGGAGAGACCATGAGCTATCAGCAGGACCTGATAATTTGCCGCGAGCTGGGCGAGCGTCATGGCGAGAGCCGGGCGCTGAACAGCCTCGGTGTCGCCCTGCAGCAGGTGCAGCGGTTCGACGAGGCCATCGCGGCCCACCAGCAGGACCTCCTGACGTGTCGCGAGCTGGGCGAGCGCCATGGCGAAGGCCAGGCCCTGAACAACCTCGGCACGGCGCTGCAGCAGGTGCAGCGGTTCGACGAGGCCATCGACGCCCACCAGCAGGCCGCCGCCCGCTTCATCGAGCTGGGCGATCACCACCGTGAAGGGCAGGCGCTGAACAATCTGGGGACGGCGTTGCAGCAGGTGCGGCGGTTCGACGAGGCCACTGACGCCCACCAGCAGGCCGCCGCCCGGTTCGCCGAGCTGGGTGACCATCATCGTGAAGGGCAGGCGCTGAACAATCTGGGGACGGCGTTGCAGCAGGTGCGGCGGTTCGACGAGGCCATCGACGCCCACCAGAAGGCCGCCGGCCGTTTCGGCGAGCTGGGGGACCATGACGGTGAGGGCCGGGCGCTGAACAATCTGGGGACGGCGTTGCAGCAGGTGCGGCGGTTCGACGAGGCCATCGACGCCCACCAGAAGGCCGCCGGCCGTTTCGGCGAGCTG
>NZ_JBICWR010000014.1:204139-276136 GCF_043199855.1 Streptomyces sp. NPDC048521
TGGGGGACCATGACGGTGAGGGCCGGGCGCTGAACAATCTGGGGACGGCGTTGCAGCAGGTGCGGCGGTTCGACGAGGCCATCGACGCCCATCAGCAGGCGGCCGCCCGCTTCACGGAACTCGGCGACAACGAGGGTGAGGGCCGGGCGCTGAACAACCTGGGCATGGCGTTGCAGCAGGTGCGGCGGTTCGACGAGGCCATCGACGCCCATCAGCAGGCGGCCGCCCGCTTCACGGAACTCGGCGACAACGAGGGCCGGGTCCTGAACAACCTCGGCACCGCCCTGCAGTCACGGGGCCTGTGGCGGGTGCGCAAGGGCAGGGGCCAGGGCGACGCCAGGACCGATGCCAGGAGCGACGCCAGGGTGCACGGCGATCGGCTGGTGCCTCTTCTCATGGACGCTGCCGCTGCCGCTCCCCCGGCCTCCTCCGGCTCCTCGGCCCCCGCTGCCTTCTCGTCCGCGGAGCAGGCTCCGAAGGCGGAGGTGTACGCGCTCGCGCCCTCGGACGAGGCGCCGCCGGCGCCGGCCGACATCCAGGCGGAGACCAAGCGCTGGGGGCGCCGCCGGAAGGTCCTGGACCCCGTGCTCTCCGACGACCTGTAGGGAGGCGGGAGCGCGCCGTCAGCGGCCGCGGACGCCGAAGCCGTACACCGTCTCCGAGCGGTACACCTCGCCCGGCCGCAGTTCCGTACGGGGGAACTGCGGCCGGTTGGGGGAGTCCGGGAAGTGCTGGGTCTCCAGGGCGATGCCGTCGCCGGGCGCGAACGGGGCCGAGAGGTGGTCGGCCGTGTAGAGCTGGAGGCCCGGCTCGGTCGTCGCCACCGTCAGGGTCCGCCCGGACGCCGGGTCGTACAGCTCCGCCACCTCCTCCGGGTGGTCGGTGACCCCCTTGTCCAGGACGAAGTTGTGGTCGTAGCCCGAGCCGACCTTGCGGGCCTCGCGGAAGTCGAAGCGGGAACCGGACACGTGCTCCAGCACCCCGGTCGGGATCAGGTCCGCGTCGACCGGCGTGAACCGGGACGCGGCGAGCCGCAGCTCGTGCCCGCCGGCGTTGCCCGTGTCGTGGCCGGCCAGGTTGAAGTAGCTGTGGTTGGTGAGATTGATCACCGTCGGTGCGTCCGTCACCGCCTCGTACGCGATCCGCAGCGCGCCGGACGAGTCCAGCGTGTACGTCGCCGACACCTTCAGCCGGCCCGGGAAGCCCTCCTCGCCGTGCGCACTCACCCGGCTCAGCCGCACCCCGTGCTCGACCGGCTCGGCGTCCCAGACCCGCTTGTCGAAGCCGCGGTGGCCGCCGTGCAGGGAGTTGGGCCCGTTGTTCGGCTCCAGCGCGTACACCCGGTCGTCCAGCCGGAAGCGGGCGCCCGCGATCCGGTTGGCGTACCGGCCGACCAGGGCGCCGAGGTACGGCTCGGGATGCGCGAGATAACCGTCCAGTCCCGTGAACCCCAGCACCACGTCGGCCCGGCGCCCCTCGCGGTCCGGGACCTCGACCGACCGCACGATCCCGCCGTACGTCAGGATCTCCACCCGTGTCCCGGCACGCTCCAGCGTCCAGCGATGGACCCCGGTGCCGTCGGGAAGTGTGCTGAAAAGTTCGCTCATGTGGAAAACCCTAGGCGACCGGCGCTCTAGGCGACCGGACGGGGCGCGGTGATCGTCCGGTAGGCGATCGACGCGAGGCGGGCCTGGCCGTCCTTGCTCGGGTGGAACCAGTCCCAGTGGCTGAGCTGGTCGGTGCCGAAGTGGTAGTCGTAGACCGCGTTGCCGTCGAAGCGGCAGCGGCGGTCCTTGGCGCAGACCTCCTTCAGCACCGTGTTGTACTCCACCACCCGCTGCTGCACCTGGTCCCGGCGCAGGCTCGCCGCGCTGGTCAGGTCGTCCGCGTCGGCCAGCATCGACGGGCAGATCCCGAGTTTCCACACCTGCTTGCCCAGCGCGTTGGTCCGGCCCTGCGACCACAGCCGCTTGAGGTTCGGCACGCTCGCCACGTACACCTGCGTCTTGGGCAGCGACGTACGCAGCGTGCTCAGCGCCTCCTCGAAGTCCGCGCGGAAGTCGGCGACCGACGTCATCGCCGACGCCGACGCCCGGCAGGCGTCGTTCGCCCCGACCATCACCGTCACCAACTCCGGGTCGCGGGCGGCGGCCTGGGCCATCTGCTCCGGCAGGTCCGCCATCCGGGCCCCGGTCACCGCGTAGTTCCAGCTGCGCTCCGCCGCCCCGGTCACCCCGAGCAGCCGCATCGCCAGACTGTCCACCCCGGCGTCGCTGCCCGTCGCCCACGACACCTCGGGGCAGTCCGACAGCACCGTGCACGCGTCGAAGCCGCGCGTGATGGAGTCGCCGACCGCGGCGATCGAGTCCGGGCTGCGGTCCCACACCGGGGCGGGCTTCGCGGCCCGTGCCTTGGTGACCTCCGGCGCCGGGGAACCCCGGCCGACGGCGTCGCATCCGGCGAGGCCCAGCACGGCGGCCGCCATGACGGCAAGAGCCGCCCGCGTACGGCTGCTTCCCTTCCGCATCCCCTGGTGATCCCCTCGTCGTGGCTCCGGTGCTTCCTCGGGCTTCCTCGGTGCTTCCTCCCATGACAACGTGTGAGGGTTCCCGGCCGGGCCCGCCGGAACGGAGCACCCCCGTACAAGCGTCCCCCTGGGTGAATGGCGGCGGTTTCCTGGCACCGGGACCGACGGTACGTCACACTCCTTGCCCCGCCGCAGGGTAGCCTCGCCATCAACGCGGCCGTCGTGCCACTGCCGCCCAGCCAGTCCGCAAGATGTCCCGCTCTGCCCGGAGGTTCCGGTGACGACACGTGGAGTTCTGTACGTGCACTCCGCGCCGCGCGCGCTGTGCCCGCACGTCGAGTGGGCCGTCGCCGGGGTGCTCGGCACGCGCGTCAACCTCGACTGGATCCGGCAGCCCGCGGCCCCCGGCACCTGGCGCTCGGAGTTCTCCTGGCAGGGCGAGCCCGGCACGGCCTCCCAACTCGCCTCGGCGCTGCGCGGCTGGCACCTGCTGCGCTTCGAGGTCACCGCCGAACCCTGCCCGACCGCCGAGGGCGAGCGCTACAGCTGCACCCCCGAGCTCGGCATCTTCCACGCCGTCACCGGCATCCACGGCGACATCCTGATCCCCGAGGACCGCCTCCGCGCGGCGCTCCAGCGCAGCCAGCGAGGCGAGACCGACCTGGAGGCCGAGCTCTCCAAGCTCCTCGGCAAGCCGTGGGACGACGAGCTGGAACCGTTCAGATACGCGGGAGAAGGAGCACCGGTGCGCTGGCTGCACCAGGTGGTCTGAGCACAGGACATGCGGAAGGGCCCCCACCGGCTGGTGGGGGCCCTTCACTTGCGTTCTCAGACGGACCGGAACGCCAGGACCACGTTGTGACCGCCGAAGCCGAACGAGTCGTTCAGGGCGGCGATACGACCCTCGGGAAGGGTACGCGCCTCGCCCACGACCACGTCCGCGTTCACCTCCGGGTCGAGGTTGTCCACGTTGATGGTCGGCGGAGCCGTACGGTTCACCAGCGCCAGGATCGACGCCACGGTCTCGATACCGCCCGCACCACCGAGCAGGTGACCGGTCATCGACTTCGTCGCGGAGATCGCCATGTGGTCGACATCGTCGCCGAACACCTTGCGCAGCGCCTTGATCTCGGCGACGTCACCCTGCGGCGTCGACGTGGCGTGAGCGTTCACGTGCACGATCTCGGCCGGCTTGAGATCCGTGTTGTCCAGCAGGTTCTGCAGCGCGTGCGCGATGCCGTTGCCGGACGGCTCCGGCTGCGTGATGTGGTGGGCGTCCGCCGAGATGCCCTGGCCGACCGCCTCCGCGTAGATCCGCGCGCCGCGGGCCTTCGCGTGCTCCTCGGACTCCAGCACGATGACACCGGCGCCCTCACCGAGCACGAAGCCGTCACGGCCGGCGTCGTAGGGACGCGAGGCGCCCTGCGGGTCGTCGTTGTTCTTGGACATCGCCATCATGTTGCCGAACGCGGCGATGGGCAGCGGGTGGATGGCGGCCTCGGTGCCACCGGCCACGACCACGTCCGCACGCCCGGTGCGGATCATCTCGATCGCGTACCCGATGGCCTCCGCGCCCGAGGCGCAGGCCGAGACCGGGGTGTGCACACCGGCGCGGGCACCCAGCTCGATCCCGACGTTGGCCGCCGGGGAGTTGGGCATCAGCATCGGCACGGTGTGCGGGGAGACACGGCGTACGCCCTTCTCCCTGAGCACGTCGTACTGGTCCAGGAGCGTCGTCACACCGCCGATGCCGGAGGCGATCACCGCACCGAGACGGTCGGGGTTGACCGACGAGTCCTCACCGGCCTTCGCGGTGAAACCGGCGTCCTTCCAGGCCTCCTGAGCGGCGATCAGCGCGAACTGCGCGGACCGGTCCAGCTTGCGGGCCTGCGGCCGGGGGATGATCTCGCCCGGCTCGACGGCGATCTGCGCGGCGATACGGACCGGCAGCTCGGCCGCCCACTCCTGCTGCAGGAGGCTGACGCCGGACTTGCCGGCGACCAGGCCCTCCCAGGTAGAAACTGCGTCGCCACCCAGCGGTGTGGTTGCGCCGATACCGGTGACGACCACGGTGCGATTGGTCGGGCTCACGGGAATTCTTTCTCCAACGGATGCGGGATTCTACGGCGCCACCGCCGGGTGGCGGGGCCTTTCAGCCTTCAGGACCGAGGGTGGCTCAGGCCTGGTGCTTCAGGATGTAGTTGGTGGCGTCACCAACGGTCTTCAGGTTCTTGACGTCCTCGTCCGGGATCTTCACGTCGAAGCGCTCCTCGGCGGCGACGACGACCTCGACCATGGACAGCGAGTCGACGTCCAGGTCGTCGGTGAAGGACTTGTCCAGCTGGACGTCCTCGGTGGGGATCCCGGCGATCTCGTTCACGATCTCGGCGAGACCCGCGACGATCTCTTCCTGAGTGGCGGCCATGTCAGGCGCTCCTTCTTCGATATTCCAGACGGTATTACGGCGCCCGCCGCGCAAGCGGCAGGTGGTGCTGCTCCCGCACCGGATCGCATGATCCGGCACGGAGTGCCTAGGGGAGGGTAACGACCGTGGCGGCGTAGACGAGACCCGCCCCGAATCCGATGACGAGCGCGGTGTCGCCACTCTTCGCCTCCCCGGTCGCCAGAAGCCGCTCCATCGCGAGCGGGATCGAGGCGGCCGAGGTGTTGCCGGTGGTGCGGATGTCACGGGCGACCGTGACGTGCTCCGGCAGCTTCAGCGTCTTCACCATCGAGTCGATGATCCGCACGTTGGCCTGGTGCGGGATGAAGACGTCCAGGTCGTCCGGGGTGATCCCGGCCGCGTCCAGCGCCTGCTGGGCGACCTTCGCCATCTCGAACACGGCCCAGCGGAACACCGCCTGGCCCTCCTGCGTGATCGCAGGGAACTTGACGTTGCCCTGGCTGTCCAGGGGCAGCTGGGAGACGTCGCCGATGGCGAACCGGTCCCACGGGACGGTCTGCTTGATGGTCTCCGACTTGTCGCCCTCGGAGCCCCACACGGTCGGGCCGATCGCCGGCTCCTGCGCGGGGCCCACGACGACCGCGCCGGCGCCGTCGCCGAACAGGAAGGCCGTCGCCCGGTCCTCCAGGTCGGTCAGGTCGCTGAGCCGCTCCACGCCGATGACGAGCACGTACTCGGCGGAACCTTCCACCACCATGCCCTTGGCCAGGGTCAGGCCGTAGCCGAAGCCCGCGCAGCCGGCCGAGATGTCGAACGCGGCGGCCTTGTTCGTGCCCAGCTTGTCCGCGATCTCGGTGGCGACGGCCGGGGTCTGGCTGAAGTGCGAGACGGTCGAGACGACCACCGCGCCGATCTGCTCGGCGTCGATACCGGCGTCCGCGATCGCCTTGCCGGAGGCCTCGACGGCCATGGCGGCCACGGTCTCCTCGGGGCCCGCCCAGTGCCGGGTCTCGATGCCGGAGCGAGAGCGGATCCACTCGTCGGACGAGTCGATCTTCTCGAGGATCACCTCGTTGGGCACCACCCGGGTCGGCCGGTAGCCGCCGACACCGAGGATGCGCGCGTACGGGGCGCCCTTGCTGGGCCTGATCTTCGCCATGTACGGCTCCTTAGGCACCTGCGTGCTCGGAGATGAGCGCGCGGGCCGCGTCGAGATCGTCGGGGGTCTTGAGGGCCAGCGTCCGCACGCCGGGCAGCGCCCGCTTGGCCAGGCCGGTCAGGGTGCCGCCCGGGCACACCTCGACGAGCGCGGTGACACCCAGCTCCTGGAAGGTCTCCATGCACCGGTCCCAGCGCACGGGGTTGGCGACCTGGCCGACCAGCCGCTCCAGCACCTCGGCGCCGGTGGCGACGGCCTGGCCGTCCCGGTTGGAGACGTAGGGGACCTTCGGGTCGGCGGGCGTCAGCTCGACGGCGACCTTGGCCAGCGTCTCGACGGCGGGCGCCATGTGGTGGGTGTGGAAGGCGCCGGCGACCTTCAGCGGGACGACCTTGCGCACGCCCTCGGGCTTGTCCTCGTTCAGCGCGGCCAGCTGCTCCAGCGTGCCGGCGGCGACGATCTGGCCCGCGCCGTTGATGTTCGCCGGGGTCAGGCCCAGCCTCTCCAGGTGCGCGATCGACGTCTCGGGGTCGCCGCCGAGCAGTGCCGACATGCCGGTCTCGGTGATCGCGGCGGCGTCGGCCATGGCCAGACCCCGCTTGCGGACCAGGCGCAGCGCGGCGGTGTCGTCCAGCACCCCGGCGAAGGTGGCGGCGGTGATCTCACCGACGCTGTGGCCGGCGACCGCGCCCGGGGCGATCTCGGACATGTCACCCAGTGCCGCGGCGGAGAGGATTCCGGCGGCGACCAGCAGCGGCTGGGCCACCGCGGTGTCCCGGATGGCGTCGGCGTCGGCCTGGGTGCCGTAGTGGACGAGGTCCAGGCCGATGGCCTCCGACCACGCGGCGACGCGGTCCGCGGCACCGGGAAGGTCGAGCCAAGGGGTCAGGAAGCCGGGCGTCTGGGCGCCCTGGCCGGGAGCGACGAGTACGAGCACTCTCACACTCTCTCTTGGGGACGGGCACGGCCGCCCGTGGGGACAGGGACGAAGAACACGAAGGGGTTTTGTGGGCCCCCGACAAAACCCTATGCCTGGGCTTCACCATCGGCCAGACGCCCCAGGATGAGCGCGATCCGCAGTGTGAACGCGGATCGTACATCGGAGGGCGACCATCCGGTGACATCAGTCACACGTCGGAGCCGGTAGCGCACGGTGTTCGGGTGAACGAAGAGCATCCGCGCCGCGCCTTCCAGGCTGCTCGCCTGCTCCAGGTAGACACTCAGTGTTTCCAGCAGCGCCGAGCCCGCTTCCTCCAGCGGTCTGTAGATCTCCTCCACCAGCTGTTCGCGGGCGCTCGGATCGCCCGCGATCGCCCGCTCCGGCAGCAGATCGTCCGCCAGCACCGGCCGCGGCGCGTCCTGCCAGGCGGAACACGCCTTCAGCCCCGCGGCGGCGGCCTGCGCGGACCGCGTGGCGGCCAGCAGATCGGGTACGACGGGCCCCGCGACGACCGGCCCGGCGGCGTACGGCCCGATCAGCGACTTGGCCACGGCGAGCGGATTGGCGCTGCCTCCGGCGATGACCACGAGCCGGGCGCCGAGGACCCCGGTGAGCACCTGGAGCTTGGCGTGCCGGGCGGCCCGCCGGATGGCCTCGACGGTCAGCTCGCTGTCCCCGTCGGGCGCGGTCCCGAGCACCACGCACACATGCTCGGGCGAGTTCCAGCCGAGCGCGGCGGCCCGGCTGACGGCCCCCTCGTCGGCCTCCCCGCTGAGCACCGCGTTCACCACCAGCGACTCCAGCCGCGCGTCCCAGGCACCCCGTGCCTCGGCGGCCTGGGCGTAGACCTGGGCGGTGGCGAAGGCGATCTCGCGGGCGTACACGAGCAGTGCCTCGCGCAGCACGCTCTCGTCGCCGGGCGCGGCCACCTCGTCGATGGCGCTCTCCATGACCTCGATGGTGGTGCGCACCATCTCCACGGTCTGCCGCAGCGTGATGGCCCGGGTCAGCTCGCGCGGCGCGGTCCCGAAGACGTCCGTGGAGATCGCCTGCGGGGCGTCCGGGTGCCGGAACCACTCGGTGAAGGCCGCGATGCCCGCCTGGGCCACGAGCCCGATCCAGGAACGGTTCTCCGGGGGCATGGCCCGGTACCACGGCAGGGTCTCGTCCATGCGCGCGATGGCCTGCGCGGCCAGCCTCCCGGAGGACTTCTCCAGTCGCCTCAGGGTCGGGGCGTGCGGGTGGACGACGTGTGCTGCGGGATCGATGCGGTGGGATTCGGGTTCGGGCACGGGGACAAGACTGCCTTATCGGGACGCCGGGGTGCGCCGCCGGGTCGTGCTTGCCGGTACCGCGACCTCGCCGGTGCGTCGGCCGCGCGCTCGCAGTGGGCGGGCCCGTGCCGAGGTGCGGCTCCGCCGCCTGCCCACGACCGGCCGCCGTGGACCCGGTCCCACCCGGCCCGGCGGGTGGGCGCCCCCCGGCGGCTACCGTGGTGCCCGTGATGGACGTACGGCGCGCCGACGAGCGCTATCGCGGAGGGGACCCGGAGAGCGGCATCGCCTCCCGCCACGCCTTCTCCTTCGGCCCGCACTACGACCCGGACAACCTGCGCTTCGGTGCGCTGATCGCCTGCAACGAGGAGCGGCTCGCCCCCGGCGCAGGCTTCGACGAACACCCGCACAGCCACACCGAGATCGTGACCTGGGTGGTCGAGGGCGAGCTGACCCACCGGGACTCCACCGGTCACGAGACGACCGTCCGCCCCGGCGACCTCCAGCACCTCAGCGCGGCGGCCGGCGTCCGGCACGTCGAACGCAACGACGCCGGCGCCCCGCTGACCTTCGTACAGATCTGGCTGGCCCCGCTGACGCCCGGCGGCACCCCGTCCTACGCACTGGTCCCCGGCATCGCCGACTCCACGCCGTACGCCGTCCCCGCGGCCGGCGCCCTGCTGCACGTACGCCGCCTGGCACCGGGGGAGCGCGCCGCCGTGCCGGACGCCGCGTACGTCTACGCGCACGTGGTGCGCGGGGACGTACGGCTGGCCGGCGAGGACCTGCGCCCCGGTGACTCCGCGCGGATCACCGGGGCGACGGACCTTCAGGTGGAGGGGGTCACAGCGGCCGAGCTGCTGCTGTGGGAGCTGACCCGCTGACCGGTGCTGCGGCCGCTCACTCCACGGTCTCGGGCTCCTCGGCGTTCCGCCACACCGTGATGTCCACCGTCATGTAGTCGCCGAGGTCGGACTTGGGGGCGGTGCCCTGGAAGGTGACCAGGGCGATGTGGCCGGACGTGGTGTGCACGCACAGCTGGGAACCCCGGGACAGCTGGGAGAGCTTGGCCTCCTGCGCGTACCGGGTCTCGGCCCGGCACGTGTCGAGCGAGCCCTGCTGCGCGTTGTTCAGCAGGACGATCTTCTCGCCGCTGCTGCCGAGGACCTTCTCGTCGCCGAAGCCGTTGGTCTCGTAGAAGAGGTCGGCGTCGTCGACGTACCGGGCGCCGGTGTCGTCGTACAGCGGCTTGGGCGGCGAGTCCGCGAACCGCACGTAGTAGTTCATCGGGATGTCGATGCCCTTGAAGGTGATCGGCTCGGGGTCGGGCCGGGCCGAAGGGCTGCCGGAGCCGGTGTCCGAGCCGGAGCCGGAGGCCGAGCTCGAGTCGGAGCTCGCGCCGTGCGCGGCCGAGCCCTTCGCGGAGTTGCCGGTGGCCTTGTCCTTCGTGTCGTCGCCGAGCGTGCTCAGGTAGAAGGCGCCGCCCCCGCCGGCCAGGACCGCCGCCACGACGACCGCGGCGATCACCCCGACCCGGTTCTTGCGCCGCGGCCGGGGCTGGGACGGCGGCTGCGGCTGGGTCTGCGGCTGTGCCCCGGGCCAGGGAGCGGCCGGGGAAGCGGCGGCCGGCGGGTCGTACGACCGCGGCGGCGCCGGTGTGTGCGGTGCGGCCGCGGTCGGCGCGGTGTGCGGCGCGGCCGCCGTCGGCATCGCGTGCGGCGCCGGCTGGTCGACCCGGGTCACCGGCGCGGTCGGCGGCGGTGCCGGTACCGCCGCGGTGGGGTGGCCCGCGGGCGGCGTGGCCGGCGGTGCCGGTATCGCGGTGGCCGGCTGGGTCACGGGCGCGGTCGCCGGTGGCGGCGGTACCGCCCCGGCGGCGTGGGTGACGGGCGCGGTCGCCGGCGGCGCCTGGGTGGGTGGGGCGGGCTGGGCCGCCAGCGCGGCGGATGCCGAGACACGCCGGGTGATCTGCGTGCCGATCGCCTCCGGCAGCCACTCGCCGGACTGGCGCAGCCCGCCGGGCGACGCCTCCTGGCACAGCGCGATGACCTCGGCCGGGGACGGGCGGTCCGCCGGGTTCTTCGCCAGGCAGCGGGCGACGAAGCCGAGCGCGTCCGGCAGGCCGGTGAGGTCGGGTTCCTCGTGGACGATGCGGTACAGCACGGCGTGCGAGGGCCCGTCGCCGTACGCGCCGGCGCCGCGGGCCGCGAACGCGGCGACCTGGCCGAGCGCGAACACGTCCGAGGCGGGCGTGATCTCCTTGCCGGCGGCCTGTTCCGGCGACATGAAGGCGGGGGTGCCGATGGAGACGCCGGTACCGGTGAGGGCCGTGGCGTCGGTGGCCCGCGCGATGCCGAAGTCGATGACGCGGGGGCCGTCGCCGGCCAGCAGCACGTTGGACGGCTTCAGGTCGCGGTGCACGATGCCCGCGCCGTGGATGACCGACAGCGCCTCCGCCACGCCCGCGACGAGCAGCAGGAGCGTGGGCACCGGGAGCGGGCCGTGCTCGGCGACGGCCGCGGCCAGCGAGGGGCCGGGCACGTAGGCGGTGGCCAGCCAGGGCCGTTCGCCCTCGGTGTCGTAGTCGATGACCGGCGCGGTGTAGAAGCCCTGCACGCGCTGCGCGGCCTGCACCTCCTGCCGGAACCTGCGGCGGAACTCCGGGTCCTCGCTCAGCTCCGGCCGGATCGTCTTGAGGGCGATCGGATGCCCTCCGGGGGTGTACGACAGGTACACCGTGCCCATGCCGCCCGAACCGAGGCGCGCCGCGAGCCGGTAGCCCGCCACCGCCTGTGGGTCACCGCTCTCCAACGGCCGGAACTGGCCGTCGCCCTGAAGCCCGCCCATCACTCTCCCCCGATGCCTGTGCCCGAATCTCGTTGTGCACGGGGGAGGTTATCGGACAGGGCTCACCGTACGCCGCGTGACTCCCGAAGCAGCGCGTCCGTGAGGACCGGCCACGCCTCGACCGCCCAGGGCCCGAACGACCGGTCCGTGAGCGCGACCGCGGCCAGCCCGGCGTCCGGGTCGATCCACACGAACGTACCGGACTGCCCGAAGTGCCCGAAGGTGCGAGGCGACGACGAACCGCCCGTCCAGTGCGGCGACTTGGCGGCGCGGATCTCGAAACCGAGCCCCCAGTCGTTCGGGTTCTGGTGGCCGTACCCCGGCAGCACCCCCTTGGTGCCCGGGTACTGCACGGTCATCGCCTCCGCCACCGTGCGCGGGTCCAGCAGCCGCGGCGCCTGCACCTCGGCCGCGAACCGCAGCAGATCCGCCACCGTCGAGACACCGTCCTTGGCCGGCGAGCCGTCCAGCGACGTCGCGGTCATCCCCAGCGGCTCCAGCACGGCCTGCCGCAGGTACTCGGCGAAGGGGATCTCCGTCGCCTTGGCGATGTGGTCCCCGAGCTGCTCGAACCCGGCGTTGGAGTAGAGCCGGCGCTCCCCGGGCGGGGCCGTCACCCGGTGCTCGTCGAAGGCCAGCCCGGAGGTGTGCGCGAGCAGATGGCGCACCGTCGACCCGGGCGGACCGGCGGGCTCGTCCAGCTCGATCGCGCCCTCCTCGTACGCGACGAGCGCCGCGTAGGCCGCCAACGGCTTGGTGACCGAGGCGAGCGGGAAGCGGTGGTCGACGGGTCCGTGCGTCCCCAGGACGGTCCCGTCGGCTCGTACGACGCCCGCCGCGGCGGTGGGGACGGGCCAGTTCTCGATCAGCGCCAGGCTCTGCAACGACATGCCGGCGAGCCTATGCGGCTCACAGCTCCAATCGCATCGAGGGGTCGGGCTTGCGCACGAAACCCAGCGAGGCGTACAGCGGCTCGGCCGCCGCGGACGCGTTGAGGTCGACCTGCCGGGCGCCGCGCGCGCGGAACCACTCCAGCAGTCCCTCCATGCACGCGCGCGCGTAGCCGCGCCGCCGGGCGTCCGGGTCGGTCGCCACACTGAAGACGTGGCCGACGCGCCCGTGCGGGTTGCCGGTCCTGCCGATGCGGTACTCCAGTGCGCCGGCCGCCAGCGCCGCCAGCGCCCCCGGCCGGTCGGGACGGTCGACGACGAAGGCCACGAAGTCCCCGTCCTCCTCGGCGAGCCGGTCCCGGAGCGTGGGCAGGGACTCGGCGTGCCAGTCGGTCGGGCCACCCCCCGACTCGAACATCGCATCGATCATGACCTGCCGCAGCCGCAGCACTTCGGGGGCATCCGCGGGCAGGGCCCGGCGCACAAGACTCATGGGCCGCACGGTAATCACCGGCCCCGGACGGCGTCCTGCCGATTTCTTGACCGGGTCCTGCTTGCTTGGAGTGCACTCGAAGGCCATAGCGTGGAGGCATGACGGTGATGCAGACCACGCCAGCGGACACCACCACCACGACCCCCGCCGACATCTGCTCCGCCCCGCCCCGGCGCCATCCACGCCCCGACGGCCAGGACCGCTACACGATCAGCGAGGTCGTCGCGTTCACCGGCCTGACCGCACACACCCTGCGCTGGTACGAGCGGATCGGCCTGATGCCGCACGTCGACCGCTCGCACACCGGCCAGCGCCGCTACAGCAACCGCGACCTGGACTGGCTGGACTTCGTGACCAAGCTGCGGCTGACCGGCATGCCGGTGGCGGACATGGTCCGGTACGCGGAGCTGGTGAGGGAGGGCGAGACCACGTACACGGAGCGGCGGGACCTGCTGGAGTCGACCCGCAGGGACGTCCTGGCCAGGATCGCGGAACTCCATGACACCCTCGCCGTCCTCGACCGGAAGATCAGCTTCTACTCGGCGGGGGCGGTGACGTCCTAGACGGCGGACGCTACAGCTCGGCCAGCAGCTCCGCCTTCTTCGACGAGAACTCGTCATCCGTCACCAGCCCGGCCCGGTGCAGCTCGCCGAGGTGCCGGATCCGCTCGGCGATGTCGGCGGGATCACGACGGGCCGGCACCGGCACCGCCTGCGTCGGCCGGGTCCGCACCGCCGCAAGCACCGCCGCGGCGAACGGCAGCGACTCGTGCACCGGCCCGTACCCGAGCCCGAAGACCACCGATGCCGGGTCCTGGTCGGGCTGCGTCGGCCTGCTGGAGCCGGGCTCCCGCGGAAGCAACCGCAGATGGCCCTCGAAGACCTCCGGCGAGCGCCACTCCACACCGCTGAGGTCGGCGACCGGAAAGCTCTGGTCGCCGGCCTTCCACTTCGCCGAGGACGCCCCGGTCCAGGACCAGCGGAACTGCACGGACGTGCCGTCGAAGGACGCCTTGCCGTCGTACGCCTTGAACTGCCGGGGCGCCTCGGGCGCCGCGACCAGGTGCCGTTCGCAGGGGCCGGACTCGGTCAGCAGCCTCTTCACCTCGTCGGCGTAGTACTCGGCGAGGGTCTCCCGCTCGGCGGGCAGGACCAGCCGGTAGGGGTCGGAGCCCTCTTTGAGCTGACCGGCCGCCGCCTCCATCAGCGGGTCGGCGCCGGCGCGGGGCACCAGGTGCAGGGCGACGGTGCCCCGCTTGCCCGGCGTGAGCGTCACGTCCTCGATCGCGGACAGCGGGACACGCCGTTCCCCGAGCGCCTGGAAGAGCCTCGGTGTTCGAATCCCCCGTTCGTAGCGGATGAGCACGGAGTCGGACTCGAACTCCCAGACGGCATGAAAACCCGCCAGTACGTCACCCATGCGGCTCATCGTATGCGGCACGTGCTCCTCCGTCGCCACCCGCGCAGACCGCACTTCCTGCTGTTTCTACGCGCGTCCGGCCGTCGTGGTGCCGGGCAGACCGGCCCGGCACGCATCGTTCTCCCGAGCGCACGTCACCGCGTCGTACGCGCCCACCCCGACCTCGGCGAGGTTGCGCAGGCTGTCCGTACCCGGCTGGAAGTAGCCGGCGTGTCCTTGCGCGTCGCGCGCGGACAGCACCCGCGCGCCGAACGCCGAGGACACCGGATCGGCCCCGTGCCCGAGCCCGCCCAGCTCCAGGTACGGAACGTCCTGGATCCAGTCGGTGGCGTCACGCATGGCCCACACCCGGGCCGTGGTGCCCAGGTGGGACGCCTTGGTGACCCGCATGCCGGGGCTCGCGGCCACCGCTATGTCGGTCACCCGGCGCGGCACGGCGTGCGCGGCGACCCCGCAGACCACGGAGCCGTAGCTGTGGCAGACCAGCGCCACCCGGGCGCGGCCGGGCAGGGCCCGCAGCAGGCCGTTCAGCCGTACGGCGCCCTCCTCGGCGCGCAGTCCGGTGGCCGCGTCCACGCCGAGCCCGTCGGGGGAGGTGTAGTCGGCCCAGGCGATCACGGCCGCACGGGTCGTGGGGCTCGCCGCGCGCTCGGCCGCGTACAGCGCCTTCGCCATGCCGACCGGGGCGCTGTACTTGCGGGACGTCCGCTGGAAGGTGAGCAGATCGGTGTCGACACCGGGGACCACCACCGAGATCCGCTCCGCCCGGTCGAGGCTGCCGAACACCTCGGCGACCCGGCCCGAGCCCTGGGGGTCGAAGGCCAGGATGTGCCGGGCGGGGTCCAGCAGGGACGCGTAGCGGCTCATGCGCCGGCCCGCGTCCTGCTGTCCGGCCACGCTGAGCCGGCTGTCGTGCATGCGTTTCTTCTCGACCTTGCGTGCCTGCTCCAACGCGATGTGGTTGGCCTTGTAGCGCAGGGTGGCGGGGGCGCCGTTCATGTTGCCGACCGCGAGCGGGTAGCGGTGGGCGAGACGGTCGCGGTCCTTGTGGGTGAGCGAGGCGAAGAAACGGGTGAGCCGCGTCGGGTCGGACGCGGGGTCCGGCAGGGGAAGGCCGTGGAGGCGGCCGTGCTCCCACTTGGCGAGCGAGGCCTGCAGAGCTGTCGACTCCCGCTGACTGCGCAGGGCGGTCCAGCCGGTGGTCGCGAGCATCACGAACACCACGGCCAGTGCCAGCAGTGCGCGCCAGACGTTGAGTTGCGGGGAGGTGTCGAAGGAAGTCACTGGGAGGACACACTAGGAGAACGGGAGGGTCTCGAGGTAACCGAGTGACAGGGATCACGTTTTGGTGAGCGCCGAACGCTTTGCCGGCGATCCACCGGACGTCCGGTCGGCCGATCTCGGAGACGCCTTGCCAACGGCCTCAGGTGCTGCGCCAGTTCCCGGTGAGCGCGGAACCCACCTGATCGAGGTGCGACGCGGTGAGTGCGCGCATCGCCTCCAGGCTGACGTCCTCGCCCGTGCTCCACTGCCGTTCGGTGACCCTTATCACCCCGCCGAACACGGCCACGGCCAGCCGCGGCCGCGGGTCGGTGTCCACGTCGACGCCCTCCCGTTCGGCCAGCAGCCGCGCGATCGTCTCCTCGGTGGCGGCCGAGCGGCGCAGATGGGCGGCGAGCAGCGCGGGCGTCGACTCGATGGTCCGGTACATGCGCAGGTACAGCTCGACCGGGACGGCCGACTCGACGGTCTCCCGGATCGCGTCCCAGCCCTGCATCATCGCCTGCCGCAGGGCCTCCATCGGCGCCTCGTGCGGCGGGCGGGCGCGCACCGCCGCCACGAAGCGCGCCTCCGTCGTCGCCTGGACCGCGAAGGCGGCGTCCTCCTTGCCGGCGAAGTAGCGGAAGAAGGTGCGCTGCGAGACGTCGGCGGCCTCGGCTATCTCGTCGACGGTCGTGTGCTCGTACCCCTGGGTGGTGAACAGTTCGAGGGCGGCCCGCAGCAGTGCTTCCCGGGTACGCCGCTTCTTGCGCTCACGCAGCGTCTCCATGGCCTCTCTTCCGTGAACGTTCCACCAGTTCAGCCTATGTGCCGGTGTCCTGTCAGTTACCGACTTGTGAATTGGTTTGTCAATTGTCAGTGGCTGTCACTAGCCTCGACGGTATGACTAGTCAGACCGCCATCGACGCCACCGGGCCGGGGGGCAAGGCACCGGCGGCCCCCTCCGAGCCGACCCCGGCCGCGGGGCTGCGCGGCCATCCGTGGCTCACTCTGCTCACCGTCGCCGTAGGGGTCATGATGGTGGCCCTCGACGGCACCATCGTGGCGATCGCCAACCCGGCGATCGCGAAGGACCTGCACGCGAGCTTCTCCGACGTGCAGTGGATCACCAACGCCTACTTCCTCGCCCTCGCGGTCACCCTGATCACCGCGGGCAAGCTCGGTGACCGCTTCGGCCACCGGCAGACCTTCCTCGTCGGGGTGGTCGGCTTCGCCGTGGCCTCCGGCGCCATCGGCCTGTCGAACAGCATCGCCGTGGTCGTCACGTTCCGGGTCTTCCAAGGCCTGTTCGGCGCGCTGCTGATGCCGGCCGCGCTCGGCCTGCTGCGGGCCACCTTCCCGGCCGAGAAGCTCAACATGGCGATCGGCATCTGGGGCATGGTGATCGGCGCGTCCACCGCCGGCGGCCCGATCCTCGGCGGCGTCCTCGTCGAGCACGTCAACTGGCAGTCGGTGTTCTTCATCAACGTGCCGGTCGGTGTGCTCGCGCTCGTGCTCGGCCTGCTGATCCTGCTGGACCACCGCGCCGAGAACGCCCCGCGCTCCTTCGACGTGCCCGGCATCGCCCTGCTCTCCGGCGCGATGTTCTGCCTGGTGTGGGCGCTCATCAAGGCGCCGGCCTGGGGCTGGGGCGACGGCAGGACATGGCTGTTCATCGTCGGCTCCGTCGTGCTCTTCGGCCTCTTCGCCCTCTGGGAGACGAAGGTCGCGGAACCGCTGATCCCGCTGGGCCTGTTCCGCTCGGTCCCGCTGTCCGCGGGTGTCGTCCTGATGGTCCTGATGGCCATCGCCTTCCTGGGCGGCCTGTTCTTCGTGACGTTCTATCTCCAGAACGTCCACGGCATGAGCCCCATCGACGCGGGTCTGCACCTGCTGCCGCTCACCGGCATGATGATCGTCGGCTCCCCGCTCGCGGGCGCCGGGATCACCAAGCTCGGCCCCCGCGTCCCGCTGGCCGGCGGCATGGCCGTGACCGCGATCGCCATGTACGGCATGTCGACGCTCGACGCAGGCACCGGCAGCGGCGTGATGTCCGTCTGGTTCGCCCTGCTCGGCCTCGGCCTCGCACCGGTCATGGTCGGCGGCACCGAGGTCATCGTCGGCAACGCGCCGATGGAGCTGTCCGGTGTCGCCGGCGGTCTCCAGCAGGCGGCCATGCAGATCGGCGGCAGCCTCGGCACCGCGGTGCTGGGCGCCGTGATGGCCTCCAAGGTCGACAGCGACCTGCCCGGCAACTGGGCCGACGCGGGGCTGCCGAAGCTGCCCCCGGCTCAGCTGGACCAGGCTTCCGAGGCGGTCCAGGTCGGTGTGGCCCCGGTGGCCAAGGGCACGCCGGAGCCGATCGTCGCGAAGATCACCCAGGTGGCCCACGACACCTTCATCTCCGGCATGAGCCTCGCCTCCCTGGTCGCCGCGGGCGTGGCGGCGGTCGCCGTCCTCGTCGCGCTGCTCACCAAGCGGGGGGCGAACGCGGAGGCGGGCGCGGGCATGGGCCACATCTGACCCGCGGTCTCCTGCCTGCTCACGGGCGGAGTTCGCCTATCAGGGTGACTCCGCTAAAGATTCCTCGCGCTCGGCGCGCGCCGCAGGTCACAGTGGGTCAAGTCCTCCGCAGGGCATGGGAGGACGGCGGGCCGTGGCGCGCGCTGCTGGAGGGGGGCAGCGCGCGCAGGTCTGCCCCGGCGGAACCGGGGTACCCGCACACCGAAGCCGAACTGTCCATGAGTCTCGGGGAGTTGATGATGGCAGGCTTCGGGCACGGAACGCGCGGGTACCCCCGGTCACGTGGCCGGACGTGGCAACGGACCGGGCCGGACCGTGCGACGCTCGGGATCATCGGAGCCATCTGCGCGGTGGCCGGCTTCTTCGCGCTGGGCATCGTCCTCGGCCCGGTCGCTATGTTCTGCGGCTGGCAGTCCATGGGCCGCAGGTGGTCCAACGACCGCAACGTGCCGGCTCTGGTGGCCCTGATCCTGGGGGCCATCGACACGTTGCTGGCCGTCGTCGCCCTGGCGGGCGCGGCCACCTGGAGTCACGGCCTGCTGTAGCCGACGGCGCTCGCCGTCGCGCAGGGGCCCGCCCAGCGGCCGCGGACGCGCGGGGGCTGGTCGCGCAGTTCCCCGCGCCCCTTCGGGGGCCGCCCGGCCACGGCGCCGGATGTCGAGGTCAACGCCGCTGTTCCTGTCGCTGGGCCAACCGGGCCACCTCCGCCCGCAGCAGGCGAACCTCCTCGGCCAGGGAAGCGATCGCCTCCGTCTGCCGGCGCTCCTCCACGTCGTCCTTCTCGAACCGCGCGATGAACCACGCGGCGATGTTCGCGGTCACCACACCCAGCAGCGCGATCCCCGACAGCATCAGGCCGACCGCGATCATCCGCCCGAGACCGGTCGTCGGCGCGTGGTCCCCGTACCCCACGGTCGTCATCGTCGTGAACGACCACCACACCGCGTCACCCAGCGTCCGGATGTTCCCGTGGGGTGAGTCCCGCTCCACGGACAGCACCGCCAGCGACCCGAACATCAGCAGCCCCACCACGGAACCGACGACGTACGTGGTCAGCCGGATCTGCGGAGCCATCCGCGCCCGCCGCCCCACCAGCAGCAGCGTCGACACCAGCCGCAGCAGCCGCAGCGGCTGCAGGAGCGGCAGCACCACGGCGCACAGGTCGAGCCAGTGCCGCCGTACGAACTCCTTGCGCCGGGGCGCGAGGGCCAGTCGTACCACGTAGTCCACCGCGAACGCCCCCCACACCACCCACTCGACGCCCGTGCAGGCGGCCGTCAGCGAGTAGCCCGCGGATCCGTCCACGATCGGCACCGCGTACGCGACCGCGAACGCCACCGCCAGCGCGAGCAGGGGCCGTTGGGTGTGCCGCTCCCACCTCGCCTGGGCCGACAGTTGTTCCATGACCGCAATCGTAAAGAAAGCGTAAGGGCGGTGGAGGATCAACCTCCACCGCCCTGATGAGCCCCAAGGGGCGCGGGCTACGCGTCGCCGCCCGCGGCCCCCGGGTCCGCCGCCGAGACGTCCAGCAGCTGGTACCGGTCGATGGCCTGCTTCAGCACGGACCGGTCGACCTTGCCCTCGCGCGCCAGCTCGGTCAGCACCGCGACCACGATCGACTGGGCGTCGATGTGGAAGAAGCGGCGCGCCGCGCCCCGGGTGTCGGCGAAGCCGAAGCCGTCGGCGCCGAGGGACTGGTAGGTGCCGGGCACCCACCGCGCGATCTGGTCCGGGACCGATCGCATCCAGTCGGACACGGCCACGAACGGACCCTCGGACCCGCTGAGCTTCCGCGTCACGTAGGGCACCCGCTGCTCCTCCTCCGGATGCAGCAGGTTGTGCTCCTCGCACTCCACGGCCTCGCGGCGCAGCTCGTTCCAGGAGGTCGCGGACCACACGTCCGCCTTGACGTTCCACTCCTCGGCGAGGGCCTTCTGCGCCTCCAGCGCCCACGGAACCGCGACCCCGGACGCCATGATCTGCGCCGGGATCGATCCGCCGGTGCCCGCGCTGATCCTGTGGACGCCCCGGACGATGCCCTCGACGTCCACGTCCGCCGGCTCGGCCGGGTGCTGGATGGGCTCGTTGTAGACGGTCAGGTAGAAGAAGACGTCCTCGCCGTGCGGGTGCTCGGGCGAGCTGCCGTACATACGGCGCAGACCGTCCTGCACGATGTGCGCGATCTCGTAGGCGTACGCCGGGTCGTACGCCACGCACGCCGGGTTGGTCGAGGCGAGCAGCTGCGAGTGGCCGTCCGCGTGCTGCAGACCTTCACCCGTCAGGGTCGTACGACCGGCGGTCGCGCCCAGGACGAAACCGCGCGCCAGCTGGTCGGCCATCTGCCAGAACTGGTCTCCGGTGCGCTGGAAACCGAACATCGAGTAGAAGACGTACACCGGGATCAGCGGCTCGCCGTGCGTGGCGTACGCCGAGCCGGCCGCGATCAGCGAGGCCGTGCAACCCGCCTCGGAGATGCCGTCGTGCAGCATCTGGCCGGTCGGCGACTCCTTGTAGGCCAGGAGCAGATCGCGGTCCACCGCCTCGTACTGCTGGCCGAGCGGGTTGTAGATCTTCGCGCTCGGGAAGAAGGAGTCCATGCCGAACGTGCGGTACTCGTCGGGTGCGATCAGCACGAACCGCTTGCCGATCTCCTTGTCCCGCATGAGGTCCTTGAGAAGGCGCACGAACGCCATCGTCGTGGCGATGGACTGCTGGCCCGTTCCCTTCTTCACGGTCGCGTACGCCTTGTCGTCCGGCAGGGCGAGCGGCTCGGAGCGCACGACGCGGGTCGGGACGTAACCGCCGAGCCCCTTGCGCCGGTCGTGCATGTACTGGATCTCCTCCGAGTCCCGGCCCGGGTGGTAGTACGGCGGCAGGCCGGACTCCAGCTCCTTGTCGGAGATCGGCAGGTGCAGGCGGTCCCGGAAGCGCTTGAGGTCGTCGACCGTCAGCTTCTTCATCTGGTGCGTGGCGTTGCGGCCCTCGAAGTTCGGGCCCAGCGTCCAGCCCTTGACCGTCTTGGCCAGGATGACCGTCGGCTGGCCCTTGTGCTCCTTGGCCGCCTTGTACGCCGCGTAGATCTTGCGGTGGTCGTGTCCGCCACGGCCCAGCATCAGGATCTGGTGGTCGCTCATGTTCTCGACCATCGCGCGCAGCCGGTGGTCCTCGCCGAAGAAGTGCTCGCGGATGTAGGCGCCGGACTCGGTGGCGTAGGTCTGGAACTGCCCGTCCGGGGTCGTGTTCATCTTGTTGACGAGGACGCCGTCGCGGTCCTGGGCGAGCAGCGGGTCCCACGAGCGGTCCCAGATCAGCTTGATCACGTTCCAGCCGGCGCCCCGGAAGACCGACTCCAGCTCCTGGATGATCTTGCCGTTGCCTCGCACCGGTCCGTCGAGCCGCTGCAGGTTGCAGTTGACCACGAAGGTCAGGTTGTCCAGGCCCTCCCGGGCGGCCAGGGTGAGCTGGCCGAGTGATTCGGGCTCGTCCATCTCGCCGTCGCCGAGGAACGCCCACACGTGGGACTTGGAGGTGTCCGCGATGCCGCGCGCCTCCATGTAGCGGTTCATCCGCGCCTGGTAGATCGCGCCGAGCGGGCCGAGGCCCATGGAGACCGTCGGGAACTCCCAGAAGTCCGGCATCGAGCGCGGGTGCGGGTAGCTGGACAGGCCCTCGGGGTACTTCGACTTCTCCTGGCGGAAGCCGTCGAGCTGGTTCTCGGTGAGCCGGTCGAGCAGGTACGCGCGCGCGTAGATGCCGGGGGAGGCGTGGCCCTGGAAGAAGACCTGGTCGCCGCCGTCGCCCTCGTCCTTGCCGCGGAAGAAGTGGTTGAAGCCGACGTCGTACAGCGAGGCGGAGGAGGCGAACGTGGCGATGTGGCCGCCGACGCCGATGCCGGGGCGCTGGGCGCGCGAGACCATCACGGCCGCGTTCCAGCGGGTCGCGTTCAGGATCCGGCGCTCGACGTCCTCGTTGCCCGGGAAGAACGGCTCGCTCTTGGTGGGGATCGTGTTGACGTAGTCCGTGCTGCGCATCTCGGGCACGGCCACGCGCCTCTCGCGGGCCCGCTCGATCAGGCGGAGCATGAGATAGCGGGCCCGCTCCCGGCCGCGCTCGTCGACGGCGGCGTCGAGGGAGTCGAGCCACTCCTGGGTCTCTTCGGGATCGAAGTCAGGAACCTGACTCGGAAGGCCGCCAATGATGATCGGGTTGCGATCGGATCCGGAAGCCACGCTGTTCCTTACCTGTCGGAGGGCCGCTTCTTCTGGAGCTTCGTACTCGTGCCTGCACCGTTCCCCATCGTGTACCTCGGGAAGACGTACGTCATCTCTACCCCGGGGTAACCGGGGCGCAGGTCTGGTCAAAACGCAACGATACGCCCGGCGTGTGACGCGCTTGGCAAAGTTGTTCGAGATGCGCGACAGTGGATGATTCCGAACCTCGCAAACCGGGCACATCGGTGTGATGTGAGTCCCGCGGAATCGGGATACGGTGCCAGGAGTTGCGGCGACACGGCCGGGATCGTCACCGTTTCGGCGGTCCCGAGGGCCGGGTACTTGCGCGATCCGTCCCGCACGTGTGGACTACGGCCAATGCTTCGCGCACGCGCGTGGCTGAGATATTCATCAAGACATGATCAGGAGGCACCCCGTGAGCGCGACCGCGGACCACGCGGAGGAGCGGACGAACCCTGCCGCCAGGCTGGGGTTCCAGCCCGGGCAGGTGGTCCAGGAGATCGGCTACGACGACGACGTCGATCAGGAGCTCCGCGAGGCCATCGAGGAAGCTGTCCAAGGCGACCTCATGGACGAGGACTACGACGACGTGGCCGACGCCGTTGTGCTGTGGTTCCGTGACGACGACGGCGACCTGACGGATGCGCTGGTGGATGCCACCACGTACATCGAGGAGGGCGGCGCGATCCTGCTCCTGACGCCGAAGACCGGCCGTTCGGGGTACGTGGAGCCCAGCGACATCCAGGACGCCGCCACGACGGCCGGCCTCACGGCGTCGAAGAGCGTCAGTGTGGGCAAGGACTGGAGCGGCTCGCGTCTGGCGACGCCCAAGGCCGCGAAGTCCGGCAAGAGGTAAGCCGTCTCGTCCCTCAGCACCGGACGGGCCGAGATCGCTCGGCCCGTCCGGAAGGCTGCGGTGACCGCTGCGTAGGGTGGAGCCGAGCGCTTTGCTGTGCTCTGACCCGAACAGCCCACCGAAGGGATGCACGACGATGGCGATCCAGGTCGGCGAGAAGGCTCCCGACTTCGAGCTCAAGGACAACCACGGCCGCACCGTGAAGCTCTCCGACTTCCGCGGCGAGAAGAACGTGGTGCTCCTCTTCTACCCCTTCGCCTTCACCGGCGTGTGCACCGGCGAGCTGTGCGAGCTGCGGGACAACCTGCCGAAATTCGCGGACCGCGACACCCAGCTGCTCGCCGTCTCCAACGACTCCATCCACACCCTGCGCGTCTTCGCCGAGCAGGAGGGCCTGGAGTACCCGCTGCTGAGCGACTTCTGGCCGCACGGCGAGGTCTCGCGCGCGTACGGCGTCTTCGACGAGGACAAGGGCTGCGCCGTCCGCGGCACCTTCATCATCGACAAGGAGGGCGTCGTGCGGTGGACCGTGGTCAACGGCCTTCCGGACGCCCGTGACCTGAACGAGTATGTGAAGGCGCTCGACACCCTCTGAGCCGACCGTGGTCGACACCTGTTTCTCCCGCTCCAGGGTCTGCGGGACGCGGGAACCCGTCACTAGGATCGGCACGTTGATCCCATATCCGAAGCACGACGGGGCTCCCCGCCCCTGGACACCACATGGAGGACCCGTGGGAGTCAGCCTCAGCAAGGGCGGCAACGTATCGCTGACGAAGGAGGCCCCGGGCCTGACCGCCGTCATCGTCGGTCTGGGCTGGGACGTGCGCACCACCACCGGCACGGACTTCGACCTCGACGCCAGCGCGCTGCTGCTGAACAACTCCGGCAAGGTCGGGAGCGACCAGCACTTCATCTTCTTCAACAACCTCAAGAGCCCCGACGGCTCGGTCGAGCACACCGGTGACAACATCACCGGTGAGGGCGAGGGCGACGACGAGCAGATCAAGGTCGACCTGGCAGGCGTCCCGGCCGACGTCGAGAAGATCGTCTTCCCGGTGTCGATCTACGACGCCGAGAACCGCCAGCAGTCCTTCGGCCAGGTCCGCAACGCGTTCATCCGCGTCGTGAACCAGGCCGGCGGACAGGAGATCGCCCGGTACGACCTGAGTGAGGACGCCTCCACCGAGACCGCCATGGTCTTCGGCGAGCTGTACCGGCACGGCGCGGAGTGGAAGTTCCGCGCCATCGGCCAGGGCTATGCCTCCGGCCTGCGCGGCATCGCGCAGGACTTCGGCGTCAACGTCTGATCCCGGCAGGGTTCCGACGCCCCTACCGTCCGGCGCCGCACCGTTTACGGGCGGCGCCGGACGCGCAGGACAACCAGGGAAGCACCACTAGGGGAGGACCAGCATCATGGGCGTCACGCTCGCCAAGGGAGGCAACGTCTCCCTCTCCAAGGCCGCACCGAACCTCACCAACGTCCTGATCGGCCTCGGCTGGGACGCCCGGTCCACCACCGGCGCTCCCTTCGACCTGGACGCCAGCGCGCTGCTGTGCGGCAGCGGCAACCGGGTGATGGGCGACGAGTGGTTCGTGTTCTACAACCAGCTCAAGAGCCCCGACGGTTCCGTGGAGCACACCGGTGACAACCTCACCGGTGAGGGCGAGGGCGACGACGAGTCCATCCTGGTGGACCTCGCCAAGGTGCCGCCGCAGTGCGAGAAGATCATCTTCCCGGTCTCGATCCACATGGCGGACGAGCGAGGCCAGACTTTCGGCCAGGTCTCCAACGCCTTCATCCGCGTGGTCAACCAGGCCGACGGCCAGGAGCTGGCCCGCTACGACCTCAGCGAGGACGCCTCCACCGAGACCGCCATGATCTTCGGCGAGCTGTACCGCTACCAGGGCGAGTGGAAGTTCCGTGCCGTCGGGCAGGGGTACGCGTCGGGTCTGCGGGGCATCGCCCTCGACTTCGGGGTGAGCGTCTCGTAGCCGAGCCCCCCGCATGGGCCTGTGCCGTGGCTTTTCCATGAGGGTTGCCCTGGCCGGTACCGCCGGTAGGGTGCCCCTCTAGACTCGTGGTCAACATTTAGCAAAGCCGAGTACGGCGCGGGGGAGACCCTCCCTCAGACTTCGTCTGGGGGCACCCCCAACACACGATTGGGTAGCCAGTGCTTCTGAAAACCTTCGGCTGGTCGTTCGCGGTCACCGCGCTCGGTCTGGTCGCGGCGGCGTTCTACGGGGGGTGGACCGCCTTCGGCATCGTGGCGATCCTCGCCATCCTCGAGATCTCGCTGTCGTTCGACAACGCGGTGGTCAACGCCGGAATCCTGAAGAAGATGAGTGCCTTCTGGCAGAAGATCTTCCTCACGGTCGGCGTCCTCATCGCGGTCTTCGGCATGCGGCTGGTCTTCCCTGTCGTCATCGTCGCGATCAGCGCCAAGATGGGCCCCATCGAGGCCGTCGACCTCGCCCTGAACAACAAGGACCGCTACCAGGAGCTGGTCACCGACGCCCACCCGGCGATCGCCGCCTTCGGTGGCATGTTCCTGCTGATGATCTTCCTCGACTTCATCTTCGAGGACCGCGACATCAAGTGGCTCTCCTGGCTGGAGCGGCCCCTGGCCAAGCTCGGCAAGGTCGACATGCTGTCGGTCTGCATCTCCCTGATCGTCCTGCTGATCACCTCCTTCACCTTCGCCGCCCACGCCCACCAGCACGGCGGCGCCCACGCCGACAAGGCGCAGACGGTCCTGATCGCCGGCATCGCCGGCCTGATCACCTACATGATCGTCGGCGGCCTGTCCGGCTACTTCGAGGACAAGCTGGAGGAAGAGGAGGAGCGCGAGCACGAGGAGGAGGAAGAGGCCGCCCGCAGCGGCAAGCAGCGATCGGCGGTCGTCCTGGCCGGTCAGGCCGCGTTCTTCATGTTCCTCTATCTGGAGGTCCTGGACGCGTCCTTCTCCTTCGACGGCGTGATCGGCGCCTTCGCCATCACCAACGACATCGTCCTGATGGCGCTGGGCCTCGGCATCGGCGCGATGTACGTCCGTTCGCTGACGGTCTACCTGGTCCGCCAGGGCACCCTGGACGACTACGTCTACCTGGAGCACGGCGCCCACTACGCCATCGGCGCCCTGGCCGTGATCCTCATGATCACGATCCAGTACGAGATCAACGAGGTCATCACCGGTCTCGTCGGCGTCGTCCTGATCGCCTGGTCCTTCTGGTCCTCCGTCCGCCGCAACCGCGCCCTCGCGGCAGCGGGTGAGGGCACCGACGAGAAGGCCGAGGTCTCCTCGGGAGTCTGACCCGGACCCTCCCGGATCCCCTACGGGGCAGATCCGGGGCGTGACGGGGTGTGGTACCCCTTCGGGTGAGGAACGCTTCGTTCGGGGCGGCCGACGTGGTCGGCCGCCCGACGGCGTGATGAACGAGTACCTGGGGGCGGGAATGGGTTTCTTCGACGGGCTGCTGGGCGGGCGCGCTGCCGACTTCGACTCGGGCAGCGCCTCGAGCAACGCCATCGAACTCACCAGGCGGCACCAGGCGGTGTCGCTCACCAAGCAGGACGCGGCCACCGGCCATCTGCGCGTCAACCTCACCTGGCGGATGCGGACCTCCGACTTCGACGGTGCCCAGCGCACGAGCCTGCTGCGCCATCCCTTCAAGGCCCTGAAGCCGCCGGAGGTGCTCGGACACGGGCAGAGCATGGTCAACGTCGACCTCGACCTGGGCTGCCTGTACGAGCTGGCCGACGGCACCAAGGGCGTCGTCCAGCCGCTCGGCGGCTACCTCGGCGACGTCAACGCACCGCCGTACATCAAGCTCAGCGGCGACGACCGGTTCGGCTCCGCGTCCGGCGAGACCATGTACGTCAACCTCGACCACCGGGACGCCCTCAAACGGCTGCTGGTCTTCGTCTACATCTACGACCAGACGCCGGCCTTCGACCGTACCCACGCGATCGTCACGCTCTACCCGAGCAACGGACCGCGCATCGAGATAGGCCTGGACGAACGCCATCCCCAGGCCCGCTCCTGCGCGGTCGTCATGATCGAGAACATCAAGGGCGAACTGATCGTCCGCCGCGAGGTCAAGTTCGTGTACGGCTTCCAGGGCGAACTGGACCGCCTGTACGGATGGGGCCTGCAGTGGGGCCGTGGCTACAAGGCCAAGGCGGACCGCTAGACGCCCCGAGGAAAGCGCGCCGAAGGGATGCGGGGAACCGCTCGATCGACCAGGAACGACCCGCGGCCGCCGTGCCGGCCCGAGCCCCGAGCCGGTGGGCGCGCCCTACCGCCCGATGAACTGCGGTCCCTGCGGCGGCAACCGGAAATTCGGGTCCAGTGCCACCGGCACCGGTATCGGCGCGGACGGGGGATACCCGTAGGCGGGCCCCGGCTGGGGGTACCCGTACCCCGCGTGAGGAGAGGTCGCCTGCGGATAGCCGTAGGCGGGTTGCTGCGGCACCGCCGACGTCGGCTGCTCCGGAGGCAGCGGCTGGGACGCCGTCTCGGGCGCGCGCCGCTCCTCCTCCACCTCCGACTCGTCCACCGAGATGCCGAAGTCGGTGGCGAGGCCCTTCAGCCCGTTCGAGTAGCCCTCGCCCAGCGCCCGGAACTTCCAGCCCTCCCCGCGCCGGTACAGCTCGCCGCAGATCAGCGCCGTCTCCGCGCCGGTCTCCGGCTTGATGTCGAACCGGGCCAGCGGCTCCCCGTCGGCCACCGCCGCGTCGTACAGCAGGATCGTCAGGGCCGGCACCCGGTCGAAGGAGACGCCGTCCGCCGAGGCGACCAGCAGGATGCGCCCGACGCCCGGCTCGACACCGGCGAGGTCTGTCTGGATCGTGTCGGTCAGACCTTCGGCGACGCGCTTCTTGCCGAGCCGCCACACCTTTCCGGCAGGGTGCCGGGGCTGGTTGTAGAAGACGAAGTCCTCGTCGGAGCGCACACGGCCGTCGGAGCCCAGCAGCAACGCCGAGGCGTCCACGTCCGGAACCCCCTGCCCGGGCGTCCAGCGCAGAACGGCGCGTACCGTGGTGGCTTCCAGCGGGACGTTCGACCCCTTCAGCATCGCGTGCGTCATGCGGTCATCCTGCCCTCTCGGTCCTGCTCACGACAATGCGGGGTGCCGGGGCCGACATGGGCGAGTTACCGGGAATTCATGCCCGCGGGGAACCCTCGACATGGATCTCCACGTACTATTACCGGCCACCCTTTACCGAATCCACAGGCTCGGCTCGCACCCCTGAGGGAGTCCTATGCGTCATTTCGGGCACATCGTCCCCGAGGTGCGGCAGCGCCTCTTCCACCAGGAGCCGTGCGCGTTCACCGCCGACTCCCCGGCCCGGCTGCTGTCCGCGGCCCTGGGTGCCACGCTGTACAGCCCGGCCACCCGGCCCCGGCTCGCCGACGACATCGTCAAGCAGGCCGCACACGGCGTGGTCTCGATGGTGCTGTGCCTGGAGGACTCGATCGACGACGCGGACGTCGTGGCGGGTGAGGAGAACCTCGTCCGGCAGTTCGCCGACCTCGACGCCCGGCCCGACGCGGAACCGCCCCTGCTGTTCATCCGGGTCCGCACCCCCGAGCAGATCCCCGACCTCGTACGACGCCTCGGCCCGACCGTGCGGCTGCTGTCCGGATTCGTGCTGCCCAAGTTCACCGAGGAACGCGGCATCCCCTTCCTCGAGGCCCTGACCACCGCCGAGACCGCGAGCGGCCGGCGGCTCTTCGCCATGCCGGTCCTCGAATCCCCGGAGCTGCTGTACCGCGAGAGCCGCGTGGACACCCTGGAGGGCATCTCCCGCGCGGTCGGCAAGTACCGCGACCGGGTCCTCGCGCTCCGCCTCGGCGTCACCGACTTCTGCTCCTCCTACGGCCTGCGCCGCGCCCCCGACATGACCGCCTACGACGTCCAGGTCGTCGCCTCCGTGATCGCCGACGTCGTGAACATGCTCGGCCGGGCCGACGGCACCGGGTTCACCGTCACCGGGCCCGTGTGGGAGTACTTCCGCGTCCCCGAACGCATGTTCAAGCCACAGCTGAGGCAGAGCCCCTTCCTTGAGGTGCAGGCCGTCGAGCTGCGCGAGAAGCTCATCGAGCACGCCATGGACGGACTGCTGAGGGAGATCTCCCTCGACCAGGCCAACGGCCTGCTCGGCAAGACCTGCATCCATCCCTCCCACGTCCTGCCCGTGCACGCGCTGTCCGTGGTCAGCCACGAGGAGTTCAGCGACGCCCAGGACATCCTGCGGCCGGAACGCGGCGGCGGGGGTGTACTCCGGTCGGCCTATACGAACAAGATGAACGAGGTGAAACCGCACCGCGCCTGGGCCGAGCGGACCCTGCTGCGCGCCGAGGCCTTCGGCGTCGCCAACGAGGACGTCGGCTTCGTGGAGCTGCTCGCCGCCGGAATACCCGGCTGACCCTTCCCAATCCAAGGAACGCATGAAGAACGCAGTGAACGACGGGGTCTGGTCCGGCAGCTGGGTCGCCGAGCGACTCGGGGTCGAACTCGTGGGCGACGACGGGCTGCCTGCCCTGCTCGGGCTCGCGCTGCGGCGCAACCCCAAGCGGGCCCACCTGCTGGTCTCGAACGTGCTCGGCAAGCACGTCCCCCAGTCACCCTCCGTGGTCTACGGCCACGGCTTCCGCCTGGGCCGCCGGGTCGCCGCGCTGCTCGGCGAGGCGGAGACGGCCACTGCCGTCGTCCTCGGCTATGCGGAGACCGCGACAGGGCTCGGCCACGCCGTCGCCGACGGCCTCGGCACGGCACCGTATCTGCACTCCACGCGCCGGCCGGTCCCCGGCGTCGCCCGTGCGGGCGGCTTCGAGGAGTCCCACTCCCACGCCACGTCGCATCTGCTGCTGCCGGAAGACCCCGGCCTGCTGGCCGGGGACGGGCCGCTGGTCCTGGTCGACGACGAGTTCTCCACCGGTAACACGGTGCTCAACACCATCCGTGACCTGCACGAACGGTATCCGCGCCGACGGTATGTGGTGGTCGCCCTGATCGACATGCGCTCGCCCGAGGACACGGAGCGCCTCCGGCGGTTCGCCGAGGACATCGGCGCGCGGGTGGACGTGGTCGCCACGGCGTCGGGCACGGTGCGGTTGCCGGAAGGCGTCCTGGAGAAGGGGCAGGAGCTGGTGGCGCGGTACGCGTCCGCCGACGGGGCGCCGTCGTCCGGCTGCGGGTGCGATGTGGCCGTTCGCGCGGTTCCCCACGCCCCTGAAGCGGCGCACCCTCACCACAGCGGGGACATCGCCCGCGTCGACCTCCACTGGCCCCCCGGCCTCCCCGACGGCGGCCGGCACGGGTTCACGCCCGCCCACCGGGCCCGCCTGGAAGCCGAGCTGCCCGGCCTGGCCGCCCGAACGGCCCAGGCCCTGCCCGCCGGCACCGGCCGCGTCCTCGTCCTCGGCTTCGAGGAGCTGATGTACGTCCCGCTGCGCCTGGCCCACGAGCTGGAGCGGGTCACGGACGCCGAGGTGCGCTTCTCCACCACCACCCGGTCACCCGTCCTCTCCCTCGACGACCCCGGCTACGCGATACGCACCCGCCTGGTCTTCCCCGCCCACGACGACCCGGCCGACGGCCCCGGAGAGCGCTACGCCTACAACGTCGCGGGCGCCGGCTTCGACACGGTGGTCGCCGTCGTGGACTCCCTCGCCGACACGCCCGCGCTGCACGCGCCCGACGGCCTGCTGGCCCGTCTCGCGGCGCACGTCCCGCACGTCCTGCTCGCGGTCGTCCCGTCCTACGTCCCCGCGCCCCCGCACGCTCCCGAAAGGCCGGCCATGCTGCCCGAGCCCCTCCGCGGCCCCGCATTCTCCTCGTACGCGCCCGAGGAGGTCGGCTGGCTGCTGCAGGACCTCTCCGACGTCACCCTGGAGGCGCCGACCGAGGAGCGCGAGGAGGCCATCCAGAGCGGCGGCGCCCACTACGCCGAGTCGCTGCCGGTGGAGTACCAGCCCAGCGAGCGGTACCAGGAGCTGTTCCACGCGGCCCTCGACACCTCGGCCGCGCGGATCGCCCGGGCGGCCGGCGTGGTCACCGAGACCGTGATCACCGAGCGGTCGCCGCGCCCGGTGCTGGTCTCCCTCGCCCGCGCCGGTACCCCGGTCGGCATCCTCATGCGCCGCTGGGCCCAGTTCCGGCACGGTCTCGACCTCCCGCACTACGCCGTCTCGATCGTCCGCGGCCGGGGCATCGACGCCAACGCGCTGCGCTGGCTCGCCGCCCACCACGATCCCCGGGACGTCGTCTTCGTCGACGGCTGGACCGGCAAGGGCGCCATCACCCGCGAACTCGCCCAGGCCATCGAGGAGTTCGAGGCTCAGGAGGGCGTCACCGGCTTCGACCCGGAGATCGCCGTCCTCGCCGACCCGGGCTCCTGCGTACGCACCTACGGCACCCGCGAGGACTTCCTCATCCCCTCCGCCTGCCTCAACTCGACCGTCTCCGGCCTGATCTCCCGTACGGTGCTGCGCGCCGACCTCGTCGGCCCGGACGACTTCCACGGCGCCAAGTTCTACCGCGAACTCGCCGGCGCCGACGTCTCCGTGGCCTTCCTCGACGCCGTCTCCGCCCGCTTCCCGGAGGTCGCCGACACCGTCGACTCGGCGTTCAAGGAGCTGATGGCCGAGGACCGCACCCCGACCTGGGCGGGCTGGCGGGCCGTCGAGCGGATCAGCGAGGAGTACGGCATCCACGACGTGAACCTCGTCAAGCCCGGCGTCGGCGAGACCACCCGGGTACTGCTGCGCCGGGTGCCGTGGAAGATCCTCGCCCGCGAAGGGGCCGGCGCCGACCTGGACCACGTGCGGCTGCTCGCCGAGCAGCGCGGGGTGCCGGTCGAGGAGGTCGGCGAACTGCCGTACACCTGCGTCGGGTTGATCCACCCCAAGTACACGCGGGGCGCCACGGGCGCCGACGGCAAGGCGGTGAACGTCTGATGCCGGTGCTGGTGGCGAGCGACCTCGACCGTACGCTGATCTACTCCTCGGCGGCCCTCGCGCTGACCATGCCCGACGCGCGGGCACCCCGGCTGCTGTGCGTGGAGGTGCACGAGGCCAAGCCGCTCTCCTACATGACGGAGACCGCGGCCCAGCTGCTCACCGACCTCGGCGACACGGCCGTCTTCGTGCCCACGACGACCCGGACGCGCAAGCAGTACCAGCGCATCAACCTGCCCGGCCCGCCCCCGAAGTACGCGATCTGCGCCAACGGCGGCCACCTGCTGGTCGACGGCGTCACCGACACCGACTGGCACGCGGCCGTGCAGGCGAGGCTCGCCGACGAGTGCGCGCCGCTGGACGAGGTCCGCGAGCATCTGCTCCGGTCCGCCGATCCGGTCTGGGTACGCAAGCACCGGGTGGCCGAGGACCTGTTCGCCTACCTCGTCGTCGAGCGCGAGCTGCTGCCCGAGGAATGGGTCAAGGAGCTGGCGGTGTGGGCGGAGAACCGGGGCTGGACGGTCTCCCTGCAGGGGCGCAAGATCTACGCCGTCCCGAAGCCGCTCACCAAGAGCGCCGCCGTGCGCGAGGTCGCCCGCCGTAGCGGTGCGGAGCTGACGCTGGCCGCCGGTGACTCCCTCCTCGACGCCGACCTGCTCCTCGCCGCCGACCGCGGCTGGCGCCCCGGCCACGGCGAACTGGCCGACACCGACTGGACCGCCCCGCAGATCAGCGCGCTGCCGGAGCGGGGGGTACTGGCCGGGGAACGGATCGTCCGCGAGTTCTTGAGAGCGACGCGGGGGGCGCCGGAGACGGGTCGACGGGGGTAGGCCGACGCGTGTCGGCCGACGCCTGTTGGTCAGCGGGCGTACGCAACACCCGTCGGCCAACGCCCGTCGGCCGCTGTCCGAAGGTCAGCCGCAGCAGCCGCCGCCGCAGCAGCCGCCTCCCCCTCCGCTCGTCTGCGGGGCGGGGGCGGCGCTCGACTTGCCGCCCACGGCCACCGTCGACAGCAGCTTCACCGTGTCGTCGTGGCCCGCCGGGCAGTCGGCGGGGGCGGAGGACTCCGCCATGGGACGGCTCAGTTCGAACGTGTCGCCGCAGGTCCGGCAGCGGTACTCGTAGCGAGGCATGGGCACAGACTAACCGGCCGCGGCTCCTGTCCCCAGGGCCCACGGCCGGTTGCGCCGTCACTCCAGGTCCGGCCGGTGCGCGTCCCGCGAGCCGCGCAGTGCCCGGTCGGCCGGCGGCGTGCCCGCTTCGTGCTCACTCTGCTGGTGCTCCACGGCGTCCGGGTGACGAGCCCGCCAGTACGGGTTGTCGTGCGGCAGGGACGAGCCGACCCGGCCGTACATGCCGAAGGTCATCAGCAGCAGACCCACGATGAAGCTGAAGAACACGTTCTGGATCTTGAACGCCAGGAAGTTGCTGTCGGTGTCCAGCAGGCCGAGGAACAGGAAGCCGTTCAGCAGGAACAGCACGCCGAGGACCATGTTCAGGGTCGACGCGAAGTTTCCGCCGATCACCATGCCGACCAGTAGCAGCAGCCCGATGCAGATCGACAGCACACTGAGCGAGCCGTTGGTGTTCAGCCCGACGACCGTGTCACCGCCGGTGTTGAAGTAGCCGATCTGATCGATCAGGCCCAGGATGCCGAAGGCGAGCAGGAACGCGCCGATCAGGCCGGCGCCGATCCGATAGACCTTGTTCAGCCGGTGGTCGGCGGGCAGATGGTCGTCCAGCCGCATCCGCGACCGTTCCTCGGCGTCCCTCGTGTGCGCTGCGTGTGTGGCCATATCCGCCTCCCTGGGGCGCTAGCGGAGGCCATGCGTCCATCTCAATATCCGCCTGTCCGGCCCCACCCGGCAACACGCACGGCTCGCACCCGGCGACCGGCACCCCGTGCTCCCCACTGCGGTAGGGCCTTAATGCCCGGCGCCGCGCTCCTCGCGGATCTGCGCCACCACCTGCGTGACCGTCTGCCGTACCGCGTCCGTCTCGGCCAGGAAGTGCCAGTAGTCGGGGTGCCGGCCCTCCAGCGTGCCGATCGCCCGCTCCAGCCGGGCCACCGCGTCGTCCAGCGGCCGGGCGTGCCGCGGATCCGGGGTCGTACGCCCCGTCATGGCCAGCCGCTGGGCGTCCCGGATCGCGAACCGGGTGCGCTCGATCTCCGCGTGCGGATCCTTCTGCACCGCGTTCAGCCGCCGCAGCCGCTCCCCGGCGGCCGAGACGGCCTCGTCCGTGGTGTTCAGCAGGGCCCGTGCGGTCGACAGCAGCGCGGTCGCGTCCGGCCAGCGCTGGGCGTCCCGCGCCACCTGGGCCTCGCGCAGCTTCCGCTCGGCCTGCCGTACGTTCTCCGCGGCCTGGTCAGGCACGTGCTGCAGATCCTGCCAGCAGGCGGCCACGAACCGGCGGCGCAGCTCGCTCAGCACCGGCTCCACCTGCCCGGCGCGGGTGGTCAGCGCCTGCGCCCTGGTCCGCAGGGACACCAACCGGTGGTCGATCTCGGCCGCCTTCTGCGGCAACCGGTCGGCCTCGGCCCGGATCGCCCCGGCCTCCCGCTGCACCCTCTCGGCCCGCTCCAGCGTCGGTGCGACCCCGTGCTGCCCGGCACCCTGGTTCAGCTTGGTCAGCTCCGGGGAGAGGGCGGCCAGCCGGGCCGCGAGATCGTCGGCCCTGAGGCCCTGCTCCCGCACGGCGTCCAGGGCGTTGCTCGCGGCCAGCAGCGACTGCCGGGCCCGCTCCACGGCGGGCGCCAGCCGGGCGAGCTGGGTCTCGGCCGTGCCGAGCAGCGGCCCGAGCGAGCTGCCGAACCGGTCCAGCTCCTGCTTGACCCGGACCAACTCGTCCTTGGCGGCGGTCAGCTCCGAACGCGCCCGGGCGGCCGTCGCGGCCTCCAGATCGTCCCGGTCGAGATCATGGGCGTCGACGGCCTGGATGTACTGCTGACTGACCTCGTCGATGCGCCGGCCGAGCGCCTCGAAGTCGGAGACGGCGCGCCGGGCGGCGGGGGAGTCGTCCACGGCCGTGATGGTCTCGATGGAGATCCGCATGTCCCGCTGGGCGGTGTCCAGTTCGTAGAACGCGGCCGCCGCGGCGTCCTTCGCGGTCTGCGCCTCCGCCCGCTGGCTCTCCGCCCGTCCTCCGAACCAGCGCCGGGTACCTCCGCCGGCGAACGCGGCCGACAGTCCGAGCGCGGCCAGCGCGGGCAGCGTCATCAGGGTCAGGGCGTCCCGCAGGGCCGTGGACCCGGAGCGGGCCCGTGCGGCGGACGGCGGCGAGTACGGCCGCGTCGATGGCGTGCCCGGTGTCGCCGTCACATCCCTCTCCCGTGCTGTGCTTCGCCCTGGGTGGAGCCATTCTCCCACTTGAAGACGAACACACGGGCCGGTCAGTTCGCGGTACGCACCGTGACTTTGCCGTCCGCGGACCGGGCGGACACCTTGTGCGGGCTCCGTCGTCCCGCGGTACGCCGACCGGGCATCGGCTCGCTGTCCGGCCCGCATCGGCTCGTTGTCCTACCGGGAGCGGGCGGGTGGCGGGCGCCCGCACCTGATGGCCGGCCCCGCGCGGGGCCGGTGGGTGTGGTCGTCGGCGGTTTGCGGTGCACCGGCCACGGCAAGGTAGTCTGTCGATTCGACCTGGGTTCGCGGCCCGGGTGTTCAGGGTGCGTAGCTCAGGGGTAGAGCGCCTGCCTTACAAGCAGGATGTCGGCGGTTCGAAACCGTCCGCGCCCACCGGTCGGCCCCTCGGAGACGTCTCCGGGGGGCCGTTCTCGTGCCCCTGCTCCGGCGCTACTCTTCCGCCGCCCCCTCGTGGGCGTGCTTGAGTCGCGAGCGGGCCTCCATGCGGTCCGCCGCCGCGATCTCGGCCCAGAAGCGGTGCGTGGTGACGAACACCGCGAGTTCGTGCTCGCGGCGCCGCAGTTTCTCCACCTCGGCCTGCTCGTCCGCCGTCCAGCCGGGGGACGCGGGCCGCTCCACCTTGCGCCAGCCGGTGTCGTCGCTGAAACCGTCCATCGGCTCGACCGACCAGGGCAGCCGCTTGAGCAGGGCCGACAACTCGGCCCGGACCTGATGCAGCTCCTCCTGACCGGCGAGGAGGTCACTGGGGAATTCATAGGTCGTAGCCACGCGGCAATGCTACGCCTGTTCGATTTTGAGTGGCGAGTTCGTTCGTGAGGTCCGGGGGACGTTCAGCCGAACGAGTGGTGCGCCGCGCTGTTCGCCGCGAAGCCGCCCGGAGACGACCGCCCTGACCCCCGGGCTCTTGCCCGCGATCACTGATCGGCGAGGTCAGGGCGGTGGTGGTGTCGGCGAGTGGTCAGTGCCCGGCGTCCCGCAGCTCTCGTACGAGCCGTGCCGTCACCGGTACGGGCACGCGGTGCCGCTCGGCCGCGCGGAGCAACGCTCCGCCGATGGCGTCGAGTTCGAGCGGCCGGCCCGCTTCCGCGTCACGCTGCATGGAGGACTTGGCGCCGGGCGGGAAGGCGTCGTAGCGGGTCAGGGCCTGGGCGGGGTCGGCCGGGGCGCCGCAGGCGCGGCTGACGGCGGTGGTCTCGGCGACCAGCGCCCGCAGTTCGTCCCTGTGGTGGGTGCGGGTCTCGTCGAGCGGCAGGCCGTACCGGGTGGTGAGCAGGGCGAACGGGGCGAGGAACGCCATCTTGGCCCACAGGGCGGCCGTCTCGTCGCCGACCACGCGGGCCGTCGTGCCGGCGGTGGTGAGGACGGCGGCGAGCGCGTCGAGCCGGGCGTGGGGGACGCCGTCCCCGGCGAGGTCGATCTCCGTGAACGGGCTGCCGTGTTCGATCACGCCCGGTGCGAGGCGGGTGGACTCCACGCGGATCACGGCCGGGGCGACCCGGTCGGGGCGGTAGCGGGCGCGGAGGGTGGCGGGGTGCTCGACGCCGTTCAGGAGCGGTACGAGGAGGGCGTCGCCCAGGGCGGCGGGCGGGATCCGGGTGAGCGCGGCGCCGAGGGCGGTGTGCTTGACGGTGATCAGGCAGGTGTCCACCGGTTCGCGTAGTTCGGTGTCCGCCTCGACGGGGGCGGTGAAGTCGCCGAACTGCGCGCTGCGGACCGTGATCCCGGTACGGCGCAGGGTGTCCGCCGTGCCCTCCTGGGCCAGGCAGACGACGCGGTGGCCGGAGCGGGACAGGAGGGCGGCGAGGAGGCCGCCCGTGCCGCCGGGGCCGAGGACGGCCACGGTGTGCCGGTTCGCCATGAGGCTGTTCCTTTCGATGGTCGGCCCCGGGACTCGGTGGCCGCCTTCGACGGGATCATCGCAGGGACGGGTGGAGTGCGTGAGACTGGGGGCATGTGCCGGAGTATCAAGACGCTGCGACCGCCCGTGCTGCCCGATGAGGCCACGGACGAGGACATCCACGCCGCCGCGCTGCAGTACGTACGGAAGGTCTCGGGCTTCCGGGCCCCCGCCGCCCACAACCGCGAGGTGTTCGACCGCGCGGTGGACGCCGTGGCCCGGGCCACGGCGGAACTGCTCGGGGGGCTGGAGGTACGGGGCCACTCGGCACGGAGCGCCGGGTAACGGCCATACGCGCGGGGGACCGGGTGAGGACCACGGGCGCGGGGACCGGGTGAGGACCACGCGCGCGGCACCGGGTAAAGACCCCTCCGCGCGGGGCACCGGGCAGGCAGGGACGCGGGCAGCGACAACGGCGTTACCCGCACGGCAAGGGCAACCGCCTCGCCCCTACGGCAACGACAGCGGTCTGACCTGCACGGCAGCCCGCAGCGGTCCGTCCGAGCACCGGGACTCCCGCGAGCCCCCGCGCAACCAACTGTCACACCCCCGGCGTACGCTGTATGGCTGTCAACGGGGGAGCAGTGGGGAGTCGTCGTGTTCGAGAGCGTGGGGTCGCTTGCGGCCGGACCGTGGATCTATGCCGTGGTGGCCCTGTCGGTGCTCCTCGACGTGTTCGTGCCGGTGCTGCCGAGCGGCGTGCTCGTCATCACGGCCGGCACGGCCGCGGCGGCGGGTTCGGGCGCGGCGGCGGGCCAGGTCCCGCACGAGGTGCCGGACATCCTGGCCCTGATCCTCTCCGCGGCGACCGCCTCGGTCCTCGGTGACCTGGTGGCCTACCGGCTGGCCTGGCGGGGCGGGGAGCGCCTGGACCGGGCGATAGCCCGCTCCCGACGGCTGACCACCGCGCAGGAACGTCTCGGCGGCGCGCTCGCCCGGGGCGGCGGCGCGCTGGTCGTGCTGGCCCGGTTCGCCCCGGCCGGCCGCTCGGTCGTCTCCTTCTGCGCGGGCGCCGCCCACCGCCGCGCCCGCGACTTCCTGCCCTGGTCCGCGCTGGCCGGGCTGTCCTGGGCCGCCTACAGCGTCGCCCTCGGCTACTTCGGCGCCCAGTGGCTGGGCGCGACCTGGCTGGCCACGGCCGTCTCGGTGGCCGCGCTGTGCGCGGCGGGGACGGCGGCGGGCTTCCTGATGCGCCGGCGGCCGGCCTCCTGACGAAAGTTTCGGTGCGCCACGGGCGCCGGCCGCCGCGGCCACCCAGGGGCGCGGGGCGGTGTGCGTCGCACGGCTCCGCCGCGTGGGCGGGACCAGCCGCGACGGGCCTGCGGACGAGGTGCGGCCGCAGGCCCCGCGGTGCTCACCGGCGGGGCCGAAACGCTCAGCAGCTCGCCAGGTAGTTCGTCAGGGCGCTCTTCTCGGCGGAGTCGACGGAGAGGTCGTAGTAGTACTTCACCTGCACCCAGGCGCGGACGTACGTGCAGAGGTACGCCGAGCGGGACGGGATCCAGGTGGCCGGGTCCTGGTCGCCCTTGGCCTGGTTGACGTTGTCCGTGACGGCGATGAGCTGGGGCCGGGTGAGGTCGTTGGCGAAGGCCTGGCGCTGGGCCGTGGTCCACTTGCTCGCCCCGGAGTCCCAGGCCTCGGCCAGCGGGACCAGGTGGTCGATGTCGAGGTCGGCGGCGGCCGTCCAGGTGGCGCCGTCGTAGGGGGAGTACCAGCTGCCGCTGGTGGCGGCGCAGGAGGAGTCGGTGACGACGTTCGTGCCGTCCCGCTTCAGGACCGTCTCGCGCGTGTTGCAGGCGCCGCTGATGGTGATCCAGTGCGGGAAGAGGTCGCGGCTGTAGCCGGTGCGGTTCTCGGTGGCCACGGTGAGCTGGGAGAGGTAGCTGCGGGCGGTGGCGGCGCTGACCGGTGTGGGCAGGGCGGCGGAGGCGTTCGGGGAGTTGAACAGGGCGGCGGAGGCTATCAGGCCGGTGAGGGTCGCGAGTATGCTCAGCCGTCGACGCGCGTAGAGTTTCGGCATGGGAACTCCCTTGTGGGGTGGGGGTGTTGGGCGCGAGCGAGGGAATGCTCGCGGGGCCGTGTTGCCGTCGGGTGAGCGCTCGGTAAGAAGCTAGTGACGTGCTCATGACACGACAAGGTTCGCGGCCGAACTTTCACATCCCGTACGATGGGGCGCGCAGAAGGGGAGTAGCTCTTCGCCGGACCGTCGACATACTGCTCAGCCAGCCTGAGCCGGCGCCCGGAGGCGGACCCGGTTTCATCGAGGTCCGCCAGCGAGACCTTCGGCAAGCAGTGCACGCCCGTGCCCCCGGCACGGGCGCCCCGTGCGCTGCCGTGCCGAGGTGTCATCGCGTGACGTACCGCACTCTCGGTGGGGCAGCCCGACCGATTGAGGAACCTTGATCAGCATCACCGTGACGGCGCTCGTCTTCGGCGTCATCTTCCTGGCCGAGCTGCCGGACAAGACCGCGCTCGCCGGTCTCGTACTCGGCACCCGCTACCGCGCCGGTTACGTCTTCGCGGGTGTCGCCGCAGCCTTCCTGCTGCACGTCGTGCTCGCCGTCGCCGCGGGCAGCGTGCTCACCCTGCTGCCGCAGCAGATCGTGCACGCCCTCACCGGCGTCCTCTTCCTCGGCGGGGCCGCGATGCTGCTGCTGAAGAAGGGCGAGGACGAGGAGGAGATCAAGAAGCCCGCCGACCAGTCCTTCTGGAAGGTCGCGGGTACGGGCTTCATGCTCATCCTTGTCGCCGAGTTCGGCGATCTCACCCAGATCATGACCGCCAACCTCGCCGCCCGCTACGACGACCCGATCTCCGTCGGCCTCGGCGCGGTGCTGGGGCTGTGGGCGGTCGCCGGGCTCGGCATCGTGGGCGGAAAGGCCCTGATGAAGCGGGTGCCGCTGCGACTGATCACGCAGATCGCGGCGCTGCTGATGCTGGGCCTCGGTGTGTGGAGCCTGTACGAGGCCGTGGCGGGCTGAGCCCGGCCGGGGCGAACAGTGGGTGAACCCTGCCGGGAGGTGCTGGCGGAATCCGCTCCCGATTTTGTACCGTGGAGGAACAAAGTGGCTCCCGCTCGTTTTCCCTGACCGGCGAGCGGGGCCGCCTTTTCCCTTTTTCTTCCCTCCTGGAGCTGCCGATGCCGGCCACCGTCCTCACCGCCCGCGCCCTCCTGCTCGACATGGACGGCACCCTCGTCAACTCGGACGCCGTGGTCGAGCGCATCTGGCGGGGCTGGGCCGAGCGGCACGGGCTGGACGGCGACGAGGTGATGAAGGTCGTGCACGGCCGGCAGGGGCACGCCTCCATGGCCGTCCTGCTGCCCGGCCGGCCCGTGGAGCAGAACCTCGCCGACAACGCCCGCATGCTCGCCGCGGAGACCGCCGACACCGACGGCGTGGTCGAGATCCCCGGCGCGCGTGCCTTCCTCGCCTCCCTGCGCGATCTCCCGCACGCCCTGGTGACCTCCGCCGACGTCCCTCTGTCCACCGCTCGCATGAACGCCGCCGGGCTGCCCCTGCCCGAGATCCGCGTCACCGCCGAGTCGGTGGGTGCGAGCAAGCCCGATCCCGAGGGCTTCCTCAAGGGCGCGGCCGAGCTGGGTGTCGACCCGGCCGACTGCGTCGTCTTCGAGGACTCCGGTGCGGGTATCGCGGCGGGGCGGGCCGCGGGGATGCGGGTCGTCGGCGTCGGGCCGCGCGCCGGCGCCCACGGCCCCGACGCCGTCGTGGAGGACCTGACGCGGGTGACCGTCGAGGCCTTGGCCGACGGGACGATCCGGCTGCACGTCGGCTGACGGGGCGATCCGGGCGGGTTCACCGGGTGCGGGTCCGACGGGATGGGGTGCGGGTGCGGGTGCGTGGTGGGTTGCCCGCGCAGTTCCCCGCGCCCCTGAGGCCGGCCCGGTGCAGCCACTCGAAGGCCGCCGGGGGGCCGCGCGACGGCCGGGAACGAGCCGTATCCGGCAGGCTCTCCGGCCGCACGTCGTCCGGCGGGGCGGAGCCCCTACGGGTCCGGCGTCTCCGCCTCCAGGCTCTTGCGTGTCGCCGGGCCGTACACCCCCAGGTCGTCGCCCCGGACGCCCCGGGCCAGCTGGTAGTTGCGTACGGCGTCCTCGACCGGGCGGGTGAACACGCCGTTGATCCGGTCGCCGTAGAGGTTCAGCCGGCGCAGCCGCCGCTGGAGGTCGGCGACCTCCGGGCCGAAGTCGCCCCGCCGCAGCACCGGTGCGACGGCGGGCGTGGTTGTCGGGGTCGGGGTCGGCGGGACCGTCACGGGTGACGGGGTGGCGGAGGTGGAAGGGGACGGGCTGGGGGACGCCGAGGGGCTCGGTGAGGACGACGGCGAGGACGACGGGCTCGGGGCGGCCGACGTGGCGGGGGACTGCACGGGCGACCGGGACGGGGCCGGCGCCCCCGGTGCCGACGGCGACGCCGGGCCGGGTGTGGTCACGTCCGGGACGCTCTGCCTGACCTCTTCGGCCGCCCGGTCACGGGACGGCGTGTGGTACGAGAACAGCCCGCCGGCGAAACCGGCCGCCGCCGCGACCGCCACGCCCGCTCCCGCGACGGTCAGCAGCACCGTGCGCCGCGACCGGCGGCGGCGCCCGCCGACCGCGGACTCCACCGTGCCGGGCTCGACCGCCGTCCCGGGTTCGACTGCCGTCCCCGGCTCGGCCGCCGTACCGGGCGTGTCCGTCCCGTGGGCGCCGAACATCCGCAGGTCGGCCGTGTCCGGCCCGGTCGCCGCGCGCAGCGGCAGGGTGACTTCGACGGCCGGCACCGGGCGGGTCTGCGCGTCGGGCGGCGCCTCGGGTGCGGGGGGTGCCGTACCGGGCTCGACGTCCACGTAGGGCCGTATCCGCAGGGGATCGAAGTCATCCGCCGCTGCCGCCTCGGCCGTGCGCGCCGCGCGCAGGGCCTGCGCCGCTCGCTCGGTGCAGTCGCACGTCGGGGTGTGGTCCGGTCCCCGCGGCGCTGCGCACTCCGGGCAGGTGCGGCCCTCGGATTCACTCACGTGTTCGTGCCCTCCCCTCACGAACTTCAGAGACTATGCGGATTTCCTCCACATCCGCAGGACTCGACAGGCCATAACGGGTGACACCGATCACGATGGAAGAGGTGCACTCGAGCCCCGGGAGGACTCCATGGCCCTGGACACGCACGGCACGGCGAAGGGCGTGAGCGGCGGCGAACACGTTCCGGGCAGCGTGTTCGTCCCGATCGGCGCCCTGCTGCTCGGGCTGCTGCTCGCGGCGCTCGACCAGACCATCGTGTCGACCGCGCTGCCCACCATCGTCAGCGACCTCGGCGGCCTCGAGCACCTGTCCTGGGTGGTCACCGCCTATCTGCTGGCCTCGACCGCCGCGACCCCGCTGTGGGGAAAACTCGGCGACCAGTACGGCCGCAAGCGGCTGTTCCAGACGGCCATCGTGATCTTCCTGATCGGCTCGGCGCTGTGCGGCACGGCGCAGGACATGCCCCAGCTCATCGCCTTCCGGGCGCTGCAGGGACTGGGCGGCGGCGGACTGCTGGTGCTGTCCATGGCGATCGTCGGCGACCTCGTGCCGCCGCGCGAACGCGGCCGCTACCAGGGCCTGTTCGGCGCGGTCTTCGGCACTACCAGCGTGCTCGGGCCGCTGCTCGGCGGGCTGTTCACCGAGCATCTGAGCTGGCGCTGGGTGTTCTACATCAACCTGCCGGTGGGTGTCGTGGCCCTCGCCGTGATCGCCGCCGCCCTGCACATCCCGCGCCGCACCTCCCGCCATGTCATCGACTACCTCGGCACCTTCCTGATCGCCGCGGTCGCCACCTGCCTGGTCCTCGTCGCCTCGCTCGGCGGCACGACCTGGGCGTGGGACTCGGCACAGATCATCGGGCTCGCCGTGCTGGGCGTCCTGCTCGCCGTGGCGTTCGCCGCCGTGGAGCGCCGGGCCGCCGAACCGGTCCTGCCGCTCAAGCTGTTCGGCATTCGCACCTTCACGCTCGCCGCCGTCATCAGCTTCATCGTCGGCTTCGCCATGTTCGGCGCGCTGACCTACCTGCCGACCTTCCTCCAGGTGGTGCACGGCATCTCCCCGACCCTGTCCGGCGTGCACATGCTGCCGATGGTGCTCGGCCTGCTGCTGTCCTCCACCGTCTCCGGGCAGATCGTCAGCCGCACCGGCCGCTGGAAGGTCTTCCCGCTGACCGGAACGGCCGTCACCACCATCGGACTGCTCCTGCTGCACCGGCTGGACGAGCACAGCTCCACCGCACAGATGAGCGCCTGCTTCTTCGTCTTCGGCCTCGGACTGGGCCTGGTGATGCAGGTCCTGGTGCTGATCGTGCAGAACGCGGTCTCCTACGAGGACCTGGGCGTCGCCACCTCCGGCGCGACCTTCTTCCGCTCCATCGGCGCCTCCTTCGGCGTCGCCATCTTCGGCACGGTCTTCGCGAGCCGCCTCGGTGAGAAGCTCGCCGACGCCTTCCGCGGGGTCGGCCTGCCGCCCGGCGTGAGCGCCGACACGCTCGAGTCCGACCCGCGGGGCATCGCCGCGCTGCCGCCCGCGCTGCGCCCGGCCGCGCTGCACGCCTACGCGTCCGCCATCACCGACGTCTTCCTGTACGCCGTCCCGGTCGCCCTGCTCGGCTTCCTGCTGGCCTGGTTCCTGAAGGAGGACCGGCTGCGCGGCTCGGTCACCGCGCCCGACGCCTCCGAGACCATCCCGCCCAACCCGGTGGAACGCTCCTCCTACGACGAGGTGTGCCGCGCACTGTCCGTGCTCGGTACCCGGGAGGGCCGCCGCGAGATCTATCGGACGATCACCGAACGGGCCGGCTACGACCTGCTGCCCGCGGCCAGCTGGCTGCTGCTGCGCATCCGCAGGTACGGCTCCGTCGAGCCGGCCGTGCTCTCCGAGCGCACCCCTGTCCCGCTCCAGGCGGTCATGGCCGCCGCCCGCCAGGTCGAGGAACGGCGCCTCGCCCAGCGAGAGGGCCTGGACCTGGTGCTGACCGACTCCGGCCGCCAGGTCGCCGAACGGCTCGCCAACGCCCGGGAGGAGTCCCTGGCCGAGCTGCTCGGCGACTGGTGGCAGCCGGGCCGCGCCACCGACCTGACGCAACTGGTCAGGGAACTCACCGGCGAACTGTGCGGCGCCGAACGCGAACGGCCGCACAACGGTACGGTCACGAAGGCGGGTTGAGGGACTTGGTCGCCGGCAGCTCCTTGCGGAACCAGTGTTCGGCGTAGACGTCGTCGTTGTGCGGGCCCGTCTCGGTGTAGCCGAGGCGGGCGTACAGGGCGCGGGCCTCGACCAGGTCGGAGCGGGTGTCCAGGATGATCCGCCGGGCGCCGAGGGCGCGGGCGGCCTCCTCCTCGGCGGCGGCCACGAGGAGCGCGGCGCCGCCCTTGCCGCGCATACCCTCCACCACGAACACCCGGGTGAGTTCGGCCGTGTCCGGGTCCAGCAGCCGTACGCCCGCCGAGCCGGCCGGCTCCCCGTCGTACCGCCCGACGAGCAACTGCCCGGTGGGCGGTGCGAGTTCGTCCCCCGGCCGGGCCGCGATCTCCCGCTCCAGCTCGTCGGGCTCGGTGCGGCGCCCCTCGTGCAGCAGGTACCAGCGGTCGCTGACCTCCGTGTAGTACGCCCGCCACAGCGCGGCGGCGACCGGGGAGCCGTACGGTTCCGGGGCGATGGTCCACGTCATGCCGGCCATTCTCGAGCGCCGTCGCCCACCGTTCGCAACCGGATATCCGTGATCCCGCCCCCGGCCGAACGGGGCCGGGAGGAATACCGGAGGCCGACGTCCGACCTCGGCGAGGACGTGACCGGACCGCGCGGGTTCGCGCACTGACCGTACGCCTTCGGATCCGGCCGCCGTTTGTCGCCTGTGTTCCGGGTCACCCGGAGGAGGAACCGGCCAGCGGGGCCGGTCCGATCGGAAGGCAACAATGTCCACAGGCCTGATCATTCTGTTGATCGTGATCGCGGCGGTCGTGGTCGTCGGCGCCGCCGCCTTGACGTTCGGCCGCGCACGGCGCGGCGGGCCCAGCCTCAAGCGACGCTTCGGACCCGAGTACGAGCGGACCGTCGCCCTGCACGACGGGGACACCAAGGCCGCCGAGCGGGAGCTGGCCGAGCGCGTCGAACACCACGGTGACCTACGGGAACGGCCGCTGGACCGCGACGAGCGGGAGCGGTACGAGGCCCGCTGGACGGCCGTCCAGGAACGCTTCGTCGACTCACCCCGGGAGGCGGTGGCCGAGGCCGACCGGCTGCTCGCGGAGCTGGCCGCCGTCCGCGGCTACCCCGACGGCAGGGAGTACGAGGAGCAGCTCGCCGCGCTGTCCGTGCACCACGCCGACCACGTCGACGGCTACCGGCAGGTGCACCGGATGGCCCGCGCCGGGGCGGGCGGTGGCGTGAGCGAGAACGGCGCCGGGACCGAGGAGATGCGGACCGCCCTGGTCGGGGCCCGCGCCCTCTTCGACGACCTGACCAGCCCCGGCACGGACACCGGCCGGCACCGCGCGGCCTCCGGCACGGCCGGGCCCCCGGCCGCCTCCGGTACCCGTTCCCGCGAGCGCTCCCATGCGCCGTGGGCCACGCACAGGAGCCGACCGAAGGAGAGTTGAGCGTCATGACGGACCAGACGACCGGCTCCGGCGACGAGCGGTACCCCACCGGGCGCTTCCCGCGCACGCCGGACGACGAGTGGGTACCGGGAGACCCGGCACCGGGCCACCGGGCACCGAGGGAGGCCCGCCCCGAGGAGCGGCTGCCCGGCGAACCGACACGGGGCGGGAACAGGCTGGACGAGAACACGGGACGGACTCCGGGCGAGGGCTCGGGCGGCCGGATTCCGGGGGCGACCGGGGCCGCCGCGGGATCGCGTTCCGGAGGACACCACCTGCCGCACGGCTCCGAGGGCCTGGCGCCCGGCACGGAGGACCTGGGCGCGGAGACGCCCGGCACACGCGGTACGGGCGATGAGGCGCAGGTGTCCGAGAGGCGCCGGATGCCGGACGACGGGCTGGGCGCCGCCTCCACGGGTGACGTCGCCGGACGTGAGGCCGGTACGACCGAGTCCCGGGCGGCGGACACCTGGCCGACGGCACCGGGCAGCCCCGCCGCATCCGGCGGCACGACGGCCCCCGGCGGCGCACCCGGAGCCGGCGGCGAGACGGCTGCCCCCGCCTACTCCGGCACTGGCGGCGCGACGGCTGCCCCCGCCCCCTCCGGTACCGGCGGCGAGGCAGCGCCCGGATCCTCCTCCGGGGCCGCCGCCCCCCTCCTCGCGCACGACGAGACGGATCGTTGGGAGGAGCGGATGCGGCAGGTGGTGGCCGGGTTCGTGGACGAGCCCCTGGGTGCGGTCGAGGAGGCCGATCGGACGCTGGAGGAGATCGCCGCGCGGTTCAGCGAGGCCGTGACCCGGCGGCGCCGCACCCTGCGCAGGTCGTGGGAGGGCACCGAGGAACGCGGGCCCGGCTCGGACACCGACACCGAGCAACTTCGGCTCGCCCTGCGCGACTACCGGGAACTGGCCGGTCGCCTGCTACACAGCTGACCCCGGCCCGTCCCCCGTGGCGGCAGCCCTGCGCTGCCGCCACGCCCGCACGACCTCCTCGACGTCGTACGGCTTCTTCCCCAGCGGGGGACCGGGCGGCGGCTTGAACATCATGTCGCGGATCTTGACGTTGACGTTCTCGATGATCTTCCGGGCGATCCGCTCCGAGGGCGCCGCGTACGCCGCCTCGAGCGCGTCCTCGGCCTCCTTGCGCAGGGCCAGCGCGGGCGGCAGCACGGCCAGCCCCTCGCGGGCCATCTTCCGCCTGACCCACCACAGTTCGTCGTAGCCGGAGTCCAGCTCCGCGGGCAGCGGCTCGCCCGCCCCCGGCAGCCGCTCGAACTCACCGCGCGCCTGCGCGTCGCGGATCTGCTTGTCGACCCAGGACTCGAACGGGACACCCGGTGGCTTTCGCTCGGTCATGAACCCATTGTGCCGGACGCGACCCCGCCGGGCGTTTTATCATGCGGCGGCGGTACGGCGATCCGGCCACCGCTCAGGAACTCTCGGACGCTGCAGCCGCTTCACTGCTTCAGGGGGAACACGCGTGCTCGAACTCACCATGGCCACCGTCTCGGGCGCCGACGCGGGCGCCACGGCCGGCATGACGATGGCCGACGCACCCAGCGAACCCGGCGCCGTGCTGCGGGTCGGCCGCGACGCCTCCGTGTGCCGGCTGGTCACCCCCGAGGACTGGCTCTTCGTCTCCCGCGTCCACCTGGAGTTCCTGTGCGGCCCCGACGGCGGCTGGCAACTGACCTGGCTGCGCGGTTCCCAGGCCGACCCGGCGTCCGAAGTGCGGCTGACCATCGGCGAGTACGCGCAGCCGATCGGCTACGGCGCGACCGTCCCGCTCCCGCACGGCGGCTCCGGCGAGATCGTCGTCCAGGACCGCACGGCGCCGCACAGCGTCAACGTGGGCTTCTACCACGAAGTGTGAGCGCGGCCCGCGGACGGGCTCAGCCCAGCACGCGGGCCACCGCGAAGCCGTCGTAGCCCTTCTGGCCGACCGTCTGGATGGCGGTACCGCTCAACCTGGGGTGATCGGCGATCAGTTCGATCGCGGCACGGGTGCCGACCACGTCCGGCGCGGCGCTGCTCGCGTCGGCGATCCGGCCGTCGCGCACCACGTTGTCCACGACGATCAGGCTGCCCGCGCGGGTGAGCCGCAGCGCCCACTCCACGTAGTGCCCGTTGTTGGCCTTGTCGGCGTCGATGAACACCAGGTCGAAGGGGGCGGGGTTCTCGTCGGCGAGCTTGGGCAGCGACTCCAGGGCCGGGCCCACCCGCACCTCGGCGATCCGCTCCAGGCCCGCGCGGGCGATGTTCCGGACGGCCACCTCGGCGTGCTTGGCGCTGTACTCCAGCGAGATCAGCCTGCCGTCCTCGGGCAGGGCACGGGCCAGCCAGATGGTGCTGTACCCGGCGAGCGTGCCGATCTCCAGGATGGTGCGCGCGCCCTGCACCTGGGCGAGCAGTTGCAGGAACTTGCCCTGCGCGGCCGTGACGCCGATGGGCGGCAGCCCGGCGGCCTCACTCTCCCGCAGCGCCGCCCGGAGCGCCTCGTCGTCCGGAGAGAGGTGGCTGATGAAGTAGTCGTCGACGTCGTCCCAGAGCTGCGACCCGCTCATGCGCCTGCTGCCTTTCCCGAGTGTCGTCCCGAGGCTCCTCGGCCCTGCCCACCTCGGTACCTCGATCATCTCAGCCGAGCGGCGCGGACGGGGAGAGCGGCGGCGGGGGCTGCATCGGCGGCGGGGGAATGACCGGCCGCCGGATCGCCCCGAGCGGTACGACTGCCCGCGGCCGCGGGCAGTACGGCGGGCGGCACCTCCCGGGGCGCGGGGAGCGCGCGATCAGTCCCCGCGCGCCCGCACCCGGCACACGGCCTCAGGCCCCCCGGCGCTCACCGCTGCTCCACGGCCGGGGCGGAACCCGGCAGCGGCCGGCCCGCGGACTCGGCCATCCGCCACACCGCGAACCCGCCCACGACGGCCGCGGCCATCATGTAGTACGCGGGCATCATCATGTTCCCGGTCGCCCCGATCAGCGCGGTCACGACCAGCGGAGTCGTACCGCCGAACAGGGACACGGACACGTTGAAGCCGATGGACAGGGAGCCGTAGCGCACCCGGGTCGGGAACAGGGCGGGCAGCGCGGCGGGCATGGCCGCCGTGAAGCAGACCAGGAGCAGACCCAGCGCACCCATGCCCAGCGCGACAGCGACCAGGCTGCCCTGGCGGATCAGCAGCAGCGCGGGGATGGACAGGAGCAGGAAGCCCGCGCAGCCCGCCGCGATCACCGGGCGGCGGCCGACCCGGTCGGTCAGCGCGCCCGCGAACGGCTGGACGATCATCATCAGGGCCATCACACCGAGGACGACCAGCAGCCCGTGCGTCTCGTCGTACTTCAGCTCGCTGGTGAGGTAGCTCGGCATGTACGACAGCAGCATGTAGTCGGTGACGTTGAAGACCAGGACCAGGCCCATGCAGATCAGCAGGGACTTCCACTGGCCCGTCACCATCTCGCGCAGCGGCACCTTCGGCCGGGCCGCCTCCGCCTTCTCGACCTCCGCCGCGAACGCCGGGGTCTCCTCGAGGCGCATCCGCAGGTACAGACCGATGATGCCCATCGGGCCCGCGATCAGGAACGGGATGCGCCAGCCCCAGGCGAGCAGGTCGTCCGAGGAGAGCAGGGCGGTCATCACGGTGACCAGGCCCGCGCCGCCGATGTAGCCGGCGAGCGTGCCGAACTCCAGCCAGCTGCCGAAGAAGCCGCGCTTCTTGTCCGGCGCGTACTCGGCGATGAAGGTGGAGGCGCCGGCGTATTCACCGCCGGTCGAGAAGCCCTGCACCAGGCGGGCGGCCAGCAGGAGCAGCGGCGCGCCCACGCCGATCGTGGCGTACGACGGGATCAGGCCGATCGCGAACGTTCCCACCGCCATCATGATCATCGTGAGGGCGAGGACCTTCTGCCGGCCCACGCGGTCGCCCAGCGGGCCGAAGACCATGCCGCCGAGAGGGCGGACCAGGAAGGCCGCGGCGAAGGCGCCGAACGTCGACAGCAGCTGCGCGGTCGGGTTGCCGGACGGGAAGAAGACCTTGCCCAGGGTGACAGCGATGTAGCTGTAGACACCGAAGTCGAACCACTCCATCGCGTTGCCGAGCGCCGCCGCCTTCACGGCGCGCTTGACCAGCGCGGGGTCGGTGACGGTGACGTCGCGGGCCTTGCTGGCCCTGCGGGTCTTCAGATGCGGGGTGACGGCTGTGGCGGTCGCCAAAACGAGGCTCGCCTACCTTTCGACGGGAGCAGGTACGCGGCCCGGGCGGCGGCGCTGCCGGGATACGGGCCGAAAAGCGACCATAGGGGGAGTTCGGTCCCTTACGTCCCGTAGGCGAGTCGATGCATAGGGCAGCCAAAGGGTGTCTGTGCAGGTACGTCTGCCCGCTCACGCAGTGCCATTCCTGCTGCTCACTGTGATCCTTCTCGCCCCCCGGGCACGCAACCGGACCCGGTGCGCACTATCGTCTTTCGGACAAAGGTGGACGGATGTCAGGCAAAGCGGGGGGTGTCTGCGTCCTCTTCCGAGGGGTCTGCGAGCCTGAAAAACGGGGATCGCGGAGGGAACCCGGCGCGCGGCGCGCCCGGGACGAACGGGGCGGGAGGCCGGCGAGGCGTGGCGAACGTGGAGCACAGCGGGCGACCGACGGAGGCCTTCGGGGCGCGGCTGCGGGCGGCCTGGCTCGCCCTGTGGGCGGTGGCGGCGATCCTCGCCGTACGGCAGGTGGCCGCCGTCCTCACCACCCCGAGCGGGGAGCGGCTCACCGACCTGGAGACCTGGGTCGGCGACGAGGGCGTCCTGCACGTGAAGGGCTCGCTCTACGACTCGACGCAGTTCACCGGCACCCCCTTCGCCGGCCTGGTGCTCAAACCGCTGACCCGTGCCGCCGAGGCGGCCCTCGGCTGGGGCTGGACCTTCGGCACCCTGCTGCTGGTCGGCGCCCTCGGCCTGGTCGCCGCCCGCGCGCTGCCCCAGCCGGTCAGCCGCCGTACCTCCCTGCTGGCCGCCCCGGTCGCCGTCAGCCTGCTCATGCTGTCCCTGCCGGTCCGCAACACCCTGTGGCTCGGCCAGACCAGCGTCATCCCGGTGCTGCTCGTCCTGCTCGGCTGCTTCGTCGTGCGCGGGGAACGCGCGAGCGGCCTGTGCATGGGCCTGGCCGCCGCCCTCCAGCCGACGGTGCTGCTGTTCGCCCCGCTGCTGTGGTTCACCGGCCGCCGCAAGGCCGCCCTCACCACGGCCGGCACCTTCGCCGCCTGCACCGTCCTCGCCTGGGCGGCGATGCCGCACGACTCCCACACCTACTGGGTGCACCACATGGCCGGCGCGGGCCTCGGCGGCGAGGCCGACGACCTCGCCAACCAGTCCCTGCACGGCGCCCTGCTCCGCCTGGACCTCACCGGCCCGCTGGAGGTCGTCCTCTTCCTGCTGCTGGGCGCCACCGTCACCGTCCTCGCCCTGCGCCGGGCCGTCCGCTACGCCCACGACGGCCAGCTCCTGCTCGCCGTCGCCCTCACCGGCTGTGCCGCGGTCGCCGTCTCTCCCACCACCTGGCAGCACCAGCTGCTGTGGGTGCTGCTCGCCGTCGTCGGCCGGGTCGGCAAGCGGGCCTCCGACCGTTACGTCTGGCCGGTGGCCGTCGTCCTGGTGACCACGCTCCCGGCGCAGATGATGCTGCCGCACATGCCGGTGATGTACCCGCTGCGGGACAACCTCGTCCTGCTCGCGGCCCTGGCCGCCGCCACGGCCGTCCCGTTCCTGTCCCGCACCTCGCCGCACTACCAGATCCCGGTCCCGGCGGAGCACGCCCCGCAGCTCCCGGCCCGCTTCCGCAACATTCCGCTCCTGCCCTTCCTCCGCCGGGTCCTCACCCGCCCCAACCTGCTCCTCGAACTGCTCCTGCTCCGCGTCACGTACGCGGCCTACCAGCAGGTGCGCCTCGCCGCGACCGGCGGCAGCAACTCCGCGGGCCGGGCGACCGCCGAGCACCACGGCCATCTGGTCCTGGACGTCGAACGCTTCCTGCACATAGACATCGAGCACGCCGTCAACCACACGGTCGTGCGGATCGGCTGGCTGCGGGACTTCTTCGACTTCTACTACGAGTCCTTCCACTTCGTGGTCCCCCTGACCGTCCTCGGCGTCCTCTACTGGCGCCGCCCGGTGGACTACCGCTGGGCCCGCGCCTCCCTCGGCTTCGCCACCCTGCTCGCCCTGGTCGGCTTCTGGCTCTTCCCGCTGGCCCCGCCGCGCCTGATGCCGACCCTCGGCGTCATCGACACCGTCCACGGCGTCCAGGACTTCTCCCAGCCGGACTACGGCACCCTGACCGCCCTGACCAACCAGTACGCGGCGATGCCGTCCCTGCACTTCGGCTGGTCCCTGTGGTGCGGGGTGGTCATCGCGGTCATCGCCCCGAAGTGGTGGATGAAGGCCCTCGGCCTCCTGCACCCCTTCTTCACCGTCTCGGCCATCGTCGCCACCGGCAACCACTGGGTCCTGGACGCGGTCGGCGGCGCGGCGGTGGTCGGCGCGGGCTTCGGGCTGTCGTACCTGTTCCAGGGGCCGCGGGCCCGCGTGGTGGCCCGGGCGGCGGCCCAGGACAGCCGGGAGGCGGTCAAGGAGGCGGCCGCCGGCTGAGATCACGGATCCAGTCCATGACTGCTCCCCCCACTCGCATGCGGGGCCTGCCCGCATTCGAACCACACCGTCTTGCCGCCGTCGATCCCCCTGGACACGCCCCATTTGCCGACCACGGCGTCCACCAGACCAAGTCCGCGGCCGCTCTCCGCATCCAGGGAGGTGCCTTCGGTCACGAGCGGGAGCTGGGTGAAGCCATCGGTCACCTCGACCCGTACGCCCGCCGTCAGCCGTGCCAGCAGGAGTGTGCAGCGGCGGTCCGGGACGTGCCGGACGACATTGGTCACCAGCTCGCTGACGCCCAGCTCCACGGCGAACGTCAGCTCCGGCAGCTGCCATTCGTCCAGCAGCGAGCGGACGATCCGGCGGATGTGACGTACCGAGTGCTCCCCGACGGTGAGGTGCATGCGGTACTGGGGGGTTCGCGGAATGTTCAGGTTCACGCTACGAGGCTGACCTCGTATCACTACGCTGGGCTACAGGACGGACACAACGGGTCCGGATGTGGGCTCTGTTGCGTGAGAGGGGACCAACCGTGGCCAACATCAACACCCTCGACCCGGGTGCCTCGCCGCTCGACTACTACGGCTTCGAGTTGCGGCGCTGCCGAGAAGCGGCCGGCCTGACCCAGCGGCAACTGGGGGACATCGTCAACTACACGGGGTCGCTCGTCGGCCAGGTGGAGACGGCCAGGAAGGTACCGACACCGGAGTTCAGCGAGCGGGTGGATGCGGCGTTGGGGACGGGTGGGTTGCTTTCACGGCTCGTCGAGCTGGTGCTGCGAAGCCAACTTCCGGCGTGGTTCAGGGAAGTGGCCGAGCTGGAAGCGCGGGCGACGAAGATCTGCACCTTCCAGATGGGCATGATTCACGGTCTGCTTCAGACACCCACGTACGCGCGCGCCACGCTCGGCACGATCGATGAGACCGGCATCGAGGACCGCACCGCCGCGCGGCTGGTGCGGCAACGCATCTTCCAGAAGAGCACGCCGCCTTCTTTCTGGGGGGTCTTCAGCGAGGCCGCCTTGTACCAGGAGATCGGCCGCGGCGGGACCATGCGGGAGCAACTGGCCCACCTGTTGTCGTACGAGCGCGATCCCCGGATCAACATCCAGATCCTGCCGTTCTCGGCTGGAGAGCACGCGGGGCTGACAGGCTCATTCACCCTCTTCAACTTCGCGAGCGATCCCACCATCGTCTATACGGAGGGCTACGGCAGCGCGCATCCCACGGCCAACCCGGAGACCGTCGCGGACTGCTCGCTCCGTTACGATCATCTTCAAGCCGCCGCACTCTCCATCAGGGACTCGGCGGACCTGATCCGGGGTGTCATGGAGGACCGCTATGGAGAGCAACTGGCGTAAGTCCAGCTACAGCAGCGACCAGGGCGGTGAATGCGTAGAGGTCGCCGAAACCCCCACCGCCACCATCGCCATCCGCGACTCCAAGAACCCGGAGGGACCGATCCTCACGGTCGACCCCGCCGCGTTCACCACCTTCCTGTCCTGGACGTCCACAGCCGCTGAGTGATCGTCCCGGTCGCCGTCGCACGCCCACGCACATGCGACGGGGGTTGACCTTTTGTCACTCCCGTCCCGAGGCCACCACCGCCAGTGCCCCCGACGCCAGGGCCGCGAGCAGCAGCGGGATGCCGAGGCCGTGGTGGAGGACCAGCCAGGCGCCCAGGCAGGCGCCGCCGAGCATGGCGATCACCGAGGCCGTGCGGCGTGGGGAGCGGTGGCCGGTGGCGTCGCCGAGGCGGGATTCGGACGCCAGGCCGGTCAGGGTCATCGTCAGGACCGTCGTCGTCAGGTCGGGGACGCCCAGTTTGCGGACCGTCGCGTTGCGCAGACCCATCGCGAAGGCCGTGAGCGCGATGAGGGCGTAGACCGTGCCGGTGGCGTCCGGCCAGGCGAAGGCCACCGCCGCCGACACCCCCACCAGCACCGCCTCCGCCGCCAGTGTGAGGCGGGCCCAGCGGCGCCGGGAGCCGCCTCCGAAGCGCGCCGCCACCCGGCCGCCCACCACCGCGCCCAGCAGGAAGCAGGCCAGCGAGGTGGCCGTGTGCGGGACGGAGAAGCCCGGGGCGCCGGCCGCCGCGAAGCCCAGGACCACCACGTTGCCCGTCATGTTGGCCGTGAACACCCGGCCCAGGCCCAGATAACTGACGGCGTCGATCAGACCGCTCACCACGGTCAGGATCAGGAGGACGGCCACCAGCCGCACCCCGCGTTCCTCCGGGTCCGCTGTCGTCGGGGTCGTCATCGTTCCTCCGGTCGGCCGGACGGGCAAGGTGATGACAACTCCACCATGAGCGCGGGGCGTATGTCGGATGTCCCGGCCGAGCGTGTCTGCGTAGCGTCCCGGACATGAGACAGAACGCGATCGATCCACAGGAGACGCGGTTGAGTTGGCGGGTGCGGAAGGCGCCCGGACATGCGCGCGCACCCTCGCCGTACGGGGGCGAGGGTGCGGGTGCTGGACAGGGGGGCCGTCGACCACGCGGGGTCGTACCGGGCGGCCCCGGCCCGGATCGCGCGCCGGCTCAGCGGCGGGGCGGCCTGGCGCGCCTGGCGGCTCGCAGGGAGCGGCTCAGTACCAGCCGTTGGCCTGCCAGAAGCTCCAGGCCTTGACCGGGCTGCCGTAGCGGGAGTTCATGTAGTCCAGACCCCACTTGATCTGGGTGGCCGGGTTGGTCTTCCAGTCGGCACCGGCCGAGGACATCTTCGAGGCCGGCAGGGCCTGGACCAGGCCGTAGGCGCCGGACGAGCTGTTGGTGGCGGCCGGGTTCCAGCCACTCTCGTGCTCGACGATCTTGCTGAACGCGTTGTACTGGGCGGCGTCCGGGATCATCTTGTGCGCGATCGCCTGGGCGGAGGAGGCCGAGGTGGGGGCGGCCTGGGCGGGCGCCGCGCTCAGCGCCATACCGGCGGTGGCGGCGGCCAGGGCGGCGGCGGTGAGGGCCTTCTTCGGGGAAGCGATGCGGCGGATGAAGGAGACGGACACGGAGAACCTCTTGCGTCGGGGACGGGGGATCGCCCGCATGGGGTGGACCACGCGCTGTGGCCGCATGCGTCGGCGCCCCGGCCCTGAGGGCTCGTGGCGCCTGGCGACGTCGTCCAGATAAGCAGGCTCGAAATCCGTCCGCAATGACCCCTTTTACTAGTTGTGGCCGGATCGAGGGGAAACGTCGGTGGTGTGGCGTGGCTCTCGAACCGCAGGTCAGTGGGGGTGTCGGAACGGGTGTATCGGACAAATAGGACTACGATCCGGGGTCGTAGGTGACCTGCGTCATGTGGGGTGCTTCACCGTCTCGCTCACGCCGCGGATGCGGCGCCTCACCCAGCGGCACGACGGCTCGTGCCGCCCGTCACACGCCGGGGCCGTCGAATGTGACCGCGGTCTCGAACGCGGCCCGCCGCGTGGCCCGGCGCAGCGCGCGCAGCACCGCCGGGCCGAGGACCAGGGTCAGCAGCACCGTGCAGACGGCCCGTCCCAGATCCCAGCCGAGCGAGGTGGCCAGGCAGTACGCCACGAAGCGGGCCAGGTTCGCGGGGACCGGGGCGTGCGGGTCGAAGGAGATGTTCGAGGCCGCGGCGCCCAGGAAGGGCCAGCCGGCCATGTTCATGAGCGTGCCGTAGGCGAAAGCGGCCAGGAAGCCGTACGAAGCGAGTATCAGCAGCTCGCCCCGGCCACGCAGCCGCACCGGCCCCGGCAGCAGACCGGCGCCCATCGTGAACCAGCCCATCGACAGCATCTGGAACGGCAGCCACGGCCCGACCCCGCCCGTGAGCAGCGCGGACGCGAACATCGTCACCGAGCCCAGCGCGAACCCGAAGCCGGGGCCCAGCACCCGTCCGCTGAGCACCATCAGGAAGAACATCGGCTCGATCCCGGCCGTGCCCGCGCCGATCGGGCGCAGCGCGGCCCCGGTCGCGGCCAGCACGCCCAGCATCGCCACCGCCTTCGGCCCGAGGTCCGACTCCGAGATCGTCGCCGCCACGACCGCGACCAGCAGCACCAGCAGGCCCGCGAAGAGCCAGGGCGCGTCCTGGGCGTGGGCGCTCAGCTGCGCGGTGGGCGGGGCGAGGAAGGGCCAGCCGAAGGCCACCACGCCGACCGCGCTGGTCAGGGCGAGGGCGGCGAGGGCGCGGGGGCCGAGGCGGACGGCCCGGACCCGTGGGGCGGCGCTCATGCCAGCGCCTCCCGCACCTCGGCCACCGTCAGCCACCGCTGCGGGGCCAGGATCTTCGTCACCTGCGGTGCGAAGGAGGGGGAGGACACCACGATCTCGGCCGTCGGGCCGTCCGCGATCACCTCACCCTCGGCGAGCAGCACCACCCGGTGGGCGATCTCGGCGGCCAGCTCCACATCATGCGTGGCCAGCACGATCGCGTGCCCCTCGGCGGCCAGGCCGCGCAGTACGGCCGCCAGGCGGGCCTTGGCCGCGTAGTCCAGGCCGCGCGTCGGCTCGTCCAGCAGGAGCAGGGGAGGGCGGGCGGTCAGCACGACGGCCAGGGCCAGCGCCAGGCACTGGCCCTCGGACAGATCACGGGGATGCGTGTCGTCCGTGATGCCCGGCAGCAGCTCCGACACCAGCCCCCGGCAGGTGCCGGGCTCGGCGCCCGCGTCCCGGTCGGCGGCCGCGCACTCGGCGGCCACCGTGTCGGCGTACAGCAGATCACGCGGGTCCTGCGGGACGAGGCCGACGCGGCGCACGAGTTCGCGGGGCGGGGTGCGGGAGGGGACCGCTCCGCCGACGTGCACCGTGCCGGCGCTGGGCGCCACCAGGCCGACGAGCGAGCCGAGCAGGGTCGACTTCCCGGCGCCATTGCGACCCATGAGCGCGACCGTCTCGCCCGGGGCCACGGTCAGGTCCACATGGTGCAGGGCGTCGACCCGGCCGCGGCGGACGGCCAGGGCGCGGACCTCGGCGATGCGTGTCCGCGGGGGTGCCAGGGTGGCGGGGCGGCGCCGGAAGAGGGAGCGGCGGGCGGTGTCGCCGGCTGCCCGGGGCCGTGGCGGGGCGGGGACGGGTTCGCTCGCCCGCGCCGACGGGACGCCGCCCCCGTCGGGACGGGCACCGCCCCTGCCGACACGCCTGCCCCCGGCTGCGGCGCCGTCGCCTGCGGGTGCTGGTGCGGCTGGGGGTGTGCTTGTGCCGTGGCTGTTCGTGGCCGGCGTGCTGTCGGCTGTGGCGGCTGCGGCCAGGCGGTCTCGTAGGGTGCCCGCGCGGCGGCGGGCGTCTCGGACGGTCAGGGGGAGGGGGGACCAGCCCGCCAGGCGGCCGAGGTCGACCACCGGTGGGCAGACCGGGGACACGGCCATCACCTCGGCCGGGGGGCCGACGATCGGGGCGGAGCCGGGGGCGGGCAGCAGCACGACCCGGTCCGCGTACTGGATCACGCGTTCCAGGCGGTGCTCGGCCAGCAGGACTGTCGTCCCCAGGTCGTGCACCAGCCGCTGGAGCACGGCCAGCACCTCCTCCGCCGCGGCCGGGTCCAGCGCCGAGGTCGGCTCGTCCAGCACGAGCACCTGGGGGTGCGGGGTGAGGACCGAGCCGATCGCGACCCGCTGCCGCTGCCCACCGGACAGCGTGGCGATCGGACGGTCCCGCAGCCCGGCCAGGCCCAGCAGGTCCAGGGTCTCCTCCACCCGGCGCCGCATCACCTCCGGTGCGAGCCCCAACGACTCCATGCCGTAGGCGAGTTCGTCCTCCACGGTGTCCGTCACGAAATGGGCGAGCGGATCCTGCCCCACCGTGCCGACCACATCGGCCAGTTCACGCGGCTTGTGCGTCCGGGTGTCCCGGCCGGCCACCGTGACCCGGCCGCCCAGGGTGCCGCCCGTGAAGTGCGGGACCAGCCCGCTGACCGCGCCGAGGACGGTCGACTTGCCGACCCCGGACGGGCCGACGAGCAGCACCAGTTCACCCTCGGGCACCTCGAAGTCAATGCTCTGGACGGTGGGTTCGGCCGCACCGTCGTACGTCACGCGGACGTCCTCGAAGCGGATCACGACGGCTCCTCGGGAGTCTTGGGGGTCTCGGGCGTCTTGGGGGCATCGGGGGCTGCGGGGGCCTGGGCGGGCTGGGGTACGACGAAGGCGGGCAGCAGGGCGAGCAGGACGGCGGCGGCGGGCCACAGCGGGAGCGTGGGCGCGACCAGCGGGACGACGCCCGGGTGCAGCGCCTCCGGATCGCGGGCGGAGGCGAGCGCGAGCAGCGCGGCGACCGCGGCGCCCGAACCCGCGACCAGCCAGGCCCGTACGCCCCACGGGTCCGGGCGGTACCGGGTACGAAGGGAACGGCGGCCGCCCAGCCGCAGGCCCGCGAGCGCGGCGGCCACCCCGGCGAGCAGCACCGGCAGCCCGTACGTGCCGCCCTCCGCGGTGAGCAGCCCGTACGTCCCCGCGCACACGCCGAGCAGACCGCCGAGAGTCAGCGCGGCCGTCGTACGGCGGACGCGGGCGGGGACGTCGGCCCCGCGGCCGTAACCGCGGGACTCCATCGCGGCGGCGAGCGCGACCGAGCGTTCCAACGCGCCCTCCAGGACCGGCAGCCCGACCTGGAGCAGGCCCCGTAGACCCCGGTCGGGGCGGCCGCGCAGCCGGCGGGCGGCCCGCAGCCGCTGGACGTCGGCGATGAGGTGGGGCGCGAAGGTGAGGGCGACGACGACGGCCACGCCCGTCTCGTACAGCGCGCCGGGGAGGGACTTCAGCAGGCGGGAGGGGCCGGCGAGGGCGTTCGCCGCGCCGACACAGATCAGGAGGGTGGCCAGTTTCAGGCCGTCGTAGGCGGCGAAGACGAGCGCCTCGGCGGTGACCCTGCCGCCCAGGCGGATGCCCTGCGCCCAGTGCGGGAGCGGGACTTCGGGGAGCGTCAGCAGGGTGTGCGTGCCGGGGATGGGGGAGCCCAGCGCCACCGCGAAGACGAGGCGGACGAGGAGGACGGCGAGGGCGAGTTTCGCGAAGGCCGTGTAGGAGCGGGACCAGGGGGTGGGGGAGCGGTGTGTCGCCACCACGTAGGCGGAGGCGGCGATGAGGAGGGCCAGGAGGAGGGGGTTGGTGGTGCGGGTGGCCGCGGTGCCGAGGCCCAGCGACCAGAGCCACCAGGCACCGGGGTGCACCTGTGCGCGGTACCGGTGCGGGGCGGGGGCCGGCTCCGCTCGCCCGCGCCGGCGGGGTGCCGCCCCGGCGGCACGACTGCCCGCGGCTGTGTCCGACCCGCCGCCGCGGTGCCTCGGTGAGGGCGGCGACTGCACCGTCGCAGGGGCGCGGGGAACCGCGCGAGCGGCCACGGCGCAGCCGCACGACCGCCCGCACTCACACGGAATCATTGCGCCGCCGCCGCGCCTGCCACACCGCCGCGCCCGCCAGCAGGGCGACCACTGCGGCGCCGATCGGCAGACCCAGCGACGGCCCGTTGCCGGATTCCCTTTCCTTGCCTTCCCCGGCGGCGCTGCCTTCCTCGGCGGCACTCTCCTTCGTGCCCGCCGCCACCTGTTCCCCGCACCCCTGCTCCGGATACCCGGAGATCGCGCACAGCAGGGCGTTGGTGTCGTAGCGCAGGGGCTTGGCGACGGCCGCCAGGGCGTCGGCCGTCGTCGCGTCCGGCGACACCCGCGCGCACGCCGTACGCCGGCCCGGCGGCGTCTCCCCGGACGGCGCGTCGGCCGGGGTGCCGAAGTCGAGGACCAACGCCACCCGCTTCGTACCCGGTTTCGCCGCCGTGTCCGCGCAGATCGTGGCGAAGTCCGCCGTACCGCGCGGCCGGCTCGCGTCCGCGGAGTCCGCGCTCACCGCGAAGCGGAAGCCCTGGACCGCGCCGTCGTCCGGACGGACGGTCGACGGGCCCTGCGTGGCGTACGTCCAGTGCCCGCCGGCGCGCTCCCAGAACGACCAGTAGCGGTAGCCGGTGGCGCCCGCCCGACCGGCGGACCCGAGGAGCAGCAGCACGGCGGCGAGCACCGGCGCGGCACGGCGGACGGCGGTCACGGCTGCCGCTTCTTCCGGCCGCTGAGCAGGAAGCCGATGCCGATGCCCGCGACGAGGCCGACGCCGACGATCCACCACACGCCGGTGTTCGTGTCGTCGTCGGACGCCTGGGGCTTGTGCGTGGCGGGCTCCTCCAGCCGCGGGGCCGGGCCCTGGGCGTTGAGGGAGCGGACCAGGCTGGTGCCGCCGAAGTCGCCGGGCTGCGCGCCGACCGCGTGCGCGGCGAAAATCAGCTGGGCGTAGGCGGCCGGACCGCTCTGCGTCGCCCACGGGCCGGCGTTCTTCTCCAGCCAGGCGTACGCCTTCTTCGCCTGCTCGGTCCGGCCGTCCGCGGCGAGCGCGACGACCGCGTCCGCCGTGTTGCCGAAGTCCGGCTGGGCCTCGGCGCCGGGCAGGGTGGACTGCAGGTGGCCGGTCTCGGCGACGGCCGACGCCAGGTAGGCGCCGGCGTTGTCCGCCACCTGGGCCGGGGTGAGCCGGCCGGCCCGGGCGCAGGCATCCTTCGCGGGGGCCTTGCCGGCCTTTGCCACGAAGCCCTTGCCGAGCGCGCCCAGCAGGCCCGCCGCCGTCGCGTCCGCGTTGGGAAGCAGCTTGCCCTTCTTGTCCGGCTGGTAGGCGAGGGCGCCGCCGCCGTCCTGGTCGCAGGGGATGGACCAGGCGGGCAGCGCGTCGTAGGGGGACTTGCCCGCCTTGCGGACGTCCGCCGGGTCGGTGCCGGCCGCGGACAGCGCGCCGATGACGACGGAGGTGGAGTTGGTGTCGCTGGGGCCGCCCGGGTAGTAGCCCCAGCCGCCGTCCTCGTTCTGCACGGACTTCAGCCAGTCCACCGCTTTGATGGCCGCGCCGCCGCGCCCGCCGACCGCGTGCAGCGCCTGGACGGCGGCGGCCGTGCTGTTGGTGTCCGGCTTGACCGTGCTGTCGCAGGCCTTGGCGGGGGCGGGGCGGAAGGCGGCGAAGGCGCCGTTCGCGCACTGCTGTCCGGTGAGCCAGTCCACGGCCCCGGTGGCCGGGCGGTAGCCGAGCGTGCGCTGGGCGAGCAGCGTCAGCGACTGGCGCCACACGCCGTCGTAGGTCGGGTCCGCCTTGCCGTACAGGCCGGCCGGGATCGTCACCTTCCCAGACGGAGTCGGGGACGGGTCGGCGGCCGTGGCGGGTGCGGCGGCGGCCAGCACGCCTACGGCGGCGAGAGCCGCGGCACTGCGGCGTACGTTCATGGTCGGCGACTGCCTCTCCTGCGGGGAACCGGCAGCGCACGGGAGACACCCCGGGCGGCTCGGCTCCGTAGACCTCGACGGTGCCGTGCGCGGCGGGCCGCGGCGCACGTGAGCCGGTCAACGTCCCGTCCGGGGCGGTCCGGCTCACCGTCCGGGACGGCTCACGGTTGCGGGTCAGCGCCGGAATTGCACCGGCTTCCCCCCGTACGGGTGTGATGACGACTCCGCCACTTTACCGGCAGCCCCGCGCGGCCCGAGGGGTGGCCGTGGGCACAGCGGGCCGGTGACCAGGGTCACGGCCGTGACGGTGCCGGGAAGGCCGCCACCACGCGGGGGTGCCGCGCCGAGCGCGCGTTTCGGTCACCCGCCGGGCCGCGCCGCACCCCGTTTCCGCTGAACGTCCCTTTCCTCCCGTGCTCGGCCCCTGGGTGAAGCTGGCCGAAGCGGCGGGGAGTTGGCATATTGGCGATCAGACGCGGCCCGTGCGGTCGCGTCGAGCAGCGGCACGCCGACCGACCGCCGCTCCCATGTCAGCCGAAGGCCTTCGGGGGAATGGTGCGCACAACCAGGAAGATGCGCCGGTTCGCCAACCTGCTCATCGATCCCCTCAGGGTTCCGATTCCCGCGGATCCCGGCGATCTTCTCGCTGCCCTGGTCGAGTCCGCCTCCCGCTGGCGAGGCCGCCCCATCGTCGTCCACCAGGCCAACTTCCCGCCGCACACCTCCGCAACCGGACTGTGGATCGAGCGCGGCACGAGCGACGACATCATCATCGAGGCCGACGCACCGCCCTGGATGAAACTCGTGATCCTCGGCCACGAGTTGTGGCACATGGCCGACGACGACCCGACCCACCTGGCCGCACACGCCGAGCACGCCATCCCGTCGGCGGCCGGCGACACCTCCCGGCCGACCGCCGCCCGCACCCGGTTCCTGGAAGCCGCCGAACAGCGAGCCGACCTGTTCGGCATGCTGATCGGCGACCGGCTGCGCCCCTGGCTGAAAGCGGCCCCCGACTCCGTCTACGCGGCACAGACCCCCGCCAACGACGACCTCGCAGGACGCATCGGGGCGGCGCTCAACTACCGCGGGGCCCAGAGGTGAGTGACCTGATCAACTACGTGAGCTGCGGGCTGCTCTGGCTGAGCCTGCTGGCCAAGGCGCCCGACCTCGTCCGCAGATGGCGTGACCCCTTCCTGCTGGCCATCAGCAGCGTCCTGGCCTTCGCCTCGCTGTGCTTCCTCTTCGGCGCCCCGCGCACGGTCGGGTTCATCAACGAAGTCAGCGGCATACCCAACCTCGCCGCTCCGCTGACCTACGCGGCCATCACCGCCTACGGCGCCGCGTCCCTCGTCCTCGTCGTGAGCTGGCGCGGCGGCCCGGGCGCGACCCGCGCCGTCCGGCGCTGGGTCATCGGATACTGGGCCGTGCTCGCCTGCATCGCGGCCCTGTTCGTCCTGGGCGACGCGTCGGTGGAACGCCGCACGGACTTCGACACCTACTACGCCACCACGCCGTACATCGCCGAGATGATCGTCCTGTACCTCGTCGGGCACTTCACCGCCGTCGCCGTCACCGCGTACCGCTCGCTCACCTGGGCCCGCCAACTGAACGGCGCCCTGCGGGCGGGGCTGGTGACCATGGGAGTGGGGACCGTCGTCGGCGCGGGTTACAGCGCCTCCAAGCTCGTGGCCGTGATCGCCCGCTGGTGCGGACGCGACTGGTCCGTCCTCGGTACGACGCTCTCGCCGGCCTGCGCCGGACTGGGGGCGGTGCTGACCGTCGTGGGCACCGTGATCCCGCTGGTCGGCCCCTTCCTGGCGACACGCGCGCGATGCTGGCGGGCGTACGCGCGGCTGGGCCCGCTGGAACAGGAACTGACGGGGCTTCTGCGGAGCGAGTACCTGAGCGTTCCGCGCCCCTTCTGGCCCTCGCCCACCCGCCGGCTGACCTGGCGGCAGAGCACCATCTACAACGGACTGCGCTACCTGGAGCGGTACTTCGACCAGGGGCTGTACCGGCAGACGTACGCCGACCGGCTGCGTGCGACCGGCGACCGGCACCAGGCGGAGGCCGCCGCCTGGGCCACGGCCATCACCGCCGCGACCCGGACCGTGAGCGACCGCGGACCCGGGCTCGCGGTCGCCGACGACGCGGCACCGCTCCCGGAACGCCCCGACCTCCCGGCTCTCCTCCGCATCGCCGACGCACTCGCCGAGAGCCATGGCGAGCGCGCCCTGGCCATGTGCTGAACGGAGCTTCCGACCCATGAGCCTTGTCGTGTACTCGGCGGCCTGCCTGTTCGCCATGACCGCCCTGCTCCTCTTCCGCAGGCCGCGGGTCGCCCTGAGCGATCCCCTGACCGCCTCCACCTGCGTCTCGATCTTCCTCGGCGGACTGTGCTTCTTCTGCTCGGCCCCCGTCACCCTGGCCGCGGTGAACGGGCTCACCGGCACGCCCAACTTCGGCGCGCCGATGACCTACAGCGTCATCTCCGCGTACAGCGCCTCCCTGCTGATCCTCCTGATCAACTGGCGCGGTGGCCCCGCCGACCAGGTCAGGCGCTGGGTCGTACGCGTCGCCACGGTGTACAGCCTGCTGATCGTCGCCATCATCACGCTGTTCGCCCTGGCGAGCGCGCCGGTCGAGCGACTGAGGGACCTCGACACCTACTACGCGAACACGCCGTTCATGCGCGAGATGATCGTTCTCTATCTCTTCGGGCACGGCGCCTGCGCACTGATCACGTGCTACGTGTGTCTGCGATGGTCGCGCGAGGTCACCGGCATTCTCCGGGTGGGCCTGCGGCTCATCATGGCGGGACTGGTCGTCGACGTGATCGGTTTCGAATGCGCGAAGATCACCGCGGTCATCGCCCGATGGGCCGCGCACGACCTGGACCGGCTGTCCACCGACGTCGCTCCGCCGGCCTCCGCCCTGGGAGCCCTGGTCTGCAGCGCGGGCTTCGCGCTGCCCCGGCTCCTGCCCGCGGCCCTGGCCCAGTGGCACAGCATCTGGGACTACCGGGCGCTGGCCCCGCTCTGGGCCGAACTTCAGGCGGTGCCGACCGCCCCCAAGCCCGCGCCGCCGCGCTGGCAACTGCCGCGCGGCCGGCTGTACTACCGCGAGGTGCGGATCCTCGACGCCCTGCTCGCCCTGCAGTCCCGCTGCGACGGCCGGGTCCGGGAGATGGCCTACCGGCAGGCCCGCACGCAGGGAAGCGCACCCGGCGAGGCCCACTTCATCGCGGCCGCCGCCATGGTCGTCGACGCCGCCCACCAGGCCCGGCAACCGCAGCCGCCCCTGGGCCCCGAGTCGGCGGGAACGTCCCGCCTGCACACCGCCGTGTTCTCCGACACGGGCGAACTGGTGCAACTGTCTCGGGCGTTGGCCAGGTCACCCGTCGTCAGAGCAGCTCGCGAGGGTGCGGCGCGAGCCGCCCGGAGCTGAAGGAAGAGAGCCGTGATGTCACCCGGAACCGTCGTTGTCGGAAGAGAGCCGTGATGCCGTCCAGAGCTGTTGTCATAGGTGCCGGACCGGCCGGCATGCTCGCCGCCGCGGCCTTGGCGAAGGCCGTGGACCACGTGGTCGTGCTCGACCGCGACGAACTGCCCGACACTCCCGAGCACCGCCGGGGCGTGCCCCAGGGCCACCACGCGCACCTGCTCATGCCCGGTGGTCTGGAGGCCATGGAGCGGCTTCTCCCCCAGGCGGAGCTGCGCAAGCACCTGCTGGCCGCCGGCGCCAGGGAACTGGCGCTGAGTTCCGGCATGCTGGCCCACACGCCCGCGGGCTGGTTCCGGCGCTGGCGGCACCACACCTACGTCACGATCACCTGCAGCAGGCCCCTGCTGGACTGGGTCGTCCGCAAGGCGGTACTGGGCAGCCACGCCAACGTCGAGGTCCACCGGGCCCAGGTCACCGGACTGCACGGCAGCTCACGCCGGGTGCTCGGGGTGCGCCTCGAGTCCGGTACCGATGCCGGTCTCGACCCCGCCCTCCTGGCCGGCCACGGCCTCCGCCCGGCCGCCGCCGGGCGTTCGGGCCACCTCGACGCCGACTGGGTGGTGGACGCCGGCGGCCGGGGGACCCGCGTCGTGGCCTGGCTCGCGGAGCTCGGCATCCACGACATCCGCGAGAAGACCGTCGACTCCGGCCTGGCCAACGCCACCCGCGTCTATCGCACACCGCCCGGCGCGCGGGACTGGCCGCTGACCCTGATCCAGCCCGACCCCTACAGCGGCCGGCCCGGACGCAGCGGCATGATCGTGCCCATCGAGAACGACCAGTGGATGGTCAGCCTCGGCGGCATGCGCGGCAGTGAACCCCCGAAAGACCCCGACGCCTTCCTCGAGTACGCCCTCGGCCTCCCCAGCCCCCTGGTGGGCCGGCTCATCGCCGACGCCGAGCCGCTCACCCAGGTCTTCACCAGCCGCAGCACCAGCAACTCGCGCCGTTACCTGGAGAAGGCCCGCGTGTGGCCCGACGGCTTCCTCGCCCTCGGCGACGCCGCGGCCACGTTCAACCCGCTGTACGGCCAGGGCATGTCGGTCGCCGCACTCGGGGCCGGGTCCCTGGCCGAGGCGCTGGAGAAGGGCGACATCCACACGCCCGGCCTGGCCCGCAAGGTCCAGCGCGCGATGGCCCGCTCCGTGGAGGCGGCCTGGGCCATGGCCGTCGGTACGGACGTCCTCTACCCCGGAGTGGACGGCGGCAGCCCAACGGTCGCCGACCGGCTCGCCGCGGGATACTCGCGGCGGCTCACCAGGGCGGCGACCGGCTCGTACACGGCGGCATCCGCCCTGTGGGACGTCACCTGCCTCCGCACGGGCCCGACCCGCCTGATGCGCCCGGACGCCCTGCTGTCCGCCCTCACCGGCCCTCCGCTGCCGCCCCTCGCGGGCCCACCGCTGACCTCCACCGAACGCGCCTTCCTGTCGACCCTGGACTGAAGGGAGCTCCGGGCCGTACGAGACCGCCGTCGCCGCCTCCGCGGCGGCCGGCAGGACGTCTCCACCGCCAGGCAGGTCACCGGGTCGCTCCCGGTGACCTGTTCGGCGCGACCCCGCTCCACCAGGCGGCGCAGGTGGGACTCGACCTCGCGGACGGCGGTCGGTGAAGGCGTCCCTGAGTAGACGGGAATCGTCACGGTGCGCCGGTGATGACGCCCAGAACCTCGATCATGCGCCGCAGGTTGCGCCCGAAGGCGATCGTCAACGCGCCGGCCACGATCAGGGGATAGACGATCGACTCCGCGGACTCCGGCACGACGCCCATGAGAGCCAGCCCCGTCACGGCCACGACGGCCACCGTCAGCGCCAGCAGCCACCGCACCACTTCCCGGTCGGGCAGCGGCTGGACATCGCGCAGGGCGGTTTCGTCGAGCAGCGCACCCAGCCGGGCGTGACAGTACCGGTCGGAGATGGTCAGCAACGCGTCGGCCAGGTCCCTCAGCGCCTGATCGGGCTCGTGGTCGAGCCGGGCGTCCAGGGCCCGCAGCGCTGCCGAGACATGCCGTGCGTGTCGCTTGAGCACCTTCCGCCGGTGCGATACGCGGGGTACCGATCCCCGGCTGCGGTGCGCGTCCGACAAGCTCCGCAACACCGCTTTCAGCCGCCTGGACACCGCTCTCAAAGCCACGGCCTTCTCCTCGCCTCCCGTACGCCGGGCCTGCGCGCACGCGTGGATGACATTCGCGCACTGCATGACCAGCGCATAGCGACGGGCCACGAAGAACCAGGAGACCCACACCGTCCGCCGCGACGCCCCCGACTCCACGAGGGCGGCGAGCAGCCACACACACCCCATACCGCAATAGGCGGCCAGGAGCGCGATGTTGAGGGCGGTCGCCCAGGGGCCGGGCATCCAATCAGGCCAGAGGTGGGCCCAGTCGTGCTCCAGCAAGGGGTTGGCCTCGTCCTGCGGGAAATAGAGAGCCAGGAGGGGTACGTACTTGGGGAAGCCGAAGCCGGTTCTGGCCGCCAGGTACCACCCGAGGGGGGCGGCCCCCAGGACGGCGAGCGTGGCCAGGCCCATGAGGGCCAGACGTGTCCAGCGGCGAAAGTGGGCGCGCCGTCGCAGTGCCACGCGGACGCGGAGGGGAACCGGACGGCGAATGCCCAACTCGTCGAGATCTTCGGCGATGCGCGTCAGGTCCTGGGAGCTGAGCGACAGCAGGCCCGCACGCGTGTGTCTCGACGCGTGCACCGTGCGTTGCCCGGGGAACGGCGCCGCCCCGCCAGGCCCTGTCGGAGTGCCGGTCGTCATGGCGTGGATAGTGCCATGGGAACCGCCCGCCAGGCGCTGGGTCCGGCCGGTTCCACCGGAACCGGCGTCTGCTGCTGACGCGGCGTCAGAATCAGGCACTGGCCGACCGGGGCCGGACACCCCTCGAGGAGGCCGGCGAGCGGACACCGCCGGCTCAGCGCGAACCGCCCGGCTCCGTCAGGTCGATCAGCCGGCAGACCGTTTCGATGTCCGTCTTCACCTGGGCGATGGAGGCCCTGCCGGACAGCCAGGTGATGAGGGCCGAGTGCCAGGTGTGCTCGATGACCCGGACCGCCGAGAGCTGCTCGGGGGTCGGGTGCTCCAGCCCCATCGCGTCCAGGATGATCGCGGTCGTCTGCCGGGACACCTGGTCGACCTCGGGGGAGACGCTGCGGTCGGCGAAGGTGAGGGCGCGGACCATCGCGTCGGCCAGGTGCGGCTCGCGCTGCAGGGCGCGGAAGGCCCGCATCAGGGTCTCCGCGACCCGTTCGGCCGCCGTGTCGCCGGCCGGGGGCTTCTTGCGGAGGGTGCCGTGCAGGTGCTCCAACTGGTCCTGCATGGTGGCGACCAGCAGATGCACCTTGGACGGGAAGTACCGGTACAGCGTGCCGAGGGCCACCTGGGAGGACTCGGCGACCTCGCGCATCTGCACGGCGTCGAAACCACCCCGGCCGGCCAGTTGGGCGCTCGCGTGCAGGATCCTGCGGCGGCGGGCCTCCTGCCGCTCGGTGAGCGGGGAGGAGGGTCGGTCCGCACTGGCTCCCGGTGTGGATTCCGCAGGCATGGGTCCCGTTCCGTGACAGTCGGTGAGGGTGTCTGTAGGACTCGTGATCAGACACCTCGGCAGGGCGGCGCGCCGTGGCGCGAATCACCTGATCCACTGCTCACAGCGCCCCTACCTGCCGGTAGATTCATAGCCTCTTGAACGATCAAGTCTGAAACTTGTTCTAGATTAGCGTCCCGTCGTAGTCTCGCGGGACAGTGCAGGCAGAAGGGGGCACGGAGTGACCGCTGAGGCCCGGAAAGCGGGTGCCCAGGAGGACCCCGCATCCGACGGCGAGCGACCGCTCGACATCGCGCTCCTCACCTACAAAGGGAACCCGTTCTGCGGCGGCCAGGGCGTCTACGTACGGCATCTCTCGCGTGAGCTGGCCCGACTCGGGCACCGGGTGGAGGTCATCGGCTCCCAGCCGTACCCCGTCCTCGACGAGGGCTACCCCGGCCTCACCCTGACCGAGCTGCCCAGCCTCGACCTCTACCGCCAGCCCGACCCCTTCCGCACCCCGAAGCGGGACGAGTACCGGGACTGGATCGACGCCCTCGAAGTGGCGACCATGTGGACCGGCGGCTTTCCCGAGCCGCTGACCTTCTCGCTGCGCGCCCGCCGCCATCTGCGCGCCCGCCGCGGCGAGTTCGACGTCGTCCACGACAACCAGACCCTCGGCTACGGCCTGTTGGGTGACGTCGGCGCGCCCCTGGTCACCACGATCCACCACCCCATCACCGTCGACCGGCAGCTGGAGCTGGACGCGGCCGACACCTGGCAGCGCCGCTACTCGGTGCGCCGCTGGTACGCCTTCACCCGGATGCAGAAGCGCGTCGCCCGCCGACTGCCCTCGGTCCTCACCGTCTCCGGCACCTCCCGGCAGGAGATCGTGGACCACCTCGGCGTCCGCGACGACCGCATCCACGTCGTCCACATCGGCGCCGACACCGACCTGTTCGCGCCGGATCCGGCCGTCCCCCAGGTCCCCGGCCGGATCGTCACCACCTCCAGCGCCGATGTCCCCCTCAAGGGCCTGGTCTTCCTCGTGGAGGCGCTGGCGAAGGTGCGCACCGAGCACCCGGCCGCCCATCTCGTCGTCGTCGGCAAACGCCCGACCGAGGGCCCGGTCGCCCAGGCCGTCGAGCGCTACGGCCTCGAGGGCGCCGTCGAGTTCGTCAAGGGCATCTCCGACGCCGAACTGGTCGACCTGATCCGCTCGGCCGAGGTCGCCTGCGTGCCCTCCCTGTACGAGGGTTTCTCGCTGCCCGCCGCCGAGGCCATGGCCACCGGCACCCCGCTGGTCGCCACCACCGGCGGCGCCATCCCCGAGGTCGCCGGCCGCGACGGCGAGACCTGCCTGGCCGTGCCGCCCGGCGACGCGGGGGCGCTGGCCGCGGGGCTCGGCCGGCTGCTGGGGGACCCCGAGCTGCGGGCGCGCCTCGGCGCGGCGGGCCGTGAGCGGGTGCTGCGCCACTTCACCTGGGCCCGGGCCGCGGAGGGGACGGTGGCCCGCTACCGCGAGGCGATCGGCCGGTCCGCGACCCAGAACCCCGGCCGTCCGGCGGCCGCGGCGACCGTTGCAGGAATCTCTCCCGAAAGCAGGGCCACGTGCTGACCGTCGACTTCTCCCGGTTCCCGCTCGCCCCCGGCGACCGAGTCCTGGACCTCGGCTGCGGGGCCGGCCGGCACGCCTTCGAGTGTTACCGGCGCGGCGCCCAGGTCGTGGCCCTCGACCAGAACGGCGAGGAGATCCGCGAGGTCGCAAAGTGGTTCGCGGCGATGAAGGAGGCCGGCGAGGCCCCCGAGGGCGCCACCGCGACGGCGATGGAGGGCGACGCGCTGGCCCTGCCCTTCCCGGACGAGTCCTTCGACGTCGTCATCATCTCCGAGGTCATGGAGCACATCCCCGACGACAAGGGCGTGCTCGCCGAGATGGTCCGGGTGCTCAAGCCGGGCGGCCGTATCGCCGTCACCGTGCCGCGCTACGGCCCCGAGAAGGTCTGCTGGGCGCTGTCCGACGCCTACCACGAGGTCGAGGGCGGCCACATCCGCATCTACAAGGCCGACGAGCTGGTCGCGAAGATCCGCGAGGCGGGCCTGAAGCCCTACGGCAGCCACCACGCGCACGCCCTGCACTCGCCGTACTGGTGGCTGAAGTGCGCCTTCGGCGTCGACAACGACAAGGCGCTGCCCGTGCGGGCGTACCACAAGCTGCTGGTCTGGGACATCATGAAGAAGCCGCTCGCCACCCGGGTCGCCGAGCAGGCGCTGAACCCGCTGATCGGCAAGAGCTTCGTGGTCTACGCGACCAAGCCGCACCTGCCCCGTCTTTCCGAGGCGGACGCCACGTGACCACCCCCCGGACAGAACACCTCGTCCTGCCCGGGGTCCTCACCGCCGAGCAGGCCGCCGCGACCGTCCGCGGCATCCTCGCCGCGCAGCGGGAGGACGGCGCGATCCCGTGGTTCCGTGGGCACCACCTCGACCCGTGGGACCACACCGAGGCCGCCATGGCCCTGGACGCGGCCGGCGAGCACGAGGCCGCCGAGCGGGCGTACACCTGGCTCGCCGCCCACCAGAACGAGGACGGCTCCTGGTACGCCGCGTACGCCGACGGCGCCCATGACGACGTCACCGACCGCGCCCGCGAGTCGAACTTCGTCGCCTACATAGCCGTCGGCGTCTGGCACCACTACCTCTCCACCGGCGACGACACGTTCCTGGACCGCATGTGGCCGTGCGTCTACGCGGCCGTCGAGTGGGTGCTGCGGCTGCAGCAGCCCGGCGGGCAGATCGGCTGGCGCCGCGAGGACGACGGCACGGCGACGACGGACGCGCTGCTGACGGGCAGCTCCTCCATCCACCACGCCCTGCGCTGCGCGCTGGCGATCGCCGAGGAACGCGAAGAACCGCAGCCGGACTGGGAGTTGGCGGTCGGCGCGCTGCGGCACGCCATCCGCCTGCACCCCGAGCGCTTTCTGGACAAGGACCGCTACTCGATGGACTGGTACTACCCGGTCCTCGGCGGCGCGCTGACCGGCGCGGAGGCCAAGGCGCGCATCGAGGAGTCCTGGGACCGGTTCGTCGTCCCCGGTCTCGGCGTGCGCTGCGTGGTCCCCAACCCGTGGGTGACCGGCGGCGAGTCCAGCGAGCTGGCCCTGGCCCTGTGGGCGGTGGGCGAGTCCGACCGCGCCCTGGAGATCCTGCAGTCGATCCAGCACCTGCGCGATCCCGGGTCCGGCCTGTACTGGACGGGCTACGTGTTCGAGGACGGCGCGATCTGGCCCCGCGAGCTGACCACCTGGACGGCCGGCTCGCTCCTCCTCGCCGTGGGGGCCCCCCGCGGGCCCCCCCCCCCCCGCGCGGGGGGGGGGGGGGCCCCCCCCCCCCCCCCCCGGGCCCCCCCGCGCGTGCCCGACGGGGGGCCCGGGGGGCCTCGCGCCGGGGGCCCGGGGCGG
>NZ_JBICWR010000015.1:0-259246 GCF_043199855.1 Streptomyces sp. NPDC048521
AGTTCGGCGCCGGTGGTGGGCTCGTTCTGGTGGGCGGCGAGGATGTTCGCGACGTCGGTGAGGACGGAGTAGGCGGCCGGGTGGGTGTCGGCGAGGCCCCCGGCCAGGTGCGGCGGCATGTCGATGACCGAGCCGGTGATGCTCGAGGCCTGGGTGATGATCCGCTGGTAGGCGGTGTCACCGAGGTCTGCCCGCAGCTGGTCGTGGATGGCCTCTGTCTCTGGCGGTGACTGCAGTCGCGTGTCCCCGGACGGCGAGTGGGTTTCGCCGGCCGGTGTGTCGGAGTCGGTCGACCGGCCCTTGCCCTTGTCCGCACGACTCGGCGAAGCCCCGCCGGTGGTGCTGGGACGGTGGGCGTCCGCGGTGGACAAGGACGACGCGGTGTTCTCCGCGCCATTCGGCAGGGTGCGCGTCGGTTCGACAGTCACCTGCACCTGGTCCCCGGTCAGGACTCGGTGGGCTTCCTCCGCCGCGGCCTGTGGGCCGGTAGCCAGCGTGGACATGAGGTGGGTGTGGAAGTCGTTCAGGCTCCGGGTGGCGCCCCGCCAGTCGCCGGAGGCCACGGCGTCGTCCACGTCCCGCACGAAGTCGTGCCGTACGGGTTCGGGAATGTTCGCGCGTTGTGCCAGTCCGTCGAGGTGCTGCGCGGCCTCGTGGACCGCGGCCGAGACCTCGTGCGGCGACGGCACGTCGCCGTCGGGACTCTGGGCGCCGGCATCGTGCACGGCCGGGGGTATCTGCCAGTCGCGGACCGCCCGCTCCACGTCCTGGTGGACACGGCTCGTCTGCGTCCCCGAGACCTCCGGTTCCTGGCTCCCAGGCCTGTTGTTGCCGCCCGACGAAACGGTGGATATGCGGTCGGGTGACGTCGAGCCCGGCTGCGGGGCGCGGTTCTCCGGACGCGACGCATCAGACGACGGCCGCTGGGTGGTCGGCTCCGTGCCGGGGCGGGGCCCAGGTTCCCCGCCGGCCGTGCTCGTGGTGCTGATCCGGGGCGGGGTGGACGGCGGCGTCTGGCCCGCCGACGGCAGTGCGCCGCCGGGGCGTGCCGGGGCCCCGCCGGTCGTGGGTGGTGTGGCCGCCGCGGCGGCGTTCTGTGTTCCCGCGCCGGCCACGGGAACACCGGAGCCGGTTGCCGGGGTGGAACCGGCGTTCGAACTCGTCGGCAGGGGCGTGCCCGTCGCCGTCGGCCGAGCGGCGGGGGAGGAGACGGGAGAGCCGGGCGACGTCTGGGGTGCTGTGGCCTCGGGGCCGCCGCGTGACGGCGCACCGAGCGTCGGCGTGTTGACCGTAGGGGCGTTGACGGTCGGGATGTTGACGGTGGGGGCGTTCAGCGTCGGTACGTTGAGCGACGGCGTGTTGACGGTCGGTGCCGTGAACGGGGTGCCGGTGGACGTGTCGTAGGCGGGCGGCGCTGTGAAGCCTCCCGCGTTCGGACCACCGGCGAGGGTGACCTCGTTCGGGCCCGGCGACTGCGTGTACTGGGGCGGGGTGGTGAAGGCGGGGTCGTCGGCGGTGTGGGTGTTGGCCTGTCCCGGCAGCAGGAGTTGGGGGAGTTTGACGTTCAGGTGGAGGGCGCCCTTGATCCCGCTGTGCACGGCGCCCAGGATGGGATGCTTGGCGCGGCCGAGGATCTCGCCGCCCAGGGCGCCGATGGTGGTTTCCTTGCTGGTGGTGAACTGGCCCTGCTCGATGTAGTTGACGATGCCCTCGGCCAGGTTCTGATACCCCGCGCCGAAACCGAGCTCGACGAGCAGGTGCGCCGGCTTCTGCTTCCACAGCGACGGCATCGCCTTGCCGACGCCGGTGGACAGGGCCGAACGCAGCGGCTCGTACTTCGCCCCCAGCTTCTCCATCGGCTCCAGCGACGCCTTGAGGGCCTTGGAGAGAGTGCCGCTGTTGGCGTGAGCCAGGAAGGCACTCGCCCAGTCGGTGCCCATCTCACGCGCGAGGTCCGAACCCAGCCGAGAGCCGAACGCACGCTCGAACTGGTCGCCGACCGCCGTGCGGAACGCCTGCTGGGTGTCCTTGCCGACCACGCTGTGCGCGAGATCGACTCGCATCGGCACGGACAGCTTCGCCAGCTCGGGCCCGAACCAGCCGGAGAGGTCGGCGAGATCCTTGTCCAGCGGAGCGTCGGCGAGCCCACTGCCTGTCTTGACCCCCGGCGCCGGCGCACCGTCCGGAACGGACGAGGCGGACTTGCCCGGGGCCGAAGGAGCGGGATGCTTCAGGGAGTTCTCGATCGACTCCTGCATCGACTTGATCGCGGCGGGCCCGAATCCCTTGGAGATCAGCTTGTTGATCGAACCCGTGATCGCCGGGACCACGGACCCGATCGCGCCCTGGATCGCGCCCGACAGCACCGCGCTGTGGTGGTACTGCGACGCGTAGTTGGTGTGCTCGCCCTTCAACGCCAGGATCCACTGGGCCAGCCCGTCCAGCGCCGTGGACAGCGTCAGGTTGGTGACCATGTTGATCGCGGCATGCGTCAGGAAGCGTCGCAGCGTACTGCCGAACAGGAACTCGAAGATATCCAGCAGGATGCCCTGCTCGATCGCCGCCCCGATCGGGTTCCACTCCCACATCATCAGGGTGATCGCCCACTCAAGCAGGAACGCCAGCACCTGAAGGACGATCATCATGTTGGTGTAGTCGAGCTGATAGGCGAACTCCCGCGCGCCGTCGGCCAGCTGGGCGGCCGTGTCCCGCAGCCCCGAGATGTAGTCCGCCCCGTCCCCCGACATGAACGTCTTCATCGCGTCCACGTACGCCTGAGGCCAGTCGCCACTCGCGCCCTGCGCGGTCCCCCCGGTGATCTCCGCCACCAGACTCTGGAAACCGTCCAGATACTGGACCAGCTCCAGATGAGGTTGCTCCACCTCATCACGCATACGCTGCGACGAGCCCAGCGGCACGGACATACCAGCCACGAAGACCACGATCGGGTTGTACCAGGGCTCCTCAGTCACAACATCCCCATGTGTGCACACTCGCCGATCGGCGCTCGCCTGCGCCGGTCGCGGACCCGACACACGCGACACCTCGCGCAGGACGGGGACCTACCTACCACCTGTTATACGCGTGGACGTGTGTGTCAGGTTCGTCCGCCCTACCGGGACTCCGCTCACGGTCTGGCGATGATACGCAAAAACGCGTTCATATACGGACAACTCTTGGTGCGCTGCCGCCTGATGAGTCGCAACTCACACGTGCTGTACCCTGCGGTACTCGAATCCGTTATGCAGGTGTGGGAGTAGGCAAGGTGTGCCGAAAACCTGGTGCATCGGATCCGGCCTGGGCTCCCTCGGAAGGAAGCACATGAAGTCTCCAGATCCGCCGCGGCCCGCCCGCGCGGCTCCAGCAAGTACACCTGTCGCTGCCGGCGCGGCACCCAGTCCAAGCCTCGCCGGCCAAGAACGAGTTCCTCCGCTGCCCACGGAGTCCGGGGCCGCGTCGCGGACGTCTGCCACGCGGTCGGACGGGCGGACGGGACCAGCGGTCCAGCCCGTCAACGGGCCTCGGGCGGCCGAAGACAAGGGCAAAGAGGAGAAAGGCGGACGCGAGGAGGGCGCAGAGGAGAAGCACGAGCAGAAGCCGGGCGCGAAGGAGAAGCTCGAGCAGAAGCCGGGCGAGGAGGGGAAGGAGAGGAAGGAGAGCGGTCCGCAGCCCAAGGCCGAGGTTCCCCACACGGCGCTGTCGGCGGAGCGCGGCACCCCTCCCTCTCCTTTGTCGCTGCTCTCGCCGCGAGGCTCCCGGCGACGGGCCGAGGCCGTCGAGGCCGCCGAGACCGACGAGGCCAAGATGCCCGGCACGCCGGCCGTCACCACGGTCCTGGAGGCCGAGGAGGCATCCCCGGGAACCGGCCGTGACCCCGACATACTGACGGGCGTGACCTCGGCCCACGACGCGGCGGCCGGCACCGGTTCCGCCGGAGCCGAGGCAGCGGTGGGGCGTCGCGGCGCCCGTGCCTTTCTGCGCGGCAGCCACCGCACCGTGCTCACCGTGGCGGCGGTCACGGGTGTCGTCCTCGTGGCCGGCGTTCTCGTGGGCCTGCGGGGCGGCGGCGCCGCCCACGACACCGCCACGCCGGATGCCGCCGCCTCGGTGCTCGACCCGGAATCGGGCTCTGGTTCCCGAGGGGGGCTGCCCGGCGCGCTGCCACTTCCGTCCGGTCACACGTCCGGCCCCACTCCCGACGGCACCTCGGCCGGACACGTCGGCAAGGGCGACTCGGCAGGCGGCAAGGACACGGGATCCGGCTCGGGCAAGGCGGACTCGCACGGCGCCCCCTCGGGCTCGCACGGCGCCTCCTCAGGCTCGCACGACGACGGCAAGGGCGACAGCACCTCGTCCTCGTCGGCCGGTGACCAGCCCGCCGCCCAGCAAACTCAGGCTGCACACAGCACGACCCACTCGACGGCTCCGGCCGCCCCCGCAGGTTCGAGCGCACCGAGCGTTTCGGGTGTGGAGGTGTACAGCCACGACTCCAACCGCTGCATCACCGTGGTCGGCGGTCAGGGCAAGGACGGCTCGCCGCTGGAGATCCGGGACTGCACCGGCTCGGCGGCGCAGAAGTGGACCATCCGTTCCGACGGAACGATCCGCGCCTTCGGGCTGTGCATGGACTTGGCGGGCGCGTCGACCGCCAACGGCACGGTCATCCAGCTCGCCTACTGCAACGGAGGTCCCGCTCAGCGGTTCGACCTCAACTTCAGGCACGACCTGGTCAACGTCCCGGCGGACAAGTGCGTGGACGTGACCGACGCGCAGACGGCCAACGGCACCCGCCTGCAACTGTGGAACTGCAACGGTCACGACAACCAGAAGTGGTCCAAGAGGTAGCGGAGCGGAACAGAACGGGAAGGACCTCACCTCGCGCCCTTGTCATCGGCGCGTGGTGAGGTCCTTCTCGTGTGTGACGCCCTTCCGGACCGGTTCCCAAGTCGACTCAGATGTGCGGGCGGAAGTGCGACGAGTCCTTGATGGCCTCGGTGTTGTCGCTCTGGGTCTTCTCGAAGTTCCGGCCGGCGTTGTACGTCATGTCGCCGGCGTTCTGCATGGCCTGGGCCAGCATGCGTATGCCCTCACGGAGCGGGGTGTGGTACTGAACGTAGTTCGGGACGTACTGGTTCCCGTAGGAGTCATTGCCCCACGGGGGATCGGCCGGGTCGAACGCGGTGGCGTCCGCGAACTGTTCCGCCGCCTTGTTCGTGTTCTCCGCGACCTGGCCGGTGGCGTCGCCGCCGACCTGGATGCGTCGCGGGTCGGCGGCGAAGACGGCTTCGTCAGCCACGCTTGTCACCCCCGGTGGCCGGCGGGGCGAGCACTTCTTCCAGCGTTCCGCCGTCGAGGAGCCTGTCCAGGTTGAGGCGGTCGAGGACGCCGCCGCCCGCGGCGCTCGGAGCGGTGCCGCCCACGGATTCCATGATGGCCGTGGCCCGCGAGGTCACCTGGGCCCGGGAGGCCGCCATGGCCTCCAGCACACTGGCCGCGAGCGCCTGCCCGGTCATCTCCTTGAACTTGTTGTTGGGGAAGCGCAGCCCCGACGGCGTCCCGTCGGTGCCGATAGTGATCTCGACGGCGCCGTCCCGGGACCGTGCCGTGACGGAGATCGACTTGATCTGCTGCCTGGCCTCGATGAGGGCTTCGCGCTTCTTCATGAACTGGGCGAGTGCTTGCTGCTGCTGTTCTTCCAGCGATGAACTCATGAGTGCTCCTGTGCCGGTGCGGCCGATTGCGGGGAAACGGTATGACGATCCGGATGCCGGGGTCAGTGGCCGATCGACGCGGGGAGGCCGCCTTCCTCCGTGCCCCACACGTCCTTGCCGTTGCCCGACCAGGTGGAGGACTTGGTCGCCTGCCGGGGGCCGCCGGGACCGTAGGCGGACTCGGTGGAGGGCCGGCGAGGGCCGAGGAGTTCGTCGGAGTCGGTCTCCTCCTCCTCCCATTCCTCGGGATCCTCGGCGGGGGCACCCTGCTGGGCGAACGCGGGCCCGCCGTGCGCGTAGACGGCGCCGTCCATGTCGTTGCCGTCGTAGAGCTGGCGTTCCCGGTCGCCGCCGCCCTGCTGGTTCCCCTGCTGGCCGCCCATGCGGTTCATGCCGGCCATCATCATCATGGGCGAGAGCAGGCCCATGGCGTTCTGGCTGTCCGAGACTCCGCCGGCCCCCGCACCCACGCCCGTACCCGCACCCGCGCCGATGCTCCCCGCCTCTGCCGCGAGCGCCTTGTTGGCCTCCGTCGCCGCCGCGCTCAGCGGGCTCGGGACCGTCTGGTACCGCCCGTCCGAGGTGGTCACCAGCCCGCTGCCGTCCGTGTGCTTGAACTCGGTGACGCCGTTGGGGTGCCTGGTGACGGCGGTGCCGTCCGGCGTGTGCATGGTGACCCCGCCGCCGCTGTAGGTGGGGATGTCGACGGACGGTATGTGCAGCTTGCCGCCGCCGGGGCGCAGACTCGTGCCGTACCCCGTGGCCTCGGTGGTGGTGATCTTCCCGTTCGGGTGCAGCGTGGTGGTACTGCCGTCCGGGTTGTGGGTGATGATGTCGCCCTTGCCGTCGACGGAGATGGTGCTGCCGTCGCCCGTGGTGATGCTCTTTCCGGGCTCGAGGTGACTGGTGGTGGTGTGCCCCTGCGCGTCCACGCTGGTCACGTCCCCGTTGGGGTGCACGGTGACCTTGGAGCCGTCCAGGTTGTCGGTGGTGAGGCTGCCGTCGGGGTTGATGTGGGAGACGGTGCCGTCGGGCGAGGTCAGCTGTGTCTCGCCGCCAGGTTTGACGATCTCCGACGCACCGTTGTCGAACGTGGTCGTCTTGGTGCCGTCGGGTGCAGTCTGGGTCAGACTGCCGTCTGCGTTGCGGGTGATGCTGGTGCCGTCCGGGTTGCTGAGCGACTCACCGACGCCGAGGTGGCTGGTGGTGGAGTGCCCCTGCGGGTCCACGGTGGTCACGTCGCCGTCGGGTGAGACCGTGCGGCTGGTTCCGTCGGGGAACACCGAGGTGATGCTGCCGTCGGCGTTGCGGGTGACCTTGTTGCCGTTCGGGTAGGTGGTCGTCACGCCGGTGGGGGTACGGGTGGTGGTGCTGCCGTCGATGTTGCTGATGGGCAGTCCGGAGCCGAAGTTCGTGAGGCCGCCGCCGTTCGCCGGCATGGTGACGTCCGGTATGTCGGCGCCGAAGCCGCCGTTGCCGCTGAAGTCCGGTGCCTTGGTCGTGAACTGATCGCCCAGCCCGTTGCCCAGCCCGTGCGAGGCGGCACCGTTGCCGGTGAGGTTCGCCAGGGTGTTGCCGAGGCCGTTGCCCATGTTGCTGAGGCCGTTGCCCAGGCCCTGGAAGCTGTCGCTGAGGCCGTTGCCCAGGCCCTGGAAGCTGTCGTTGAGACCGTTGTCCAGGTTCTTGAAGCCGTCGTTCAGACCGTCACCGAGGTGGTTCAGGCCGCCACCCAGGTTGTTGATACCGTCGCCGAGCTTCTTGAGGTTGTCGTCCAGACTGTTCTTGCTCGACTCGGTGCTCTCCTCCTGGACATCCGAGGTCAGTGTGGAACTCGTGTCGCTGAAGGAGTACGCCGGGTTCCACGACGAGTCAAGCACACGTGACCAGTCCTTCTGGAGGGTCTCCAGCACCTGCCGGGCAGGTGCGTCCAGATTGGTCTCGACGTTGGTGGTCCAGCGGTTCTGGGCTTCCTGGGCTATCGCGTGCCAGGTGGACGTGGAGGTCAGTCCGCCGAACGCGGTGTCCTCCGAAAAGCTCGACTTGAACGCCGCGCCGACGATCTGGCCGGTCGTTGTGTTGACTCTCTCCAGGATCTGGGAGGAATTGTGATCGAAGATCCAGGCCCTGAGCTCCATGAATACCTGGTTGAGCACATCCTGCGGATCGGCGGGGATATGCTGCTCCGTCTTCGAACCGTCAGGCAGCGTGGTGGTGATGGGCTTTGCCTGCTGCCAGTAGAAATCGGAGTAGATCTTGTGCAGGTCCGTGTACGCCTTGTACAGGGACTGTTCGGCCCCGATCAGGTCGTCCCCGTGCAGCGTCTTGCTGACGAATCCCGTGGAAGGGGAGCGGTGCTGCGGACTGAACCCCGGCGGCTGGAGTTGCGAGGTGTAGTTCTCGTACTTCTTGTGGAGGTCGTCGATCAGGAGCCAGAACGCGCCTGCCGCGTTTCCCTTCCAGGCCGCCCGCTCACTGCCGAGTTGGTGCTTCCAGTCCGCGAGGACCGCGGCCTGCTGCCTGAAGAAATCCCCTGCCGCGTCGAACGACCAGGCCAGCGCGGCGAACGACTTGAGCTGCACACCGTCCGCCGGCGAGGGCGCACCGTCTGCCCCGGCGCCGAGATCGCCCTTCACCGAGGAGTAGTTCGTCAGCAGGTTGGTGAGAGCAGCGTCCGATCGCCCCCAGTACCCGTGGAACGAGGGATCGTCCAGGTAGGTGATATCGACCCGGCACTTGCGTCCCGCCTTGCCGCCGCCACTCGTGAAGAACTCGAAGTGCCAGCCTTTGTTGGGCTCCTTCGGCACAACCCAGGCGAAAAAGTCGTCGTCGCTGTCGAACGTCTTCCCCCCTGCCTTGAACGAGTAATTGATCCAGGGGATACCACTGTCACCGGCGACTTTTGTGACGTCGGCGCGTGCGACCGGCGGCCAGCCGGTCAACAGGTGCAGGATGTCTTCCCAGCTCTGTGCGGCCATCGTCCTACTGCTCCGGGAAAGTCATGGGCTGTCAGAGCCCCAGGGAGTTCTGGCCGTTACCGGTACCCGATCCGGAGCCGGAGCCGGTGCCGCCGCCAAGTGCTGTCTGATAGTCGGTTATCGCGTGCATGAACTTCTGCGACTTGACCTGTGTGAGGTTGTGATCCTGAGCCTGCTTCATGTCCTTGATCACACTCTCCAGATTGGCCTGGAGCTTCGTGAAGGCGGCTTTGTGACGGCTGAACACGGTGTCGATCGCGGTGGCGGCCTTCTGGGCGTTCCCGCAGATGCTCTTTCCGCCGGTCTGGTCGTCACCGGCCATGGGGCCGATGGCCAGGATCTGAGGCTTCTTGCTGACGTCGTAGAGCGAGGTCGGGTGCGCGTCGGGCGACCGAATGTCGTCCAATTTGCGGAGGAAGCCGCTGACGTCGGTGTCGATGAAGCTCTGCAGAGCCGCAAAATCGAGTTGATCCAGGTGATGGTTATCGTTACCAGGCATGGGCGTCTTCCTCCCGCTTCGACGTGTCGTGGTGAAAGGGGGTTACATCTTGATGTCCATGAACCCCTCGGCGTTCGTCTGGACCACCTTCTTGTAGTTGTCCGAGACGTCGTTCAGCGTCGTGAAGAACCTCTGCAGAATGACTGACAGGTTGTTCACCTCGGAGTGCCAGGTGGGCAGGACCTTCTGGTAGTAGACGTTCTTGTCTTCACCCTGCCAGGCGTCGATCACCTGCTGGATGTTCTGCTCCAGCTCGCTCATGGTCTGCGCGATCGCCCGGGTCTGCTCCTCCATGGCCTGAGCCGACTGGCCCACCTGGAGGTGATCGATGTCGATCATGATGTCTCCTTGGAAGTCTGGTTGTTCTGCGAGGCGGCGCCCCGTGAAGGGGCGGTGCGGCTGGGTCAGCCGGCCGGGTGCAGCGCCCCGAAGGTGGCGTCCGCGGTGGTGCCCATGCTGGTGGCTGTGCTCATGACGCCCTGGCCGTAACCGGTCAGGCCACCGCCACTGTTCACCACCGCCTGGAGGTTGGCCTGCTGCACGTGCTCGTCGCGCTGCATGCTCTCACCGAGCGTGTTCTCCATCGCGATGCAGGTGTTCTTGATGCGGTCGACCTCGCCCAGCCAGGTGTCGATCACCTGGCCCATCGTGTTGCCGTCCTCGCCCTGGTAGTGGGTGGCGAGCGCCTGGCGGTGCTGCCTGACGACGTCCTGGGTGTTCGTCAGACCCTGCCGGGCCTGCTCCAGGAAGCCGATGGACTTGATGTACGCCTCTTTTGATGACTTCTGCTGGCCAGTGTCTGCCATGGTGTCTCTCCTGGTGTCGTGAGGGCTCCGGCAGCCGGAGCCGGGGTGTGCTGGGCGACGGGGTTGCGTGATGCCGTAACCCTCGCCATCACTTAAGGACGAGATACGCGCCTGCGTGGTTCACACTAACCCGTGGGCGACGAGCCTGTCTTCGGTGTGTGTTTGTTGCTGGATCCGCACACAGGTGTGCCGGTGACAGCCGCCCGGCCGCTTGCCGCCGCCTCGGGCGACAGATCAGGGCCAGTGGGCAGCATGTTCAGCAGGGAGGCGGGCAGGCCCTCCGCCGCCGACAGGTCGTACCCCAGGTCCTTGGCCGCGCCGGCTGTTGGTACACGGTACTTCACGCCGTTGTCCGTCACGAGGTACGTGGTGGTGCCCGTGCCGTTCCCGGAGCTGCTCAGCGCGCGCACCAGGCTTCCGCTCCCCGGTGCCACCGCGATGCCGTCGACCGGCAGACAGGCGGGTGCCAGCGCCTTCAGCGGCGGCAGAGCCTCCTCGATGACCGTCTTCGCCGACACCAGCGACAGAGTCACCTTGATGCTCTTGGTGCCCTGCGGGTCCAGGCCGACACACACCCCGGTGGAGCCGGGCACGCTCAGGAGCGTGGGCGGCGCCGACGGAAGCTGTGCCCCGGACTGCCGTACGGCGGAGCCGGTTGCCGAACCGGTGGGAGCCAGAGCACCGCTGAGCGCCTGCGCCGACAGGACCAACTCCTTGGGCGCCCCGCCCTGATAGGCCTTCTGCTTCGTGTCGGGGTCGCTGAGGGCGAGCGCGGCCTGGGTCGGGGTGATCGGGGTGAGACCGTCTTCACCGAGTACGTAGTAGCGCTTCGCGGACCCGGGCGTCTCGACGGTGAACACCTGGCCGACACGGGTGGTCTGCCCGTCCAGCTTCGGGCCGCTGTCGCCGAGCCCTGTCACCGGCGGAGCCGCGAGGTCAGGGCCGGCGGGCACGGCGTCGAGGAACGCGGCGGACACGGTGGTCGGGCTGACGCCTCCGTAACCCAGCGCCGCCAGCGCCGTCTTGCCGCCGGCCACCTTGAACCGGTTGTCCTGCCACAGCAGGTACGTGTCGCCGTCCGGCCCCTTGACCAGGACGGCCTGGTCCGTCCGTACGCCCGAGCCGTCCTGCTCGGTGTCGACGGCGAGCACGGTCAGCGGCTTGTGTGACCCCGAGTCGGTCGCCGTGGTGGTCGCGCAGACCTGCCAGGGGTGGGCGTTGAGGTTGTCCTGGGTGGGCAGCGAGTCGGGAGCGCCGGGTATGCCGACCTCGGTGCCGTGCCGGGCCGAGCTGAGGGAATTGGCGGACACCGACACGGTCGACATGTCGGCACCCAGCAGCAGCCGCGCGGAAGGGTAGTTCAGCACTGTGTGCAGCCGGCCGTCATAGACGTACCGGGTGCCGGTCTCCTTCTCGACGATGAGTGCCTTGCCGCTCTGCCAGGTCGTGTTGCCGCCCGGCTTGACCAGGCCGAACACCAGAAACCCGGCGGATACGACGCCGGCGATGATGAGTCCGTAGGTCATTCCGCGGTTGGTCCGCCGGGTGGGCGGCTCCACCACGTCGGGGTCCGCGCGCAGGAGACCCGAGGTCAGCCGGGACACCAGGAACTGGTGCGCCACGACCTGGTCGCGTCGGGACTGCATGATGACACCTCCTCAGTTTCAGCCGAACATGCTGCGCAGGCGCTGGTAGATGTCGAGGACCCACAGGGCCAGGGGGAGCAGGGCGAGGGCGGCACCCGACTGGAGCAGATCGCCGGCCCTTCCCCAGTAGGGCAGCAGCCGCCGTCCGGGCACCGTCCAGGAGACGACCGCGGTGAGCGCCGCGCCCAGAAGCAGCGTGGCGGTGCCGAGGAGTTCCCCTCTCTCGCCGTGCTGAACGGCGAGCTCGAGGATCAGCAGCACCGTGCCGATGCCCGCCGGCAGGCTCAGGGCGATCCGCTGCCAGGACGTCCCCAGGCTGCGGCCGTGCAGGGCGAGCAGCATGGCGAGGACGAGCACGGTGACCGTCTCGGGCCAGCCGGGGTGGCGGGCCATGGCCGCGAGGGCGGCGAGGCAGACCACGCCCACCGCGCCGTACAGACCGGTCATCCAGTGGTCGACCGCGCGGCCGCCGTCGGCGACGTCGTTCTCGGTGCGGGGCTCGATGCCCTCCTGGAGCTGGCCGGGGTTGGTGGGCAGCGGGGGCAGGCGCAGACCGGAGAGCGAGAAGGACATAATCGGGATGAAGGCGCCCAGGAGCACGGCCGCACAGGCGACCGCGGCGGCGGCCTGGTGGGCCGAGACGTCCAGCGCCACCATGAGTGCGCCGCCGAGCACCGCCGCCAGCGACAGCACCCCGCAGGACGCGAAGACCACGGGGTAGCCGGAGACCATCGCGGTGGCCAGGACCAGCCCGACGGTGCCCGCCGCACCCGCGGCGAGCAGATGGGCGCCCACGGTCCGGGCCGAGCCGTCCCCGGCCTGTCCGCCGCCCACCAGCAGCAGGCCGGACGCCGCCAGGAAGGCCGCGCCGAACAGGCCCAGCAGGACGCCGCCTTGCGGGTCGTCCAGCACCCGGGCGGCGGAACCCGCCCCGGACAGCGCGAGCAGGGCCGCGCCCGCCGCGAGGATCACCCGGTCGCCCAGGTCGCCGTCGGACACGACGAGCAGTGCCAGGCAGCCCAGCAGGGCCGAGGCCGTGACCAGACGCAGCACCCATCGGCTGACCTGCGGGCTCCACGCGTGCGGCAACCCCTGAACCACTGCCGACACGGCCTCGAGCAGGCTGTCGTAGCGCACCGGGGGAAGCGCCTCGGTGTGGGGGCGCAACACCAGTGTCTCGCCCTCGCGCAGGTCGAGGGACTCGGGTGTGCCCTCGATGTCCAGAGGGTGCCCGCCGAGACGCTGCAGGACCCAACCGCCGTGTTCCAGGCCGTGTTCGGCCAGGTCCTCGCCCGCGTGCTCCACGATCACGGGCATCAGGTCGGCGATCGGGACGTCAGCCGGGACGGCGAGGTCCAGCACCTTGTCAGGGGCGCGCACCGTGAGACGGCACAGGCCGTTCAGCGAGCCATCGCTCATGGGGGCAACAGCCTTCCGGAGGAAGTTGTACGGCCGTCCCACGTCGTGGTCCGAGGACCACGACGTGGGACGGCGAGACGGTCGAGGACGTTTGTCCGCACGGGCGCGGACACCGATCTGCCGGGTGGCGCGTGGTGTTCGTGGCTTCCGCTGCCTTCGCCAGAAGCACCTGGCAGCAGATACTCTCATGTCCACAAGCGTCTCTTCACCGGAGCCCCGAGGTCACACGTATCTTCCTGTCACCCTCGGGGCGGGGCCCTGTCGAACCTCCCTGTGCACATTGAAGGAGAGCCAGTTGAGTGTGGTGTTCTTCCGCAGGCCGGCCCGCCGCCGGGGCCCGGAGCTGCCGGACGGTGAGCTGACGCTGCAGGAACCACCGACGCTCGCCGAGGCGCCGTCCTCCTCCGCGGCCAACATGCTCACGTATCTTCCGATGGCGGGCATGTCCGTCGGCATGGTGCTGCTCTACACACGCATCGGCAGTGGAACGGGACCGACCATCTACCTGGTGGTCGGTCTGATGCTGCTGTCGATGATCATGATGCTGGTCGGGCAGCTGGTGAAGTCCGGCTCCGAGCGCAAGCAGAAGATGCAGGGCGTACGCCGGGACTACCTGCGCTACCTCGGCGGTGTCCGGCACAGGGTCCGGGCGGCCGTCGTCGAACAGCAGCGAGCGCTGGCCTGGAAGCATCCCGAGCCCACCGCCCTGTCATCGTTCGTGAAGACGACCCGGCTGTGGGAACGCCGTACCTCCGACGACGACTTCGCTGAGGTACGCGTCGCGGTCGGTGAGCAGCGACTCGCGATGCAGCTGGTGAACAAGGCGGAGAAGCCGGTCGAGGACCTCGACCCGCTCACCGCGCACGCGCTGCGCTCCTTCATCAACGCCTACTCCACCGTGCCCGATCAGCCCATCGCCGTCTTCCTGCGGGCGTGGTCCCGGGTCCTGTTCCGAGGCGAGCGGGAGAAGGTGCTGGGGACCGTCCGGGCGCTGCTCGCGCAACTCGCGGCGCTGCACACTCCGCAGAGCCTGCTGATCACGTTCTGTGTGGCCCCGGAGAACCGCGCCGAGTGGGAGTGGGCCAAATGGCTCCCGCACGCGCTGCACGCCCAGGAGACCGACGGCGCGGGACCGGCCCGGCTGATCACCTCCACGGTCGCGGAACTGGAGGACCTGCTGGGCGAGGAGCTGACCGACCGCGGGCTCTTCGAGGCGGGCGCCTCGCCGCACAAGGACGAGCCGTACGTGGTCGTCGTCCTGGACGGCGGCCAGGTGCCCTCCGAGCACCGCTTCGAGCGCGCCGGTTACCGCAACTCCGTGGTCCTGGACGTTTCCGGCACCCTGGCCTGGAAGCCCGGGCGCACCGTGCTGCGGCTTCTGGTGGAGGAGGCCGAGAACGCCGGTGATGCCGCCGCGACCGAGACGTACGACGAGGTGAAGGTCGTCCGCACCGACCGCAACCGCAAGGAGATCTCCATCCCGCTGGGCCGTGCCGACCGGCTCGGCCCGGCCGCCGCGAGGGCGCTCGCCGCCCAGCTCGCCCCGATGCGTACCGGAGCCACCGCGGAGGTCGCGCAACCGCTGTCCACCGACATCCAGCTCACCACCCTGCTCGGCATCACCGACCTGTACCGGTACTCCCCCCAGGAGTTCTGGGACCGCCGCGCCGCCGGGAACAAGCGGCTGCGGGTGCCCATCGCGGTCGGCGCCGACGGCCGCCCGGTCGAACTCGACATCAAGGAGTCGGCGCAGGACGGCATGGGCCCGCACGGCATGCTCATCGGCGCCACCGGTTCCGGCAAGAGCGAGCTGCTGCGCACCCTGGTCCTGGGACTGGCCCTGGCCCACTCGTCCGAGACGCTGAACTTCGTCCTCGTCGACTTCAAGGGTGGTGCCACCTTCCTCGGCTTCGACGCGCTGCCGCACACCTCGGCCGTCATCACCAACCTGGCCGACGAGGCGGCGCTGGTCGACCGCATGCAGGACGCCCTGCGGGGCGAGATGCAGCGGCGCCAGGAACTGCTGCGCGCCGCCGGCAACTACACCTCCGCGCTGGACTACGAGAAGGCACGTGCCTCGGGCGTCCCGCTGGAGCCGCTGCCCAGCCTGCTCGTCGTCGTCGACGAGTTCAGCGAGCTGCTGTCCGCGCACCGCGAGTTCATGGACCTCTTCGTCGCCATCGGCCGGCTCGGCCGGTCACTCGGCGTGCACCTGCTGCTCGCCTCGCAGCGCCTCGACGAGGGGCGCATGCACCAGCTGGAGAGCCACCTGTCGTACCGGATCGGTCTGCGGACGTTCTCCGCGATGGAGAGCCGGGGTGTGCTCGGTGTGCCGGACGCCTACGAGCTGCCCTCCCAGCCGGGTGCCGGCTACCTCAAGAGCGGTGTCGAGCCGCTCACCCGCTTCCGCGCCGCCTATGTGTCGGGCGCCTACCGGCAGCGGGTCGGCGCGCTGGCCCAGGAGAAGATCGCCAATCAGGTGATGCCGTGGACCGGCGACTGGGTGAACGCGCGGGACGAACCGGCCCAGGAACCGGAGACCGCCGCCGGGGCGGAGGGCGACGACGCGGACGACACCAGCCTGATGGCCGTGGCCATCGACCGGCTCCGGGACGCCGGACCGCCGGCCTATCAGGTCTGGCTGCCGCCGCTGGGCGCGCCGCCGACCCTCGACGCGCTGCTGCCGCCGTTGGTCCCCGATCCCGAACTGGGGCTCACCACCGCCGACTGGGAGGGGCGTGGCAAGCTGAGGGTCCCGCTCGGTATCGTGGACAAGCCGTTCGAGCAGATCCGCGACCTGCTGATGGTGGACCTCGGAGGTGCCGGTGGTCATGTGTCCATCGGCGGCGGTCCGCAGAGCGGCAAATCCACCCTGCTGCGCGATCTGATCACTGCGCTGGCCCTCACCCACACGCCGCGCGAAGTGCAGTTCTACTGCCTGGACTTCGGCGGTGGCTCGCTCAGCTCGCTCTCCGGCCTGCCGCATGTCGGCGGCGTCGCGGGCCGACTGGACGGCGAACGGGTGGGGCGGACGATCGCCGAGATCTCGACGCTGCTCGCGCACCGGGAGCGGTTTTTCCAGGAACACGGCATCGATTCGATGGCCACGCTGCGCCGGCGCCGCGCGGCGGGCGAGTTCCCCGAGGAGCAGCACGGCGATGTGTTCCTGGTGATCGACGGATGGCAGACGGTACGGCAGGAGTTCCAGGACGTCGTACCGCTGCTCGGCCAGTTCGCCACGAACGGCCTGAACTACGGCATCCACCTGGTGACCACCACCACCCGCTGGGTGGAACTGACCGCCGCCGTCCGCGACCAGTCGGCCACGAAGCTGGAACTGCGGATGGGTGACCCCCTCGACTCCATGATCGACGTCCGGCTCTCCAAGAACGTCCCGCGGCTTCCCGGGCGCGGCCTGACGGTCGGTTCGAAGCTTCACTTCCTCACCGCCCTGCCGCGCATCGACGGCGTCGACGACCCCGCCGATCTCAGCGACGGCGTCGCCGACCTGGTCGCGGCCGTGGCCGAGGGCTGGCCCGGCCCCGCCGCGCCGCCCGTGCGGATGCTGCCGACCATGCTCAGCGCCCGCGATCTCGCCCCCGCGCCCGCGGAACGCCGGCTCCAGTTCGCGCTGGGTGTCGAGGAGACGGAACTCGCCCCGGCCTGGCACAACTTCGTCGAGACACCGCACCTGGTGGCCTTCGGCGACACCGAGTCGGGCAAGACGAACCTGCTGCGGTTGATCGCGAAGGGGGTGACCGACCGGTTCAGTCCGGCGGAGGCCCGCATTCTCGCGGTCGACTTCCGTCGCGAACTGGTGGAATGGGTGCCCGAGGAGTACCGGCTCGGACACGCGGTGTCGGTGGACCAACTGGACGAGTACGTGCAGGGCGCGGCCCGGGCCATGACGACCCGGGCGCCCGGCGCGGACATCACACCCGCCCGGATGCGTCTGGCCGACTGGTGGGTCGGGCCACGGCTGTTCGTCCTCGTCGACGACTACGACCTGGTGGCCTCCCCGGGCCGCAGCCCGCTGGACCCGCTGCTGCCACACCTGCCGCTGGGCTACGAGGTGGGCCTGCACGTGATCGTCACCCGCTCCGCGGCGAACTCCATGCGTGGACTCAACGACTCGCTCGTCCGGCGCCTGCTGGAGGTCAACTCGCCAGGTCTGCTGCTGTCCTGCCCGCCCTCCGAGGGTTATGTGTTCGGCAACGTCAAGCCGCGTCTGCTGCCGGCCGGCCGTGGCAGCTACATCACGCGCCGCAGCGTGACGCAGATCCAGACCGCCTTCCTCGACGACGTGCCGGCGGAGGCGTCCACGGGCCGGTGACCGGTCCCCCACCCGTGTCGTCACCGCGTGCCGGGTCGTGCGGTCGTCGCACGCCCGGCCCGCGGCCGCGTTCCCTCGCGGCCGCGTTCCCTCGCGGCCGCGTTCCCTCGCGGCCGCGTTCCCTCACGGCCGTGTTCGCTCGGCCCGGGGCGAAGCCGTCGAGCTATGGCCGGACGGCGCACGTCAGGGGCCGATGCCCGGTGACCCGGCCGTTTGCGCGACCCCACCGCCGCCGGCGACAAGGGCCGCCTCGGAGTCCGCGTCCGGCACGTGCGCGGAGGTCCTCGTGGACGACGGCTGCCTCGGCGCGGGACGCGACGCCCGGCACGTACCGGGCCGTCGCAGACCTTTCCCGCGCCGCGTCATGAGCAGTTGAGAACACTCCACGACCAGACGGCACACGCCCCACGCACTGTCACGCACCGACTCGTCGGACCGACCCGTCTCCGGCTGTCCGGCGGGAGGCCCGGATCCGGGCCAGCGTCATCGCGCCGATCGCCAGCACGCCCAGCAGCAGGCATGCTCCGGTCACCGCCCACGCCCGGGGAACGGCGGCGCTCTTGGGCGCGGCGTCCGCGAGGTGTACGACGTCCTGCTCCGGTGAGGGCGCCGGGGCGGCCGTGGGCAGCACCGAGCTGAGCGCGCTGATGGGGTCCAGCAGCGGCACCGAGGCGTGCGAGGCGGTCGCCTTGAGCCGGGCGGCGGTCTGGGCCGCGGTCAGATGCGGCAGGTGGGCCCGCACCAGGGCGGCGGTGCCGGCCACGAACGCGGCCGCCACGGAGGCGCCCCCGGAGACGTAATTGCCCGTGCCCTTCGGTCCGATGCCGGTGATCCCGTCGCCGGGCGCCGCGAGGTCGGCGTGCACCGGTTCGGGGACGCCGTCGGGGCGTTCCCCGGTGATGTCCACGTCCATCACCGACAGCACCCCGTTCGCGGAGGCCGGCCAGTACGAGGAAGGCGGAGGGGCGGAGGCCTGTCCGGTGGTGCTCTTGGGAACGGTGTCCGGCGCGGCCGCGGCCACCACCAGAACGTCCTCGGCCGCCGCGTGCTTGACGGCCGCCTGGAGCGAAGGGGTGTTCTTGGGCAGGGCCGCGGAGACGAGCACCACCTGCGCGCCGGCCGTGACGGCCGCCTCGATTCCCTGGGCGACCTGTCCGGCGCTCGCCTGGCCCCGCTCGTCCGTGCCCCGTTCGGCGATGACACGCGCCTGGGGCGCCACCCCCGCGAACCCGCTGCCCGGTACGGCCGACGCGGCGATCACCCCGGCCAGGAACGTCCCGTGCCCCACACAGTCCTGCGCTGCGGCACCGCTCGCCTGGACCCGTCCGGTGAGCCCGGCGGCCTGGGGCGACACACCCGTGTCCACCACGCCGACCAGCACGCCGGCGCCCTGGGTGTAGCGGCCGGCCTGTGCCAGGTTCAGCGACAGCTGTGCCCAGGGCACGGCACTCACCTGTGTCGGTGAGGCCTTGGTGCATGTGTCGGAGCTGGAGCTGAAGGATGAGGGTATCAACGGCAGCTTCGGTCCGGCCGAGGCTGCCGCGGAAGGTGTGGGCGCCGCGTCCGCGGCCGCGGCGCTCACCGTGGGGATCACGGTGAGCGCCGCCCCGAGGAGCGGGGCCAGCACCGTCAGGCGTGGCGTACCGGGCCGTGGCCGGTGCATGCGTCCTCCGCGCTTGCTGGGAGGAAGACGCAGGAGGGAGGGGCTGTCGTCGGTCATGTCGTCGAATTCCCTGGCCGTGGTGACCGGTTGGCGTGCCGTGGGGCAGGCGGAGGCGGGGCGGGAGCAAGGACACGGGCGGAAGCCGACCGGTCCTTCTTCGCGGCTGCGGTGTCCCGCTGGGCGGGGACGCAAGGACATGCTAGTCAGTCAACGGCGGCCGCTCGGTGGGAGATGTGACGATCGTGTCCCAACCAGGACACCTTCGTTCGCCGGCCATTGCCAGCGGGTAAGCTGCGCACAAGAGATACGTGTGGCAGCGGACGGGCCTTTCCCAGCCGCGTGCGACCGTACGCAAAACACCTGTTTACCGTTCGGTGCTGGCTCGGCAGTCCCGGGCAGTGTGTGACACTTGCCGCTTCGGGAGTGTGCCAACGCCGCTTGAGCGGGATGTGACCAGAAGACTGTGAGGACCGGATGACCGCCGTCCTCGTGAGGAGCGTGCGATGATCCGGCGCGGCACTGGTCGGCGGGGCGGACACTCCAACCGGCACGCGGCCACCCGTCTGACGGTCTCGCGTGCCCGCGACCACGTTCACCTGGTCCACTCGGGCGGCACCCCGCCAGGGCGGCTCACGGACATCTCTGAGTGGCTCGGCCCCGCTCGCCCCAACGAAGCGGTCGTCCTGGTCGGCACGGCACTCGGTGAGGACGGCGTCGAGGGACTGTGCGAACGGCTCGCCCCGGTGTTGCAGGAGTCCAAGGAACAGGACGTACGGCTGCTGCGGCTGGTGATGTCGGCGGGCGCCGACGAGGCCGAGGGCCGCCCTTCCACGGCCAGGCTCATCTGCGAACGGTGGGAACTCGACGTACTGGCGACCGCGGGCCCCGCGGTCGTCGTCCCGGACGGCACCCTCTTCTCGCCCGACCTCCCGGACGCGCCCGGCGGCTGGTGGCACTTCTCCGTCGGCCAGGTGCCGCGGTCCGTGGGCAGCCGGCTGCCGATTCCCGACTGGGAGTCCGCGCTGCGGCGGCTGGAGCACAGCCCGGTCCCCGGGCATGTCGTGGAGCCGGTCCCGGCCGGCCTGATGATCCGTCCGGCGGGCGCCGCCTCCGCCGCCGTGGACACCCTGCCGTACGCCGTCGCGCCCGACCCGGACCGGCCCCATCTGCTGATCGACGCGCCGAACGTGCCCGCCGCCGGACTGGCGACCATGATCGCCGCGCTGCCGGGCCGCGTGCGCAAGGACATCCGGCTGGTGTCCCTGGACGGCCGCTCCGTGCTGGAGACCGGGCAGGCCGTGGCGGACCTGCTCGGGACCGGGGTGCAGGTGGCCAACGGGGTACCGGTGGTGGTCGACGGCGACGACGCGGGTGACGACGCCGCGGGCGAGTCCTCGACGGAGCTGTACATGGTGGACGCTGACGGCACGCCGACCTGGCGGCCGTTCGCGCAGGCGTTCGTCTGCGAGCCCGGGGGCGAAGGACGGGAGGGGAGCGCCCGGGTCACCGAGTGGCGGGCTCCCGCCGCGCTGCTGGAGGGCACCGACCCCCGTGGCCTGCCGTTCGATCAGACCTGGAAAGTCGCGCTCACCCCCGCCGGACTGTGGGCCGGCCCGCGCGGCAGCGAGCCCCCGCTCGTCGCCGCGACCCGCACGGCGGAGCCGGACAGCGTCGCCATCGAACTCGGCGCACCGCGCCGGGCGATCGACGACTCGCTCTGGCCCGGACTCGACCGGTTGTTCGGCGAGCTCAGCCCAGAGGTACGGGAGCGGGCCGTCGTCCATGTCCACGGCGTCCTCGGCAGCAAGGGCATGGAGAACCTGCGGCGGCTGACGATCCGGCACAACTTCTCCTTGATGCCACAAGCACCGGGGGAGGCCGAGCCGCCCGCCGCCGAGGTCTTCCCTTCGCTGGGGAGGTCCGTGCGGCGGACCGAGGCAGCGCAGGCGGCGGAGGCGGAATCCGATCTCCCGGACCGCGAGCCGGGACCGGAGGTGCCGGCGGGTGCTGGGGAACTGGTGACCGAGACCAGGTCCTCGGACCCCGACCCGGCACCCGTTCCCGAGCCGGTTCCCGGGCAGGCACCGGGCGGAACGCGGGAACGGGTACGGCCGTCGGCCGCTGCCCGTCCATCTCCCGTTCCCGGCCCCTCCGCGATACCGGCACCCGTACCGGCCGAGCGGGCACCCCTCGGCCCGTCCGGGACACCGACGGGCAAACCGTCCGTGCCGTCGACGGACGAGGCCGCGACACGGGACGTCGAGGCGTCGCCCGTGCCCGCGTCGCCCGTACCCGCGGAGGGCGTGCCTGCGTCGTCCGCGCCCGCTTCGCCTGTGCCCGCGTCGTCCGTGCCTGCGTCGCCCGTGCCCGCGGAGAGCGTGCCTGCGTCGTCCGTGCCCGCGTCGTCCGTGCCCGCGGAGGGCGTGCCTGCGTCGTCCGTGCCCGCGGAGGGCGTGCCTGCGTCGCCTGTGCCCGCGGAGGGCGTGCCTGCGTCGCCTGTGCCCGCGTCGCCTGTGCCCGCGTCGCCCGTGCCCGCGGAGAGCGTGCCTGCGTCGCCTGTGCCCGCGTCGTCCGTGCCCGCGGAGAGCGTGCCTGCGTCGCCTGTGCCCGCGTCGCCCGTGCCCGCGGAGAGCGTGCCCGCGGCGGCGGTCGGGAATGTGGCCGCTTCCCTGGTGGGCGGGTCCGTGACGCGGGAGAGCAAGGCGTTTTCGCCCGCGGCGAGCGGGTCCGCCGCACCAGGCGGGGACACGACCGCGTCCATGGCGGGCGGGCCTGCGGCGCCTCGGGGCGGAGCCTTCGAGGCCGCGGCGTCGGGGACGGCCGGGGACGGCGCCGTGCCCCCGGCCCCCGGTGCCCGGCCCGATCCGGTTCCGGGCGCGGTCAGCCGCGCCCGCGGTACCGACACGCCGGCGGAGCGCGGCACGCCGGACACCGACCACGCGAGGCTCCGCGCCCAACTGGGCCCCTTCTGGGAGCAGCACCGCGCCGCCGTGGCGGAGATCACCGGGCGGCTGTTCAAGACGCAGCCGCGTGACCAGTCCGACGCCGCCATCGCCGAACTCGTCGCCGTGCACGTCTACATGACGGCGGTCGACGACGCACAGCTGCGGGCCGCGCTGGCGGACGGCGACGAGCAGAGCCGGACCCTGCTGCGGTGTCTGCGGTCCGGCACGCGCCGCCTGCCCTCCTACCGGGGCGCCGCGATGAGCACCGCCGGGGAACTCGTCCAGCGCCTCACCCCGGACGCGGTGGGCGAGGAATGGGAAGGCACCGTTCCGGTTCGCGGGGTGTCCGTCGGACGCACGTACCCGGGGCCGGCCGCCGATCACCTCCTCATCTGGTCGGTCACCGGCCGCCGCACCGGCACCCGCGCCGACGACGACACCCAGGACATCCTCTTCGCCCGGGAGTCCCGGTTCCGGGTCCTGGGCGTCACCTGGCACGGACCGGCCACCGTCGGTCTCCTCCAGGAGATGCCGCTGCAGGCGCACACCTCCACCCCGCACCTGGACGCGGCTCTGCTCAAACGCCTGCGGGCCGTGCTCGACCTGCCCGCCGCCCCGTCCCCCGGGGAGGGCGATCCGCCGGACACACCGTCCCGCGCGGTGCCGTTCCCGACGACGAGCACCTAGCGGGCCGTATCCCCTCAGCACCAGTCAGTACCGACCGAGCTTCACGTCCACGTCCCGCCACGAGGAGCGTCATGACCCCCCGAACGCCGAGGTCCACCGCCGAGCCGATAGCGACGATTGGCACCGTCCAGTCCGCACGGCGCTTCCGCCGCGCCGCGGCGCTGCCCATGCCCGACGGAGCGAGCATGACCCCTCTCGCCCCGGCGGACCCGCTGGGCACCGGGCAGGACGAGAGCACGCTGCGGTCCCTCTCCTCGGTGCTGGCCGCGTCCCGTACGGCGGAGAGCGAGCCGGAGCCCGACCCGGCCGCATGGCGTCCCCAGGGGACCGAGGAGGCGGGTCAGGAGTCCGTGGCGGGCGGCGCGGCGGCCACGGCCGGTGGGCCCCCGCGCCGTCCCGGCGGTGGCCGGCTGGCGTCGAAGGTCACCGAACGGCCCTTCCTGGTCGCCGCCGCCGTGGCCGGCGCGGTCGTCGCGGCCACCCCCTTCCTGGCGACCAACGGCAAGAGCCACACCACGGCCTACGAGGGCTCCGGCAAGGCCGACCCGATCGCCGTGGAGGGCGGCAGCGCCGACCAGCGCCCCGACGCCTACCTCAGCCAGCTGCCCCTCCAGGAGCCGGGCACCGGCGGCGAGGCGCCGTCCGCCGACAACCTGCTGGACTCCGACGCCGGAGCCTGGCACGGCTCGGGCGGCACCTCAGCGGCCGGTGACGAGCAGACGGCGGCGGACGCCCCGGTGGTGCCCGGTGTCCTGGCCGCGGACGGCTCCGGCGCCGGCACGCCCACCTCCGGTGCGGTGGTCGCACCCGCGCAGCAGGGGCCGGGCGCGCACGCCCTGACCTCGGCCGCCGGCGACACGCCGGGGTCCCCGGCGGCCGCCGCCCCCGCGAAGGGCGCCCCCGCCAAGGACACCGGCGCCAAGGACACCCCCGCCAAGCACAGTGGCGCGTCCGCGCCCGCCAAGACGACCGGCACTCAGACCCCGGCGAAGACGACGGTCATGGCCGCCGCCAAGCCCGCCACCGGCACCACGGTGAAGTCCGGCACCGGCACCACGGTGAAGTCCGGCACCGGCACCACGGTGAAGTCCGGCACCGGCACCACGGTGAAGTCCGGCACCGGCACTGCTCCCGTCGCCGCACGGGTGGCCGCGACGGCCTCGGCCGGTGCCGGCGCCGCCACCACGGCGAAGCCCCAGGACACCCGGACGACGACGGACGAGACCACGGCCGAGGCCCGTCAGCAGGCCACGGACACGGCGACCGACACCACCAAGGCCACGGACACGGCGACCGACACCACCAAGGCCACGGACACGGCGACCGGCACCAAGAGCACGGACACCGCCACCGGCACCTCGCACACCGGCACCTCGGACACGGCGACCGACACCACCAAGGCCGCGGGCACCGCCACCGGCCAGGCCGTTGACCCGGCCCCCGCCGAGGCGGCCCCCGCCCCGCAGTGGAGCACCAAGGTCATCACCTCCACGCTGACCCTGCGCTCCGGCGAGTCGGTGCATTCCAACCGGATGCGCATCACCATGCGAGCCAGTGGTGACCTCGTCATCTCCGACGAGAACGGCACCGTCCGCTGGTCGTCGCACACCACCGGGCAGAACAACTACGCCACCTTCAAGGCGGACGGCGAACTCGTCGTCCGGTCCGCCTACCAGCACACCCTGTGGTCCTCCCGGACGGGCGGCCAATCCGGCGCCAAGCTGGTCATCCAGAACGACGGCAACGTCACGATCCTGAGCGCCGGCGATCAGACCCTCTGGGCCGCCGGCACCCAGCACTGAGCCCACCGCGAACACCGCGAACACGAAGGAGCAGGCGTGGCCCGCCATCTGATCACCGTCGGCCAGGAGAACGGGTGCGACCACACCACCATCGGCGCGGCACTCGCCAACGCCCGGCCGGGGGCCGTCATCAGCGTCCGGCCGGGCAGCTACCGGGAGACCCTGGTGGTGAACAACCGGGTGACCATCGTCGCCGAAGGCCCGCGCGGCAGCGTCGAGATCGCCCCGGACAAGGGCGCCGCCGTCACGCTCGCCGCCGACGCCGTGATGCTGACCGACCTGCTCCTGCGGGGCGGTGAGGGCGAGCTGCCGGTGATCGACGCGGTCCGCGGCCAGGTCGCCCTGGACGGCTGCGAGGTCCTCGGAGCGGGCTGGACGGCCCTGCTCAGCCGCGGCAGTGGCTCCCTCGCCGTGCGGTCCTGCCGGATCACCAACCCCGTCGGAGCGGGAGTGGTGGAGGCCGGCACGACCGGCAGCGTCATCGCGGACTGCCTGATCGAGAACCTGGGCACCTCCGGTGTGGTGATCAGTGAGCAGGGCCGCGTCGATGTGCGCAACTGCCGTATCCGGGACGCGCGCGGCAACGGCGTGCTGGCCAACGGCCAGTCCCGGGGTGTCGTGGAGGACTGCGAGATCACCGCCGTGGAGAAGCCCGGACTCGCTCTGGAGGGCGGTACGTCGCTGCGGGTGGTGCGCACGACGCTGCGCGAGTGCTCGGTGGGCGTGCATCTCGCGAGTTCCGCGCGCACCGAGCTGTCCCATGTGCAGGTGTACGACTCCACCAGTCACGGCTTCGTGGTCGCGGAGCGCTCCGACCCGCAGCTGTCGTACTGCGAGACCTCCCGCACCCGGGGCAGTGGCCTGTACGTCACCGGCCGCTCCCGCGGCTACTTCGTGAACTGCGCGTTCGACGCCGCCGAAGAGGCCGCCGTGTACGTCGACGAGTCCAGCACCCCGTCCCTGACCGGGACCCGGGTGACGAACAGCAAGACCGTGGGCGTGCTGCTGGAGGGCGAGTCCGTCGCGGAGTTCGACCAGCTGGACGTCGTACGGGCCGGCGGGAACGGGGTGTCGCTGTCGACCGGGGCCAATCCGCTGCTGCGCCGGGCCCGGATCACGGAGGCGCGCGGCGCGGGCATCCTGGTCGCCGGGAACAGCCGCGGCCGGTTCGAGGACTGCGAGGTGGGCGACTGCGCCGGGCACGCCCTGCGCGTGGAGGGCGGCGGCAATCCGCACATGGGAACCTCCGCCCTGCGCGGCGCGGGCAGGTCCGGTGTCTGTGTCGGCGGCAACGGGCGGGTCACGCTGCGGGACTGCGAGATCTCCGGCTGTTCCGCCTCGGGAGCCGCGGTCGAGGAGGACGGCGACCTGTCGCTCGTCCGCACCCGGGTGCTGGGCAGCGGCGGCCACGGCGCCCTCGTCGGCGCGGGCGGCCGAGCCGCGCTCAAGTCCTGTGAGTTCAGCGGGAACGCCGGTGACGGCATCCGGATCGACACCGACCGCTCCGTCGAGGTCACCGACTGCACCGCACGCTCCAACCGTGGCGCCGGGATCAAACGCGCGCCGTCCCGGGGCGAGTTCACGCTCTCCGGTCTCACCAGCGTCGACAACAAGTCGCCGGACGAGGGCACCGACCCGGCCGCCGATCCGGTCGTACCCGAGCACGCCGGGACCGGCGCCGCCGGCGGCACGGAGGGCGGGGTGCCGGAGAACGCCCTGGTCGCCGAGTTGAACGACCTCGTCGGCCTCACCAACGTCAAGGAGCAGGTCAACATGCTCGTCAGTCTGGGCAAACTCGCCCAGCGACGGGCCCAACTGGGGATCCCCGCCCCGCCGATGAGCCGTCACCTGGTCTTCGCGGGCCCGCCCGGCACCGGCAAGACCACGGTGGCCCGGCTCTACGGCGGCATCCTGGCGAGCCTCGGGATGCTGTCGTCCGGCCATATCGTCGAGGTGGCCCGCGCCGACCTGGTCGCCCAGGTGATCGGCGGCACCGCGATCAAGACCACCGAGGTGTTCGAACAGGCGCAGGGCGGTGTCCTGTTCATCGACGAGGCCTACACCCTGCTGTCCGACAGCAAGGGTTCCAGCGTCGACTTCGGCCAGGAGGCCATCGACACCCTGGTGAAGCTGATCGAGGACCACCGTGACGACACCGTCGTGATCGTCGCGGGCTATCCGAAGGAGATGGAGGACTTCCTCGCCGCCAACCCGGGCCTGGCCTCGCGTTTCACCCGGACCATCGAGTTCGAGAACTACTCGGTGGAGGAACTCGTCACCATCACCGAGTCCATGTGCGCGGGCCACCGCTATGTACTGGACCCGCTGACCAGGGAGGCGCTGGGGCTGCGGTTCTCCCGGATGCGGCGGGACGCGACCTTCGGCAACGGCCGTGCCGCCCGCCAGGTCTTCGAGGAGATGGTCGACCGGCAGTCGCTGCGGCTGGCCACCCTGCCCGAGGCCAGCGAGGCGGACCTGATGCTGATGCTGCCCGAGGACGTCGGCGCCGACCTCGCCCAGGAACTGCGCACGGAGGTCAAGAAGAAGGAGCCCGGCGAGTCCGACGTGCTGGCCCGGCTGCGCGCCATGACCGGTCTGGGGGCGGTCAAGCGCGAGGTCGGCGGCATCGTGAACCTGCTCACCAACTACCAGCAGCGCGCCGCGCTGGGACTGCCGACCCCCTCGGTCAGCCACCACGCGGTGTTCTCCGGTCCGCCCGGCACCGGTAAGACCACCGTGGCCCGGCTCTACGCCGACCTGCTCAAGTCCTTCGGAGTGCTCCGCCAGGGCCAGCTCGTCGAGGTCGCCAGGGCCGACCTGGTCGGACGCTACATCGGTCACACCGCGCAGCTGACCACCGAGAAGTTCGAGGAGGCCGTCGGCGGTGTGCTCTTCATCGACGAGGCGTACACGCTGACGCCCGAGAACTCGCCGCAGGACTTCGGCCGCGAGGCCGTGGACACCTTGCTGAAGCTGATGGAGGACCGCCGTGACGAGGTCGTGGTGATCGTCGCCGGATATCCGGCGGAGATGGCCCGGTTCCTGGAGTCCAACCCGGGCCTGGCCTCCCGTTTCTCCCGGCACGTCACCTTCGAGGACTACTCCACCGACGAGCTGCTCTCGATCATGGAGGAACAGGCGTCGACGGCGGGCTACGTGTGCGCGCCGCAGACCAAGGAGGCCCTGCGCCTCCACCTCGACGGCCTGCCGCGCACCAAGAGCTTCGGCAACGCGCGACTCGCCCGACAGCTGCTGGAGACCATGATGACGCGGCAGGCGGGCCGACTGGCCTCCCTGCCCGCACCCGACCTGGAGGCGCTCACCACGTTGCTCCCGGAGGACCTGCCCGAGGCGGCGCTCGTGGCGCTGCCGGGCACGGAAGGATGAGGCGCGGTGACGCCCATGGCGAGCGGTGCCGGCCGGGCGCCGGACGGGCGGTGCGCGGACCGGGTGCGATGACCGCGCCACCCGGTCCGCCGGCCGGGCGGTACGAGGCCTGCGCCCGGTCCGCCCGGCCCGAGGACCGTCAGTTCCTGTCCGGTGGGCGCAGGGCGTCCCGCAGCGCCACCCGGGAGGCGATGCCGAGCTTCGGATAGATCTGGTACAGGTGTGCGCCGACGGTACGGTGCGAGATGAACAGCCGCTCGGCGATCTGCTTGTTCGTCAGCCCGGTCGCGGCCAGTTCCGCGATCTCGCGTTCCTGCGCGGTGAGCGCCGTCACGTCCCTGCCGTCGGGGGCGCCGACCGCCCGTCCGGCCGCCCGCAGTTCCTTGCGCGCCCGCTCCGTCCAGGCCGTGGCGCGCAGATGCCGGAAGGTCTCCAGCGCGGCCGTCAGCGGAGCCTTGGAGTCGGACAGCGCCCGGGACCTGCGCAGCCGCTCGCCCTGGGCGAGGCGCACCCTGGCCAGGGCGAAGGGCCACCGCTCCGCGTCCGGGACGGCCAGCGCCGCGGCGAACAGCCGGGCCGCCTCCGCGTCGTCTTCCGCGACGAGGGCCTCGGCGCCGGTGGCCAGCATGGCGAGCCGTGGCGAGAGCCCGGCGACATTCGTCTCGCGCAGGGCCCGCACATGCGCGACCGCCTGTGCCCGCCGGTCGGTGCGCACGGCCGCTTCCACCAGTTCGAAGAACACCCAGGCCGCGTGGGCGACGTACGGCGGGAAGCTCCCGGCCGGGCTGATGGCGTCGACGCGCCCGAACGCCCCGTCGAAGTCGCCGTCGGCGATGTCCGCGAGCGCGTGCACGTGCAACGCGCAGTGGACGGCCTCCCGGATGCCGCGCGGCGCCGCCCAGTTCGTCATCGCCTCGGCGAGCGCGTGCGCGGTCCCGGTCTCGCCCCGCGACGCTGTGACGAGCCCCTTGGTGTACTGGAAGAACCAGGTGCAGACGGAGTACCCCGAGCGTTCGCACAGGGTCAGACCCTCCTCCGACAGCTCCAGCACCTCGGCCCACTCGCCGCGGTGGTAGTCGTCCAGGCACAGGTGCAGCAGAGCGCCGATGTGCCGCCGTACCGGACCCCCCTCGCGCCCTTGCCCGACCAGCCGCCAGGCCGCGTCCCGCACCGCCGCCAGCCGGTCCGGGTACACCGCGGCGGTTCCCACCCGGACGACCCGCGCGGGGTCCGTCTCCCGCGTCGTACCTTCGATGATCTCGTCCAGCTCCCGCAGCGTCTCCGCGTCGGCGTGGGCCGGGTCGCCCCATGTCCGCGCGGCCACGGACAGCAGCCGCGGGGGAGTGGGGCGCAACCGGGAGACGGCCGTGTAGTAGGGCGTCCACAGGTCCTCACGCGCGCCGTAGCTGCACAGCAGCAGCAGGAAGTGCAGCGCGTCGATGAGCGCCGGGTCCTCGGCGTCGTAGCCGTGGCCGCCCTCCTCGATGGCGCCGACCAGCAGCCGGTGGGCCGTCGTGAGGTCGCCGTCGCTGTTCAGCACGAGCTGGACGGCGGCGGTCGCGGAGCGCAGGGACGCGCCGTGTCCGGGATCCGCCCGGGAGGCGTCCTCCAGCAGGGCCGATGCGCTGCTCAGCGCGCCGATCGCCTCGGCGCCCACGTAAGCGGCCTCCGAGAGGCGGCGCGCGCGGTCGGTGTCCAGCGGGCTGAGATCGGCGGACCGGGTGAGGGCGGCGATCGCGGCCACCGCGTCCCCGCGGTCCAGGATGCGCCGGGCGGTGCGCTCCAGCAGGAGGGCCACCTCCTCGTCGGGCTGCAGGGTCGCCTCTCCCAGGTGCCAGGCCCGTCGCTCCGGCTTGCCGGCCAGCACCTGGGCCAGGGCACGGTGCGCCGCACGGCGGGCGCTGCTGGTGGACGCCGCCACCACGGCCGACATGATCAGGGGGTGCCTGAACACCAGGCGGCGCGGTGACTCGGCCACGCGTACCAGCCCGTCCTGCTCGGCCGGGTCCAGGTCGTGCAGGTCTGGGTCGGCGTCGGTCTCCCGCGCGGCGGCGGACAGCACACCGAGGTCGCCGGTGCCGTCCAGGGTGGCGAGCAGCAGCAGGGTGCGGGTCGTGGCGGGCAGGGAGCGCACCCGGGAGACGAACACGGACTGCAGACGCTCCCCCAGCGGCAGGACGGCCGGCAGCACCTCCCGGGCCCGGCGCTGGTCGGCGCGCAGCGCGTCGGGGAGTTCGAGCAGGGCCAGCGGGTTGCCCTGCGCGGTGTCCAGCAGCCGTCGGCGCACCGGGTGCGCCAGGTCCGGGAAGCGCAGGTCGACCAGGCGGGCGGCGGCGTCCGCGTCCAGGGCGGGCAACTGGTGGGCGGGGAGCTCACCGCCGTCGAAGAAGCTGGGCACGCCCGTCCGGGAGGCCGCGAGGAAGCGGACGGGAGTGCCGGACAGCCGTCGGGCGAGGAAGCCGAAGACCGCGGCGCTCGCCCGGTCGACCCAGGGCAGGTCGTCCACGATCAGCAGGACGGGGGTGTCCTGGGCCGCCGACCGCAGCAGGGCCAGCGCGGCGTTGCAGACGACCATGCGCTCGGGGAGCGGGCCGGCGCCGAATCCCAGGGCGATCCGCATGGCCTCGCGACTGGGGGAGTCGAGCCGGTCGAGGATGCCGTGCAACGGCAGCAGGATCTGGTTGAGCGCCGCATAGCCGACATCGGCCTCGAACTCGGCGCCGGCCGCCCGCAGGACGCGGGTCCCCTGCTGCACGGCGGCCTTGGCCACGGCGTCCAGCAGGGCGGACTTGCCGACCCCGGGCTCCCCGGACAGCAGCAGGAAACCGCCCGCGTGCCGCTCGAACAGCTCGGAGACGTGGTCCAGATCGCGCTCGCGTCCCACCAGGAGCTCGGCGTGCCCGATCTGCGGCACGTCAGCGTGCGCCACCGGCCACCGCCTCCTCCCGGCCTCGGCCTCGGCCTCGCGGGACCGTGCGATGTGTGTACCTTCTGTGCCCGGCCATTGTAGGAGCGCGTGATCGTGCTCCGCGCACCTTGCCGCTCGGCGTCACCACCCGATGCCAGGCAGTGACCTGCGCGTTTGTTCGTGGCCCGCGTCGGCTTCGCCGCACCTACGACGCCTTCGGTCCGTGCGCCCGCCCTTCGCCGGGACGAGGCGTCGGCCCATGGGCGCCGTGGTGCGGGGTGCGAGGAGGTCCGATCAGTCCGCGGCCGTGCGGTCGTCCCCGACGCCCCCCGGTGGGCGAGGCCGACGGTGCGGGCTTCCCGGAGCCGTGGGACCGCCGTCGCGGCGCCGCGCGAGCGGAGAGAGAAGAACTGCGTCGGAACCGGTACGTACGCAGACCGTGGCAATCGTGGCCTGCTCTGCGCAGCGCTGACGCGACCACGCCTCCGACGGCACGCTGCAACATGTATGCCCCACGTATCACCAACGGCGTGTGAGGTCGGATCGAGCCTCTTCCGGCGTCGTACGGCTTACGGACCGCTCACTGGTTCAGGGACTTCCGACAGGCTCCGGCCGGTGCGACGTCACGGAGTCGGCGTGCCGCAGTCCATGACGGACGGTCAGCCTGCGCAGCCGCTCACCGTCCCGTGCGTCGAGAACGCCGTGGACGTGCACCACGGCCCGGACACAGACCTCGGGCTCCAACTGCCCGAACAGCGTCTCCAGCCCCGGCCACAGGGAGTCGTCGAGCGGCCGGTGCGGCTCCCAGGGCCCGAGGTCGATCGCGACGGCGTCGGCGCGGGCGGGGCGGGTGGTGACGAGGAACGGCGGTTCGGCGTCACGCGGTCCGATCCACAGGCCCGACGGGGTCACGCCCGCCTTCCAGTCCCGGCCCAGCGACAGCGCGTCGGGCTCGGTGCCGCTCAGTACCGCAGGGACCCGCCACTGCGTCACGCGGGCCGGCCGGCCGCCCCCGCCCATCGCCGGCCCGTGGGCCAGGGTCCGGGCGAACGGCCGCCAGGCGGGCCGGCCCTCCAGGTCGAGCAGGTACTGGTCCGCGGCGGCGTCGCCGGCCGAGACGCCCTCCGGGACGGCCCTGCCGTTCATGACGGGCACTCCCACCGCCACGCCGACTTCGCGGCCCAGGAGGTCCGACACCTCCTGAGCGGTCCGTGACATCGGCCGTCCCGCCGGCGAAACCAGCCGCAGCGAGCCGCGGACCTGCTCGGGGAGCGCCCCCAGGACCACCGCGAGGACGGCGGCGGGAGTCTGCGGCGAGGTGACGATCAGCTGCGGCCGGCCGTACTCCGGCGGTACGGCGTGCAGCCGGGCGTGGGTGGCGGGGGACACCGGTCCCGCGGGCCGTACGGCCAGCCCGGCCGGTACGGGTTCGACGATGTGCCCGGCCAGTACCTGGCGGCCCACCCGCCGCATCACCATCTCCCAGTCCGGAATGGGCAGATGACTGCTCACGTGCCGGGCGGCCGAGCCGGGCGAGAAGTGCCACCAGCCGCCGGAACCCCCTGGGTGGCCGGGTGCGAAGAGACAACCCGCCGCCGTCACCAGTGCGGACCCGGCAGTGGCCAGGACGTCCATGCCCCAGCGTTCGCTGATCAGCCGGGCCGCCGACGGGCTGTCGCCGGCCTCGTGGGCGCCCTCGGACATCACCAGTGTCAGCAGGCGCACCCGCGCGTCCCGGCTCGCTTCCAGCGCGGGCGCCAGCAGCCGGCCCAGCCCCTCCGCGCCGTCCTCGACCGAGGGCACGCCGACCACGACGACCGCCTCGTTCGGCCGGGTGGGGCCGAGCCGGTCGGCGAGCCGGGTGAGCCACACCGGTGGCCTGCTCCCCGAGTGCACCAGATACAGGTGCTCGCCGACGGGGGTGACCGTGGATGCCGTCGCCGTGTCGTATCGAGCGCGGTCCGGGTCTCCCGCGGGGATGACGGTCATGCGGCCTCACAGTCCATGGTCACGACGGAAAGAGACACGGATGGCACGACACGGACACGCATCGGGGAACTCGTTGCCGTCCCTGTGCTCACATATGCCTGCCGGGCTCCGCTCCCGGCACACGTATCGTCCGGGCCGGAGTCTACCGCGAACGGGACTCCGGCGCGGTGAGCCGCTTCCTCCGGCAGTGACGGTGCTGTGGCCGCAGTTCCGGGCATGTGCGACGTGCAGATCGCCGCACGGTGCGCCGGGCCGGGGCCGTTGACACGTGCCTGTTCCACCGGTTTCCTCGGCGACGCGTCGCGACGTCGGGTCGAAGAGCACCGGCGACGCGGACACCGGCTGGGCCGAGCGGTACGCCGCGTACCTGGTGGCCGAGCGGACCGGAAGCGGCGGGAGCTGACGTGCCGCGCCGGTGAGCGGCCAGTCAGATGACGTATGTACCTCCACGGGCGATGCCACATCGTGGGCAGGGGTATGCCCCCAGGCTCGCGCCACCAGCGCCAGGGCCGCCGGAGCGTGACCTGACGTCACAAGCAGCGTGAGAGAGAGTCGGATGCACGTCCCCGCAGACAGCCACCCGGACATCCACTGGCCGTCCGGATTCTCACCTGCCGAAGCCCACTGCTTCCATCACGTCCAGGCCGTCGTACCCGGCCCGCCCGAGCGGGTCTTCCGCCTGCTCACCGATGCGGCGGGCTGGACCAGCTGGGTTCCGGGGTGCGAGGCGGTCAGCACTCAGACCTTCACCCAGACCTTCGAGGTGCTCTGGTCCGGTCATCGGTTCGAGGTCTACGTGGGAGAGCACGTACCGCCCCGTCGGCTCGGCTGGATGGGTGTCGGTACCGGTGTCCGGCTGTATCAGGCGTATCTGCTCACCGAGGTCGGGGACGGCACGGAGATCGTCGCCGAGAGCGCCGTCCGCGCCTCCCTCCCCAAGGCGTTCGACACGTTGTCGCCCACATGGGTGGAGCGCCTGGACGAACTGTGGCACGCCCAGCTCAAGCGGCTGTCGGACGATCCGCCGCCGAGCGTGTGAGCCGTTCCCCCGCCCGCCCCGCCGCGGGCCCTGCCCCGCCCGGCCGCGCGGTCGTCGTACGCAGGCGCAGGTGATCAGCCCCGGGCGGCGTGGGCCCGGCACAGCGGCCCACCGGCAGCGCCGCCATCACCTTCTCGTTCAGGCCGTGAAAACTGCCCAAGACTCCTCGGTGCGGAAGCCAGCCCGCTCGAACAGCGGCAGTGCCTCGTCGCTGGAGTGCAGATACGCCGTGTGCGCCCCGGCGGCCCGGCCGTCCCGCAGGATCGCCTCGGTCACCGCGCGGCCGACCCCGCGCCGCCGGTGGTCGCGCAGGGTACCGATGTTGGCGAGCCCCACATGCCGTTCGGTGAGGATCGCCAGCCCCGCTCCGGCCGGCACCCCGTCCACCTCGGCGAGGTAGGCCTGGACGAAGGGCTGCCCGAGGACGAGGGGCGTGTACAGGCTGCTGACGATCATCGGCGGAGCCCCGAAGGCGGCGCCGAGGACGGTGGCGAAGGTCTGGTGCTCGTCGTCGCCGAGCGGACGCACGGTCACGGGCCCCTGGCCGGACTCCCGGCTGTCGCGGTCCTCCTCCAGCGAAAGCAGCATGAAGGGCTGCTGAGTGAGCGTGCGGAGTCCGTGAGCGGCGGCGATGCCGGCGATCTCCGCACCGGGCTCGCCCCGCAGCCGGATGCTCCAGGGAAGCTGGGCGACATGGGGTGCGGCCTTCTCGCAGAGCAGCTCGATCTCCGCCGCGTCCGGCACGTCGCTCACACTCATGATGCTGTTGAGCAGGGGGATCAGCGAGCCGGTGACGGCCAGCAGGGCGCCGCCGGGACCGCGCTCGTGCAGGCCGTTCGGGAGGACATCGGCGAGCCGCTCCGTCGCCTCCTGGAAGGCCTCTGCGGCCTGGGTAACCGCATCGTCGTTGGTCATACGTGTGATTGTACGCGTTGCGCCGTACGTGATACGTGTGACCAGAGAGGGGTCGATCAATGAACACATGTCCTGGCCCGCGATCGCTGCGGTACCGGATGAACGCGTCGACGCTCCGTTCTTCACCGGTGGGCGTGCGGCGTCCCCCACAAGCCGGTCTCCGTGCCGAGCCGGGCGGTCCGGCAGGGGCTTTGCGCACGGGACGACAGGCGGCATTCCGGTAGCCGTGGATCACCACGTCGACGTGGTCCGGGTTCTTCCACAGCGGGGCGGCGCGGACGGCCTGCCCGGTACGGGGAAGGTGTCATCGTCCCGCGGAGCGTCGTGCGAGATGGGCGAAGAGAGCCGCCGCGGCACAGACCAGGGCCACGACACATCCGACGTCCGCCAGCGCGTGCCCGGAGGCGGCGGCCGAGGTGCCGTACCACCGGACAGCGGCGGGTTCCCGCGCGAGGGCCGCGTCGCCGCTGCCGTCGTCGACCACGAGGTGTCGGGTGAGGGCCTGGCTTCCTCCCCAGACGATGACCCGGCTCGCGGCGGTGACGTCCCGGCGGGCCGCCGTCGAGCCGGAGGCCCGCCGGGACCGCAGGGTCCTGCGCACCACCTCGTCGAATCCCTCGAGGTCGGCTGTGTAGAAGTCGCTCACGCCGGAGTCGTGGGCCGCCTCGCGCACCGCGCCGGGAATGCCCTGATGGGCGCGATGCACGGCGATCACGCCGGCGAGGAACCGGGCGAGCCGGTCGGCTCCGTCGCCCCCGGTGCCCGGGTCCCACCGCCGGGCCGGCGCCAGCAGCGACACCCACAGTGCGTCGGCAAGGCGGACGGGTACGTCCGCCTTGCCGTGGAAGTGCGCGTAGAGACGCCGGCCTCCTCGATGATCCGCTGGACGCTGATCTCGGAGAACGGCTCACCCGCGGCCGGCAGCCGCTCCACGGTGGACGACACCAGGTCCCGGGTCGCGGCCGCGCGGGCCGCATGGTGGTCGGACAGGCGTCGGGGCCCAGGTCTCATCGGGCACCTTCCGGTTTCGAACAGTCCCGCGGTCCGTGGACCGGTGGGTTCGGACGTGGCGCGTCCTCCGGCACACGGGAACTGTCGACGAGCCTCAGAGGCCCCGCGCGGCCTCCTCCAGGATGTCCGCGAGCCTGTCGGGCATGGAGAGCAGCGGGGTGTGGCCGCTGGGCAGGTGGTGCGTGGTACCGGTCCGGGCGGCGAACGGCTCCTGGTAGGACGCCGGAAGGCTCTGGTCGTTGTCGCACAGGACGTAGGTGGTGGGCACGGTCTTCCATCCGGTCTCGCTCACCGGCTCGGCGAAGGACAACGCGGTCTGGGGCCTCAGCCGGGGGAGGGCGGCCTCGCGCTTGTCCTGCGGCACGTCGTTGTAGAGCGTTTCCAGCGGGTTCTCCCGGACCGGGATGGTGCCTTCCACCGTCGACAGGTCCGGCTGCTCGCCGCCGAAGCACGTCATCAGACTCTCCCCCTTGTCCAGGACGAAGGCGGAGACGTAGACGATGTGGGCCACGTTGGCGGCGCCCGGCGTGGCCTGGGTGACCGGCGCGCCGCCGTAGGAATGCCCGACGACGATCAGGGGGCCCTGGAGGGAGTCGATCTTCTCGCGAATCACCCGGGCATCGTCGAGGAGGCCGGGGAGCTTGCCCTCGGAGCCCTCGGCGACGACGCTGGGCAGGTCCACCGTGTGGCTGGTCCAGCCCCGCGCGGTGAGCACGTTCTGGAACTCGCGCCAGCACCAGGAGCCGTGCCATGCCCCGTGCACCAGGAGGAACTCGGGGCGTCGCTCGGTGTCGTTCATCTTCGTCCTTGTCTAGATCCGAACGGATGTGTAAGGGGCGGAAGGGGCCGTGAGGTCCGAACCGGCGCAGGCGGGCCGGAACGCGGACTCAGCGCACCGTCCCGTCACGCCCGCCAGGGGCGGTGACGCGGCCGGCAGGACCGTGGTGGCCGCGCCCGGCGCGGGGGTCTTGCAGTAGTCCGGGGTGATCAGGTTGCCGTCGGCGTCCATGGACCCCATGGCCCGCATGGTCGCGTCGCCGAGGTGACGGACCAGGTTGGTGTGGATGAACCCGGGCGCGCAGGCGTTGGCGGTGATGCCGTGCTCGGCCCAGCGTCGGCTGTCCCGGCCGCGAGCAGCCCGTCGGAGGTCTTGCACTGCGCGTGGGCGAGGAACGGATCGAGGGGACGCACCTGGGCCCCGGCGCCGGCGAGCGCGCGCACCGTCTCGATCCCCAGGCCGGAGGAGCCCCCGGTGACGATCACCCGGCGTCCGCTCAGATCGACTCCGGCGAATGTCTCCGCGGCGGTCGCAGCGGCCCGAAGGGAGTGGCTGTCAACGTCATGGTGCGCCTGCCTCGACCGGTGGGGGATGGTCACGTCCTGGCCGGAAGACACCTCAGAATCCGGGTCCACCTGGACGCCATGGAACAACCATACAGGGTGTTCATACATAGCTTCTCGCCGCGCAGGCCCAGCCGAGACACATGTGCGGTACGACCCCGCCGCCTTCCGTCGTCCCTCGTCATATATCGACCAAGTCGTGCCGCCGAGCTGCGGTCCCCGGAGCACCTGACACCTCACTGCACTCGGTCTGCGGTGATTTCCGCGTCATCAGGTGCGTCAGATCGCGCAACATCCCGTTGTCAGAGTCCCGACGCGCTGCTCGTACGACCCCTGATGGGGAGTTACCTAGACCCGGCGGCTGCTCGTGCTCGGCACCGCTGTGGGGGCGACGGCCTCGGTGTTCCCTGTTTCGGCGACTGTCAGGCGCCGCGCCTCAGCAGCGTGTACATGACCGAACGCTGCTGCTTGTGACGCTGGACGCGGCCCTTGGCGACCAGCGACTCAAGAGTGTTGCGCACCACCTGCGGGGTGGGGGCGCGGTCGGGGTACTTCGCCATCAGCTCGTCCCGCAGTTCCTTCGCCGGCCGCGGCTCGTCGTGGTGGCTGAGCAGATCCGTGAGCAGGTCACCGAGCAGGGGCCGGCGCGACTTCCCCTTCGCGCCCGCCTGCGCCGCGTCGCCTGCGGTGGCGGGCCTGGCCGATGCCGATCGCCGTGACCCGCCTCCACCCGGAGCGCGCTTCGCCCTGGCGACGGTCGGCTCGTCCTACAACTGCTCCGGCAGACGCCATGCGTCCGCGGAGGCCTCGTACCGCTCGGCGAGGTTCAGAATGTCGGCCAGGAGTGCCTCCTCCTGCTTCAACACCTCGATCCGTGACGCCAGCTCCTGCTGTCTTCGGCGGTCTTTCTCCAGGTCCGATGCGGCTTGTTCCACGTACCACGATCGGAGTGTGGCGGCTGACTGTGCGGTCACGACCATTCACTCCTCGATATGGATGAGTTGCGCATGGTACCCACGCCGAGGGCCCCGTGCGGAAAAGTGGCGACGCCGGACAGTCCATCGGGCATGCTCACTGTTCACGATAAGTCCTGATGTGGCTTCGCAGGGGATGTCGACGTCCACCACCCACACGAGTCGCGTCCCGGAGAGAGTGCCCGGTAAGTGTGCCGACGAACCGTGCCCGGTAATACTGTGCGGACGGGTGTCTCGCCTCTCGGGGACAGGGCAGGGCGGCCTCCCGCACCGAACCGTGGTGCACGGGACCGTGACCGGGAGCGGTCGCCACCGCCGAGGTCGCCGGAGCGCCCAGGAGACCGCCCGCATGCCGGGTGTGCCGGCCGGCACCGTCAAGAGCCGTCACCCCGAGGACCGGTCTGCGGGCCACCCGGGCAGTACTGGATGCCGTGCCCCAAGAGGCGAGAGGCTGGCGCCCGACGGGATCACGCCGGGCGCGGCGGGGCCGGCGCCCCAGCCCAGCTCGATCTCCCTGGCCGCGTAGCGGCTGGTCGAGCGCGGTTTCTGCCCGACGCCCGCTCGCGAACCACCGGCCAATCACTCACATGTGTGATGTGCCCCCCCAGGGGCCGACAACACCATGTCGTACGCAGCGCCGGCGCCATGAGGTGTCGACTGGAGCGGCGAGTGAGGAGACCTCAGGTGCCTGGCTTCACCCGTGGAAGGGACGACATGGCGTGGCGTCCGGATGCCTTCGAGACGCGGGCGCGCCGCGTCCGGGTCCTCGGCGGCCACGAGGTTGCACTGGTCAACGGCCCGGTCTTCCTGGTCGGCCTGTTCTACGCCGTGTCCCCGTGGGTGCTGGGCTTCGCCGCCGCACACCACGACCTCGCCGTGCACGACCTGGTCGTGGGCTGCGCCATCTGCCTCCTGGCCGTCGGCTTCACGGTGGCCCCCGAGCGCATGACCGGGCTGAGCGCCGCTCTGGGGGTGACCGGCCTGTGGATGGCGTGCTCGCCCTGGGTGGTGGTCCGGCACCCGGGACGCGCCGCCGCCGTCGACGGCCTGATCCTCGGCGTGCTCGCCCTGGTCCTCGGCCTGCTGTCCACCGCCCTGGTCCGGTGCGCCAACCGCGTCCCGTGACCCGCCGCCCCCGTACGCACCCGTACCGCCCCGTCCGCTGACGGGCACCGCGTCCCCGCAAGGAGAAGTCAGATGGCCGCACCCGTACCGCCCCGACACGACCCGCGGGCCCCGTGGCGCTCCGAGGGGGTGCCGGGCGGGCCGCCGACGCCGGACGGCCGGCGCGCCCGCAACGGCTGCCTGGTACAGGTCGTGATCTTCCTCGCCATCTACCTGGCGACCGGCCTGCTCTACAACAACATGCACGGCGACGGCACCACGTCCATCGACTACACCGCCTTCACCGCGCAGCTGGACTCGGGCAACGTCAAGACCGTCTACTCGCGGGGCTCGCAGATCCAGGGAACGCTGAAGAAGGCCGGCAAGGTGCCCGGTGACGACGGCGCCACCTACGTCCGGTTCAAGACGTACAAGCCCGCCTTCGCCGACAACGACGGGCTGTGGCGGGAGATCACGCGGGAGAAGGTCTCGGTCTCCGCCTCGCCGGTGGCGCAGGGACCTGGCCTCGGCCAGTCGTTGCTGGTGTCGCTGCTGCCCACCGCGCTGCTGATCGCCGTATGGGTGTTCGTCGCCCGCAAGGCGGGGGGCGGCCTCGGCGGCATGAGCGGAATCCTGGGCCGCAAGCCGCCGAAGCCGGTCGAGGCGGAGCAGGGGCGCACCACCTTCGCCGACGTGGCCGGGATCGACGAGGTCGAGGGCGAACTCAACGACGTCGTCGACTTCCTCAAGCGGCCCGAGGCGTACCGCCGCATGGGCGCGAAGATGCCCCGGGGCGTGCTGCTCGCCGGTCCTCCCGGCACCGGCAAGACGCTGCTCGCGCGCGCGGTGGCCGGCGAGGCCGGGGTGCCCTTCTTCTCCGCCTCGGCGTCCGAGTTCATCGAGATGATCGTCGGCGTGGGCGCCTCCCGGGTGCGGGAGCTGTTCGCGGAGGCCCGCAAGGTGGCCCCGTCGATCGTCTTCATCGACGAGGTCGACACCATCGGCCGGGCGCGCACCGGTTCGGCGGTGGGCGGCCACGACGAACGCGAGCAGACGCTCAACCAGATCCTCACGGAGATGGACGGCTTCTCCGCCTCCGACGGCGTCGTCGTGGTCGCCGCGACCAACCGGGCCGAGATCCTGGACCCGGCGCTGACCCGGCCCGGCCGGTTCGACCGCGTGGTGACGGTCTCCCCGCCGGACCGCGAGGGCCGGGAGGCCATCTTGCGCATCCACACCCGGTCCATGCCGCTCGCCGGGGACGTCGACCTGGCCCAGGTCGCCCGTACGACCCCGGGCATGACCGGCGCCCAGCTGGCCAACGTCGCCAACGAGGCGGCGCTGCTCGCGGTCAAGCGCGGCCGGGACCGCGTCACCGGGCACGATCTGTCCGACGCCCTGGAGAAGGTGCAACTCGGTGCGCAGCGCCCGCTGGTGATGCCCGAGGAGGAGCGCAGGCGCACCGCGTACCACGAGAGCGGCCACGCCCTGCTGGGCATGCTCCAGCCCGGCGCCGACCCCGTCCGCAAGATCACCATCGTGCCGCGCGGCCGGGCCCTCGGCGTGACCCTGTCGACACCGGACGCCGACAAGTACGCGTACACCGAGGAGTACCTGCGTGGCCGGATCATCGGCGCCCTCGGCGGCATGGCGGCCGAGCGGGTCGTGTTCGGGGTGATCACCACCGGCGCCGAGAGCGACCTGGAACAGGTCACCAACATCGCGCGCGGGATGGTGGCGCGGTGGGGGATGAGCGACCGGGTGGGACAGCTGTCGGTGCTGCCCGCCGACAGCCAGCAGCCCTACGGGATGTCCGCCGCCCCGCGCACCCTGGACCTGGTCGACGGCGAGATGCGCCGGATCGTCGAGGAGTGCTACGCCGAGGCGTGCCGCACCCTGGAGGAGAACCGCCACCGCCTGGACGATCTGGCCACCGCCCTGCTGGAGCACGAGACGCTGGAAGAGGTGGAGGCGTACCGTGTCGCGGGCATCACGCCCGCCGCCAAGGGACGGGAGGATGAAGCGGGCACGCGCCCGGCGGCAACCGGCTGACCGGCCGCGCGCTTCGGCGGGCCGTTCCCTCCGGCACCGCGCCGTACGGCGCCGCCGTATGCCCCCATCGACGTCGTCGCCGCGACGTGCAGGCGCCACGTCCTCACGCCGAGCGGCTATTTCAAGTCAAATGACGGATGCGTCGGTCGGGTGCGGCTGTGAGAGTCATTGCCAGCGGCGCCGGCGCAGTCAGGTGCGCGGGTCCGCCTCGCGTGGGGACGTGCGGCGGTCACTGTCCGCCGGCGCCGCTCTGCGGCGCCGGGAGGGCAGGGTGCCGAGCCCTGGGGGAAGGAAAGAGCGCGATGACGTCGATCGCCGACGAGCTGGAAAGCGTCTTTGACGTCATACGGCAGCCGGTCTGGGCCGTGGGCGCCGATCATTCGGTGCGCTACGCGAACCCCGCCGCCGCCGAGGCGATGGGATACGGCTGTCCGTCCGACCTGCTGGGCACGGATGGCCGTCCGTCCGACCTGCTGGGCACCGACGGCCGTCCGGCCACCGCCTCCGGGCAGTCGGAGACCGCCGGGGTGCCGGGGACCTCCGGGCAGTCGGAGACCGCCGGGGTGCCGGGGACCTCCGGGCAGTCGGAGACCGCCGGGGTGCCGGAGACCGCCGGGGTGCCGGGGACCTCCGGGCAGTCGGAGACCGCCGGGGTGCCGGGGACCTCCGGGCAGTCGGAGACCGCCGGGGTGCCGGAGACCGCCGGGCAGGCCGGCCCCCTACGGGGCCGGGGCACGCTCACGCGGGTCGACGGCTCGCTCCTCCCGGTCGAGTGGACCCGGGTGCCGCTGTCCCGGCCGGGCGGCGGCGCGGCCCTTTACGTCTTCCTGCCCCTAGCCGAGCCGGCCCCAGCCGAGTCGGCGCTTGCGGAACCGGTGCTCGCCGAGTCGGTGCTTGCCGATCCGGCGTCCGCCGAGCCGGTGCTCGCGGAACCGGTGTTTGCCGACCCGGCGCCCGCCGAGCCGGCCCTAGCCGATCCGGCCCCAGCCGAACCGGCGCCCGCCGACCCGGCGCCCGCCGAACCGCGCGGCGTCCGGGACGAGGGGGCGCCGTTTCCGCTCCTCGCGCACCGGCAGGTGGAACGTCAGCGCCAGTACGCCCGGACCCTCCAGCACACGGTCCAGGAACGCATCGTAGGAGCCCTGCTCGGTCTGAGCCTCGCGCGGCAGGAACTGGGCACGGCGCCCGCGCGGGCGATCGGCCTGCTCCACGACGTGGCGCGCGACACCGAGGAGGCCCTGGCCGGGGTCCGGGAGGTCACCGACGCCCTGAGCCCCGGAGCCCTGCGCGCCGGAGGCCTGCCCGCCGCGCTCGCCGCCCTCGCCCGGCGCTGCCCGGTGCCGATGACCGTCTCGGGCACCCTGGCCGGACGGCTGCCCCGGCTGGTCGAGTCGCACCTGTATCTCCTCGTCGCGGAGGCCGTCGAGCGAGCCGTGGACAACGGCCGCGCCGGCCGCGTCCGGGTGACCGCCGACCTCGGGGCGAGCCTCGTGGTCACCGTCGTGGACGACGGGGCGCCGCCCGTCGAGGCAGCGGACCTGGCGGCGCTGGCCGCCCTGACCGAGCGGGCCGCGGCCCTGGACGGCACGCTGAAGGTGCGTCACACGCCCGGCACCGGCACCACCGTCACGGCGGTCGTCCCGCTCTGACCGGGCGGCCGCACCCTCGAGCCACACCCGCGCATCGGTCGGGTCCCGCACGAAGACGGTCACTCGGCCGGTGCCGTCCCGCGTCTGGCACCCGGGGCACCGTGCGGGCCGCGTCTGGCACCCGGGCACCGTGCGGGCCCGCGTCTGGCACCCGGGGCACCGTGCGGGCCCGCGCCGCCGCCCGCCGGCGACGCACGTGTGAAAGCGCGGGCACGGCACACATGTCTGTCGGTTCAGGCCGGTATCGGGATCTGGATCAGGATGGTGGTGCCGCCGCCGGCCGGGGAGTCGATGGCCAGCTTCCCGTCGAAGGCCGCCACACGGTCCGCCAGCCCGGTCATCCCGCTGCCGGCGGTGGCCTTGCCGACGCCGCCGACCCCGTCGTCGGCGACCTTGATCCGCAGCACGTCCCCGAATTCGAGTGTGACGTCGATCCGGGACGCCTGGGCGTGCTTGACCGCGTTCGTCACGGCCTCGGCCACGACGAAGTACGCGTTCGACTCGACGGTGGAGGAGATCCGCCGCTCGTCCCTGCTCTCGACGACGGTGGGCACCGGGCACCGGGACGCCAGGTCCTGCACCGCCGCCACCAGCCCCTTCACCGTCAGCACGAGCGGATAGATGCCCGAGGCGAGTTCCCTCAGCTCGTTGATCGCCGTCTGCGCGTTGTCGATCGACTGGTCCAGCAGATCGATCGCGGCCGTCTCCGTGTCCGGTATCAGCTCCCGTGCCAGCCGGAGGCCGATCATCAGGCTGACCAGACGCTGCTGTGCCCCGTCGTGCAGATCCCGGGCCGTACGCCGGTGCACGGCCTCGGTGCTCTCCATGATGCGTCTGCGGCTGTCCTGCAGCGATGCCGCCATGGTGTTGAAGGAGGTGCCCAGTGCCCCGATCTCGGCCACCCTGCTGGGCGGCACCCGCACACTCAGGTCCCCGCCCGCGAGCTCCTCCGCCGCGGCCGCCGCCCCGCGCACCGGCCGTACCACCGCACGGTGCTGGAGCACCGTGAAGACGGCCACGAGCGCGGTCGACGCCGCGAGTCCCACGGCGGCGGCGAGCACCGCCTGGTGGCTGTTGGTGCCCGCCGCGTCCGTGCGCTCCGCGAGCTGTGCGCGTTCGTCCGTCATGTAGTCGTTGAACTGGGCCCGCAGGGCATCGACGCGCTGTTTGCCCTCGGCCGTCTCTTTCAGGGCGGACGCTGCGGGATCACCTCGCCTGACCATCTCGACCAGCGGGACCGAGTAGTCGTTCAGGAAGGACTTGACGCCGCGCGTGATCCGCTCGGCGGCGCGCCGCTGTCCCGGGGAGGTGGTGCTGTCGGTGAACCGCCGCTCCTCCGCGGGCAACGCCTTGCGCGCCGCCTGCCACGGCTGGAGGAACTCCTCCCGCTTCGTGATCACGTAACCGCGCTGTCCTGTCTCCAGGTCGAGGACCAGCTGCTCCATGCTGCCGGCTTCGACCAGGGCCGTCCGGGAGGCGCGTCGGGCCGAGACGGAGCTGTTCGCGTCGGAGATCGCGAACAGCAGGACGGTGAACGCCACACCGATCAACAAGGCGAGCAGGCCGCTCGCCGCGATCGTGAGGCTCGTCAGCCCCAGCCGCCGGCCCGTGTTCTCCTGTCGTGCGCCCATGTTCCGCCTGCCCGTGGATGGATTGAGACCCCTAGAGTCTGCAATGTATCCGCAGGCGAGCAGAAGACATGTCCACATGGCAGGCACGGGTGTACGCCCGCGAGGTGTGCGGCCTGCTGCCGCCCGGCCCGGTGCCGCTCACCCCGGTGCCGCTCAGCCCATACCGCTCAGCCCATACCGCTCACCCCGCTGCCGTCAGCCTCGTGCCGTATCGGCCGGCGGTGCACCGGCTCGGCGCTCCGGCGCTCCGGCGACCTGCGTGAACGCCCCAGGTCGCAGTGGCGCAGCAGGGCGAGCAGGACGAGGGTGGTCGCGGCGCTGCAGCCCGCGGCCAGCGCGTGTCCGGCCGTGTAGGCGACGCCAGGCGCCGACCAGCCGGGCACGGCACGGGACAGGGAACCCGCGGCCAGCAGCCCGCCGATGCCGAGCCCCAGCACCGCCAGGCCCACCAGCGGTCCGACCACCAGCAGCGACCCCAGCGGATGCCGGTTCCCCGGGGCGGGCCGGACCCGGCCGGTGCGGGCCAGGACCGCGGTGAGGCCACAGGCGACGGTGAGGACCAGCAGGTCGGCGCCGATCGTGTCGCTGGGACGGTGCCACCCGGCCGCCACCGTGTAGGCGCCCACGCCGGCGGCCCACAGTGAGCAGACGCCCACGACGCCGCCGCGCATCCGGTAGGGCACGACCAGGGCCAGCCCGAACAACACGCTCATCGCGATGGTGGTGTGCCCGCTGGGAAAGCTGTTGTCCAGCAGTTTCGGCGGGGCACCGACGAGGTCCGGCCGGTCGAGCACCCGGCGCTTGAGCACCTCGCTCAGGGCGAGCGAGCCGGCCACGGTGCCGACGGCGACCGCGGTCAGGGCGGGGCACCGCCGTACCACCCCGATCACGACGAGCACACCCACGGCGGCGCCCAGGGACATCACGGTGATGTGGGCCAGGACCCCGTCCGCTCGATGGACGGCGGTCGGCGTCTCGTCCTGCGCCCGCCCCGCCAGCACCGCGTTCTCCCAGCGCTGGCCCGCCGCCGTGCGTACGAACCCGGCGTAGACCACCAGGCCCAGCCCTGCCGCGAGGCCTCCGGCCGTCGCCAGCCGGGCCGACACACGCACGCCGAAGCTCCGATCGACACCACTTCCTCCGGTTCGCGACACCTTCGTGATGCTACGGGGGAGTCGTCTACCGCACACGGCGAGACGCGCACGCCGCACACGTCGGAACTGGTCCGCCGCACACCTCACCCGGTGGCCGGCCCGCCGCCCAGGGTGTCCGGGGCCACTCATCGCGCAAACGTGTGATGTCGGACGACTCGGTCGATGCCTACCTTTTCCTACCGATACCTGTTCGCGGCCACGGTCCGTCCCCGAGGAGAGAACCATGCGCGCAGTCACCTATGCCACCTGGCCCGCCCTCGCCGCAGCCATGGCCCTCGCCCTCACCGCGTGCGGCGGCGGTGGCGGATCCGACGGCGGCGGCAGCGGCGACGCCGTCCTCAGCGCCGTCTGGGGCGATCCGCAGAACCCGCTGGAACCGGCCGACACCAACGAGGTGGAGGGCGGCAAGGTGCTCGGCATGATCTTCCGGGGGCTGAAGCAGTACGACCCCAGGACCGGCAAGGCCGAGAACGCGCTGGCCGAGAGCATCACCACCAAGGACTCGCGGACCTTCACCATCAAGGTCAAGAAGGGCTGGACGTTCAGCAACGGCGAGCCCGTCACCGCCAAGTCCTTCGTCGACGCGTGGAATTACGGCGCGAGCCTGAAGAACAACCAGAAGAACGCCTACTTCTTCGGCTACATCGACGGCTACGACAAGGTCCACCCCGACAGCGGGAAGCAGACCGCCGACACGCTCAGCGGCCTGAAGGTCGTCGACGACCACACCTTCACCGTCCGGCTCAGCCAGAGGTTCTCGACGTTCCCCGACACCCTCGGCTACGCGGCGTTCTCGCCCCTGCCGAAGGCGTTCTTCACCGACCACGCCGCCTGGCTGGCCAAGCCGATCGGTGACGGCCCGTACACCATCACGTCGTACACCAAGGGCTCCGAGATGCAGCTGCGCAAGTGGGACGCCTACCCCGGCGCCGACAAGGCCCGCAACGACGGTGTGGACCTGAAGGTGTACACCGACAACAACACGGCCTACACCGACCTGCTGGCCGGCAACCTCGACCTCGTAGACGACGTCCCCGCCCAGCAGCTGAGCAACGTGCACCGGGACCTGGGCAACCGCTACCTGAACACCCCCGCCGGCATCATCCAGACCCTCGCCTTCCCGTTCTACGACAAGGGCTGGAACACCCCCGGCGCCGCGAAGGTCCGCAAGGGCCTGTCGATGGCGATCAACCGCGCACAGATCACCAAGACGATCTTCCACAACACCCGCACCCCCGCCACCGACTGGACCTCCCCGGTCCTCGGCGCGAGCGGCGGCTACCAGAAGGGGCTCTGCGGCGCCGCCTGCGACTACAACCCGGCCGAGGCCAAGAAGCTCATCCAGGAGGGCGGCGGCATCCCCGGCGGCCAGCTCAAGATCACGTACAACGCGGACACCGGCTCCCACAAGGAGTGGGTGGACGCGGTGTGCAACTCCATCAACAACGTCCTCGGCGACGACAAGGCCTGCGTCGGCTCCCCGGTCGGCACCTTCGCCGACTTCCGCAACCTGATCGGCCAGGACAAGCTCACCGGGCCGTTCCGGGCCGGCTGGCAGATGGACTACCCGCTGATCCAGGACTTCCTCCAGCCGCTGTACTACACGGACGCCTCCTCCAACGACGGCAAGTGGTCGAACAAGCAGTTCGACAAGCTCGTCGACGAGGCCAACGCGCAGACCGACCCGCACCGTGCCGTCCAACTGTTCCAGCAGGCCGAGGGCGTCGTGCGGGACAACATGGCGGCCGTCCCGCTGTGGTACCAGAACGGCAGCGCCGGCTGGTCCGACCGGCTCTCGCACGTGGCGCTCGACCCGTTCAGCGTCCCCGTCTACAACGAGATCAAGGTCGGCTGATCCACGTGGGGCGGTATGTGATCCGGCGGCTGCTCCAGATGATCCCGGTGTTCATCGGGGCCACGCTGCTGATCTTCCTGATGGTGAACGTGCTGGGCGACCCGGTCGCGGGCCTGTGCGGCGACAAGGCCTGCGACCCGGCCACCGCCGCCCGGCTCAAGCGCGAGTTCGGCCTCGACAGGCCGGTGCTGGAGCAATACGTGACCTACATGGGCCACGTCTTCACCGGTGACTTCGGCACCGCCTTCGACGGCGAGAAGGTCATCGACCTGATGGGCAGCGCCTTCCCGGTCACCGTCCGGCTGACGATCGTGGCGATCCTCTTCGAGATCGTCCTCGGCCTCGGCCTCGGCGTCCTCACCGGTCTGCGCCGGGGCCGCCTGCTCGACACGGCCGTGCTGCTGCTCACCCTGATCGTCATCTCCGTGCCGACGTTCGTCACCGGCCTGCTGCTCCAGCTGCTGTTCGGCGTCGAGTGGCGCTGGATCTCCCCGTCGGTGTCCCCGCAGGCGGCCTTCGGCGAGCTGATCGTGCCCGGCCTGGTGCTCGCCTCGGTGTCGCTGGCCTACGTCACCCGGCTGACCCGGACCTCCCTCGCGGAGAACCTGCGCGCCGACTACGTGCGGACCGCGATAGCCAAGGGACTGCCCCGGCGCCGGGTCATCGTCCGGCACCTGCTGCGCAACTCCCTGATCCCGGTGGTGACGTTCATAGGCACGGACATCGGGGCGCTGATGGGCGGGGCGATCGTGACCGAGCGGATCTTCAACATCCACGGCGTCGGCTACCAGCTCTACCAGGGCATCCTGCGGCAGAACACCCAGACCGTGGTCGGTTTCGTCACCGTCCTGGTCCTCGTCTTCCTGGCGGCCAACCTGCTCGTCGACCTCCTGTACGCCGTTCTCGACCCGAGGATCCGCTATGCCTGAGCAGTCGCCGTACGAACCCGAGGCCGCCGTCGCCGGGACCGGCACGGGCGGCGCGATGGACCTCGCGGCGAGCGAGGCCCGCTCCCTGGAGCCGGCGCCCGCCGACCCACAGGGCAAGCCGCGCGGCCTCTGGTCGGACGCCTGGCGCGACCTGCGCCGCAACCCGGTGTTCATCGTCTCCGGCCTGGTGATCCTCTTCCTCCTGGTCATCTCGGTCCGGCCGTCGCTGATCGCGTCGGGCAACCCCCTCGCGTGCGACCTGGCCAAGGCGCAGCAGGGCTCACAGCCGGGGCACCCGTTCGGGTACGACGGCCAGGGCTGCGACGTCTTCACGCGCACCGTGTACGGCGCCCGCACCTCGGTCACCGTGGGCGTCCTGGCCACCCTCGGAGTCGCGGTCCTCGGCTCCGTGCTCGGCGGCCTCGCGGGCTTCTTCGGTGGCCTGGGGGACGCGATCCTGTCCCGGATCACCGACGTCTTCTTCGCGATCCCGGTGATCCTCGGCGGTCTGGTGCTGCTGTCGGTGGTGACCAGCAACACCGTCTGGCCGGTGATCGGGTTCATGGTGCTGCTCGGCTGGCCGCAGGTGTCCCGGATCGCGCGCGGCTCGGTCATCACCGCCAAACAGAACGACTACGTCCAGGCCGCCCGCGCCCTGGGCGCCTCCAACTCCCGCCTGCTGCTGCGGCACATCGCGCCGAACGCCGTGGCCCCGGTGATCGTCGTGTCGACCATCGCCCTGGGCACCTACATCTCCCTGGAGGCGACCTTGTCCTACCTCGGAGTGGGGCTCAAGCCACCGACCGTGAGCTGGGGCATCGACATCTCCGCGGCCTCGCCCTACATCCGCGACGCCCCGCACATGCTCCTGTGGCCGGCGGGCGCGCTGGCGATCACGGTGCTGGCCTTCATCATGCTCGGCGACGCGGTGCGCGACGCCCTCGACCCGAAACTGAGGTGAGTCGTCGTCATGCTGCTCGAAGTGCGTGACCTGCACGTGGAGTTCCGGACCCGGGACGGGGTCGCCAAGGCGGTCAACGGCGTCTCCTACGGCGTCGACGCGGGCGAGACCCTGGCGGTGCTCGGCGAATCGGGTTCGGGCAAGTCGGTCACCGCCCAGGCCGTGATGGGCATCCTCGACACGCCGCCGGGCCGGATCACCGGCGGCCAGATCCTCTTCCAGGGCAAGGACCTGCTGCGGCTGAAGGAGAGCGAACGGCGCCGGGTGCGCGGCGCGCAGGTGGCGATGATCTTCCAGGACGCGCTGTCGGCCCTCAACCCGGTGCTGCCGGTGGGGGACCAGCTCGGCGAGATGTTCGTGGTGCACCGGGGGATGTCGAAGAAGGACGCGCGGGCCAAGGCCGTCGAGCTGATGGACCGGGTGCGCATCCCGGCGGCGAAGGAGCGGGTCAGGCAGTACCCGCACCAGTTCTCCGGCGGCATGCGCCAGCGCATCATGATCGCGATGGCGCTCGCGCTGGAACCGGCCCTGATCATCGCCGACGAGCCCACCACCGCGCTGGACGTGACGGTGCAGGCCCAGGTGATGGACCTGCTCGCGGAGCTGCAGCGCGAATACCGGATGGGGCTGATCCTCATCACGCACGACCTGGGGGTGGTGGCGGACGTGGCGGACCGGATCGCGGTGATGTACGCGGGCCGGATCGTGGAGCAGGCACCGGTGCGCGACATCTACACATCGCCCGCCCACCCCTACACCAGGGGCCTGCTGGAATCGATCCCGCGCCTGGACGCCAAGGGCCGGGAACTGTACGCCATCAAGGGCCTGCCACCCAACCTCATGGACATCCCGCCGGGCTGCGCCTTCCACCCGAGGTGCCTGATGGCCCGGGACGTCTGCCGCACCGACACACCCGCCCCGCACCAGGTGGCCGACCACCGGGTGAGCGCCTGCCACTTCTGGAGGGAGTGCCTCGATGTCTGAGCCGATCCTGGAAGTCAGCGGGCTCGTCAAGCACTATCCGCTCACCCAGGGCATCCTGGTCAGGAAGCAGGTCGGTGCCGTCAGGGCCGTCGACGGCGTCGACTTCACCCTCGACAAGGGGGAGACCCTCGGCATCGTGGGGGAGTCGGGCTGCGGCAAGTCGACGGTCGCCAAGATGCTGGTCAGCCTGGAGCGGCCGACGGCCGGCGCCATCAGGTACAAGGGCGAGGACATCACCAGGCTCTCGGGCCGAGCCCTGAAGGCCGTACGCCGCAACATCCAGATGGTGTTCCAGGACCCGTACACCTCCCTCAACCCCCGCATGACGGTGGGCGACATCATCGGGGAGCCGTACGAGATCCACCCCGAGGCGGCGCCGAAGGGCGACCGGCGCCGGAAGGTCCAGGAGCTGCTGGACGTCGTCGGCCTCAACCCGGAGTACATCAACCGCTATCCGCACCAGTTCTCCGGCGGCCAGCGCCAGCGCATCGGCATCGCCCGCGGCCTGGCGCTGCGCCCGGAGGTCATCGTGGCCGACGAGCCGGTCTCGGCGCTAGACGTCTCCGTCCAGGCGCAGGTCATCAACCTCCTCGACCGGTTGCAGAGCGAGTTCGACCTGTCGTACCTCTTCATCGCGCACGACCTGTCGATCGTGCGGCACATCTCCGACCGGGTCGCGGTGATGTACCTCGGGCGGATCGTGGAGACCGGCACCGACGCGGAGATCTACGACCACCCCACCCACCCCTACACCCAGGCGCTGCTGTCCGCCGTGCCCGTCCCGGACCCGGAGGCCAGAGACCACCGGGAGCGGATCATCCTCACCGGAGACGTGCCCTCCCCGACGAACATCCCCTCCGGCTGCCGTTTCCGCACCCGCTGCTGGAAGGCCCGCGAACGCTGCGCCGTCGACGCCCCCGTGCTCGCGGTGCCGGAGGCGTTCCGGCACACGGCCGGCCCCGCCGCCCACGACTCCGCCTGCCACTTCGCCGAGGAGCGCGACAAGCCAGTACACACACCCAGGTGACCGGCACGCTGTCCAGCGTGCCCTCCCTGACCGCGAACACCGGCCCACATGTAGGGACTTCCTCATCGTCTCGCCGCCCCGATCATGGGGTGTGCCCCATGGCGGTGGCGGCCGTGCGGCGCGAGAGTAGAGGTGTTCGGTTCGGAAAATGCTCCGGGCCGTGCGAGATCTCGGCGATCGGAACCACCTGACCGCCTCGGACCACGCGTGGTGCAGCGGCCCCGTCCCCCGGGGGCTGAGCGCCACCCTCCCCGCGGGGGGGGGGGGGGGGGGGGGGGGGGGGGGGGGGGGGGGGGGGGGGGGGGGGGGGGGGGGGCGGGGGGGGGGGGGGCGGGGGGGGGGGGGGGGGCGCCGGCCGGCGGCCGCCCCCCCCCCCCCCCCCCCCCCCACCCCCCCCCCCCCCCCCCCGCCCGGCCGCCGCCCCGCCGGCCGCCCCCCCCCCCCCCCCCCCCCCGCCCCGGCCGCCCGTACGGTGCCGTCAGGACACACGTGTGACCATCTCAGGCGTGCCCCTGGCCATGTCACTGGCTCTGATGGGCCGCCCCCGAGCCCCACGCCGTCTTCGGCCCACCGGTTCAGTCGATCTGAGCGGTGGCCTGGTCGACGAGGCGCTGCGCGAGTTCGCCCAGCCGGGCGGGGTCGCGCTGCAGTGCCCTGACGCTCAGAAAGTCGATGAGGGCGAAGAACGTGTCGTCGCTTTCGATCTTCCGGTCCAGCAGCATCGCGAGGGAACCGGGCTCGTCGTACGGCAGGGTCCGGGGCTGCCCGTTGGCGGCCGTCGGCGCGGTGCCGCCGGAGGAGGCCGCGGCCGTGCGCGGGGGGGCGATCGGCTGGGCCGGCTTCGGCGGCACCGGGAGCGAAACCGCGGGTGAAGCCTCGGGCGGGGCCGCTTCCCGGCCCGCGTCAGCAGTGTCCGCCTGGGCGGGTGGTGTCTGGGCCGGGTCCGTGGTGTCCGCCGGGGTGGGCGGTGTCTGGGCCGGGCCGGTGGTGTCCGCCTGCGCCGGCGGTGCCTGGGCCGGTACCGTCGGCGGTTCGGCGCGCACCGTCGCTGCCGCGGTCACGGTGGCCTGTCCGGCATCGGTCCCGGCCGCGTCGCCGTCCTCGGCCGGGCCGGGGTCGGCCGCGGGTTCCGCCTGGCGAGCGGCCTTGCGGGCCGCCTTCTCCGCATCCCTGCGGGCGCGTTCGGCCTTGAGAGCCTCGAGCGCCGCCATCTGCTGGTCGGCCGGCTTGTTGCCGACGGCACGCAGCAGGTCGATGGGTTCCTGGCCGATCCGCGCCTGCAGTTCGGGGGTGAGCGTGAGCAGCGCCAGCCGTTGCGACACCCAGCCCTGGGAGCGGTGCAGCCGCTTGGCCAGGGCCGTCTGGCTGCCGTGGATGACGAGCAGCCGCTGCAGAGCCCGGGCCTCGTCGAGTTCCTCCAGGTCCTGCCGGTGGATGTTGGCGACCAGCGCGGATTCGAGGAGCTCCTCAGACGTGCTGCCCTGTTCGTCGCTCACCATGACCTTGACGGTGGCCAGGCCGGCTTCGCGGGCGGCGGCCAGACGGCTGCTGCCGTCGATGACGACGTGGGTGGTGTTCGGTTCGAGGTCGCCCGCACGGTCCGGGTTGGCCGCGAGATAGGCATCACGGTTCATGACCGTGATGGCCTGCTTCTGACCGTGGGTCTTCAGGCTGCCCGCGAGGTCGGTCAGATCGCCCAGCTGCGAGCGGGGGTTGTCGGGGTTGGGGCTGATCTGGTGGACGGGCAGCTCGCTGGGCGGAGCCACGCCCTCGGTCGGCACACCGGTCGCGGCGGCCACGGCCTGCCGGCGTGCGCTGACGGGCCGGGCGCCGCCGAAACGTCCGGCGCCCAGCTGGTCGGCCTTGCTCATGAGATCTCCCGGGCCAGTGCGCGCATCCCGATGGCCTGCTGCGACTTGGGGGCGTAGGACAGCAGGGGCTGCTTCATTCGGACCGCTTCCTTCTGTTCCTTCAGGTCGCCGATCAGTCCCACCACCCTCGGATCCTTTATGTCGACCCAGCCCTGGAGCGAGGAGGTGGCGATGTAACCGCGGCGCGAGTCGTACAGGTTGACGACGATACCGAGATAGTCGATGTCGATCTGGAGGTCGTCGCGCAGGTCGTCGATCTGCGTGGTGAGCAGTTCGTAGGCGTCGGCCGAACTGTCCTCGGCCTGCACGACGATGAGCGCACCGGACTGACCGGGCTTCTCGCCGTCGCGCCGCCTGCCGTAGTAGGCGGCGGCGTCCATGCTGAGGCCGAGGCTGGGCGGGCAGTCGACGATGATGACGTCGTAGTCCGGCTCCAGCGGGGCGAGGGCGCGCTCGAGCGCGGCTTCGCGGGCCCGTACGGCGGACAGCCGCACGTCGAGGAGGAAGGCGTCGTTGCACGCGGGCAGCAGGTGCAGACGGTCGCCGAAGGTCTCCTGGTCGATGGGCACGACGAGGTCGCGCAGGTCGCCCTTGGGGTCGCCCGCCATGTGGTTGGTGAGGCTGTCACCGTTCATCGGCAGGGGAGCGGCGCCGAGCTGGTTGGTGAGGTGGCACTGGGGATCGAAGTCCACGAGCAGGACCCGCATGCCGAGGCCGGGCAGGTTCTCGATCTCCAGGGGCTCGTCCTCGCCCTGCTCGGCGTCGCCGGCCCGCAGGGCCTTGGCGAGCGCCTTCGACACCCGCACGGCGTGCAGGGCGTTGGGGGACTCGGCGAGCGCCTCGCCGACGCCGGCCGTGATGGCGGTCTTGCCCACCCCGCCCTTCTGGTTGCAGACGATGACGCGGCGGGTGACGCTGGGCCGCTCGACGTCGGGCGCCGGATTGGAGTCGAGCCACAACGTGACGGACTGGGCGAGTCCCTGGATGAGGGAGACGCTGCGGTCCGCCGCCACCTTGCGGAACGTCTCCCACTGCCCGGGCGGGAGGAAGGTGGAGAAGGAGTCGGCGCCCGCGGTGTCGACGGTTTCGGTGGCCGAGGCGAGGGCGCACCAGTCCCTGATGCCCTGCTCGACGGCGGCCTGGATCTCGAGGCCGTGCTGGGCGGCTCTGACCTTCAGGTCTTGCCGAAGCTGGCCCGGCAGCTTGGAGACGACCTTGTCGCGGTCGCCGGAGGAGGCTGGAGAACTCATGGGGGGTACCTTACTAACGCTCGTGATCGTTCGCGTCGTCGACACGTTAGTTAAGCCGACTGCCGTGTCGTGGTGGGCGCCGGCCGGCCGACGAACGCAACGCCCGTACCCCTCGTCGCCGTACCCGGCAGGGCCGGGGGCCGTCACTCCATGAACTGCGTCAGCTCCTTCCGGTCCCGTGCGTACACGACGCGCCCGTGAGCGCCGTTGACGATCGGCATGTGCGGCGGCACGTGGCCGCACTCGACGTCGGCGATGATGGGCACACCCAGAGGACCGAGAGCATCGAGCACCGCCTCGTGCTGGGTCAGCGAGGCGCCGTCGGGCGCTCGGGTGCGTCCGACGAGAACGGCGCTCGCCCGGTCGAAGAAGCCCGCGAGGCGCATGCCGTGCAAGTGCCTGCAGACCGCGAAGGCGTCGGCACGAGCCGCCTCCACGTACACGATCAGGCCGCCGCGTGACTCGTCGCGGCACAAGGAGGAGACGTCGAGGAAGGGCGTGCCGGTCAGGTTGCACAGGCTCTCGATGCACCCACCGATCAGCCGTCCCTCGACTTCCACTTCGGCGTCGGAGTCGAGGCGGGTCCACGTACCGGCGCGGTCCAGACTGTACTGCCGTACCTCGGGGAAAGCCGCGTAGTCGTCCCAGCCCGTCGACCGGTAACGGCCGGGCGAGGTCTGGGTGAACCGGTGACCCCGAGGCGCCGCGACGATGTCCAGCCAGGACACCAGCCCCGCGGGCACGTGGTAGGGCGTGTCCATGAGGTTGTTGCCGTGGACGGTCGCCGTCCCGGTGAGCAGGGTCAGGGGCACCGTGAGGGTCGAGATGTCGGAGAAGCCGACGAGCCAGGTCGGTTCGGCGTCCCTGAGCCGGTCCCAGTCGAGCAGGGGCAGCAGGTCGATCCCGGTCTCGCCGCCCCACGGCGGCACCACGGCCCGGACGGCCGGGTCGACCAGCATCCGCATCAGCTCCTCGGCCCGGTCGGCAGCGGGTGCGCTGACGTGCCCGGTGCCGTCCATGCACCGGCCGACGACGACCTCGTACCCGCGCGCCTCGAGTTCCCGGACGGCGATGCGCAGCCGCTCGGCCAGCCGCTCACCGACGCCGCTCGACGGCGCGGTGACGCCGATGCGGTCGCCGGGGCGGAGGGCGCGGGGAAGGCGGAGCGGCGTGTGCCGGATGGTCCCAGGGCCCGCGTCCCGCCCGGACGGCCCGGCGGACGGCACGTCGCCGGGCAGCCACCCGCGGCCGGCCGTGCTCCGTCCCGTGCGGCCCGCGCCACCGTCGGTGCTTGTGCCGGTCACAGCGCGCGGAGGTGCTTGCGGAGCCCCTCGGGGAGGCGACGAAGAGTCTCCGGGCCGGCGAACAGCGGGAGCGCGAAGACCGAGTGGTGCCAGAAGGAAATGCCCATGGTGGCCTTGATGACGCCGTGGAATCCGACGGACGTCAGGCCCAGCACGGCCTTCTTGTCCCACAGCAGCAGCAGCGCCAGCGGGAAGAGGAGTTCGAACGCCAGTGCTCCCGAGGCACAGGCGGCGAGCACCGGTTGCGGGGCCCTGCTGATACGCCTGCCGATCGCGTTGCCGTGCTCGGCCATGCCGGCGCGCAGGGTCCGGCCGTCCGCCCATCCGGGGCCCCCGACGCGCAGTTTGGCCAGGCCCGACTGGAAGTACATGGTGGCGTAGTACAACTGGAGCACCGCCAGAGCGGCGGAGTCGGCCGTACTGGCGGCCTGCGTGCCGTCGGGGCGGCGGCCCTTCTCACCGACGGCGGACAACAGGGCCAGGAACGCGTTGAGATGGGAGTTGTAGTTCCAGGCCTTTTTGTGGAAGTCCACCACGTGCTTCTGGGCCAGGCCGAAACTGATGTTCGCGCACGCGGTCACGGGCAGGCTCCGGACGCCGGCGCCCCACAGCGCCAGGCTCACCGCGGCCACCACCCGGCTCGTCTCATATCCGCGCCGGCTCATCCGCAACCGCGGGCGGGAACCGGCACGCTGCTCGGGCTCCGGCTCCCTGAGCTGTTCCACAACCCTGCCGGGCGGCATCTGCCGCACGGTCTCCAGGGCGGACAGCGCGGTCACGATCCGCGCGAGGGACAACTGGGAACTCGCCTGCGGCTGTTCCACGAAGATCTGCCGAAGCAGCCGCCCGGCACCACGGAACCTGCTCGAACGCATCGTCGTTCGCCCTCTTTCCTGCCGGTCCTTCCGGCATGTCAACGCAATGTCCACTTCGGCGCCTCGGCGATGGCCGCCACGCCGAGGGGGTCGTGCCGGTGGAGAAGTTCCGCCGAGACGACGTCGGTCCTGTCCTGGGGATCGCACACCCGGAAATCCACGACGACGAGATAGACCTCGATGGCCACGAACCTCTCCCCGGGCGGTGGGGTGAACGACGCGCGGCGCTCGTCGAACCTCGACCACGACGACGTGTTCAGCAACTCGATCACCGACCGGCAGAACTGTTCCTGCCGGCCCTGTTCGCGCATCTCGATGAAGACATCGTCGACGAGGGACACGACCCGGAAGAACTCCAGGGGCAGCAGCCCCCACGGGTCCGCCGGTCCGACGACCGTCGACCGGTCGGTGAACAGACGGACCCGTGCCTGGTAGGCGCGGTCGCGCGACCGGTAGCTGAACATGTTGTACGAGCACCACGGCCAGCGGTTGGAATTGCGGACGGTGTGCCCCACCTGCATGCCGAGGTACAGCAGACCGCTCGCGACGACAGCCGCCCACTGCGGTGTGATCCCCGCCCGCGCCGCAGCGGCCGACGACGGTTCCAGGAGTCGGGCGGCGGCACGGCCCGCTCGCAGCAGACGCCTACTTGACGAGTTCGGGGACATGGGCTTCCCATCGGCGGATCGTGGAATCGGCTCGCTCCATCCGCCATCCCGCGAGGGCGGACAGCAGGCACCCCGCGGCCAGCAGCGCCACGAGCACGCCCGCGCGGCCCCCCGCCAGCAGTGCCCCACCGGCCAGCGGGCCGACGACCTGACCGGTCTGGGTGGCCAGGGAGAGGGCGCCGTTGTACCGGCCCCGGTTCGTGTCGTCGGCGAGGTTGTTGACGATGGCCGGCAACGCCCCACCGATCAGGACCTCGCCGACGGCGAAGGTCGTCATGGCCACAGTGAGCAGCGCGGTGCTGGTGACGAACGACCGTGAGAGAACCAGTGGGAAGAAGACCGCCCAGACCGCCACCCAGGACAGCGCGCCCCAGGCCAGGACCCGCCCCGGCGCGGTCGAGTCCATCCACGACGCGAACGCGGCCTGGCAGACCACGATGAACACGGCGTTCACGAAGAAGGTGACGGCGAGCATGCTGGAGGTCACGTGCGCCGAGGTCGCGATCACCGGCACGGTCGACTGGATCTGGCCGTACCCGACGGCGAACAGGACGCCTGCCGTGGCCAGCGTCACCAGGAGCAGGGGACCCGTCCGGCGGGTTCCGGCCGTGCGCGGGCCGGCCTTCGCCTCCTTCGCCGCGCGCCCTTGCGCGCCGGACCGCGACCCACGGCGCGTGGCCGTCACCACCACGGCGAAAGCGCCGACGACGGTCAGGGAACTGGCCCCGTCCGCCAGGTACATCACGGGAAAGACACCGGAGCCGAACACGTCGACGAGGACAGCGCCGAGGAGCACACCGATGCCCACTCCCGCGTTGACGGCGGCGACCTTCGCACCGAACAGCGCGCTCGTGGAGCGGCCCTCGGGCGCGGACTCGGCGACGGCGGCGTTCAGCACCGTTCCGCCGCCGCCCAGCCCGAACCCGTACACCGCGGACGTGGCGAGGGCGGACCACGTCGAGTCGGCCGCGGCGAACCCGGCCGTGCCCGCGGACACGACGGTCAGATAGACGAGCCCCGCCCGTCTCAGGGACACCCGGTCGACAGCGAACCCACTGGCCAGCGCACCGACTATGGAGCCGGCGGCGATCAGGGAGAGCGCTGCCGTGGCCGAGGCGACGGCGATGTGCCGGTACTGCGTCAAGTACACGATGAGGAAGGGCTGGACCAGTCCCCCTCCGGTCGCGCTGACGAACATACTGCCGAGGAGGATCTTGGCGTTCCTCGGAAGATCGCGGTAAGCCCGCAAGGGTGACATGGCGTATATTCCTTCGCTCTTCCTGTGAGAGAGGACGGTCAGAGCGCGACGCGGATCGCGTCGGCGATCCGGGTGGGCCCCATGACGGACGTGCTTCTCAGGGCGTGTGCCGCGCTCACGTCCACGCCCATCGCGTCCAGCGCGGCGAGACCGACCGCGACCGTGGCACGCGCGCCGCCGTCGCTCACCTTGACCACCACGGCGTGGCCGGCTTCGGTGGCGAGCAGCAGGGTCCCCTCCGCGCCGCTCTTGGCCACCAGGCCCGGCACCAGACGCATGAGATCGGTGTCGACGTGGTTGTGGGTGCCGCCGACGAACTCGGGATGCGCCCGCATCGCGTCGACCACGGCGCGCGGCGCGGTGCCCGGCTCCGCCAGCACGAGGCCGCGCGCCGCCCTGGCCAGCCCCACCGGGCTGATCGCGAAGATGGGCGCACCGCATCCGTCGACCGCGACGTGCTCGACCGCGTCACCGGCCGCCTCGCCGACGACCGCACACACAAGACGTTGCAGCGGATGCCGCGGGTCCAGGTACGACTCGGTCGGCCAACCCGAGGCGACACACGCCGCGAGCATGGCGGCGTGCTTGCCGGAACAGTTCATGTAGACGGGGGACGGCTCCTCGTTCCGGCGGATCAGCTCATTTCGGGTGGACTCGTGACCCGGCACGCTCGGTGGGCAGCGCAGCGCCTTCTCGTCCAGGCCGGCGTCCGCGAGGACGCGGGCGACGACGGCGGTGTGCAGCGGCTCCCCGATATGGCTCCCCGCGGCGATGGCCAGCGAAGTGCCCGAGAGACCGGCGCCGGCCCGCAGACACGCCAACGCCTGGAAGGGCTTCGCCGTCGAGCGAGGCAGGATCGGCTGCGCGATGTCTCCCATCCGCAGGCCGACCGAGCCGTCCGGCATGATTCCGGCGACGCTGCCGTAGTGGAGGCTCTCCACGAACCCGGAGCGCATGACATCGGCCAGTTTCTGACTTTTCGACATATTCGTACCTACCGTTGGGCAATGAGGACGGTCGACACGTGTCGACTCGTCAGGCCGTGAGCGTGACCGGCAACGAGCACATCGGCTCGCGGTCGTCGCGTCGCAGCATCCGGGCCGGCAGATCCGAGGACAGAGCGTGCGTCCGTTCTGCCACCCAGCTCGTCACGTACGCCATGCGATCGAAGAGTTGTTCGTGAGAGTCGGCTGTCAGCAGCACTTGGCCCAGCTTGACGACCGCGTTGCTGAGGGAATGCGGCATCAGGAAACCGCGCGGCAGTTCGATCTGCGCATAGAGCACCCCGGGCAGCTCCATGATCTGGTCGACGGAGGGACGATCGGCGAGCACACCCGGTGTGCAGGGCAGGAAGGTCGAACCGATGACCGCCGGTTCGTGCCGCACCTGGAAGTCCGGCCGCTCCCCGGCCAGGGCCTGGACACCCGCCCGCGCCAGGTCGACACCGTACTTCGCGAGCACGGCGTCCCGCGTCAGCACGCCGCCCCTGCGGGCCGCGCACTCCCCGAACACGACACGGCCGGACTCGGGGTCGGCGAACAGCTCCATGTGGAAGGGGCCCGACCGCAGGCCCAGAGCGGTGAGGGCCTGCTGGATCACCGGCTCCGCGGAGTCGAACGCCCACTTCTCGGTGACGGGGTCCAACTGGACCAGTTGAAGGGGCAGGTTCTCCTGGACCGTGCCCAGGCACGTCTTGAGGTAACGCCCGAGCGCGAAGAAGCCGATGGTGCCGTCGACCAGGAAGCCGTCGGCGAACCACTCCTCGCCGTGGGAGAAGTCCTCCACGATGAACGACCGGACGGGTACCCCGGCCCGCAGGTACTCCTCCGACAACGCCCTGACGTCGGCCGTGGTGTGCACCACCGACGTCAGACTCGTCGCCGCGCCACCGACCGGCTTGAGCACCGCGGGGCTGAAGGGCAGTTCGAAGTCGTCGGGTATGTCCAGGACGTCGGGGACGCACTGGAACGCGGCGGTGGGAACACCGGCCGCCGTCACGATCGACTTCTGGACCGACTTGTCGCGGAAGTTCACCGCCACGTCCAGGGGAACGGCCCGCGCGTCGAAGTGCCGGCCCAGCGCGGCCGCCGTGACGACCGCGAACTCGTCCGACGTCACGACCACGTCATAGCGGCGCTCCAGCAGTCCGGCCCGGCCCAGCCCCATCATGACGGCTTCCAGGCTGCGCTGATCGTCCACCAGGACGGCCGGCACGTCCTCGGGCACGGGGTAGAAGGCGAAGTCCTTCACCGCCGCGCCGTACACGACGACCATGTCGTAGCCCAGCTCGCGGCAGGCATCCAGTACGTACCGATCCAGCCCGATCACCAGGGCCGACTTCCCGGACATTGTCTTTTTCGTTCCCTTCTCATGGGGTGGGGGGGTCGCTCGGGCGGGCAGGCGACGGACATGTCCCGTCGCCTGCCCGGCGTCGCGAGGTCTGGTGAGGCTGTCCCGGTCAGCGGGTCACGGGACGATGTTCTTGCCGTTCTCCCGCGGGACCAGCTGCATGTCGCGGATGTCGTCGTGGTCCAGCAGCCACATCAGGAACCTCTCCACACCCATGCCGAAGCCGGCGGTCCGCAGGGGCTCGGACTTGCGGATGTCCGCGTACCAGGCGTAGGGCTCCAGGTCGACCTGGTGGATGGCGAGCGCCTCCACCAGGTCCTCGACGTTCTGGTGCCGCTCGCCGGAGCCCACGATCTCGCCGATGCCGAACAGCAGGTCGGCGTTGGCGGCCGTCGAGCGGTCACCGTCGGCGAAGGCCTGGTAGAAGGGGACGGAAAGGTGGTCGAAGTGGGTGACCCAGGTGAACTCGCCCAGACGCTTCATCAGCAGACGCTCGCCGGCGTGCGTCAGGGTCCGCCAGCCCGGCTTGCCCGGCTCGCCCGGCTCGTTGTGCACCCCCTCGCCGTCGAGGAGGCGTACCGCCTCCTCGAACGTGACGACCCGGAACTTGCCGCCATTGGCCAGCGTCTCGATGTCGGAGAGATCCCGGCCCGCGGCCCGCAGTTCGGCGCTGTGCCGCTCGAGAATGCCGCCCGCGAGGTGGACGAGGTATTCCTCCACGACCCGCATCACGTCGGTCAGGCCGCCGCGGATCTCGGCCTCGCTGTGGAAGAACTGGCTGAGGTGCCGCGGGTCGATGTCCTCGCCGCGGAAGGACGGCATGATGTAGTACGTGTCCTTGCCGGTGATGCGGCAGCCCAGTTCGAGCATGAACTGCATGGAGTCGGCGAGGTAGGTCTTCTGCCCGAACAGGTCCACCTGAACGGGCAGCGAGTCGCTGCCCAGCCCCATGGGGCTGGAGATCGAGCCGGTGGTGACGGGAAGGTAGGCGGTCCGGGCGTCGCGTGCGCGCCAGAAGTCGACGGTCAGTTCGGTGATCGAGTTCTGCAGCTCCGCGATCACCCGGTACCACGGGTTACGCAGCACCTCACGCTGGTAGTTCTCGGTCTTCTCCCAGATCTTCGAAGGCTGATACGTAGCGGTCATGTTCGTGCTCCTTTTCTGAATGTGTTTTTTACGGCTGCGGTCGTACGGGTGTGTCAGCCGGTCGGGCCGTCGTTCCCGTCGACCTCGATGCGCAGGCTTTCTCGAGCTCGGAGCAGAGCCTTTTCGAGCTCTTCCGGTGAATTCGCGCCCACGGTGACGAACAGACACCATTCGGAGGGGTGGTCGAAGGTGACGACGTCGCCCACGCGGCGGATGCGAGTCCACTTGAGGACTCCGTCCACCGCCTCGATCTCCTTGTCGCTCGGAATGGCCGTGATGCGGCCGGGTCCGGGCGCCTTCAGGTCGAAACTCGCGAAGTAGCGGTGCGACCGCTCCTCGGACGGAGCGGGATTTCCGGTGGAAACCTGGGCGAGGGATTTCCACACACTGCGCCCCGAGTACTGGGAGAGCAGGTCCGGTCCCCACGCCCCGGGGAACCTGGTGGCGACCTCCGAGAAGACGAGAGTGCCGTCCGCCTGTTCGAAGACCTCCATGTGGCTGGCGCCGTTGTCGATGCCGAGCGCGGTGTTCACGATGCGCTGCAGCTCCCTTGCCCTTTCGTACAGGGCGGGTGCGTCCTGTTCGGCTATGACGGAGCTGCCGTCGACCATGAGGTCCCGCTCGCCCGCCCGCCACCGCTCGATCACCGACAGCCGTGGCTGTTCGTACGAACTCACGAGGAACATCTGCTCCTCGCCGTCCAGCCACAGCGAGTCCACGTGGAGTTCGCGGCCGCGCACGAACTCCTCCACCATCAGCTGGGGGGAACGGATCTCCGGCGCGATGGCGATGTCCCGCACCGCCTGCTCCAGGTCTTCCGGAGATTCCACCTTGACGGTGCTCATGGTGCTGAAGCCGACGGCCGGCTTGAGCACGACGGGGAATGCGAGATCCGCGGCGATGGAGCCGATGTCCTCCGGGTCGACCGGATGACTCACGGAACGGAATCTCGCCGCCATGGCCCCGGCGGCCGTGACCTTCTCCTTCATGAGACGCTTGTCGCGGATGGCGACGTGGTCCGTGGGGTCGGCGTAACCGGGCCTGAGCAGCAGATCCAGATAACCGGCGCCGAACTGGCTGAACTCGGTGAAACTGAGCACCCGGTCGACGTTCACCCGCCGGCTGAGTATGTCCGCGGCGACGGTCCCGAGTTCCTCGAGCGAATTGAAGTTGCTGATCCGGTACACCTTGTCCGCCCGCGTCAGGGCGGCCCAGTCCGGGTTCATACGCGTGACGTCGAACTCGTCGAGCACGACGTAGACGCGCTCGGCCAGTTCCGTCAGATGCCTGAACAGGTCAGGCTGCCATTTGCACAGGACGATCGTGGACTGCTTCTCGTGCGTTGCGACGGACATCATTCACCTCTCGGACTGCTGCGCGACAACGTTGCCGGGGCGGGCTCGGCGGCCGATCATCCGTGGGCAACTTTGACAAGGTCGAAGGCAAGGACACGCGACCCGTGTCTGCCGGCTGGGTCAGGGCCACTCGATCTCGGAGTTGCCGGCTCCGATGACCGCTCGGGAGGAGGGGCGGGACGGGACCGGCATGGAAACCGGCATGGAAACCCCCACGTGGTTGGGCCGGCGGGAAGCCGGTCGAGCGCCTTGAGGCTATGACGCTGCCAACAGGTTTGGCAACCTTTTCCAGAGGGTTGTCAGACTGCGGGGCGAAGCTGCAGCGGCATATGGGTCGATATGCCGCCTAAGCGTATGGGTGACAGGGGCATCGGAAGTGGGGTTGATTGCCCGCGGGGAGGGCATGGTGACAAACGTAGGCAAATAATTGCCAGGACTTGTGTCCCCTCCGGTAGGCTGACGAGCAGCCGCCCGGGACCTGGTCGTTCACAGACAGGGCATAGAGGTCGGAGGACGCCCGTAGAAACCTGTGAGGTGGAGATGATCGAGCAACCGCACTTCGGCCGCCGTCTGAAGAAGCTCCGGCTGGAGCGGGGCATGAGCCAGGCCGTGGTCGCCGGCGACGGCCTGTCCACCGGCTATCTGTCCCGGCTGGAATCGGGTGAACGGCGGCCCACCGAACGGGCCGTCGCCTACCTGGCCGACCGGCTGGGGGTGGAGGTGTCGGCCTTCGAGCAGCTCGGCGGGGCCTCCCTCGGTGAGGCGCTAGCCTCCGTGACATCGGCGCCCGCGTCCCTGGACACCACACACGTCCTGCTGAAGGCCGTCGAGGACGACGAAGGTGGCGATCCGGCGGCCCGCTGGCAGGCGCTGTGGCTGGTGAGCCTCGAATTCAACCGCCAGGGCGACCACGAACGGGAACTGCGCGTCCTGACCGAGCTGGTCGAGCTCAGCGACGTCCTCAAGACACCGGAGCTGCGGGTCAGGGCACGGGTGCACCACGCGCGCTGCCTGCGGGTGCGGGGCGATGTGCGCACGGCCCAGTCCGTGGCCGCCGAGGCGCTGGACCTCGCCTGGATGGAGAACCTGCCGGCGGTCGACGGCATCCCCGCGCTGACGACCCTGATCAGCGTGGAGGCCGAGGGCGGGGCACTTGACGACGCCTTCCGCCATGCGCAGGAGCTGGAGAACGAATGGGTCCCCGCCGCCGCACCCGCACAGGCCGCCGAAGCCTTGTGGACGTCGGCCGTCGTCCACGGCCGCCGCGGTGACCTCGACGCCGCCCAGGCCCGGCTCAAGGAGGCGATCGGGCTCCTCGAGGCCGGCGACGACCTGACACTGTGGACCCGGCTCAGGATCGCGGCCGCCGCGGTGGCGCTGCAGATGGCACCGCCGGAACTCGACTCCGCCCGTCACCGGCTGAGCGAGGTCGAGCCCGCTGTCGAACTGGTCGGCACACCGGTGCAGGTACTGGAACTGCAGTCTCTGCAAGCTCATCTGGCCTTCCACGAAGGACGCCTGGACGACGCCCGGCGGCTGTGCGCCGAGGTGCTGGAGAACGGCGGGGAGCGGCTGGCCTACCGGGACCGGGTGCGCCTGTCGGCGCTCGCGGGCCGTCTGATGATTCTGGACGGCGACTACGACAAGGGCGTGGCGACCCTGCAGAAGCTGGGGCAGGAGGCCACCGAGTCGAAGAACCTCGACCTGGCGGCCCAGGTCTGGCAAGTGCTGGCAACCACCCTTGCGGGCGTCCACCGCGACCCGGACACCACCGACAACCCGGACGGGTCCGCGGTCGAGAACCCGCAGTGACGCCGACGGCGTTCGCCGGCAGCGGCCCCGACGGACGCACCGCGGCGACCCGGCCGTCCACGGCCGGCCTCCGGGTCACCCTCCTGGCGGCCGAGCTCGCGACGGCCCCGGTACCGAGGCGCTCGTCGGAACACCGGCCGACGACTGGGGCCGGCCGGTGCGGGACGTCCTGGCACTCGTGCCCAAGTCGCCTGCCCGTCCGCCGCTGATGGCGCGGTTCGGCCGGTCGGCCGCCCTGCCCGCTCTCCTCGTCGCGCGATTGCTCCGGACCGCGTGGGCACCTGCCTTGTCGGCCGGTACCGCGGCACACGTGTTTCGCCCGCAGTCCCGTCCGGTCAGCTCGGTGGCGGAACCGGCCTGCCCGCGTCCGGCTGACGGCATGGGCCTGGCCGTGCGGTCACGCCGCCGCCGCGTGGGTTGTCGCAGCGGCGGACGCTTCACCGGCCAGGTGTGAACGGACCCCCGCAGCACACCGGTTGCGGGTAGTACATTGCTCGGAAGACAACCCCATCCGCCATGTGTGCCCGTCAGGTTGTCCCCCCACGAACAGGAGCGCGCCGATGCCTCGCCCTTATGTTCTGCTGTCCGCCGCCGTCTCCCTCGACGGTCACCTGGACGACGCCGGCCCCCAGCGGCTGCTGCTGTCCGGCCCGGCCGACTTCGACCGGGTCGACGCGGTACGGGCCTCGGCCGACGCGATCCTCGTGGGCGCCGGGACCATCCGGGCGGACAACCCCCGGCTGCTGGTGGCATCGCCCGCTCGGCGCGACGCCCGGATCTCCGCGGGCCGGCCGGAGCACCCGCTGAAGGTCACGGTCAGTTCCTCCGGAGAGCTGGACCCGCGGGCACGTTTCTGGCACACCGGCGGGGAGAAGGTCGTCTACACGACGGACGAGGGCGCCGGCCGGCTGCGCCGTGCCGGTGTGCCGGCCGAGGTCGTGTCCCTGGGCGCCGAGGTCGACTGGCACCGGCTGCTGGAGCACCTGCACGACGTGCGCGGGGTCGGCCGGCTGATGGTCGAGGGCGGCGGGAAGGTGCACACCCAGCTGCTTCGGCAGCAGCTCGCCGACGAGTTGCAACTGGTGCTCGCACCGCTGCTGGTGGGCGACCCGCAGGCACCGCGGCTGTTCGGGCCCGGCGGCTACCAGGGCGGTCGGCTCAGGCTGGTGGAGGTCAGAGCCGTCGAGGACGTGGTCCTGGCGCGTTACGAGCCGACGGCGCCCGGCGCCGGTGATGCGGCCGTGCCGGCCGACCGGCACTGGCTGCGGATCGCCTGCGACCTGGCGGCCCAGTGCCCGCCCTCCTCGACGGCGTTCAGCGTCGGCGCGGTGGTGGTGGCCGCCGACGGCACCGAGCTGGCGCGGGGCCACTCGCGGGAAGGCGGGGACTCGGTCGTCCACGCGGAGGAAGCCGCTCTGGCGAAGATCACCCCCGATGAGCCGCGGCTGGCCGGTGCCACGGTGTACAGCAGTCTCGAACCGTGCGCGCGCAGGTCCTCCCGGCCGATGCCCTGTGCCCGGCTGATTCTCGACGCCGGGGTGCGGCGCGTGGTGACGGCCTGGCGGGAGCCCGACACGTTCGTCGAGGCCGCGGACGGCAATGGGCTGTTGACGGGCAGCGGGGCGCGCGTGGTGGTCCTGCCGGAACTGGCGGACCGGGCCAAGGAACCCAACCATCACCTGGGGGTCTGAGCCGGCCGGCGGCTCCCACGCCTGCGGGGACACACCGCCCGCGTGCCGGTGACGTCCGGCCGAAAGCTCCGCACGACCGTATCGGGGAGGGTCAACCGCTGTGCGGCCGGAACCGGCCCGCGGCGCGGCGCGGCACGACTCCGGGATCGAGCCGGCCGCCCCCCGCCGTCCGCCGAGATAGGCCGGGCATAGCGGCGCAATGGAGGACGTCCCTAACGTGCGGCGTACAAGAGGTCCTGCCCGAAGGGCGCGCGGCCTGTGTCCATGGAGCGGGCGGAGATGACTCCTCCACCCCCTCGGTGGGCTCGGTCGGTGAGGGGAGTGGAAATGCTGCTGAATCCATGGGTGACCACGTCCTGCCGGACGCGCGAACCGGTGCCGTGTGCCGACCGGGGCGTGCCGGAAGGAGAGCCGGAGTCCCGCTCCGACACGTCCTGGGGTGGCTGAGTCCGGCCGTGACCCGTCCGCCTGTCGCGACGCCTCGCCACGCGGGGCGGTGTACCGGCGGGCGAGCGAGCGCACAGGTACGGCGCGGCCGGATGGCCGGCGAGGGCAGGTTCGGACAGTGTGCGGCGCCTTGCCGACGTCGCACGAGCAAGGTGTCTCGCGGCCAGGCGAGGAGGTGCGGTGGTGGACGATCGCGGTCGGGCTGGGAACGGCGGAGCGGTGCGGGACTTGAGCGATGTGGATCTGGCCGTGTACGCGTGCTGTCTGGAGGAGCCGGGCCACGACGTACACAGCATCGCCCAAGCGGTGGGCGTCCGGGAGGAAGTGGCCGAGCGAAGTGTCGTCCGGCTGCTCGAACTCCACCTCCTGACGCGGGGCTGCGGTGCGCAGGGCGACGCGGCCCTCCTGGCGGTCTCGCCCGATGCGGCGGCCGCGAAGATGGCCGCTCCGGTGGAGGAGCGGATCAGGGAGCAGCGCCAGTGGCTGTCGAGGTCTCAGGCGGAGCTGTCCCGGTTTCTCCCGGTCTATCTTGACCGGGACCGGCGGTTCAACGCGTTTCAGGTGGTCGACAACGTCCACGACGTCCGCCATCTCCTCAACAAGGCCGCGCTGCGGTGCGTCAGCGAGGTCATGAGCGCGCAGCCCGGCGGAGGAACACGGGTGCCGGAGGCGATGTCGGAGGCGCTCGAGCGCGATCGAGCGATGCTGGCGCGCGGCATCCGGCTGCGCACGCTGTACCACCACACCGCCCGGTTCAACGGCCCCAGCCAGGAGTACGTATCGGCCGCCTCCGAGCTGGGTGCCGAATACCGCACGGTGCACGACCTGTTCGGGCGCCTGATCGTCTTCGACCGGGAGATCGCGTTCATCCAGACCCAGGACGACCAGTTCGGCGCCGTCGTGGTCCGGGAACCCTCCACGGTCGCGTATCTCTGCGAGATCTTCGAACGCACCTGGGTCATGGCGAAACCGTTCGCCAATGCCTCGGTCGACGGGCTGGGGGAAGTTGCCCGCGAGGTGCACCGCACGATCCTCCGGCTGCTGGCGGCGGGACTGAAGGACGAGGCGCTGGCACGCCGCCTGGGCATGTCGTTGCGGACCACCAGGCGGCACGTCGCCAGCATCATGCAGGAGCTGGGGGCCACGAGCCGCTTCCAGGCCGGTGTCATCGCCGCCCAGCGGGGACTGCTCGACGACCCGACCGACCTCACGCGAACGTTCCACGCCGGCGCCTGACCAGTCCCCGGACCCGCCTGCGCCGGATGGTGCCCCCGCCTGTCCTTCGTTCTCCGCTTACGGCCGTCCCCGGTCCGCTGCCGAAGGGGCCGAGCCATCACAGGCGGGCACGTGGTAGTACCGACGGCAGCTCCTGATGAGGCTGTGCTCGGACAAATGAAACACATCCGCGAAATCCACACCGTGCGGGGTGCCTCGTACGGCGCCGGGAGCGGACTGCACCACCCGTCCGAGCACGACGACGACATCGCCCTCGGCCACCACCGATACCAGTTCGTGCTGCCTGTACGGCGTCGCCCCGGCGGTGCGGGCACGCAGAACCGCGCTGCGGCCGTGCTGGGGCGGTGTGCCGGGACGCTCGAACGTCACGTCGTCCGCCAGCAGGGAGGCATATCCGTCGAAGTCCCCGATATCCTCGTAGTGGTAGGAGAGCAGTACATGTCTGGCACCGGCCGCCGTGACCGGGGAACCGGCCGAATATGACTCGAATTCATTCCTTTTCATCACGTGATGACCTGTCCCTCGTCGTGTCCGGGTGTGTGAGCGGGCTTGCGGATCCCGCTGTGCCATCCTCCGGCGGACCCTTGTCCAGCCGCTATCGGGGCGGTATCCCGATCGAACAGGTGGTCAACTTTTGTTCCGGTTTTGATCATCAGTGATCAGTCGACGGCCAGTATTCGTTAATCCCCGGGGGGCCGAATGCCGGATTTCACGGCGAGCGAGATGCGGGATCAGGCCGGAGTACATGAGTGTCGGCTGTTCACCTAGTGCTCACGCAGAACGCTCAACATGTTTCCAGCCCTACACTCATCAGCGACAGGCGCGCAGGGAAGTGTGGGCTCGGGGAGGGGCCGTGGCGACAGTGGACCTCGCATCGCGAGATCTGGCGGTGGGATACACCTTTCGTGTGCTGGGCGAGCTGAAGGTCTTCGACGGTCGTCGTGCCGTGGCGATCACTCCGGGGAGACAGGAAGTCGTCCTCGCGGCGCTCCTGCTGGAGAGCGGACGACTGCTGAGCAGCGACCACCTCATACGGCTGCTGTGGGGGGAGGATCCGCCCGACACGGCACGTACGCAGGTGCAGATATGTGTCTCACGTGTGCGCAAGACGCTGGCAGCGGCCGGTGTCGACGCCACGATCGTGACCCGTCCGCCGGGATATCTGATGCAGATCGGCGACACCGCACTGGACCTGCGCGTCTTCAGAGACGCGGTGACCGAGGCCCGGACCATGGTCGGCGCGGGCAGGCCGGAGGAGGCGGCCGACAAACTGCGTACGGCGGTCGGCCTGTGGCAAGGGCCGTGCCTGCACGGTATTCCCAGCGAGGCTCTCCACCGGGTCGCCCAACGGCTGGACGAGGAGCGCCTCGCGGCCACAGAGACGTTCATCGAACTGGAACTCGGTCTCGGGCGCCATCACCAGCTCACCGCCGAGGTGGGACGCCTGGTGGACGACAACCCACTGCGGGAGCGCTTCCGCGGTCAGTTGATGCTCGCGTTGTACCGCTCAGGACGGCAGGCGGAAGCCCTGGAGGTGTACCGGCGAGGCCGCCTCCTGCTTCAGGAGGAACTCGGCCTCGAACCCGGCCAGGATCTGCGTCGGCTGGAACAGGCCATCCTGACCGACGACCCGTCCCTGCGTCTGCGGCCGGATGCCGCCATCGTCTCCGGCCGCCCCACGGCCCTGCGCTCCGACGTGGCGGAGCCTGCCGGCAGGGCGCCGGCCGACGACCCCATGGCGCCCTCGGCCGGCGCCATACCCCGGCAACTACCCGTGGACACCGCGGATTTCGTCGGTCACGAAGCCCTGGTGGCCGAGACCGAGGGCGTCCTGACCGACACCTCGTCCCGCCGGGCCACAGGCATCGTCGTCGTCACCGGCCGTCCCGGCATCGGGAAGAGCACCTTCGCCACCAGGGTCGCCCACCGGCTGGCCGACCTGCACTTCCCCGACGGGCAGCTCTTCTGCCGGCTCCGCGGAGGCCGGGCCGACCCGGTCAACCCGCGGGAGGTTCTGGGGCGTTTCCTGCGTGCGCTGGGACTGCCCGGACCGGCCATCCCGGACTCCCTGGAGGAGCGGGCCGAGATATACCGCAGTCAGCTGGCGGCCAAACGGATTCTGGTGGTCCTGGACGACGCCGCGAGCGAGGAACAGGTGTTCCCGCTGCTGCCGGGCAGCCGGTCGTGCGGCGTCCTCATCACCAGCAGGGCGCGGCTCACGGCGCTGCCCGGCGCACACCGCATCCCCCTGGACATCCTGGAGCAGCGGCAGTCGCTGGAACTCTTCGAGAAGGTCATCGGCCCGGAGCGGGTCCAGGGCGAACTGGAGGCCGCCAAGGCGCTGACCCGTGCCGTGGGCGGGCTGCCGCTCGGCCTGCGCATCGTGGCGGCGCGCATGGCGGCCCGTCCGCACTGGTCGCTGGCGTCGATGGTGCAACGTCTCGCGGACGAACGCCGCCGCCTCGACGAACTGGCCCACGGGGAGATGACCGTGCGGGCCAGCCTCGCCCTCACCTACGACGGGCTCACGGACAACGACCGCAAGCTCCTGCGCCTGCTGAGCCTGGCCAAGGGGTCGACGTTCCCGAGCTGGGTCGGCGGCGCCCTGCTGGACGATCAACACGCCTACCCCTCCGACCTCCTGGAGCCCTTGGTCGACGTGCAGATGCTCGACGTCGCCGGGGTGGAGGCCGTCGGAGAGCTGCGCTTCCGATTCCACGACGTCATCCGGCTGTTCGCCCGCGACCGGCTGCACGCCGAGTGCGACGACACCGAGCGACGGGCCGCGGTCCGGCGCATGGCCGGCGCCTGGCTCTCCCTGGTCACACAGGCCCACCGGGCCGTCTTCGGACACGACTTCTTCACGGGCTCCGCCATGCGCTGGAACCCACCGGCGAGTCACGTCCAGACCATTCTCGCCAAGCCGATGGAGTGGCTGGACTCCGAGTGGGAGAACCTCAGCCTGACCGTCGAGGCCCTCGCCCAGGAGGGCGAGGACGAGTACGCCTGGGAGATCGCCGTCAACCTCGCCCCGTTCTACGAGGCGCGGGGCTATCTCGACCACTGGGCTCGTACCCACCGCAAGGCGCTGACCGCGGTGCGCCGGGCGCACAATCTCCAGGGCCAGGCAGCGCTGCTGTACTCCCTGGGGTCCCTCCACCTCAACCGCCGGCAGACGAGCGAGGCGCGGAAGTCGCTGACGTCGGCCATGCGGATCTTCGAGGCGCTGGCCGACCGCAGGGGCATGGGTCTGTGCCGTAAGGACCTGGCCACCGTGGAACGAAAGGTCGGCCGCGATGAGCTGGCGATGAGTCTGTACGAGCAGGCGGCCCGGGACTTCGACGTGAGTGGTGACGTCTGGTCACTGGCGTCCGTGTTCACGGCACGAGCCGACATCCTGCTTCGGCGGGGCGAGCTGGAGAGGGTGGACGCGGAGTTGCACCAGGCGCTGGAGGCCTGGCGTGCCGCCGGATACCTGGGCGGTCAGGCCCGAGCGCTCTGGCGAGTGGCTCACCTCCAACTGCACCGAGGGCAACTGGAGTTAGCGCGGCAGGTCCTCAGCGACGTGCTGCGCACGGTCACGGACGACGGTGATGTGATCGGCGAAGGGTACGTGCTGCACGACCTGGGGCGGGTGCACGCGCGTCTGGGGGAGTCGGCCGAGGCGATGGCATGCCTCGAGAGGGCCCTCACCGTCCGTGAACACATTCTGGACCAGGCCGGCGCGGCCTCGGTCAGGGTCGACCTGGCAGAGCTGTGGCAGCGAATGGGCGAACCGGAGCGGGCCGGTGCCCTGCTGGAGAGCGCCGTCGAGGTACTGGACCGGACGGGCCTGTCCGAGGAACGGCGGCGAGCCGAGCGCTTGCTGGGCGGTCCCGATCACGACCTTGCCGCCGACGGTGAGTCGCGCCGGAGTGCTTCCGATGATCGGCCGGGTTGACGATCGCTCCTTCCTGTACCGGGGGATTTCGGACCACACCGACAAGAGGTCTCTGTCTTTCGATGAAACCGCAGACCACTCAGGGCGAAGGGGAGCTCGCCGTCGCCGCTGACGCAGCCCTTCGGAGGCGAGAGGCGGCTTTCGTACGCGCCTTCGTGGGCAGGGAGACCGAACTGGAGGAGTTCCGCGCGGCGTTGGACGAACAGCTGGACGACGTCGTGGTCCTGGCTCTGCACGGTCCGGGTGGTATCGGCAAGAGTGCTCTGCTCAGACGTTACGCCATCGAGGCCACGCACCGGGGCTGTGCTGTCGTCGAGGTGGACGCGGGGATGGTCGAGCCGACCGAGGAGGCGTTCGCCGCCGCGGCGACCGTGACCGGTGGGGGGCGGGTGATCCTGCTCGTCGACGCGGCGGACTCCCTCGCCCACCTCGAGGACTGGTTCAGGAAGCGGTTCCTGCTGTCCCTGGCCCCCGGATCGGTGGTCGTGCTGGCGGGGAGGCGGCCCCCGAGCCTGCGCTGGCGGAGCGATCCGGAGTGGGGCGACAGCCTCCGGGTCAGGCAGCTGGGCGGCCTGTCGCCGGCGGAGTCGCTGCGCGTCGTGTCGGACGCCATGACGGGCGGGATCGCCGGCCGAGGGGCTCGGATCGCCTTCGCCGACGGGCACCCACTGGCGCTCCGGCTCGCCGGCCGGGACGACGGCCTGGAGCGCGGGGACGGCTGGAGCCCGTCGCCCGCGGTGGTCGGGGAACTTCTGCGCCGTGTGGTGGGCTCTCCCCCTTCCGCCGCCCACCGGCGGGCCCTGGAGATCTGCGCGCACGTGCCGGACGCGACGGAAGACCTGTTGAGCGTGTTCATGCCGGACCGTGCGTACGAGGTGTTCGACTGGCTGCGGCGTCAGCCGTACGTGTCGACCGGAGCGAACGCGCTTCGCCTGCTGCCCGTGGTGGCGGAGGCCGTGAACCGGGATCTGCGGTGGCGCGCGCCCGACGCCTATCTGTCGCTGCACAAGGCGGTGCGGACCCATGTGCAGGACCTGGTGCGCAGCCGCCCGGAGCCGGAGTCGCTCAGGGCCGCTGCCGCCTTCAACCACGTGCAGGCACGCGGGAGGTGGGCGCACGGCTTCGACTGGGGAGACCGCCATGACAGTGTCTACGAGACGCCCTGCGATGCCGAGGGCATCCGGGCGATACGCGATCTGTCGCACGAGGCGCTCGGCGCGGACGGCCTCGCGACCGTGGACTTCTGGCTGCACCGGCAGCCGGAAGGCTTCCACCTGTACCGGTCGGCCGGCACGGACGAGGTCGTCGGCGTTCTGGGCCTGCTGCGTTTCGACCGGTGGGACGCCGTGGAGACGGTGATCGACCCCGTTGTGCGTGCCGTGCGCGACCATGTTGAGTCGGAGGCGGGGACAGGGCTGGGGCAGCGGGCCGACCTGGTGCGCTTCATGCTCGTGCAGAAACGTTCGACCGAGGGGGCGGCCGTGCTCCCCAGAATGCTCGCCCGCATCACCAAGGAAGTACTGAGCCAGGAGCGTCTGGACTGGACCTTCGTCGCGGTGAGCGGCAACGGCCGACTGCGGCGCCTTCTGGAGTACGCGGACTTCCGTCAGCTGAGGGGAACGTTGTCATGGGGCGATCACGGAGTCACGATCTACGGGCACGACTGGCGCACAACGGGCGTGTCCGAGTGGGCCGAGCTGCTGGACGTCCGTATGTTATCCGGGTCCCGGGCACCGAGAAGCAGAAGCCTGCCCCGTGCGGCGGTTCTGTCCAGAGCGTCCTTCGACGACGCCGTGCACGACGCTCTGCGGGCCTGGCACCAGAGGGATCGTCTGGCGGCCAACCCTCTGCTGCGTGCCGCCTTCGTCGCACAGGCTTCCGGCGACCCGGAGCAGGTCCTGCGCAGACTGATCGTGCGCGCGGTCGAGGCCATCGACCATGACCCCAAGGCCAAGGGGCAGCGAGCGGCCGTGTGGGCGACGTATTTGAAGGGCGGCAGTACCCAGCAGGCCGTGGCCCGCGAACTCTCGGTCTCCTTCAGTACCTACCGCCGCTACCTGAAACGCGGCGTGGAGCGGGTGTGCTGGTACCTCTGGGAGCAGGAGAGGACCTATGTCGCACAGGCACGTTCCGGACGCCTGCACTATGGAGAAAACTCGGACGGTGTTTCGGACACCACTGGCCGATAGTCGCTCACGCGGGCTATCGGCGGGCGATAGCGGCGTCAAAGGAACGGGATTACGGCGGCTCCTAACTTCGTTCCCGGCAGCCCTGGAGGGGGCTGCGAACGGAGAAAGGGAGTCGCTATGAACAACACCGTCGCGCGTGGTGCGAAGCAGCTTCTCAAGGCCGTCGCTCTCGGCGGCCTGGTCCTGGCGGCCGTGTTCGGTACGACGGCCGCCGCTGCCGAGGCGACCGCTCACCCGCAGCACACCGTCACCGTGCAGGCCGACGGCGACGGTGGGACGGACGGCACCAACCCCTGGGGCTGAGCGAGCCCGATCCGGTCGCAGGCCGACCCACACTCCTCCGACTGCCGCCCCGGGGGGCCGACTTCGCCCCCCGGGGACAGGCAAGGGCGTGGGGGCGTCGCGCTGTACGCCCTCACACGCCTCCTCCCGGCCCGTGAGGGAATCAGACGTCGAAGCGCGCCGCGCGACGCCCGTTGTTGACGTTCGCGTTCCCGTTCAGGTTCGCGTTCATGTTGATGTTCGCGTTCGCGTTGTCGTTGGTGTTCATGTTGGTGTTCGCGTTCGTGTTCATGTCGCTGCTCTCCATTCCTGCTGTTCGGTGACGCCACCGTGTGCGATCCGCTTCCCCACCGGTTCCCGCCCCTGTCCCGGCCGCCGGGCCTCGCCCGGGATCCCGACCGGGTCGGCATCGGGCCTCGCGTTCCCGGGACGGTGGAGGTACCGGACCAGGAGCGGAGCGGGAATCGGGATCCGCACTGTCTTTCGTGCCGGCGCACCACAGAAGAGGACCGCCGAGACGAGAGGGAGGCGAGAAGTGACGACGATCATCCTGATATCGGGCAGCCTGCGGCGCGAGTCGCTGAACAGCACCGCCATCGCCACCGTGCGGAGCCTGCTGACTCGACGGGACGCCTCCGTACGGACACGGGCACTGGACCTGCGCGTCCTGCCTCACTACGACCAGGACGTGGAGGCCACAGACGGCTCCCCACCGGTGGCGGCCGCCAAGCGGCTCGTGTCCTCGGCGGACGCCGTGGTCATCAGCACCCCCTCCTACAACGGGTCGGCGCCGGGTGTCCTCAAGAACGCCCTGGACTGGCTGTCGCGGCCCTGGGGTGACAGCGCGCTGACCGGCAGGCCGGTCGCGGTGATGAGCGCGTCACCCGGACAGCGTGGAGCCGCCGACGCGCAGTCGGGACTGCGGGTGAACCTGGAGCGCAGCGGTGCTGTCCTCGTCGATCACCCGCCCCTGGCGCTGAGCCGTGCCGGATCGCTGTCGCGAAGCGAGGGAGAGTTCACCGACGCGTCGGTCCTCGCGCAGCTGGACGTGTTCGCCGGTGCGGTCCTGGACGCGTGCCGCACCTCGTCCGAGCCCTCAGGGCTGTCTCAGCCCGTGGGCGCCTGAGCAGCGTTCCTCGTGCGGTGGGCCCCTCCGGCCCCTTCGCCCATGACTTGCCCTCACCGCTGATGGTGAGGGCGCAGGACAGACCCGGCAGCACAGGACGTGAAGGCCGGTCGACCGGAAGGGGGTGTACCTGCCATGAACAGATTCGTCCGCCGCTTGATCCGCGCCGCCGCGACCCTCCTGGCCGTCGGCGGCCAGGAGGCGGCCGACCGCTGCGGCCTGGCCCCCACCGCCCCACGCGACGTGCGGCCGGTCCGTTCCGCCGATGCCGTCCGGCCCGGCCCCTGACATGCCGGCCGGACCGGTCGGATCCCGCGCGGCGAGGTGAGCGGGGCCGGACCCCGTCACCTTCCGCGTGTTCCACGCCCGTGCCGCCCAGAACGTCGTCAACGGCTCGCCCCCGCGCGGCCGCTGCTCACCCACCGGCCGGCCCGTTCTTTCGCGACGCGCCGCATCCCGGCCGCCGTGACCTCGCCGGCCGCGGACGGAACGGGCACGCACGACGTTCTGGCGTCCGGGGCCGGCTTGCCGGCGCCGCTGTCCGCCTGCGCCGCTCCCACACCGCCTGGACATCACACCCGGCCACCACCGAGCCGGCCTAGGAGGAGAAGACCATGCCCCACGTCCACAGGAACATCCGAACCGCCGAACGCCCCGCGGCCCCTGGCGTACCGTCACGTCAGGCCACCGCCACACCGACAGCACCACCGCTCGCCGAGGTGCGGCGGACCGTGCGCATCCCCCTGTTCGAGAGGACGACCGGCGGCGACCCGGTCACCGCCCGGGTCTCGACGTTCCACGGCCTGGTGGACGGTCGCGAGCATCTGGCCCTTCAGCTGGGGCGCACGCTGTCTGAGGTACCGCTGGTGCGGCTGCACTCCGAGTGCCTCACGGGAGACGTCTTCGGCTCGGCCCGGTGCGACTGCGGCCCCCAACTGCACGAGGCGCTGGAGCTGATCGACGCCGCCGGGGGCGTGCTGCTCTACCTGCGCCAGGAGGGCCGCGGCATCGGCCTGTACAGCAAGCTGGACGCCTACAGCCTGCAGGACCAGGGCCTGGACACCTACGAGGCGAACCGGGCGCTGGGGCTGAGCGAGGACCTGCGCGACTACGCGGTGGCCGCGCAGATGCTGCACGCACTGGGCCACGACGAGATCGACCTGCTCACCAACAACCCCAACAAGGGCGAGCAACTGCGCCGATACGGCATCGCCGTGCGACGGACCGTCGCCACGGGCGTCTTCGTCAATCCGCACAACACCGCGTACCTGACGGCGAAGGTCGCCCACACCGCTCACACCATCCGACTGGAGGAAACAGCGTGATACGCCACCATGGACCGATCAGCGGCGTCGCGGCCTTCGGCGGCGCCCTCGTCGCCACCGCGGGTTACGACAACCAAGTCATCCTGTGGGACGCCGCGCAGCGCCGGCCGCTCGCCCGCGCCGTGCACGACCACCTCGCCAACCAGGTCGCGTTCAGCCCGGACGGCAGCCTGCTGCTGACGTCCTCGAGCGACTACACCGCACGGCTGTGGTCGGTGCCCGACCTCAAGCTGCGCGCCGTCCTGAGCGATCACAAGGACGACGTGGAGATGTCCGTCTTCCACCCCAGCCGCGAGCTGGTGGCCACCGCCTCCCGCGACCACCTGGTCCGCGTCCACGACTTCACTGGGACGCTGGTGGCCCGCTTCGAGGGACACACCGCCGACGTCATCTCCGTGGCCTGGCTCGGCGACTCCGACGAGCTGCTCACCTCCAGTGACGACGGAACGGTCAAGCGCTGGTCGCTGACGACCGGTGGCCTTGTCTCGGAGGTGGACCTCGGCGGTGTGGAGACCGACACCATCGCCATCACGCGCTCCGGCATCGTGTACGCGGGCAACGACGACGGTGAGATCATCACCATCGCCGACGGCGACACCCGCAAGACGCCCGCCCACGAGGCCGGCATCAAGCGTCTCGCGTACAACGCCGCCACCGAGTCCCTGGTCAGCCTCAGCTACGACCGCACCCTGCGCGTGTGGGACGCCGCCGACCGGGACACGGGGCTGCGGCTGACGCACACCGCACAGTTCCCGGCGGAGGTCTGGGCCCGCTCCTGCGCCTTCCTCGACGACTCCACACTGGTCTTCGGCACCTTCGGCTCCTCCTACGCCGTCTACCGACTGGCCGAGGCGACCTGGGACCTGAACGGGGTGGAGACGACGAACTGCGTCAACTCCGTCATCGCGGCAGACGACGGCACGGTGTGGACGACCGGCGACGCGGGCCTGGTGTGGGCGGACGGGGAGCGGTACGCCGACACCGGCAGCCTGTGCAACTTCCTCGTGGAAGCGGGCGACCGGATCATCGCCGGCGGTCAGCTCGGCCAGGTCTTCGACGCCCGTGACGGACGTGTCCTGCACCAGCACCGGTCGCCGCTGAACTGCGGCGCCGCCTTCACCCGTGACGGGGTGCCGCACGTCGTGGTCGGTGCCTACACCGGCGAGGGGCTCGTCTTCGCCGTCCGCGACGGCGAGGTGGAGCACGTCGCCACGCTCGCCCTGCACACCAACGCCGTCAAGGGTGTGGCGGTGTCCGGTGACACGCTCTTCGCGGTCTGCGCCGACACGTCGGTGTCCTGGTTCTCGCTCGACACGCTGACCGAGACAGGACGGGCCGACGACGCCCACGCGATGATCGTCAACGGCTGCGCGGCGCTGCCGGACGGCCGGTTCGCCAGCGTCAGCCGGGACCTGACGCTGCGTCTGTGGACCGGTCACCGAAGCAGTGTCGTGCCGACCCCGCACGACCACTCGGTCAAGTGCGTGGCGGCCTCCGCCGACGGCCGGCTGGTGGCGACCGGCTCCTATTCCGGGACGGTCGCCGTGTACGACACGGCGACGGGCACCTGGCCCCACGTGGTACGTCCGACCACGGCCGGGATCTCCAGCCTGCACTACGACACCGGCCGTGACCGCTTCCTCGCCTCGTCCTACGACGGGCAGGTCTACCCGATCCAGATCGCGACGGGACGTACCGCATGAGTGTCACGGCCGGGGTCAACCCCAACGAGCTGGACGACCGGGCCGCGATGGGACTGCCGCCCTCGTTCGTCGACCGGCTCGACCACGACCGGCTGCGTGTCCTCGTCCGCCGGCTCGCGGGCGAGGAACCGGGCGAACTGGCCCGCCGCGTCGAGGATCCGGCTGCCGACCGGCACGTGCGGCTGGCCGCGGGCACGCTGCTGGCCCTGGTGGGCGACCCGCGTGTGGTCCCCCTCGACCCGGCGATGGACGACGTGCCCGCCGCCCGGGTCCGGCTGGGACTGCCCGACGACCAGGTCGACGCGGTCACGGACGCCTGGCGGCATGTGGGCGTGGTCCGTGACTGGATCGCGAAGGAGGCTCCTTCGTACGAGGCCGACCTCGCGGCGTTCCGCATCGCCCGCTATCCCGTCACCAACGAGGAGTACCGGCTGTTCCTCACCGAGAACCCCCGAGCCGGGCTTCCGTCGTCCTGGCAGTTCGGCGTCTATCCCCACCACCTGGCGAACCACCCGGTGTGGAGCGTCCGTCCCGAGGACGCCGACGCCTACGCGGCATGGTTGTCGCGGCGTACCGGGCGGTCGTTCCGGCTGCCCACCGAGGCCGAGTGGGAATACGCGGCCTCCGGAGGCGACGGCCGGGAGTACCCCTGGGGCGGACAGCCGCAGGACGAACGGGCCAACACGGTGGAGTACGGGCCGCTCGGCACGACTCCCGTCGGCATGTATCCGGCGGGGCGCAGCCCCTTCGGACCTCACGACATGGCCGGCAACGTGGAGGAGTACGTGGCGGACGACTACCGGCCCTATCCCGGCGGCCGGTACGTCGACGACGATCTCTGCGGCAGCCCGGACACCACCTACCGGGTGGCCCGCGGTGGCAGCTTCACCCGCTACGCCGACCTGGCGCGCTGCCGTCGGCGCCACGGCTGGTACCGCCGCGACCTGTACGCCATGGGGTTCCGGCTGGCCGAGACCCCCTGAGCCGGACCCGGCGCGCGGTGAGGGGCGCGCGGAAAGACCCGGTCCCGGCTCGTCGCCCGCCGCTCGGCGGGTGCCGGCCGGGACCGGGACGGAACCCGCAGGGGATCGGATCGGCCGACGCTGAAGGGGTCCTTCCGGGCACCGGCCCGGGGAGCGGAAGCGAGGCACCGGAAGGTTCCTCGACGACGGGCGGTCGCCGGCCCGGTCCGGACCGCCGGCGCCGGTACGGCATCGACGGCGGAGGCCGACATGACGACAGCACACACCCCCCTGTTCCCCCTGATTCTCATCCCCCGGCCCGATGCTCCGCCTTCGGAGACCAGGAACCTGCTCCAGGCGCTGCCGGCCGCGGTGACCCCGGTGGTCCTGTCCATGCCGCCGGGCCCGCAGCCCGGACAGTCTCCCGCGCGGGCCGTCGACTCGATGGCGGACTCGCTGGCCGCGCAGGTCGCCGTCGCCGGCGTGCACGGTCCGTTCGCGCTGTACGGCTGGGGAGCGGGCGCCTACGCGGCGCTGGTCCTCGCCGCCCGGCTGGAGGTCGTCAGGGGGCACTCCGCCTGCACGGCACTCTTCGTGTCGGACGCGACAGCCCCCTGCCGGAGTGTCCCGGCGGACCGCACCCCACCACCGCAAACAGTCCTGGTGCGCGCCGCGGGGCGCACCGTCACCGAGAGCCGGCTGGTGGTCGGCTCCCCGACCGCGGTCGGCGGCCGGCCCGAACCGCACCTGGCCCCGTGGCGCAGGAACTCGACCCAGGAGACCGAGTTCGTCGCGCTGCCTCGTTCGACCTCCCCGTCCTGGCCGGCGGCGGTGTCCGGGGTCATGACCGCGCGACTCCCCGGCATCGCCGGCCCGGCGCGCACACCCGTGGCTCCCGCCGCGGGCTGACGGGAGTCGGGCATCGCCGCACCGCGGCCCCGCAACGCTCCGGCCGGGAACCCGGCGGGAGCGGAGCGGGAACGGCCGGCGGGAGAATCCCCGCCCAGAACCCGCTCAGGCAGCACGGCGCGGACCGGAGGGGAGCCACCACCCATGAGCGTGACGGACGATCAGCCGACCCCCGGCACCTTCGGGGAGCGCGCACTGCGACGGCTTCTGCTGGTCCGTCCCTCCACCCGCCTGGTGCACGCGGCCGTGGAGGCGGGGTTCTCCGTGAGAGTGCTCGCGGACGCGCGTGCGGGCATCGACCACGTCCCCGCGTCCGCGGCTGTGGACGTCGTGGACTTCGCCGACCCGACCGCCGTCGCCTCGGCCATCGAGACGGCCGTCCGCGAGCACGGAACGCAGCGTTCGCTCGCGTGCGCGGACGCGGCCCGGCTGCCCGCCGTGACACAGACGGCGGCACGCCTGGGCGTGGACCCGAACCCGGGTGACGCCGCCTTCCTGCTGAGCGACCAGGCGGCGATGCGGTCGTTGCTGAACACCAGTGCGCACTCCTACGTGGCGGCGGTCGAGACCCGCAACGCCGAGGAACTGTCCGCTGCCATCGAGCAGATCGGGGCGCCGGTCGTCGTGCGGTCCACCGGCCCGTCGCCCGGTACGGGGCGCGAGCCTTCGTACCTCGTCGAGCAGCACCTGGAAGGGTCGGAGTACGGGGTCGTCACGTTCACCGTGGACGGCATGCACCAGGTGATCGGCATCGCGGCCCTGCACACGGGCTGGCATCCGGGCAACGGCTGTCTGTTCCCGGCACCGCTCGGGGAGCGGGACGAGGCCGAGGCCCGCGCGATGGCGGCGGAACTGCTCGATCTCGCCGGGTACGAATTCGGCTTCGCGTACACGGTCGTCGCCCTGACCCGGCACGGCCTCAAAGTGGCCCACGCGCACGCGCATTTCCCCGATGAACCGGTGGGCTCGCTGGTGGAGCTCGCGACGGGCTTCAGCGCGGAGACCGTGATCGTCCGGGCCCTGGCCGGCCGGCCCGTGCGACCGCCCGCGGTCCGCGGGATCGCCGCGGCGGTCTCCTGCCGTCTGCCGGGCGGCCGGTCCCGGGCGGTGGCCACCCTGGAGGCGGTGGGCGGGCTGCCCGGCGTGCACAAGGTGCACCTCCCCCCGGCCGCGGACACCGACACGGGCGACCGCGGAGGCGGAACACGTGGGTACGTCATGCTGACCGCGGCGACGGCCCAGGAGGCCGCACGAACCGTCGCCGCGGCCGAGGCACTGTTGCGTGCCGGGGCGGACGAAGGCGCCGACCGGGGCTGACGGGCCGGGCATCCGCACGGACGCGACCCGATTCCCGGATCGTTCCCCCGTAACCGGGCAGGGCGGGTAACGCAGCCGGAACGGCATGGGAGCGCACCGGGGGATCGTTCACCGTCGGCACCTCCCACCACGACGACGAGAAGGCAGGGAACATGTTCAGCAACGGGATCGGTGCGGCAGCCCGACTCATCACCTGCGCGGCGATCGGCCTGGCGGCCGTGATCGGTCCGGTCACCGTGCTCGCCGGCGGCTCACCGTCTCCCGCCGGCGTCGTGCTCGCCTCGGACGAGGGCCCCAACCGGGCCGGCTCCGCGCCCGCCTCCGTGGAGGGCCCGAACTAGGGCCGCAATTCGCGTCGTCGCCCGAAGGGCGGCCGTGCGGTGGCAGGTGCGACGAGTTGCGTGCACGGCAGTCGCGCGGCGGACGGGAAGGGCAGGACAGGCCCAAGAGCCTGTCCTGCGGACCCGAAGACCCTGACCGGCGCGACGCGCACCGGGTGCGTCGCGGCCAGGCCTCACTCACCTCGCCGGTGCAGTCCGCTGATTCCCAGGGCACGGAACGCGCCGTCCGCGGCGGCGGCCCGCGCGGCGGCACCCTCCACATCGCCGAGCGACGCCAGTGCGCTCGCCATGCCGTCCAGTGCGTACGCCTCCTCCACCCGGCAGCCCAGCCGGGCGGCGCAGTCGTGCGCCCACTGGTGGCACCGCAGCGCTCGCCGGTGCTCTCCGTGGCGCCTGAAGACGCGGCCGGCGACGTTCCACACCATGACCTGACGAACCGGCGCGTCATCCAGCCCCTCGGCATCCAGCGCCTCCTGGGCCCGTCGCAGCGCCGCCGCCCGCCGCCCGAGCCGGCTGTCGGCCTCCGCGCAGAGGACGAGCTGAACGGCCCTTTCGGCCGGTGGGAGCACGCCGGACCCTCGCTCGCGGGCCGTTTCCAGACCGACGGCGGCCGCCTCGACGTCGCCCAGGGCGAGCTGTGCCTGCGCCAGGTCGCTGATCCCCGCCAGTTCCTTCTCCACCGCACCGATGCCGCGGGCCAGTTCCACACACCGCTGCGCGGCCCGCAACGCCTCGTCGAACCTGCCGCGCTCCAACTGCACGCTGCTCAGGCTCGACAGGGACTCCGCCTCCGCACGCGCGGCCCCCAGTTCGCGTTTGAGAGCGACGGACCGCTCCAGACGAGGCAGTGCCTCGTCGAAGCGGCCGGTCGTGGCGAGCAGCAGCCCCAGAACGCCGGTGTCCTTCGCCTGCCCGCGCAGATCACCCAGCTCGACGGCCAGTTCATGTGCCTCCAGCGCCGCCGCGATGCCGTCCTCGAAGCATCCCCGCTTCCAGCAGGCCACGGCGAGGTTGGACAGGCTCAGCCGGAGCAGGTCGGGCTCCGCCAGCCGACGGGCCGACACCACGGCGGTGCGGCACAGCTTCAGGAACTCGGCCAGCCGGCCCCGCAGATCGAGAGGGAAGACAACGTTGGCGGACAGCAGCGCCACCTCTCGGTCGAACCCCCGGCGAGAGGCCAGGGCGATGGCGGCGAGAAGGCTGTCCTGCTCACGCTCGAACCACTCCCGAGCCTCCTGCGGCGAGGCCAGCGGCGCCGGCTCCGCCCGGAACGACGGGCGGGGGCGCGCCACCCGCACCCGCCCCGGGAAGAGGAGGTCGCACGCCGCGTCGGAGGCGGCGAGGGAGAATTCCAGCAGCCGGCGCACCGCACCCGCCGCCTCCTCGCTGAACCCTCCCGCCCCGCCGGGACCCTGCGTCCGCGACTGCATCCGGGCGAAACTGCGCACCAGGTCGTGCAGGGCGTACCGGCCCGGCTCGTGCTGCTGGACCAGATGCATGTCGAGGAGGTACTCCAGCACCCCTTCCGCTTCGCTCACCCCGAGGTCCAGCAGCGCGGCCGCCGTGGGGACGTCCAGATCGTTTCCCGGGTGCTGGCCCAGCAGCCGGAAGTACCTGCGGTTCTCCGCGTCCAGGCCGTCGTAGGACAGCCGCAGGGTCATCTCGACGCTGCGCTCGCCCACGGTGAGTTCGGACAGGCGGCGGGCGTCGTCACGCAGGCGGCCGACGAGGTAGCGCACGGTCCAGCGGGGGCGCTTGCGCAGCCGGGTCGCGACGATGCGCAGCGCGAGCGGCAGGTGTCCGCTGAGTTCGGCGAGTTCCACGACGGCTGCCGCCTCGGCCCGCGCCCGGTGTTCGCCGATGATGCTGGTGATGAGGGCGACGCTGTCCGAAGGAGCCATGGTGCCCAGGGAGATCGAGTGCGCCGCGTCCAGATCCACCAGGGGGGCACGGCAGACGGCCAGGACGAGCGTGCCCGTCGGGGAGGCCAGCAGCGGTCTCACCTGGTTGCCGTCCACGACGTTGTCCAGGAGGAGCAGCATGCGGTGCCTGGCCATGTGGGAGCGCCATGCCGAGACGCGTGCCGTGGGGTCCTCGGGGATGCGTTCGCCGGGGACCCCGACCATGCGCAGCAGCGCCTCGGCGGCGGCTGCCGGGGACAGCGGCTGCTCGCCCGGCGTGTGGCCGCGCAGGTCGAGATAGAGCTGCCCGTCCGGGTACCGGTCGGCCAAGCGGTGTGCCGCGCGTACCGCGAGAGAGGTCTTCCCGCTGCCTCCCATGCCGTCGACGGCGACGATGAGCGGTCCGATGCCGGTGCTCTCCTCGGCGAGGCCCAGGAGTGTGGCCAGCTCTTCCTCCCGTCCGGTGAAGTCGCACAGGTCGTAGGGGAGGGTGGAGGGGGCGTGGGCCGGTCCTGCCGGCAGGCTTCCCGGCGCCGGGGGCGCGGCGGGTGCGGCGAGGGCGGGGTCGTTGCACAGGATGGACTGGTGCAGCTCGCGCAGGGCGTCGCCGGGTTCGATGCCGAGTTCGTCGTCGAGGAGGGTGCGCACGGCGCCGTACTCCTCGAGCGCCTCCGCTTGGCGTCCCGAGCGGTACAGGGCGAGCATCAGCTGGCCGCGCAGGGTTTCCCGCAGCGGGCTGAGGGCGATGGCCTCGCGGATCTCGGCGACCAGTTCGCCGCTTTCCCCGGCCGCCAGTCTGAGGTCGAAGAGCTGCTCGATGGCGGTGAGCCGTTTCTCCTCCAGAGTGGCCGAGGCGGCGTCGACGACCGAGCCGCCCTGTCCGGACAGCACGGGCCCGCGCCACAGCGCGACAGCTTCACGCAGGTGGGCGGCGGCGTCCGCGACCCGTCCCGCCGCGGAGTGCTCGCGGGCCAGACGCAGTCCCTGGGTGAACTGGAGCAGGTCGAGTTGCGTGTCGGAGACGTCGGCGCGGTAGCCGGGCCCCTCGGTGATGAGGATTTCGCGGCCGTCCGGGATGCGCTGGCGCAGGTCCGCCACCGCCTTGCGGATCTGGTGTGCGGCCGTCGTCGGCGCGTTGTCGTACCAGACGGCTTCCACGAGGCGGTGTACCGGGAGTACCCGCCGGGGCTCGAGCAGCAACGTGGCCAGCACCCGTTCGTTGACCGATCCGCCGAGGTGGACACGGCGGTCGCCGTCCCAGCATTCGAGGGAGCCAAGTACCCGGAAGGACATCGATGAGGTCTTCACAGCACACGTCCTCTGCTCGGTTCCCGGACGGCCGTTGTGCGGCCGCGACCCGCGCGGGCGGCCGGCCGACGCGAGCACGGCCTGCTCACGACCGTCCACCGCCCGCCCGGAGCCACGCCCCGGGTCTGCGATCACTTCTGTGGGTGTGACCATGGCGCGTGACGGACGTCTTCCCGAAGCGCCGGCTCCTCGGCGGCCGGCGGTGTGTCCGCCCACGTGCCCGCGGTGAGCGTGGCGCCGTCGGCGGGATCGAGCAGCAGGAACGAGCCGGTCTCCCGGCAGGTGCGGTACGGGTCCCAGGCCAACGGCTCCGCGGTGCGCAGGAGGATGCGTCCGATGTCGTCGGCGGCCAGTTCGCCGGCGGAACTCCAGGCGCGCTGCTCCGGATCCAGTCGTCCGGTGACGGCCACCACCCGTGCGCGTACCGTTCTCGCGCTGTGCCGTACCAGCACCCGGTCGCCGGGGCGCAGCCGGCGCTCGTGGAGGTGACAGACGGTCGCCCATGTCTCCGTGGTGACCTCGGGAGACCCTCCGGCGACGATCATGTCGCCGCGGGCGACATCGATGTCGTCCGCGAGCCGGACATCGACCGACTGAGGCGCCCGCGCGGCGTGGGCCGGCCGGCCGAGGACACTGATCGACCGCACCGTGGACGTCAGCCCCGACGGCAGCACGGTGACCCGCTGGCCCGCGTGCAGCGCCCCCGACGCCAGCCGCCCGGCGTAGGAACGGCGGCTGCCCTGGGAGGCGTCGGGTGCTCGCAGCACGTACTGGACCGGCAGTCTGGCCGGGCCGTGCCCGTCCGCCGCGGCGGACGGCGTCTCCTCGAGGAGGCGCAGCAGCGTGGGGCCGTCGTACCAGCTCATGGATCGTGCCGGGCGGATCACGTTGTCACCGGACAGCGCGGCCACGGGGACGGCGCGCACCTCGTCCATGCCCAACGCCGCCGTCCAGGTCCGGAACTCGGCGGCCAGGCTGTCGAAGACGTTCGCCGAGAAACCGACGAGGTCCACCTTGTTCACGGCGAGCACCACACCCGGGACCCGGAACAGCGCTGCCAGGGCCGCATGCCTGAGGGTCTGCTCGACGAGGCCCTGCCGGGCATCGACCAGGACGACCGCGAGGTCCGCGCGGGACATCCCGGTCGCCGCGTCGCGTGCGCACCACCGGTCTCCGGGGCCGTCGGCCAGGAGGATGCGGCGCCGTGGCGTGGCCGAGCGGGGGTGGTCCACGGCGCTCGTGCCGCCCTGTGGCTGCGGCGCGCGCGGCCCGTCCGTGAGCAGGGCCGCATCGGCCCGGAGTGCGCCGCGCCGTCGGCTCGCCGCGCGGACGGCTTCCCACTGGTCCACGGACACGGCCGCGCCGGCGTGCAGCAGCCGTCCCAGCAAAGTGGACCTGCCGGCGCCGGCGGAACCGGCGATCGTCAGGCGCAGGGGGTGCGGGGCGTTCGCCAGGAGGTCCGTGTCGCATGTCAGGAGCCGTTGTGGAGTCATGAGAAGTACGCCTCACGTTCGCGGGTTTCCACGCCGGCCGCCGGCCACCTGGCATCCGCCCGGGTGGAACCGGGTTCGCCGGTGCGCAGGGAGGTGATCTCGTCGATCACCTCGGTGACGGTCACGGCCGCCGACTCGACGGCCTCGGTGCACGACATGTCCCCGACGGTGCGGTAGCGCACGAGACGCTTCTCCACCGGTTCGCTCCCGCGTGGGGCGTGGTCGCCGGCGGCCAGCCACCTGTCGGCACGGGGGACGACACGGCGTTCGTGAGCGTAGTAGACGTCGGGGAGTTCTATCCCCTCCCGGTCGACGTAGTGCCAGACGTCGAGTTCGGTCCAGTGCGCGAGCGGAAGGACCCGCATGTGCTCACCGGCTCGGTGCCGGCTGTTGTAGAGGGACCACAACTCGGGCCGCTGCTCGTGGTGTTCCGGCCGGGACTCGCCCCGCGGCGAGAACACGCGCGGTCCGGCTCGGCCCGTGTCCGCGTCGCCTCGTGTGCCTTCGAGCGCGGCGTTGTGCCGCCCCCGCCGCAGGACGTCGGCCAGGGGGAAGGTCCGCAGCGGGTCACGGGAGCCGGCCGGCCGCTCCCGCAGCGGATCCGCGTCGGCGTACTCCCGCACGGGCACCACGGACAGATCCAGCCGGTGGTGCTCCACGATCGCGTCCCGATGCGCCATGACCTCGGGGAAGTTGTGCCCGGTGTCCAGGTGCAGCAGACGGAAGGGCATGGGGGCCGGGCGGAACGCCTTGAGCGCCAGGTGCAGCATCACCAGGGAGCCCTTGCCGCCGGAGAAGAGCAGGACCGGCCGCTCGAACTGCCCCGCCACCTCGCGCATGATGTGGATCGCCTCGGACTCGAGGACGTCCAGGTGACCCAGCTCGTCCGGGGCGACGGCCGCCGGGGACACCTCGCAACAGGTCTGCGTCCTCATGTCCTGCTCCACGCGGTGCGCGGTCGGCTTCCACCCACAGGTTGCACAGCTGACACGCCGGATTCTCCCTCCTGCCCGATGGCGTTCCGCCCTGCGCGATCCAGCAGGGCCCGGCATCCCGGCGGTCCCCCTCCTCCGCCCGTGACGCCACGCACGCCCTTCGGGGCCACGAGCCCCCGGACCGCTCGCCGCGCCGCGCCCCCGGCCCGAGCACGCCGTGCGCGTGGCTCACACCGGGGGCGGCGGCGCGGACGAGGGAGTCCGACCGCTGGATGCGGAGCACCTGCGACGGGAAGTCGTTCGCGCTCCAGGAGCCAGCGTCGCGTCCGGCCCCCGTCATCGCCAGGGGAAAGGCCCCTCAGCAACCGGCCGTGCAGGAAAGCGAGCCGGTGGGGCCGATCCTTGTCCACCGCCGCGAGGCCGGCGCCACAGCCGTGCCGCCCGTGTCGTGCAGTCCGTCGCCGGCGTTCCCGGCACCGGGCCCGTGTCCGTGGCCCGGGCGGCCGCTCCCGCGTACCGGCGTGCCGTGGCGGCGGGTGACGCCGCGGGAATGAAGGGGGAACGCGTCGGGACGCCGTCAGGAAACCTGTCCGAGACCCTTCCGCCCGTAACAGCGGCCGAGACCGAGGCCCGCAAAGGGGAGGAACCTTGACCACGAACGCTGTGGGGGTGCCGATGCTCGAGGCGCCGTTCACGCCCGAGGCGCTGGCGGTACCCCCCACGGACTACGCGACTCTGGGAGACCGCTACCCGGCGCTCCGCCGCTTCGGGGCCGCGCTGGGCGACACCCGGCTGATCCCTCTGCCCGGGAACGGAGGAGCCCGGCTGCTGGGCAAGTGCGAGTGGGAGAATCCGGCCGGCTCCGTCAAGGACCGAGTCGCCTACGCGCTGATGGCCGATGCCCTGCAGCGCCACGGGACCCGTCCGCTCGGCGAACTGCGGGTGCTGGAGTACTCCGGTGGCACCCTCGCACGATCCCTGTCCCTGCTCTGTGCCGATCTGGGCGTCACGGCCCGCTTCGTGCTGTCCTCGGCGAGTCCGCACAGCCTGCTCGCCTTCCTCGCCGAACACGGCGCCCAGGTCACGCTGGTGGACAAGGAACTGGGGTTCCTGGAGGTGGTCAGGAGCGCCCTGCGGACGGCCGCGGAGGACGACGGCTGGACGCTGCTCTACCAGCACCGCAATCCGGCCAACCTCCTGCTGCACGAGGCGACGACCGGCCGGGAGATCGTGCGCCAGCTGGGCGGGACGGCTCCCGACGTATGGGTCGCCTCGATCGGGACGGGCGGCACGCTCGTCGGCGTGCTCAGGGCGCTGCGGGCCCACTTCCCCGGCGTACGCGCCGTGGGTGTGACACCCCGGGAACTCCCTTACGGCAGCGCGGAACCGCCGAACGGGCTTCCCAAGTACGCGGGTTCGGGGGGCATGGGGCACGGCATCCGGCAGCCGTTCGTCACCCTGTACGACGACGAGATCGAGCAGCGGACGGTCTCCTACCCCGAAGCCCTGGAAGGGATGGCCGAGTTCCGCCGCCTGACGGGCCTGCGGATCGGAAGTTCGGCCGCGGCGAACTGGCTGACGGCTCGGCGCATCGCGGAGACGCTCCCGCCCTCCAGCACCGTGGTGACCGTCCTGCCGGACGCGGGGAGTCCGGAGGAATGGGCACGCCTGGACGCCTGAGAGAGACAGGAGGCGTGTGACATGACCTGATTGCGCATCTTCTTCCAGGAAGGGGGAGACCCAGCATGGCTCATCTGGTTCTCGTCGAGTCCACGACGACGGCCGGCTTCCAGATCCTGCGTACTGCCTCGGCACTGGGCCATGAGGTGACCTTCGTGGCGCACGATCTGGCTCCCTACCTCGTCACGAGCGGTGCGCAGGCAGCGCTCCGCTCGGCCGCCCGAGTGCGGTCCGGGGTGAGCACCGGCGAAGCGGACGCCTTGACACGCGCGTTGGCGAAACTGCACGAGGAGAGGCCCATCGACGGCTTTCTGCCCCTCAGCGACGGCCATCTGCTGCCGACCGCACTGGCCGCGAGGCAGCTGGGCATACCCCACGAGGCCCCCGAGACGATCGCCTGCCTGCGCGACAAGCACGCCATGCGGACGGCGCTGCGCCGCGCCGGTGTCCCACAGCCCGACTTCCGGTCCGCCACCACCGAACAGGAGGCGGTCGCGGCGGCCTCGGCCCTCGGCTACCCGGTCGTCGTCAAACCCGCGGACGGCATGTCCTCACTCCATGTGGGAGTGGCCGGGACGCCGGACGAGGTACGGACGCTCGCCCGGGCGATCACCCGGGCCGAGGGCTACGGCCGAGGCATCCGCAGCAGCGGCCGCATCCTGGTCGAACGCTTCGTCCCGGGCCCCGTCATCAGTTGTGAGACGGTCACGGCGGACGGCCGCCACCAGGTGTACGGATGCGTCGACCGCCGCATGGCCGACGGGCCGTTCCCCGTGGAGCTGGGAGGCTGCTTCCCGGCGGACCTGCCGGGAAGCACGCTCGAAGAAGTGGCACGTGTCTGCCTCGAGGCGCTCGACGCGGTGGGCCTGCGGCGTTCCCACGCCCACACGGAACTCGTCCTGGGGCCGCAGGGCCCGCAGATCATCGAGATCAACGGACGGCTGATCGGCGGCCTCGTGCCCACCATGATGAACCACGTGCTCGACGGCGACATCTACGAGGACGTCATAGCCCTGGCCCTGGGACACCGTCCGTCCGTGCCCGCGACCACCGGCGTCGGCTGCATCCGGTCCGTGACGGCGCCGGCCACGGGAGTCCTCACGGCCATCGACGCCCAGGAAGCGTGGTCCGTCCCCGGTGTGCGCGAGGTGGTCCTGCACGCCCGGCCGGGCCGGCCGGTGCGGCCGGCCCGCGACAACCTGGACCGGCTCGCCTTCATCATCACCACGGGCCCGTCCGCACGCACGGCCCGGGCCGCGGCCGACGATGCTCACGCGCGGATACGGGTGGACGTCGACACGGCGGACGACGTCCCCCTCGGGCACGTCATGGAGCCGGTCCATGAGTGACGTCCCCGGCGTCCGCAGGACGTGGCGGCGACTGCGGGCCGACCTCCGCGTCGTGATGGAGCGCGACCCGTCCGTACGGTCCGTCACCGAAGCCTGTCTTGCCTCCTACCTGCCGGCCCTCTGGCTGCACCGGCTCGCACACCCCCTCTACCAGCACAACCACCGCGTCCTCGCCAGAATCCTGTCCCTGCTGGGCCGCATCCTGTCCGGGGGCTGCGACATCCATCCCGGTGCACGCATCGGCAGCGGGCTGTTCATCGACCACGCGGCCGCGGTGGTGATCGGGGAGGAGGCCGTCATCGGAGCTGACGTCACCCTCTTCCACCAGGTCACCCTGGGCGCGGTCGGCTGGTGGCGGGACAGCCGGCGACTGCCCGGCGAGCGCCGCCACCCCACGGTGGGCGACGGTGTCGTGATCGGGACCGGGGCGTCCGTGCTGGGGCCGGTGCACATCGGGGACCGGTCCCTGGTCGGCGCGCACTGTGTCATCACCTGCGACATCCCCGCCGGCAGCCGGGTCAGCTCACCGGCGGGCGTCGTACGCCCCCGGTCCGCGCCACGGCCGCCCCTGCCCACCGAGACGCACAGAAAGGAATCGGCATGACCACCGCCGACCGCGCGGACACAGCCGGGCCAGGCTATGACGACGTCCTGTACGCCGCATTCGAACGGCGTTACCAGCAGGGCGAGGACTCCTGGAGCGACGAGGGGGCCATGCGACGGCTCGTACCCCTGTTGTCGCGGCACCTGGAGCCCCGTGCCGCCCACGTTCTCGACCTCGGGGCCGGGCGCGGACCGGACACCCTCGCGCTTCTGGAGGCCGGGCACCGGGTCACCGCCACGGACCTGCTGCGACTGCCCGACTGGGACGCGATCGAGCGCCGGTGGGGCGACCGGGTCACCTTCCTGCGCGGAGACATCACCGAACTCGACCTGCCTGAAGGGGAGTTCGACGCGGTGGTGGACAACGGGGTCCTCCACCACCAGGATCCCGCGCACTACACGGAGTACCTCGCCGCGGTACACCGCTCGCTGCGCCCCGGCGGGCTGCTGGCCGTCAGCCTCTTCACCACCGTGGACAAGAGGTCGGCGGGTGTGCTCAACCGCGCCGAGGACGGACGCCTGTCACGCTGGTTCACCGACGACGAAGCCCAGAGCCTGCTGAACGCGGCGGGATTCCGCACGCTCGCCTCGGAGCAGGTCGGCAGGAAACTGGCGGGACTCGCCTACCTCCTCGTCGTGGCGTCCGCCGTACCCCGCGGAGACGAGCCGTGAGCACTCCGCGGGACGCCCGCTCGGACGCCGGTGTCCAGGGTGGTCCGGACGGCACGCCGCACCGCGTGTTCGCGGCCATGCGCCTGCCCGACTACCGCCGCTTCTTCTACGGCCAGCTGGCGTCGAACACCGGCACGTGGATGCAGTTCGTCGCACAGGACTGGCTGGTCCTGCGGCTGACCGGCCGGTCCTTCGACGTCGGCATCGCCTCGGCCCTGCAGTCCCTGCCGGTCCTGGTGCTCGGCATGGTCGGCGGCGTGGCGGCCGATCGCTACGCCAAGCGCACCCTTCTCGTCTCCTGCCAGTTCCTGCTGGCGCTGTGTGCCGCCGCGCTCGCCGCGCTGACGCTGGCGGACGCCGTGACCGTCCACGGGGTCTTCGCGGCGGCGCTGCTGACCGGTGCGGTGAGCGCCTTCTCCGCTCCGGCCCTGCAGTCCTTCGTGGCGGAGGTCGTGGGGCCGCAGCACCTGCGCAACGCCGTCAGCCTCGGTGCGCTCAACTTCCAGAGCGCACGCCTGGTGGGCCCCTTGCTCGCCGGCATCCTGATCCCGGTGGTCGGCATCGGCTGGGCCTTCGCCGTCAATGCCGCTTCGTACGGCATCGTGATCGGCTCGCTCCTCGCCATCCGCGGTGGCGACGGCTCGGCGGCGGTACGCGGACCACGGACCAAGGGCCAGGTGCGTGAGGGACTGCGCCATGTGAGGCGGTGCCCCGAACTGCTGTGGCCCATCACGCTGGTCGGCTTCGTGTGCACGCTCGGCTACAACTTCCCGACCCTGCTGACCGGTTTCGCCGACACCTTCGGCAGCAACGCCCGGGAGTACTCCTTCATGACCACCGCGCTGGGCCTGGGAGCCGTGGCGGGAGCACTGGTCTCGGCCTGGCGTGGTGGCAGCGCGGGCGGACACCTGGTCCGGGCCGCCTGGGTTTTCGCGGGCGCCGAAGCGGCGGCCGCGGTGGCACCCGGGTACCTGACCTTCGTCACGGCACTGGTGGCCGTCGGGGCCGTCGGCATCGTCTTCAGCACGACGGCCAATTCCACGGTGCAGCTGTCCGTGAGTCAGCAGATGCGGGGACGGGTCATGGGGCTGTACTCCCTCGTGTACTCGGGAGGCACCACGCTCGGCGCACCAGTCGTGGGCTGGGCCGTCGACAACTGGGGGGCCAGGGCGGCCCTGGCGTCCTGCGCGGCCGTCGCCGGGGCGGGTGCGCTGCTGGTGACGGCCGGACGCGGCCGGTCACACGCGGGCGGGTGATCCCGCGTGCCGGGCCGGTGAGAAACGCGACGGCCTCGGCGAGGTCGCCGATCGTCGCCCGGTCCCTGCCCGAGAGGAACGCAGGCATGACGGCGCCGGCCGCGACCCCGCACGGGCCGCGGCCGGCGCCGCGTCGCTCAGGCCCGCCGCAGCCGCAGCGTCACCAGCTCGAACGGCCGCAGCCGTACGGTGATCCGGTCGCCGTCACGGTCCGGGGCGGCCGCCGCGGACAGCGGGCGCTCCAGCAGGTCCGTCACCGTCACCTCGGCGACCTGGAACCCGGCCGTGAGCGTGGCGCGGGCCCGGCCGCCGTGTGCCTCGTGGAAACGCACCACCACGTCCCCGCTGCCGTCGTCGGCGAGCTTCACCGCCGTGAGCACCACCGCGTCGTCGTCCACGGTGACCAGCGGAGCGACCTCGTGGGCACCGGTCAGGTGCCGTTCCGGCAGATTGACGCGCCAGCCCTCGCGGACCGCGTCCCCGATCCCGGCTCCGGGCACCAGGGCGTGCCGGAAGCGGTGGACGCCCTGGTCGGTCTCGGGGTCGGGGAAGCGCGGGGCGCGCAGCAACGACACCCGGACCGTCGTGGTCGTACCGTGGTCACCGTCGGACCGCACGGTCCGGGTCACGTCGTGGCCGTACGTGGAGTCGTTGACGACGGCGACGCCCCAGCCGGGCTCCTCCAGGTGGACGAAGCGGTGGTTGCACGCCTCGAACCTGGCCGCCTCCCAGGAGGTGTTGGTGTGGGTGGGCCGGTAGAAGTGCCCGAACTGGGTCTCGGAGGCGTACCGTTCGGCGTGCAGGTCGAGCGGGAAGGCCAGCTTGAGGAACTTCTCCGTCTCGTGCCAGTCCACCTCGGTGTCGATGACCAGCCGCCCCTCGTCCGCCGGCAGGGACAGCACCTGGGTGACCCGGGAGTCGCCGAAGGCGCGGACGATGCGCACCGACGCCCCGTCCTCGCCCGGCAGCACCGACTCCGCCTCGGTGAGGTCGGTGACGGTGTTGCGGTAGAACTCGTCGACGTCCCAGGCGTCCCACATGTTCGGGAAGTCGGGGTGCAGCTGGAGCAGGTTGGCGGCCTGCCCCGGCGCGACCGTCTCCCGGCCGGCCGCGAGGTCGTACGCCGACACCACCAGCCCCCGGGCGTCGACCTCGATCCGCAAGCGGCCGTTGTCCAGCGTGAACCCGCCGTTCTCGCGCGCCGTGAGCGTGGTGCCGCCGGCCACGGCCGGGGTGGTGGCACCGCCCGCCGGGACGCCGTGGCGGGCGTGCGGGGCCGCGTTGAAGACCAGCTCGGTGGTGCCCTCGCCGGCCAGGGCACGCTGGGCGGACTCGATGATCGCGGTCAGTTCGGCGGCGAGACGCCGGTACGTCGCCCGCGCCTCCCGGTGCACCCAGGCGATGGACGAGCCGGGCAGGATGTCGTGGAACTGGTGCAGCAGGACCGTCTTCCAGATCCGGTCCAGCTCCTCGTACGGGTAGGGGAACCCGGTGCGCACGGCCGCGGTGGCCGCCCACAGCTCGGCCTCGCGCAGCAGGTGCTCGCTGCGCCGGTTGCCCTGCTTGGTCTGGGCCTGGCTGGTGAGGGTGGCGCGGTGCAGTTCGAGGTACAGCTCGCCCACCCACACCGGCGGCTCGGGGTACTCGGCCTCGGCCTTCTCGAAGAACGCGCGGGGTGTCTCCCACTCGACGGTCGCCGAGCCTTCGAGATCGCGCAGCCGGGCCGCCTTGGCGACCATCTCGCGGGTGGTGCCGCCGCCTCCGTCACCCCAGCCGGTGGGCGCGAGCGAGTGCCGGGCGCGGCCCTTGTCCTTGAAGTTCTTCGCCGCGTGGGCGATCTCGCTGCCCTTCATGGAGCAGTTGTAGGTGTCGACGGGCGGGAAGTGCGTGAAGATCCGGGTGCCGTCGATGCCCTCCCACTGGAAGGTGTGGTGCGGGAACTTGTTCGTCTGCGACCAGGAGATCTTCTGGGTCAGCAGCCACTTGGAGCCGGCCGCCTTGATGATCTGCGGCAGGCCCGCCGCGAAGCCGAAGGTGTCGGGCAGCCAGGCCTCCTCGTTCTCGATGCCGAACTCGTCGAGGAAGAACCGCTTGCCGTGCACGAACTGGCGGGCCATCGCCTCCGAACCGGGCATGTTGGTGTCCGACTCCACCCACATCCCGCCGGCCGGCACGAAACGGCCCTCCGCCACGGCCTTCTTCACCCGCGCCCACACCTCGGGCCGGTGCTCCTTCACCCACGCCCACTGCTGCGCCTGGGACATCGCGAAGACGAACTCCGGCTCGTCCTCGATCAGCGCGGTCATGTTGGACGTCGTACGGGCCACCTTGCGCACCGTCTCCCGCAGCGGCCACAGCCAGGCGGAGTCGATGTGCGCGTGCCCGACGGCGCTGATCCGGTGCGCGGACGGCACGGCGGGCGCGGCGAGCACCTGGGCCAGCTGCGCCCGCGCCCGCTCCGCCGTGCCGCCCACGTCCTGCAGGTCGACCGTGTCGAGCGCCCGGTCCACGGCGCGCAGGATGTCCCAGCGGCGCGCGGAGTCCACCGGCAGCTCGGCCATCAGCTCACCGAGCACCTCCAGGTCCAGCACCAGCTGCCACACGGTCTCGTCGAAGACGGCGAGGTCCATGCGGGTCAGGGTGTACTGCGGTGCGCTGCCGGCGGTGTCCTTGTCGCCGAGCTGCGTGGGCAGGAAGGGGTGGTAGTCCAGGATGACCGGGTTGGAGGCGGCCTCGATGTGCAGCCGCACCTCCTCGCCGCCTTCCACGGGCGTGCCGATCCGCACCCACTGGTTGCGCGGGTTGAGGCCCTTCACCGGTGTGCCGTCGGGCCGGTAGACCAGGCCCTCGCACTGGAAACCGGGCATGTTCTCGTCGAAGCCGAGGTCCAGCAAGGCCTCGACGGTCTTCCCGGCCCACGCCTCGGGCACGGTCCCGGTCACCCGGAACCAGCTGGTGCCCCACGGAGCACCCCACCGGGCGCCCACTTCGACCGGCTGGGGCTCGGCGGCCAGCCCCTCCGCGACCGGCACCGGCTCGCCGGGCGCGTGCCACACCGCGACCTCCAGCGGCACCGACTCGGGGTACACGGCGGGGCGGATGCGTTCGTCGAGGACCCGCTTGAGGCGGGCTTCGATCAGCGTGCGGTCGTCATGCATGCGGGATGCTCCGTAAGTCGTACGTCGGCTGTGGTTACCAGGGTGGGTGACGGGCGGGCGGTTTTCACGCGGAACCGGTCGCCCGCTCCGTGCTCGTCCGCGTCGTGTCCGCCCGCGCCGCCGGGAGCACCTGCCCGGCCGTGACCACCTCGGTGATGCCCCGCGCCCGCAGGTGCTCCGCGTCGTCGGCGCGGACGTCGAGGACGGTGGTGGGCCGGACGCCGTCGGCGGTCAGCCGGAAGAAGGCGTCGTACACGGTCCCGCCCGGAGCGAGCGCCGCACGCCGCTCGGGGTCGGCGGGTACGACGAGCGCGGTCGTGCGTGGTGCCGGGGCGCGGTGGGTCCGGCGGGCCGTGTCGGCCAGGACCCGCGCGATGTCCTTCGGCTGCCGGTCGTTGGTCAGCAGGCCGAGGCTGTATTCGAGTTCGGGGAAGTCGGCGAGGCCGCGCGAGACGTCGTGGGAGCACCACCAGGTGATGCCCCACAGGTCGGGGCAGTCCAGGACGTTGGTGACGGTCGCCTCGGCGAAGGCGGCGGCGTGCTCGGCGGGCACCAGGGGCGCGGGGGCGCCGACCTCCTGGAGCCACACCGGCCGGTGCGGGTCGTCCGCCCACGCCTTGCTCAGTTCGACCAGGTAGGCGGCGTGGTGCTCGCTGGGCACGGAGCTACGGCCGTGCCGCTGGGCGGTGCCGTTGAACACCCAGGAGTGCACGGCGGTGACGCCGCCGTACCGGGCGGCCTGGGCCGGGGTGAACGGCATGTCGTGCTGGTACCAGGTGGCGTCGTACTCGGCGTGCAGGTGCAGCCGGCCGGGGGCGCCCTCCTCGCAGGCGGCGAGCATGCGGTGCAGCCAGGTGTCGATCTGCTCGGCGGTGGCCCGGTCGGGGTCCGGGTGGGGGCCGGCGGAGAACTGGTTGACCTCGTTGCCGAGGGTCATGCCGATGAAGTTGGGCCGGTCGGCCAGGGCGGCGGCGAGGGTGCGCAGATAGGCGGCCTGGCCGTCGATGACGTCGGGGTCGGTGAACAGGTTGCGGCGGTGCCAGGTGCGGGTCCAGGCGGGCAGGAAGTCGAAGCTGGACAGGTGGCCCTGCAGGCCGTCCACGTTGACGTCGAGGCCGCGTTCGGCGGCGGCGTCGGCGAGCGCCACGAGCTGCTCCACCGCCCGCGGGCGGATCAGGGCCCGGTTCGGCTGGAAGTACGGCCACAGCGGGAACACCCGGACGTGGTCCAGGCCGAGCGCGGCGATCGAGTCGAGGTCGGCGCGTACCGAGTCGAGGTCGAAGTCGAGCCAGTGGTGGAACCATCCTTCGCTGGGGGTGTAGTTGACGCCGAAGCGCACGGCAGGGGGCATGCGGATGTCCTTGAGCTGGGGGGTGGCGGGGCTCAGCCCTTGACGGCGCCCTCGCCGACGCCGCGGAAGAAGTACCGCTGGAGGCAGGCGAAGAGGACGATGAGCGGAGCCACGGCGATGATCGTTCCCGCGGCGACCAGGCGCTGGTCGTTGGCGAAGGTGCCGTGCAGGTAGTTCAGGCCGATGGTGAGGGTGAACTTCGAGGGGTCGTTCAGCACGATGAGCGGCCACAGGAAGTCGTCCCAGGCGCCCATGAAGGCGAAGATCGCGACGACCGCGAGGGTGCCCTTCACGGACGGCAGCGCGATGTACCAGAAGCGCTGCCAGACGTTCGCGCCGTCGACGTAGGCCGCCTCCTCCACCTCGTGGGGCAGGTTGAGGAAGGCGTTGCGCATCAGCAGGACGTTCAGCGCGCTGACGCAGCTGGGCAGGACGACGCCGATCAGCGTGTTGTTCAGGCCCAGCTCCCGCATGGTCGTGAACTGGGCGATGATGATGCTCTCCACGGGCACGAGCGTCGCCAGCAGGAACACCAGGGTGGCCGCGCGCCGGCCCGCGAAGCGCAGCCGGGCGAGCGCGTAGCCGGCCAGAGCGCAGCCGACGCAGTTGGTGACGACGCTGGCGGCGGCGACCTTCAGCGAGTTCAGCGCGTAGTCCCAGACCGGGATGGTGGCGGCGACCCGCGTGTAGTTGTGCAGCGTGGGGTGCTCGGGCAGGAACGACGGCGGGGAGCTGTAGATGTCCTCCGTCGGGCCCTTCAGCGATGTCGACAGCTGCCACAGGAACGGGCCGATCGTCAGGGCCAGCACGAGGAGCAGCAGCGCGTAGCGCACCACCAGCTCCCAGCCGCGCACGCTGTGGCCGTCGCGGTCGGTCAGGGCGGACCGGCGCCCGCGGACGGCGGCCGGCCGCGGCGCGCGGTGCTCGGGGCGCGTCTTTGCCGTCACGCTCATGACTGGTCGTCCTTCCGGTCGGCGCGCAGGACCAGCAGCATCAGGGCCACGGTGATCACGAAGACCACCAGGGAGATGGCGGAGGCGTAGCCGACCCGGCCGCTCAGACCGGTGCCGGTGCGCTGGACCAGCATGATGAGCGTGGTGTCCTCGCCGGCCGGGCCGCCGGTGGGGCCGGCCATCAGGTACACCTCGGAGAACACCTTGAAGGCGGCGACCGAGGACAGTGCCGCGACCAGCACCATGGTGGAGCGGACGGCGGGCACGGTGACGGTGAGGAACCGGCGCACCGCGCCCGCGCCGTCGACGGCGGCGGCCTCGTGCAGCTCGCGCGGCACATTGGCCAGCGCCGCCAGATAGATGATCATGTAGTAGCCGAGGCCCTTCCACACGGTGACCGCCATGGCGCTGACCAGCAGCAGCCACTGGTCGCTGAGGAAGCCGACCGGACCGGCGCCGAGCAGCTCCAGCAGCGAGTTGATCAGGCCCCGGTCGTCCAGCAGCCACACCCAGATCAGGCCCACCACGACGATCGAGGCGACGACCGGGGTGTAGAAGGCCGACCGGAAGAAGGCGATGCCGGGGATGTTCTTCTGCACCAGCAGCGCCAGCAGCAGCGGCAGCACGACCAGCGCGGGCACCACCCCGACGACGTACAGCGTGCTGTTGCGCAGGGCGATCCAGAACGTGTCGTCGTGCAGCAGCTCGCGGAAGTTGGCGAGACCCACGAAGTGGCCCGGGATCAGCGTGCGGCGGTCGGTGAACGCGTTGACCACCGTGGAGACGAACGGGTACAGGATGAACGCGGCGGTCACGAGCAACCCGGGTGCGGCGAAGAGCCACGGACTGGTGGGCAGCTGGCGCCGCACCCGGGAGCGAACAGGGACAGTGGAACGGGCCATGACGGCTCAGCCCTGCTGGAGCAGCTGGTTGCAGGCCTTGACAGCGTTGTCGAGCGCCGCCTTGGGGCTCTGCTTGCCCTGCAGTGCCTTGGCCACCTCGTTGCGCAGCTCGGTCTTCATCTGGTCGCTGAAGACCACCGGCGTGTAGTTGACCGCGGTCTTCAGCGACTTGGCGGCCGCCACCCGCACCCGGGTCTCGTCGGTGCCGTCCTCCTTGGTGAAGTACGGATCGTCCAGCGAGCCCTTGGTGCTCGGGAAGATGGCGACCTGCTTCGCGAACGACATCTGGTTCTGGGCGTCGGTCACGAAGTGGGCGAAGGCGACGGCGGCCGGCTTCCGCTTGGACTGCGCGCTCACCATCACGTTCTGCACGTACATGTTGACGTGGCCGGTGCTGGTGATCTGGTCGGTGATGCCGATGTTCTTGTACAGGGTCGGCGCCTGGGTCTTGAAGTTCTTCAGGTCCAGCGCGCTGCCGGGATTCATGGCCACGGCACCCGTGAGGAACTTCTGGCCGGAGGACTCCGGGGTGGCGGTCAGGGCCTGCGGGTCGAGCGCCTTGGCGTCGAACAACTCCTTGTACTTGGCGAGCAGTTCGACCCCCTTGGCGTCGTTGAAGGTGAAGGCGGTGCCCTCCTTGTTCATCAGCTGGACGCCGTAGCGGCCGAAGTCCTCGACGGTGGGCACGTTGGCGAGCGTGGCGACCTTGCCGTCGGTCTTCTTCGCCATCTCCAGGCCGTCCGTGAACAGCTCGGCGTACGTCTTCGGGGGCTGGTCCGGGTCCAGGCCCGCCTTCTTGAACAGGGCCTTGTTGTAGAACAGCGGCCCGGTGTTGAGGTACCAGGGGAAGGCGTACGTGCCGGGCAGCCCCGGTATCCGGCTGCTGGCCCAGGCGCCGGGCAGGTACTCGTCCCGGTACTTCGCCGCCGCCTTGTCCTTGTCCAGGTCCAGGGCGAGCCCGGCCTTCGCGAGCGGGGCGGCCAGGTCGGGGGAGACGTTGACGACGTCGGGCAGCGTGCCGCCGGCCGCCTCCGCGCTGAGCTTGTCGGCGTAGCCCTCGGCGGGCTGGTCGACCCACTTGACGTGGGTACCCGGGTACTTCTTCTCGAAGTCGGCGATCACGCCCTCGAAGTACGACTTGAAGTTCGCCCTCAGGTTCCAGGTCTGGAACGTGATGTCGCCCTCGACCTTGCCCGAGGCGTCGCCCGACGAGCCGTCGTCGTTTCCGGAGCCGCAGGCGGCCAGCGGCAGCAGGGCCGCGGCGACGACAGCGGTGGCGAGGATTCTGCGGGATATGCGCACGGCTGGAGGCTCCTTCATACGGCGGGCTACGGCGACGGTGCCGGCCACGGGTTACAGGGGCAGACCTTGCATCCTTCCGGTGAAAAATGTCAATGGATTCGGAGCGAGAACCCGCCCATGGTTTGCAAAGGCCCAGGTCAGGCCGATCTGGTCCGGGCTCTTGCGGAGATCGCTAATGCGCTTTAGGTTGTGAGTGCTCAAGCGCTTTAGCGTTCACCCGCCAGAGAATGGGAGCGGAAGTGTCGGGCAAGCGTTCACCGGCTCGCCGGCCGACGATGAAGGACATCGCGCAGCGCGCCGGAGTCTCCGAGAGCGCCGTCTCCTTCGCGCTCAACGACCGCCCCGGCGTCTCCGAGGGCACCCGCGCCCGGGTGCGCCGGGTGGCCGAGCAACTGGGCTGGCGGCCGAGCACCGCCGCACGGCAGCTGTCCGGCGAGGGCGCGGCCACGGTCGGTTTCGTGCTGGCCCGCCCCGCGCACACCCTCGGCGTCGACTCCTTCTTCCTGCAACTGGTCTCCGGGATCCAGGAGGTGCTGGCGGAGCGGCATCTCGGACTGCTGTTCCAGGTGGTGGAGGACATCGCCGACGAATGCGCGGTCTACCGCACCTGGTGGGCCGAACACCGGGTGGACGGCGTCCTCATGGTCGACCCCCGCACCGACGATCCCCGTCCCGCGCTCCTGGAGGAACTCGGCCTGCCCGCCGTGGTCATCGGGGGCGCGCCGGCCGAACTGCATCACGGGCTGTCGGCGGTGTGGGCGGACGACGCCGGCGCGATGGCCGCGGTCGTGGGGGAGCTGCACGCCCTCGGCCACCGGCGGATCGTGCACATCGCCGGCCTTCCCGGACTCGCGCACACCCAGCGGCGGATGCGCAGCCTGCGGGCCGAGGCCGAACGGCGCGGCCTGACCGAGGTCCGCTCGGTGACCACCGACTACTCGGACGCCGAGGGAGCCGCCGTCACCCACCGGGTCCTGTCCGGGCCCGCCGCGCCCACCGCGCTGATCTACGACAACGACGTGATGGCGGTCGCCGGGGTGGCCGCCGCGGCCGAACTCGGCTTCGCGGTGCCCGAGGACGTGTCGGTGGTCGCGTGGGAGGACTCCGCGCTGTGCCGGATGGTCAAACCCTGGCTGTCCGCGCTGTCCCGGGACAGCGTGGCCTTCGGCCGCACCGCCGCGAGAGAGCTGGTCTCCCTGCTGGACGGTGCTCCCCCGGGCACCGTCCAGGTGCCGCTGCCGGAGCTGATCGGCCGGCAGAGCACGGGCCCCGCGCGCGACGGCTGAGGCCGCGGCGAGCCCGACCGGGGCCACGCCGGACGCACACGGACACGGCTGCTGCGCGGTCCGGTCCGGGCGACCGGCTGTGGGGGTGAAACCCGTGCCCGGCGGGGTACGTGCGCGGACGCGCCTCCGTGGTGTCCGACGCGGTCCGGTCAGGGGCGGCCGGCTGTGGGGGTGAAACCCGTGCCCACGTCGCCGTAGACGGCGGCGCCCATGAACGCCCGCCGGCCGGCACCTCCGGCCGGGCCGGTCAGGTCCGGTCGAGTCAGATGTCGGACTCGGAGGTCAGATGCATGGCGGCCTCCTCGGCCGACGCGCCCGCCCCGTCCAGTCCCACGTCCCAGGCGGCAAGGCCGGTCCGGGCGTTGGTCGGCAGGCCTTCGTCAGGCGCCACGAGCCGTCCGGCGCGTGCGTCGCCGACCTCGGCGTCCAAGAGCTCACCGTCGGTGTCCCAGGTGTCTCCGATGCCGTCGCCCAGCGGGACCGCGACGTCCGGAACCTCCTCGGCCAGGCGCTCGTCAAGGCTCTCCCCGCGCAGCCGCTCCGCGGCAGTCACGCCGGTGTGCTGCACACCCCACGGCCGTTCCGGAGGCGAGTAGCCCTCGTCCAGCGCTTCCTCGCCGGCCCGGTAGTCCAGAGTGTCCGACGCGTCCAGCAGTCCGGCATCGTCCTGTACGTCCGAACCGTCCGGCTGGTAGACGTCGTCACCCATCGCTTCGTCGGTCAACGCAACTCCTTGCTTCAGGCCGAGGGGCAGAGGAGGGCGGCGCCCGTCCGTCATCGCACAGTCGACGCCCTGTGTCTCCTGGTCAACTCCCCGCCACCAGCGTATCTGTGCCGTCCGTCCGGCGCGCGTCCTGCGTAGGCCCGCTGCGCGAGCCGCCACTTCGGCCCGCCTGCGCAGTACGTGTCATCGGATGAGGCCGTGCCGTGGGGGAGTTGGGGCCGGACCGTGCTGAACGGCCGATGTGGCGCTCCGGCCCACGTCGTCGCGGCTGACGGTCGTCTTCCGTTCCCTGAGCGTTCAACCAGCGGTTGCTGCCCGTGCCGTGTGCCGTCCCTAGGGTCCTTGAAGTTGTGGAAGGAAAGGGACGCATGGACTCACCGCTCGCAGTCCGGGCTCGCGGGATCACCAAGTGTTTCGGCGATGTCGTCGCACTGGACGGCGTCGACCTGGACGTGACGCAGGGCCGGATCCATGGTCTGGTCGGTCCGAACGGTGCCGGCAAGACGACGCTGCTCGGCCTCCTGCTGGGCCTGGCCGTCGCCGACAGCGGCCGTCTGGAGATCCTCGGCACGCCGGTGGGCCGCGCGTTCGAGGCACCGGGCGGTGTCGCCGGGTTCGTGGACGGGCCGGGGCTGTACCCGTCGCTCACCGCCCGGCAGAACCTCGCCGCGCTCGCAGCTCTGCGAGGCGACGACGCGCGGTCGGCGGGGATCGACGACGCACTCGAACAGGTCGGGCTCACGGACGTCGCCGACGACCGCACCCGTGGCTTCTCCCTGGGCATGCGCCAACGGCTCGGCCTCGCCGCGGCCCTGCTCACCAGGCCGCGGCTGCTCGTCCTGGACGAGCCCTCCAACGGCCTGGACCCGGCCGGAAAGAAGCACGTCCACGGTGTCCTCACCCGGCTCGCGCGGGAGGGAACGAGCGTCGTGCTCTCCAGCCACCGCATGGACGACCTGGAGGCCCTGTGCTCCGAGGTCACCATCCTCGCGACCGGGCGGATCGTGTTCTCCGGACCGCTGGGCGAGCTGGCCGCCGAGCACCGTGAACTCGACTACCGGCTGGTCACGTCCGACCCGGAGCGCGCACGGCTGCTGGCCATCGACGCGCCGGGGATCCGCCTGGCCGGCGACACCGCAGGACGCCAGGGCGGGGAGGCGCTCGTGGTGCGCGCGCTGGTACCCGCCCTCGACGACCTGGTGGCGCGCCTCGTCCACGAGGGCATCGCGCTACGCGAACTCGCCCCGGTCGTCTCTCCGTTGGAGGCGGCGTTCCTCGCCCTGACCGAGCAGCGGAAGACCGACGCACCGCAGCAGACCGACGCCCAGCGGCAGGACGACGCCGACGCAGCGCGGAAGACCGGCGCCCTGCGGCAGGAGGCCGGTCGATGACCGCCACCACGACCCCGACCGCAAGGCCCGCCCCGACCGCCGTACCCCCTGCGCACACCACCGCACCGGGCCGCATCACAGTTGCCCGGAGCTACCGCTTCGAAGTCGTCAAGCTCCTCTCCCAGTGGCGGATCCGCCTCCTGCTCCTCGTCTGCTGGATCGCGCCCGCGCTCTTCGTGGCCGGGGTGAGCGCGCAGAGCACGCTGCCCACGGACACCCTCTTCGGCCGCTGGATGCACGCCACCGGGTGGGCCGGGCCGCTGGTGACCCTCGGTTTCGCCGGCACCTGGGCGCTTCCGCTGCTCACCTCCGTCGTCGCCGGCGACGTGTTCGCCTTCGAGGACCGGCTCGGCACCTGGCGCCACCTGCTCGTCGCCGTCCGCTCGCCCGGGCGGATCTTCGCGGCGAAGGCACTGGCCGGCCTCACCGTCATCCTCCTGCTGGTGGCCGGGCTGGCTCTCTCCAGCACGGCCGGCGGTCTAATGGCCGTCGGCAACCAGCCGCTGGTCGGCCTCGACGGCCACCTGCTCACCCCCGGGGACGCCGCCGGCACGGTCCTGCTCGCATGGGCCTGTGTGCTCGCCCCGACCCTGGCCCTCGCCGGAATCGGGCTCCTCGGGTCGGTCGTACTCGGGCGCTCCCCGATGGGTCTGCTGCTGCCCGCGCTCGTCGCGCTCGCGATGCAGTTCGCCCAGATGCTGCCGCTCCCCGTCGCCGTACGCCTCGCCCTGCCCGGCGACGCCTTCCTCACCTGGAACGGCCTGTTCACCAGCCCGGCTCAGCTCACCCCGCTCCTCGCCGGCATCGTCGTCAGTCTTCTGTGGGCCGTGACGGCGACGGCGCTGGCCCGTGTCCTCTTCCTGCGGCGCGACTTCACCAACCCCACCGACGACGGCTCGGCGCGCCGCGCGGTCACCACGGCCGCCCTGCCGCTCGCGGGACTGCTCGGCGTGACGGTCGCCGTCGTGGCGGCGACGACCACGGCCACGGGTTCCGGGATCGAGCAGGCCAAGGTGGAGCGCTCGCTCGCCACCGAGTTCGCCCACCTGTACCGCATACAGACCGAGCAACTCCACCGGCCCGCGGTCACCGAAGCGCAGTTGAAGACCGCGGCGACGTGCGCCAAGGCCGGCGTCCAGGACGGCGCCCGGGGCCCTGGCAACGACTGGCGGTGCGTCGTCTCCTGGCATCTGCCGGGCGTCGCGGCCACCGGGTCGGCCGTCTACCAGCTCGACATCACGGCGGACGGGCGGTTCGTCGCCGACGGCGACGGACCGAAGGAAGTCAACGGCTACTTCCTGGTGCGGACTTCGACCGGAGACGCACCGAACCCGCTCTGGCAGCTCGACGGCGACGTCGACCTGCTCTCCGCGTCCGCGGACTCCCCGGCTCCCTGAACTCTTCCTCTCCGGCCACCCCCCGAACTCTCCGAATTCCAGAAGGAATCACATGCAGACAGCACGCCGCCGCCGGCAGGCCGAGAAGAAGTACTACGACCTGCTGGGCAGACGTGTCAGCCGCCGGGCCACGCTGGTCACGGCATGCATCACCACGGCCGCCCTGGCCACCGGCACCGCCGTCGCCGAGACCCGCCAGTTCGGCACCGACCAGGTGGGCCAGGTCACCGCCAGGGGCCAGGTCGTCTCCGCCGACCAGTACATCGCCCCGTACGGCGACCGCCTCGTCATCAACGACGGCAAGATCATGTCGTCGACGGTCAGCCCGGACGGCGGCCACCTCGCCGCCGCGGTCGCCGACGGCGACGCCGCGCTGGTCATCGTGGACCTCTCGACCGGGCAGATCAAGCAGCGCGTCGGCACCAACGCCGTCGACGACCTGCGCATCAGCAGCAACGCCGTCGGCCAGGAGGGCCCGACGTTCTCACCCGACGGCAAGCAGCTGTGGCTGGGCCAGACCGACGGCTACACCAAGTTCACCGTGAACGCGGACGGCACCCTCGCCGACCCGGTGACCGTCAAGATCCCGGCCGACGGCAGCAAGCAGGCCCTGGTCGCCGCGGCGGTGTTCTCGGCCGACGGCTCCACCGTGTACGCCGCGGTCAACGGCCAGAACCGGGTGGTCGCGATCGACGCGGCGACCGGCGCCGTCAAGCAGAGCTGGGCGGTGGGCAACGCCCCGCGCGGCATGGCCCGCGTCGGCGACACGCTCTACGTCAGCAACGAGGGCGGCCGCCCCGCGAAGGCCGGCGACTCCACGCTCAACTCCTACGGCACCCAGGTGCCGGCCGACCCGAAGACCGGGGCCACCACCACCGGTACGGTCAGCGTCATCGACCTGGCCGACCCGTCCACCGCCGTCGGCACCATCGACGTCGGCCTGCACCCGACCGCCGTGTACGCCCGGCGCGGCGCGGTGTTCGTCACTAACACCGCGACCAACGACGTGTCGGTCATCGACACCGCCAGGAACAAGGTCGTACAGACCATCGCCACCCAGCCGTGGCCGGAGGCGTCGGTGGGCTACGAGCCCGACGCGGTGACGCTCACCGACGACGGTCACCTGCTGGTGACGCTCGGCCGCGCCAACGCGGTCGCCGTCTACCGGTACACGACCCCGCAGGAGCCGGTCAGCTACATCGGTCTCCTCCCGACGGACTACTTCCCCGCCGAGATCACCACCGTGGGCAAGAAGGTCGTCGTCTCCCACACCCGCGGCATCGACGCGCGCCGCCCCGACAGCGCCGGCCACGGCACCCACGACACGACCTCCAGCCTGACGCAGTTCACCCTGCCCAGCGACCGTGTCATCCGCGCCCAGACCGCCAAGGTCTTCCGGCAGAACGGCTGGAGCAGCGGCTCGGTCAAGCTGGCCAAGGGCAAGAGCCACGCGAAGCCGGTGCCGGTGCCGGCGCGGCTCGGCGACCCCTCGACGATCAAGCACGTCTTCCTGATCGTCAAGGAGAACCGGACCTACGACCAGGTCCTCGGCGACATCCCGCAGGGCAACGGCGACCCGTCGCTGGCGGAGTTCGGTGAGAACGTGACACCGAACCAGCACGCGCTGGCCAAGCAGTTCGGCCTGTACGACAACACGTACGACATCGGCACCAACTCGGCCGAGGGGCACAACTGGCTGATGCAGGCCGACAACCCCGAGTACACCGAGTCCTCGGCCGGTGAGTACAAGCGCAGCTACGACACCGAGGACGACGCCCTCGGCCACCAGCGGACCGGGTTCCTGTGGACCGGCGCCCAGGCGGCCGGCAAGTCGGTGCGGAACTTCGGCGAGTTCCACCAGTTCCTGACCAAGCCGTCGGGCGCGAGCTGGCAGAACCTGTACTGCGACAGCAAGACCATGGAGGCGACCGGACAGGACACCGCCTACCCCCTGGTCTCGTCCTCGCCGATCCCGTCGCTCAACGACGTCTCGGTACACGGCTTCCCGAAGTTCGACACCAGCGTCCCGGACATCTACCGGTACCAGATCTGGAAGCGTGACTTCGAGCGGAACGGGCCGGCGAACCTGAACATGTTCTGGCTCTCCAGCGACCACACCGGCGGACCCGCGAACGCGCCCGCCCAGGTCGCGGACAACGACCTCGCGACCGGCAAGATCGTCGACGAGATCGCGCACAGCCCGTACTGGAAGGACTCGGCGATCTTCGTGGTCGAGGACGACTCCCAGGCCGGCCTCGACCACGTCGACGGCCACCGCGCCCCGATCCAGATCATCAGCCCCTGGGCCCGGCACGGCGTCGTCGACAGCCACTACTACTCGCAGATCACGGTGATCCGCACCCTCGAGCAGATCCTCGGGATCCACCCGATGAACCAGAAGGACAGCGCGGCCACGCCGATGAGTGCGGCGTTCACCCGCGAGGCCGACTTCACGCCGTTCACCGCGCTGCCCAACCGGACCTCGCTGACCGCCGGTCTGAAGACCCCGCCCGCCTGCGGTGTGGACACCCCGGCGCCGCAGAATCCCGGCGCGGCGGCGGTCCCGTCGGCGAAGGTGCCGGCGGACAAGCAGGAGCTCGTGGCGCAGTGGGAGAACTGGAAGTCGAAGCAGCGGCTGACCGGACCCCACGCCGTACCGGACTTCGCCAACCCCGCGCAGATGAACCACTTCACCTGGTACCAGACGCACAACTGGACGAAGCCCTATCCCGGCGAGCACAGGATCTACGCCCCGAAGGACGTGCCGGGCGCCTACCTCCCGTCGGCGGAGTCCGACGGCTGACACGGCCCGCTCTGGCCCAGGGCCCCCTGCCCGGTCCCACCGCCGGGCGGGGGCCCTGCCCTCTTTGGTGCGCGTCGGCCCGCCGCCGAAGCCCGGAGCACCCCGGAAACCCCGCTGAGGTGTCACCCGCGGGCGGCCTCCGCTTCGTTCTGGGGTCGGCACGGCCACACCGCCCGCGTCAGGACTGCGGCAGGAGCGCCAGTGCCTCCGTGGCATTGTGTTCCGCGATCCCCCGCATCGACGCGCGATCGGGAAAGTCCCCGTCGAGAAGGCGCAACGGGCCGGCCACCAGCGACAGACGCATCGCGAGCATGTAGAGGTCGAGCCGCCGCGGATCGAGACCGGGCCGGGACAGCGCCGCGTACCGCTCGCCGAAGCGGAGCCGGAGGAAGACGTGTTCCCATTCGACGTCGAAGTACATCAGGCCCTCGATGTCGATCAGCACGGGGTGGCCCGAGCCGTCGACCAGGACGTGGTCCGGACCCAGTTCTCCGTGGATCATCCCGTACTCGGCGCGCGGAGTCACCCGTGCGGCGAGTTCCCGCAGCCGGTCCCGCAACGCACCGGCGGCTTCCGCGATCCCGTCGTGCCGATCCGCCGCCTCCTCCAGATCCCGTACGGCACGCCCGAGCACCCGAGCCTCGCACGAGGTCCCGCCGCCGGCGGCGTCCCGTTCCGGCAGGTCGACCCTGCCGTACCTGGGGGACCGGTGCTGGTGCATGGTCTCGAGCATCTCGGCCAGCTCGCCCAGGGCGGCCGCCGCGCGGGCGGGATCGGTGCCGAAGAGAGCCTCGAGCGTGCCGCCACCGACGTCCTCGACCACGGCGACGTCCGCAGGCCGGCGGTCTCGGCCGGCGTCCGCCAGGAGCACCTCGGGAACCCGTGCCCCCAGTCCGTCCAGGGTCCGTTGCGCGGCCAGGAACGGGACCAGCCCGGATGCCGGCGCGAACGGGTCGGCGCTGTCGGCCGCCTCCACGCCGGACCAGAAGTTCTCGGTCTCGGCCCACCTGTAGACGATCACACTCGCCACGCGGGCCCCCTCGACGCGGACCCGGTACACGCCCTTCTTGCTCCCCCCGCGCAATCGGTCCACCGCGACGACACGGCACCCCGCTCCCAACGCCTCACCCACGAACCCCGACAGGTCTTCGATCTCCGCGAATCGCCGCATCCGCCGAACCTACAGAAGACGTTCCACACCCGTGCGACCGGCACCCGGTCCAGCTCATGGAGGCGTACGGGGTCAGGTGAGGTCAGAGAACGCGTGCGACTCCCGCGTAGATACCGCTGCCTTCGGCCACCGAGGCCGGGGCCGAGGTGACCCACTCCGTCGCCGTCACCAGGCCGGGCGGAACGAGTTCCAGGCCGTCGAAGAAGCGCTCCACCTCCGCCCGGGTGCGGAAACCGAGCTGGATGCCGCCCTTGGCGTACTCGGCGGTGACCTGGGCGGCGAGTTCCGGATACAGATCGGACGCGGCGTGCGACAGCACCAGACAACTGCCCGCCGGCAGCGAGGCCACCAGCGTGCGGACGATGCCGTGGGCCTCCTGCTCGTCGGGGATGAAATGCATCAGCGCTATCAGCGACAGCGCGATCGGGCGGGTGAAGTCCAGGACCTGCCGGGCGTGCTGAACGATGCCTTCCGGCTGCCGTACGTCGGCCTCGATGTAGTCGGTCACTCCCTCGGGACGGCTGACCAGCAGCGCCTCGGCGTGCCGGAGGACGATCGGGTCGTTGTCGGTGTACACGATCTTCGCCGTCGGCAGGATCTCCTGCACGATCTGGTGGAGATTGGGCTCCGTCGGAATGCCCGTGCCGATGTCCAGGAACTGGTCGATGCCCTGTTCGGCCAGCCAGGCGGCCGCCCGGTGCATGAACTGACGGTTCTGCCGGGCCGCGTTCTTCGCCTCCGGCGGCAACTGCCGCCCCACCGCCTCGTCGACCGGGTAGTTGTCCTTACCGCCCAGCAGCCAGTCGTAGACCCGCGCGGGATGCGCCTTGCCGGTGTCGATCGGCAGCGGCGGCTGTGAGGCGGTCGTCATAGCAACTCCATGGAGCCGGTGAACGGATCGGACCGATGATGTGATCACCCTACTCGGGCGCTTCATGTCGTGGCGAGGGGAGGGGAATTGGGACCCGGGTACGTCGCGCGCACCCTCACGGCACTCACGCTCAGAGGGCGGCGAGCAGACCGTCGAGCGGGGCGGGTACGCGGTCGGCGTCGAGGGCCTCGACGAGGACACGGCCGTAATGGATCTTGCGCCCCTTCTTCGTGCCGAGGAAGCGCCGCAACTGCCGCTGCGGGGTACGGCCCCGCTGCGCGGGCTGGCGGAGGAAGGTCTGCAGGGCACGCAGGTCGCCCTCGGCCCGGACCAGCTCCTCCACCCGTGCCACGCCCAGCGCGCGGATGAGTTCGTCCTCCAGGTCCGCCGCGCAGACGAAGAACCCCTGCTGGTCCGCACCGGCCCGCTCCCAGCCGCGAGCGTAGTAGCGGCGCTCCCCTTCGTCGCACAGTCCGGTGAGGCGGAGGTCCAGGCCGGGTGGCCCGAGGAGGCCGGCGAAACGGCCGACGTTCATCGCACCGCCCATCGACACGACGCAGACGCCTTCGGCCGCCAGGTCCCGGCCGCGCCGCGCGGCCAGCGCGCCGACCGCCGCGACATCGCTCGGCCCTTCCAGCAGGACGACCGCCCGGACGGCCAGCCGCCCGGCCAGCTCGCGCGCGCGGTCGCCCGGGCCGCCGGCCGCCCACGCGGTGACCGCCTCGCGGAACGACTCCATGTCAGCCATGAGAGGAGTCTGTGTCCTTTCCGGCCGCGACGGTAGGGAATTTCCGCCCGCCCGTCGATCACCGGTGCGCGGCCGGGGGCGGCGTGCACGACGGAAGCCGGCGGACGGACGGCCGAGTCGCTCGTCTACTTGAGGCCGCTGAGCATGACGCCGCGGATGTAGTACTTCTGCAGCAGCAGGAAGAGCAGCAGGACCGGCAGGATGCTCAGGACGAGGCCGGCCATGACGATGGGCATCGTGCGGGTCGGGTCGACGTGGTCCTGCAAGAGCTGGATGCCGACGGGCAGGGTCATCACGTCCGGGTCGGCGGTCGACACGAGCAGCGCCCAGATGTACTCGTTCCAGGCGTCGACGAAGGTCAGCAGCCCGAGCGTCACCAGGACCGGCTTGGTCTGCGGCACCACGATCCGCCACCACACGGCGAACTCGCCGGCCCCGTCGATGCGCGCGGCCTCGAGGACCTCGTCCGGGATCGACAGCATGAACTGGCGTGTCAGGAAGATGCCGAAGCCGTTGACGAGGAACGGCACGGCGAGCGCCGCGATGCTGACGGTCAGACCCGCGCCGCCGCGCCCGAACAGGTCGTTGCCGCCCGCCAGCGGCCAGTGCACCAGGATCAGGAAGTGCGGGATGAAGAAGAGGAACGGGGGGAACATCATCGTCGACAGCACCAGTCGGAAGACGAAGTCCCGGCCGGGGAACCGGAGTTTGGCGAGCGCGTAGCCGGCGAGCGACGACGTGAGCAGCACCGATCCGGTGATCACGCCGGTGGCGACGACGCTGTTGCGGAAGAGCACCGGCAGATCGAGCTGGTCGATCGCCGACCGGTAGTTGGACCAGTCGAACGCCTCGGGCAGGAACCGGTACGGCAGCGTGCCGGACTCGCCGGGCCCCTTGAAGGACGTCATCACCATGTCGAGGAACGGCACCACCGTGAGCACGGCGCCGGTCACGACCACCAGGTACGACAGCCACGGGAAACGGCGCCGGACCATGCGTCCTCTCTGCGTCATGCGTCCTCCCCCGTGCGCCGGAAGATCCACAACTGAGCCAGGGTGACCGCGAGGACCACCACGAACAGCACGAAGGCGGCGGCGCTCGCGGTGCCCCAGTCGCCGTGGCTGAAGGCCTGCCGGTACATCTCCAGCGCGGCCACATTGGTCGCGTCGCCCGGGCCGCCCTTGGTCATCACGCTGATCAGCGCGAACGACTGCAGGCCGGTGAGGAACTGGGTGACGCACACGAACAGCAGGGACGGCCGCAGCAGCGGCAGTGTGATCCTCCAGAAGACGGTGACGGGCCCCGCACCGTCGAGCGCGGCCGCCTCGTAGTACGACTCGGGAACGGACTTCAGCCCCGCCGTCAGGATGAGGATCGCCGAACCGACCGACGCCCAGGCCTGTACGACCACGACCGAGGGCAGCGCGGTGTCCGGGTCCTGGAGGAACGCCACCGAGCCGAGCCCGAGGGCGTTGAGGACCCCGTTGACCAGCCCGCCCGGCTCGTACATGTACTTCCACACGTTGCCGACGGCGACGACGGTCGTGACGATCGGCAGGAAGTACAGGGTGCGCCACAGCCCCTGGAACCGCAGCTTGTCGATGCAGGTGGCGACGAGCACGGAGCCGGCCAGCGCGAGGGCCACGGTGCCCAGGGCGAACAGCAGCGTGTTGGTGAGGATCGGCACCAGGAACGTCGATCCGTCCGCGAAGAGGCCGGTGAAGTTGTCCAGGCCGACCGGATCGATGTCGCCGAGGTCGAACCCGGCCCAGTGCGACATCGACAGCAGCAGCGCCAAGCCGAGCGGCAGGATCAGGAAGACCGCGAAGAACAGCAAGGTCGGTGCCAGGAAGAGGTAGGCGACGACGGCCTGGCGGGGCCGGGTCCGGCTGCGCCGGTCGACGGCGGGCCGGGGGGACCGCGGGCCGGGCGCCCGCTCGGTCGTCTCCGGCACCAGGATGTTCACCATGAGCGCGACACCTCCTGATCGACCTGTCGGCGAGTGACGCGCAGTGCCTCGTCGACCGACCGCTGACCGGTCCACAACGCCTCGATGTTCTTGCGCAGCAGCGACTTGGCCTGCTGCGCGCCCGGCACGTTCGGCTCCGGCACCGCGTACGCCAGTGCGTCCAGGAACGGGCGCAGGTTCCGGTCGCCGCCCGCGCCCAGGAGCGTCCGCATGTCGTCGGCGCGGCCGGTCAGGGAGCCCACCGACACCTGCAGGGCGCTCATCCGGGTCGCTGTCGCGGCCTTCCCGGGGCTCCGCACGCTCACCTTCTCGGTGTTGAGCCAGCGCAGGAACTCCCAGGCCTCGCGCGGGTGCCTGCCGGCCGCGTTGACCCCCAGCATGAAGCCGGTGGAGAGCGTGGCGCGCTCGCCGTCCGCCTCGGGGATCGGCAGCGGCGCGACGCCGACATCGCCGTACGCCCTGCCCATCAGCTCCTTCAGGTTCCCGGTCCACCAGCCGGCGCTGACCACCATGGCCACCTGCCCGGACGGGAACGCCTTGTAGACGTTGACGCCGGGGGCGCTCGCACCTCGGGTGACGAGGCGGTGCTCCAGGTCGAACACGGCCCGGCCGGCCGGCGAGTCGATGGCGGTGCTCCTGCCGTCCGCGGAGACGAACGTTCCGCCGGCGGCGTTGAGCAGGGCGAGGGTCTGGCCGACGGTGGTGGAGTCGTCGATGGTCGACAGCCCGAACCCCTGGACCAGCGTGTTGCCGTACCGGTCCCGCCTGGTGGTGCGGTAGGCCGTCTCCTCCAGCTCCCGCCAGGTGCGCGGAGGGCCGTCGATGCCGGCCTCGCGCAGCAGCCGCTTGTTGTAGTAGAGGGCGTACGTCTGCACCTCGGTGGGGTAGCCGTAGACCTCGCCGTCCACCGAGGAGGAGCCGACCGCGGCCTCGCCGTAGCCGCGCCTGATCTCCTCGGCGTGCTCGGGCGGAGCGGGCCGCAGGACACCGGCCCGGACGAGCTGGCCGTTCCACAGGCAGTACGGGTGGAGGATGTCGGCGCCCTGGCCCGCGGCCTGCCGGACCATGAACGTGGTCAGCAGGTCCGTGAACTCGACGGCCTCCGTGCGCACCTTGACCCGGTCATGGGTGGCGTTCCACTCGTCGACCGGGCCCTGCAGGGCCTCCTTGAGCGCCCCGCTCGCGTAGTGGGAGAGCAGGGTGAGGACGATCGGGTCCCCGGGCCGCCCGGTGCCCTGGTGCGGCGCGGCGCACCCGCCGGCGAGCAGTGCCGAGGGCAGGGCGAGCGCGAAGTGACGGCGGCTCAGGCCGCCGGTGCGGCGCGACGGCGTCACCGGGCGGCCTCCCGGCGCAGCACGCGGAACACCCGGGTCGTGGTGAAACCGGCCTTGCGGTACAGGTGGCCCGCCGGGGACCGCTCGCCGGTCCACAGGAACCACGCCGAGTGCGCGCCGCGCGCCCGCATCCGCTGCAGGACCAGGTGGAGCAGGACCTTGCCGAGTCCGGTGCCGCGCATCTCCTCCAGCACCCCGAACGGGCCGAACCGCTCGTCCACCGACTCGTACGCGGCGTGCATCGCCCAGCCGACCAGGCGACCCGAAGGGGACCGGACGACGACGATCCGGTCGAGCGGGGTGCCCGCGGCCAGACACTCCCGGATCGCGCGCGCCCAGTCCGGGTTGAAGTGGTTCCCGGCGAGAGCGACCAGTTCCACCAGGTCGTCGTCGGACGGGGTGGCGAACCGGTAGCCGCGCGCCGTCAGTTCGTCCACGCGGCACGCGACCTCCGCCGGCAGGCGGTAGCCGACCAGAGAGAGGTCCATCGCCGCCGCCTCGTACAGCGTGCGAAAGCCCAGGGACCCGAGGAGCCCGGCCGCTTCCGGATAGGTTTCGGTGTCCAGGCCGGGGAGGAGGTAGTTCGGGGTGTACGAGGAGAAGTCCACCCGGGTGCGGCCGTGGCCGTGCAGCCAGTCGAGGGCGTCGGTCAGCAGCCGGCGGCCGAGACCGCGCCCGCGGGCGGCCGGGTCGACGAAGAAGAACGGGATCCAGCCCTGCTCCGGCTCCAGATCGGTGCCGGTCATCGGCGTCAGACGGCGCACCGCGTAGGCGGCACCGACGACACGGCCGCCGTCGACGGCGACGCGCAGCCCCTGCGGATCGAAGTTGGCGTCGAGCAGCACCAGGGAGCGGAAGCGGTCCGGGGTCACGGGGTCGGCCGGCGCGCTCCGGCGCCACGCCTCCACCAACGGCGGGCCGTCACCCGTGCGAAAGCCACGGATCGCGGCCCCGGAGGTCGTCGTGCGAGCGGTCATCGACGGGGTCGTCCTTCCATACGCCGGTCGCGGACGGTACTGAACGCCGCCCGCCGCGCCGCGTCGGTCCATGGCGGGGTGGGCTGAGCCGGGGCGATCGGAACGGTCCGGCCGGCGCGGAGGCGCAACGCGGTCCGGGTGGGCGGCTGTCGAGTCGTCATGAGCGTCTGCTCCTTTCAGGGGCGCAGCCGCGGGGGTGGGGGCAGCGGGTCTCAGGGGTAGAGCAGCACGTCGTCGCCGGCCCACCGGCCGGGCGGCGCCGGGGGATCGCACAGCGGCAACGGGTCGTCGCCCGCGTCGACGGCGCGCCGCAACCGGTCGGATCCCCACAGCAGGTCGATGAAGTGACGCCGGCCGGTCCTCTCGCCACCACCGTCCGTGGTGTGCCAGGCGAAGTCGTCCGGGTACAGCCGCCGCAGCGTGGCGAGCATCGCGACGGCCGTACGTACCGGAGCGAACACCTCGCGGTCGGTGATGTGGAGCTGGACCCCGCGCAGCGTCCGTCCGGCGTGTTTGTGGAAGGTCGGTACGTACCGCAGATCACGGAAGTGCACTCCCGGCAGGGCCAGCTCGGCGAGCGAGGGCGCGAACCGCGCGTCGATGTACGGGGCCCCGACGATCTCGAAGGGCTGCGTGGTCCCTCGGCCCTCCGAGAGATTCGTGCCCTCGAACAGGCAGGTGCCGGGGTAGACGGCCGCAGTGGCGGGCGTCGGGATGTTCGGCGAGGGCGCGACCCAGGGCAGGCCGGTGGCCGCCGCGTCCATGGCGCGCTCCCAGCCGACGGCCTCGATCACCGTCAAGTCGGCGGCCCGGCCCGCCACTCGGGGCACCGCCGCGGCGTTGAGATGCCGGGCGAGTTCACCGCAGGTGAGGCCGTGCCGGACGGGAATCGCGGCGCGCCCGACGAAGCCGGCCCACGCCGGGTCGAGCAGCGGGCCCTCGCTGACGAGTCCACCGAGGGGATTCGGCCGGTCGGCGACCACGAACCGTACGCCAGTGCGAGCCGCCGAGGCCATCAGGTCGAACATGGTCCACACATAGGTGTAGAACCTGGCCCCGATGTCCTGCAGGTCGTACACCAGGGCGTCGACACCGCTGTCGATGACCAGTTTGTCGAGCCGCTCGCCGTCGCACCGGTAGGTGTCGTGCACCGGCAGACCGGTGGCGGGGTCCACCCGAGCGGCCTCGCTCTCGCCGGCCTGCCCGGTCCCGTGCAGCCCGTGCTCCGGACCGAACAGGGCGACCACCCGCGCGCCCGCCTCGAGCAGCGCGGGCGCGGCCGGGCGCAGGTCGGGCAGGACGCCGGTGTGGTTGGTCACCAGCCCGAGCCGGCCGGTCCCGGCGAGTTCCGGCGACACGTGCAGCCGAGCGATCCCGGTCGTCACCGCGACGCGGTGGTCCGTGCTCATCCTTTGCCCCCGTCTGCGGTGACATCTCGAAGCGGCGGTCGGAAACCTCCATACGTGCCGGTATCGGAATTTAGCAGTGATTTGTCCCAGCCCGTGGCGGCACTGCCGGTGCCCGCACGGACCGTGGCTCGGCCGAACGGCTTCCGTCGCCTGCCTGGCCGTGACGAACCCGTCCGGGTGAGGGCGGCCGGCCAGGATCCGCTCGACGGCGTGCCGCGTGCCCGAGACGCCTGGAACGACAGCTCGGGCATGGCGTGCACCGTGCGGTGCCGCCGGGACACCGTCCGCCGGCCCGGCCGGTACGGGTGGAACAGCACCTGAGCCCAGACGTGGATGAGCCGTCTCCGCCCCCCGCGGGGGCCCGGTCGGACGACGACCGGGCCCCGGGGCCGGCAAGGATGCGCCGGAGGCTGTCTGATGCGCCGTCAGTTCACGGTCGGTGACCCGGTCGCCGGCAGGGCCGAGCCGAACTCCCAGTGGCCCGAGCCGACCTGGTACACCGCCTCCGCGCTGTCCGTGCGCAGCAGCCGCGCCCCTTCCGGTGCCCGCACGGAGCCCTCGGTCGCGGGGACGTGGACCTCCGCGGTGCTGCCGGCCGGGACGTCGACCGTCAGCCGGAAGGTGTCGGCGTCCCGCTGCCAGGCGGTGCGGGCGGTGCCGTAGGGGGTGCGGTGGGAGGCGGACGCGGACGTCATGTCGCCCTCCACGGCCGGGTCGACGAGCAGTTCGGCGTAGGCGACGGAGTCGGCGGTCTGCGAGAGGCCGGCGACCCGGGTGGTGAACCAGGAGTCGATCGCGCCGAGCATGAAGTGGTTCTGCGACTGGCCGGGGCCGCCGTCCCAGGACTCGCCCAGAGTGGTGTTGCCGGCCCTCACCTGGTAGCCGTAGCTGGGGCTGGTCGTCTGCGTGGCGACGGCGTGGACGATGTCGTCCCGGCCGGCGGCGCTGAGCACGCGGAAGGCCGCGGGCAGGGAGATCTCGCCCAGCAGCAGGTGGTAGCCGGCGTTCCGCACGGACGAGGTGAAGTGGGCGAGCAGGCGGTCGCGTTCCCCTGCCGGGTAGGCGCCCATGTCCAGGGCGAGCGCCTCGGCGCCCTGGCCGCCCCCGCCGAAGGTCCCGGTGGCGGCGTCGTAGTACTTGGCGGCCAGTGCCGTGGCGCCGGCGTCGGCCTTGGCCCGGTAGGTGGCGGCGGCCTCCGCGTCGCCGAGGACACCGGCGATGCGGCTCAGGGCGTCGACGACCCGCCAGTAGCCGTAGGTGCCGGCGACGGCGCGCGGGAAGGTGCGGTCGGGGGTGAACCAGTCGCCCAGCCCGTAGTCGAGGATGCCCCCGCTGACCTGCCGTTCGAGGAAGGCCGCGTACGCGCGCATCCGCGGGTAGTACGTCTGGAGGGTCTGCCGGTCGCCGTAGGTGGTGTAGAGCTGCCAGGGGACGAGGACGAAGGCGCCTCCCCAGTTGGAGTCGTTGCGGTAGGCGCCGGGCAGGCTGGTGTACTCGGGGACGGTGCTGGGGATCAGCCCGTCGGTGGTCTGTGCGTCCGCCATGTCGCGGACGATCTTGCGCAGGTAGGCCTGCATGTCGTAATTGGCGGCGAGGGCGGGGAAGACGAGCTGGTCCTGTTCGAGCCAGCCCAGTTTCTCCCGGCTCGGGCAGTCGGTGAGGACGCTCATCATGTTGCCCTCGATGGCCCGCCGGATCAGCCCGTGGATGTCGTTGATCAGCGGGTCGGAGCTGGTGAAGTCGCCGGCCGGGGCGTTGGCGGTGCGCAGGACCTCGCCGCGGACGGTGACCGTCGCACCCTCGGGCAGGCCCTTGACCTCCAGGTAGCGGAAGCCGTGGTAGCCGAAGCGGGGGTGCCAGGTCTCGCTGCCGTCACCGCGGGTGGTGTAGCTGTCCCACAGGGGCGCGCCGACGTTGCTGATCGACTGGAACGCGTGACCGTCCTTGAGGCTTTCGGCCGGGTAGACGCGGACCGTGGTGCCGGCGGGGGCGTCGACGGTGAGCTGGGGCCAGCCGGCGATGTTGCGTCCGAGGTCGAAGACGCGGCTGTCCGCGCCGGCGACCTCGGTGCCGGTGAGGGTCTGCACGACCTTGACTGGTTCGGTCTCGCGGGCGCTGAGGACGGCGGGCCGGTCGGCCGTTCCTGGTGCGCTCACCGCCACCGCGTGCGGCCAGGCGTGCCGGTCGCCGCCGGGCTCGTCCCACCGCGGGATCTCGCGGCGGGCGTCGTAGTCCTCACCGCCGTACCAGTTGCCGGCGGTGGTGGGGCCGAGCGTGGTGCGCCAGCCGTCGCCGCTGGTGACGGTGCGGACGCTGCCGTCGGCGAGGGTGACCTCCAGGCGGGCGATGAGCTTGGGGTCGCTGAGGTTGCCGTACAGCTTGCGGTAGCGGTCGGCGGTGCTGACGACATTGGCCATGCCGTTGCCGAGGGCGACGCCGACGGTGTTGGCCCCGGCGCGCAGCAGGTCGGTCACGTCGTACGTGGCGTACTGGACGCGCTGGGCGTAGGTGGTGTTGGCGGGCTCCAGGACGGCGTCGCCGACCGGCCTGCCGTTGAGGGTGGCGTCGTAGACGCCGAGGCCCGCGATGTACAGGCGGGCGCTGCGCGCGTCCTGCGGCAGTGTGAAGTCGTCGGTGAGCAGCGGCAGTCCGGCCGGCAGATAGGGCGTGGGCGGCTGCCGGCCGGTGACCTGCGCGAGGGAGGTGAAGGGGCCGCTCGCCGCGTCGGCGGCGGAGACGGCGTAGTCGACGGGGAAGCCGGGGACGCGGCCGTCGTCCGTGAGGACGTCGGCGCGCGGGTAGAGGGCGATCTCGTCGAAGGTCTTGGTGCTCTTGAGGTCGAGGGTGAGCGTCACGGGCGCGGCGGAGACGTCCGGTCCGGTGTGGGCGGCGCTCGCGTATCCGGCCGCGGTCTGCAGGGCGCTGTTGGGCAGACCGTCGACCGCCAGCGCCGGTTCCCAGGTCTTGCGGACGGTGTTGCTCTCGGAGGCGGTGACGGCGGCGCCGCGGGCGAGGCCGGTGGTGGAGGTGGCGGAGTCGCGCAGGTCGATCTCACCGAGCTGGAGGCGCCAGGTGCGGTCCGGGAAGCTCTCGGCGAGCGGGAGTCCGAGCCTGGTGACGTCGAGACGCACGTAGCGGGCGGTGGTGCGGGGCAGGCGGACGACGACGGGTTCGACGGTGCGCTCGCTCAGTTGCCAGGCGGGGTGGGTGATCCAGTCGGCGCCCCAGTCGGACGGCCGGGTCAGGCCGGTCTCGAAGACGGCGGGCCGGCTCCAGGCCGAGTGCTGCGGTCCGCGCTGGGACCAGAGCATGACGCGCCAGTAGACGCGGGTTCTCGAGCCGATGTCCTTGCCCGCGTACGTCGTCGCGGGCGTGGTCGAGCCGACCTTCCCGGAGTCCCACAGGTCGGGCCGGGAGGCGTTCAGCAGGCCCGGCGAGGTGGCGGCCTGCACGCGGTAGGCGGTCTGCCGGGTGTCCGGTGCGGTGGCGGTGGTCTGCCAGCTGAGGTCGGGTGTGGTGTCGTCGATGCCCAGCGCCCGGGTGAGGTGCTGGCTCCGCAGCCGGGTCGGGGAGATGGTGCCGGGGGCGGCGGCCTCGGCGGTGACGGCGCCGGCCAGCAGGGTGACGAGGGCGGTGGTGGCGGCCAGGAGTGCGGTCGGTCTGTGCTCCTGGCGCAAGCGCGGTCTGCGCATGGCGGCTCCTTGCAGAAGGTGACGGGGTGTCAGGTGCGGTGGAGCGTGGCGGTGACGGCGCCGGCCGGCAGGGTGACGAGGGCGGTGGTGGCGGCCAGGAGTGCGGTCGGTCTGTGCTCCTGGCGCAAGCGCGGTCTGCGCATGGCGGCTCCTTGCAAAAGGTGACGGGGTGTCAGGTGCGGTGGAGCGTGGCGGTGACGGCGCCGGCCGGCAGGGTGACGAGGGCGGTGGTGGCGGCCAGGAGTGCGGTCGGTCTGTGCTCCTGGCGCAAGCGCGGTCTGCGCATGGCGGCTCCTTGCAAAAGGTGACGGGGTGTCAGGTGCGGTGGAGCGTGGCGGTGACGGCGCCGGCCGGCAGGGTGACGAGGGCGGTGGTGGCGGCCAGGAGTGCGGTCGGCCTGTGCTCCTGGCGCAAGCGCGGTCTGCGCATGGCGGCTCCTTGCAAAAGGTGACGGGGTGTCAGATGCGGTGGAGCGTGGCGGTGACGCGGCGCCTGAAGCGCAGGGTCACGGGCCCGAGGAGGCCGGACGGGAGCGGCTTGTTGCGCTCGTTGGACAGCGTGTTGGCCACGCGGACCCGCACCGTGTTGCGGCCCGTGCGCAGCAGTCCGGTGACGTCGGCCGTGAACGGCGCCCACAGCAGCGGAGCCAGCGTCCGGCCGTTCACCGTGACCTCCGCGACGTCGCGCACGTCGCCGAGGTCGAGCAGGACGCGGAGTCCGTCGAGCCGGGCGGCGTCGACGTCGATGTCCGTGACGTACGCGCCGGTACCGGAGAACAGCGGGTCGCGCCCGGTCCAACTGCCCAGGGGCCCGGTGACCGGGGTGGCGCCGTCCCGTTCGAGCATGAGGGTCCAGTCACCGGTCACCGGGAGCGGGGTGAGCGGGTCGTCGACGCGCACGGTGCCGCGGTAGCGGTGGCTGCCGTCGGTGCCGGTGAGGGTGTAGGTGCCGGGGGTGTCCGCCTCGACGGTCGCGGTCAGGCCGGTGCCCTGCCGTTCGACGCCGAGGACCGGCAGCGGGGAGTCGGTGAGGTGCGGTCCGGGCCGGGTGCCGGCGTGCACCACGGCGACGAGGGTCTGGTACGGCTCCAGGGTCAGCGGCAGCCGCACGGCGTCGTGGCCGCTGGTGTGCAGGGGCGCCGGGCCCCCGGTGCCGGTGGCGGGGTCCCACAGTTCCGGCGCGCCGGACGCGGGGAGCGTGGCCACCGTCCGCACCGGCGCGCCGCTCTCGTTGTTGACGAGGAAGACGGTGTCGGCGGCCCGGCGCACCCGCAGCACCCGGACGGCGTCCTGCGGCGGGTCCAGGACGGCGGCGGCCGCTCCGGCGGCGTGGGCGGCCGCGGCCAGCCCGGCGGTGTCGGCGACGCGTACGGCGCTGCCGCGGCCCAGGGGACGGGTGCCCGGCAGCCGGTCGCCGAAGAGGTCGGCGAGACCGTGTGCCAGGGACCGGTCGTTGCCGTCGGCGTCGTCACTGTCGAGGGCGCCGACCGCGACGACGGTACCGCCCGCCTCGGCGAAGGCCCGCAGCACCCGCAGACCGGCCGCGTCCAGCGTCGGTGCCGGGGGCACCACCACGAGGTCGTAGGCGGCCGCCCCGACGACGAGCCGTCCGCCGCGCACCTGTGCGTGGGCGAGGAGGGCGGGGTCGCCGCTGAGGGCGCCCTCGTGGAGCAGGTCGAAGTCGACCTGGGCACGTTCGAGGGCGTAGGCCGTGTCCGCGAGCGGGCCGTCGACGTCCTGCTGGCGTGCGGTGCCGGTCCACTGTTCGGCGGCGCGCTGCGGCTGCAGCAGCGCGGTGCGGGCGGCAGAGGTGCCGCGGCCGGCCTCCATGACGCGTCCGATCCACTCGGCGAGCGGCCGCATCGCCCACCACCAGGGGGCGCGCGGCCCGAACGGCGGCGGGAAGTACACCCGGGTCTCGTCGGTCCACAGGGCGTGCAGCACGGTCAGGTTGATGCCGCGCGTGGCCTGCGCGCCGACGGTGGCGTGCACGAAGGCGGGGGTGACCTGCCAGCCCATGTTGCCGAACATCTCCAGCAGGGCCCGCTCCCGGCCCTGCTGGTGGGCGACGGAGGCCGGGTTGCGGGGGATCATGGTGGGCCGGCCGGCGACGTACTCGGCGGTGATGATGTCGCCGCCGGGCACCTGCGCCCACTGGTTGACCTTGTGCAGGTCGCCGGTGGACGGGATGCGCTTGGCGGGGGCGGTCTCGTCGTAGAGCGGGTTGGTGATCAGGGCGACGCCCCGCTCCTCGTACCAGCGGGACTGCTTCTCGAACGCGGCGGCGAAGCGGTCGGAGACGGCCCGCCAGTACCGTCCCCGGGCGATGCGTCCCGCGCGGCCCAGGTCGTCGAACGCGCTCGCGTAGGCGAGGCCGGGGGTGACGCCGACCGCGCGCAGGGCCCGGTCGAGGGTGGGCGACCAGGGCAGCCGCTTGAAGTGGGCCTCGGCCGAGGCGAAGAAGGGCTCGTCGTCCCAGAAGCCGGGGACGACCGTGCCGAAGTGCCGGCCGAAGCGGCGGTGGTACTCACCCGGCACGATGTCCAGGAACAGGTCGACCGGTTCGTCGTCGAGCAGGTCGACGTAACCGCGGCTGTAGCCCTGGGAGTCGTCGACGAGGACGACGCCGCCGAACACGTCGACCTGCCACGTGCCCGCCGGCGCCTGCCAGGTGTGCCCGTCCGCCAGTTCGTCCGTCAGCTCGACGACGTCGTCGCCGTCGCCCTGGCCGGCGGGCCGGGCGGCCGCCGCGGCGACGGTGATGCCCGTGCCGGGCAGGGCGCGGTCGGGGAAGTCGCCCGCGGCGGCGGGCTCGTCGTACGTGGCCTGGTAGAGGGCGGTGCCGTCGGCGGCGGTCACCGCGAGGCTGTCCCACAGGGCCCGCTGGTCGTCGACGGCGCGGACACCGACGCCGCCGGTGGTGTGGGCGGCATCGTCGACGCTGCCCTTGTCGACGCCGTCGAGGGTGACGGACAGCGCCGTGCCCCGCACGGTGACCCGGAGCGTGTGGAACTTGGTCTTGTTGAACCCGTCGGTGCGTCTGCTGCGCAGCAGCTCGACCGGGTCGGAGCCGGGCGTGAGGCGCTGGACGGTGACGACGCCGGTCTGGTCGAAGGCGACGGCGTATCCGCTGCCGCCGTCGGCGGACGCCCGCACGACGAGGCCGGCCGCGGTGTGCTCGGCCTTGGCGCTGCCGGTGACGGTGCAGTCGCCCCAGCCGTCGCTGCCGCGCAGGACGGCGGCCCCGGCGAGAACCGTGCCGTCGGCGACCAGGCGGCCGGCCTCGACGCCGACGCCGGTGCTGCGCAGCAGGTCGACCGTTGCGGGGCCGTGCACGACGGTGGTCGAACGCCACAGCGCCTTCAGGCGCAGATCCGGGCGCGGCGCGTAGGTGCGGGCGCCGACCCGGCCGCCGTTGACGATGAACTCCCCGGCCCGGCCGCTCGGGAAGTGGTCGTCGTTGAAGATCCACACCCGCATGCCGGTGCGCTCGGCGGTCTCCAGCACGTGTCCGACGACGGCGAACCAGTCCTCGGTGAAGAACACCGGCAGCATCTCGGCGTTGTCGAAGGGGAAGAGGACCACCTCGTACATGCCCTTGGACCGCAGGTCCGCGAGCTGGCGGTCGACCAGGTCGGGGGTGACGGGACCGTTCCAGTACCAGTAGACGGTGGGGCGGCTGTCACGGCGCGGGTCGGCGAACCGGCTCGCCGACCAGGCGGTGGTATCGGGTGCGGTGGGTGAGCCGGCGGCGCGGGCGGTGCCGGGCAGGCCCACCGCGAGCAGGGTGCCGGTGGCGCCGGCCGCGGCCACGAACCGGCGTCTGGACAGGGCGTTGTCGGGCATGGCGAAGCTCCTGGTGTCGAGGGGGAACGCGAAGGTCAGCCCTGGGCGAGGGCCAGCACGCCGGCGGCGGTCAGGGCACGGTTGTGCAGCCGGACATCGCGGACGGCCCCGTGCAGGTAGGGGTGGGCGCTGTTCTGGGAGCGGCCCACATAGTTGCGGCTGGTACGGCCGAGCAGGAGGGGACCGGCGACCATGCTGTTGTTCCGCCCGGCCTCCCGGCCGTCGATGTAGAGCACGCCGGTGCCGCCCGCGAGGGTGAGCGCCACATGGGTCCAGCGGCCGACCGGCAGCGGGCCGGTGGCGTCGATGACGTCCTCCACCTTCATCCCGGCGATCTTCAGCGCGGCGCGGGCGCGTCCGGCGCCGGTGGCCGCGGCGAGGAACAGGTAGGTGTCCTTGTGGTAGCCGAGGTCGAAGACGCGGGCCGAGGGCACGAGGGTGTCGACGCGGACGCGCACGGCGACGGTCAGCTCGTCGAGTGCGCTGGGCAGGCCGGGCGGGAGCAGGAGGTGGCCGCCCAGGCCGTCAAGGGTCACGCAGGGGTTCCCGCCGTCCGTGCTCCAGGCGGCGCCGCCGACCAGCGCGGCGTCGGGGAAGGTCCGGGTGCGGTCCGCGGCGGTCGTGCCACAGCCCTCGTCCAACGGGTAGCGGACGACGTCCCGTTCGGGTGTGCGGCGCGGTGGCACGGCCCAGTAGACGTTGTAGCGCTGGTGGTGGACCTCGTGGAAGGGCCGCAGGGACACCTCCCGGTCGTCGGCGAGCGCGGTGAAGGCGGTCCCGCCCGCGGAGGCGGCGCTCAGGCCGGCGGGGCTGATGGTGGGCAGTGTGGCCGGCGGAGTGTCGCCGTACTCGCCGGCCAGCACGAGCGGGCCGTACGACAGCGCCTGCACCTGCGGATTGTCGGGCGCCGGGTGCCAGACCGGCACCCGGGGCAGGACGAGGTCGACGGTGTCGCCGGGGTGCCATTGCCGTTCCACGTCGGCGTACGTGCCGGGCCGGAGGCGGGCGGTGACGGGGAGGCCGTTGACCTTCAGGACGGCGGGCCTGCCGGTGGCGGCGACCCAGCCGGGGATGCGGAGGCGGAGGCTGAAGCGCGCCTGTCCCGCGGTGACGGTGAGGCGGGTGCGGTCGCCGGTCGGGTAAGACGTATCCTGACGGATCGTCACTCCCGTTTCCTGCCAGCGCAGTTCCGAGGGAATGAACAGGTTGACGTACAGCGTCGGCCGGTCGGTGCCGACGCCGCGGAAGTAGACGGTGTCGGCGAACTTGGTGTGGGTCTCCAGGCCGGTGCCGTGGTCGCAGGAGAAGTTGTCGTAGTCGCCGCTGTAGCTGCCGGGAGCGGCGCCGAGTCCGCCCTTGGGCTGCCGCTGGGAGCCGGCCCACAGGCCGGTGTAGTAGGTGACGAACCCGTGCTCGGAGTCGGGGTCCTGTTCGCCGAGCATCTGGTTGTACAGGGTCCACTCGTAGTGGTCCATGTAGGCGGTGCGCTGCGGCCGGTGCAGGAACAGGTGCCTGCCGAGCTTGAGCATGTTGTAGCTGTTGCAGTTCTCGCAGGTGACGTCGGAGAGCCGGCTGACGATCTCGTCGGGCGGGCCGAACAGCTCCTGGTTGGAGTTGCCACCGATGACGTACGAGTGGTGGTCCACCACGTGGGTCCAGAAGGTGTCGGCGATGTCCAGGTAGCGGGCGTCGCCCGTGGCCTCGTAGCCCGGCACCGTGCCGACCACCTTGGCGATCTCGGTGTTGGCGTGCCGTCCGGCGAGTTCGTCGCGGCCCGCGGCGAGCGGCGCGTACAGCTCCTCGTGGTCGAAGCGCCGGGCGGTGCGCAGGTGCACCGGGTCCCCGGTCTCCAGGTACAGCCGGGTCAGGACGTCGTTCATGCCGCCGAACTCGACCTTCAGCACGCTCTGCATCCGCTCCCGGGACAGCGGTGCGGTGCGCGCGTCCGCCCAGGCCGCCATCTCCAGCAGCACCGTGAGCGCCTGCCGGTTGCCGCTCAGCCGGTACTGGTCGAGCAGACCGGCCATGATCTTGTGCAGCGTGTAGTACGGCGCCCAGGGCCTGCCGCCCGCCTCCAGCTGGTCGAAGACCGTCTCCGGGAACGCGGAGAGGTATCCGCGGTGGAAGCCGGCCGCTGGCCCGGCCTGCTGGCACTCGGCCAGCGCCGCGACGAGCCGGCGCCCCTTGTCGGCGTAGGCGGTGTCACCGGTGTTGGCGTGTGCCTGGGCCAGGGCGCTGAGCAGGTGCCCGGTGGTGTGGCCGCGGAGCTGGACGGTGGGGGCCTCCCAGCCGCCGCAGGGCTCCGCCGAGGACGGCAGGCCCACGTTCAGCCGGAAGGTGTGCAGCAGCCGGTCGATGTCGACGAAGAGCAGGTAGGCGCACGTGCGGCGCATGTTGGCGAGGAACGGGCTCTCCAGCAGCCGGACGGCGGAGAGCGGGAACGGGGTGAGGGGCGGCGTCGGCGCGGACCGTGCCGCGCCGGGCGGCTCGGCGGCGGCCGCCGGAGTCACCGGCAGTACGGTGAGGGCCGCCGCGGCGGAGGCGGCGAACAGGACGTGGCGTCGGGACGGGCGCGATCCGTGGTGCTGTGCGGGCACAGGACGGTTTCCCTTCGGGTAGACGGCACTGACTTCCGGAACGGGGGGTGGCCCGAGCGGGGACGAGGACGCTCGGTCGCGGACCAGGACGCTCGGTCGGGGAGGAGGGCGGGGAGGAGGGCGGGGAGGAAGGCGGGGTTGAATCGTTCAAAGCAGGTGGATCGACGACGTGGCCCTCCGGCGGCCGTGCCATGAGGGCCGGGCGGGGCGCACCGGTGGCCGGTGCGCCTCGAGGGGTCACTCGACGGTGGCCTGGGCGTACGGCACCAGCCGGACCGGACCGGTCAGCCCGTAGGCCTGCCGGGCGGTGGTCCCGAAGACCTCGGGCCGCGTCACCCGGAGACGGTTGATCAGCGGCGTGGCCACCTCGATCTCGACGGTGTTCTCGCCCGCCCGCAGCAGCGCCCCGAGGTCGACGACCGGGTGGATGCGGTCGACGGGTGCGGTCCGGGTGCCGTTGACCGTGACCCGGACCGTGTCGCTGACCTGTCCCAGCTCCAGTACGGCGCCGTGGGCGTCGCTCCAGTCGGCCGGGAGGACGACCGTGGTGCGGTACCGGCCGATGCCGGCGCAGTCCGCGAGCTGCGGGATCTGCGACCAGGGCAGCAGGGTGTCGAGGGTCAGCGTGCGCCGCACGGTCTCGGTGCGGGCCGGGGAGGATCCGGGGTACCAGTCCTCGACGTCCAGCTCCCAGCGGCCCGGCACGATGGAGGCGGGCACCGGCGGGAGCGTGGTGGTGACCGTGCGGCCCTGGGACAGACGGGTGGTGTACGTGCCCGCGGCGCCGGCGCGGACGGTCAGCCCCCGCTCGGTGAACAGCACCTGGTCGGCGTCGGTGGCGACGGCGTGCGGGCGGCTGCCGAGCCGGTCGCCGAAGAGTCCCGGCCGGCCCAGCGCGACGATCGTCGTCTGGCCCGGCTGGAGGCTGATGCGCAGGGTGACGTCGTCGCCGTCCTCGGTGTAGCGGGCGAGGCGGACCACCTCGCCGCTCCACGGGTCGAGCAGGTACGGCACCGTGTGGCCGCCCACGGTGCGGCGCAGGGTGACGTCGTGGTCGATGGCCGCGACGGGCGGCTTGACGGTCTCGGCGTGCTTGCCGTTGCAGAAGTAGTAGAAGTCCGCGTCCTTGGTGACCCGGTGGGCGTTGAGGAGGGTGGACGCGGTGGCGTGCCGCACGTCGGCGGTGACGCCGAGGCCGGCGAGGGCGTCGCCGACCGCCGCCTTGTCCGTGACGCGGACGACGTTCGGCAGCGCGAGCAGCCGGGTGAGCACCGCGCGCAGTTCGTCGGTCTCGCCGGCACCGGGGACGCCCGGGGTGAGCGCCTGGTCGAAGGCGCCGAGCAGCACCATGGGCAGGCCGGCCCGTGCCAGCGTGAGCAGCTTGCGGGCGTCGGCCAGGGCGAGGGTCGGGGTGGAGCCGTAGAAGAAGTCCCCTTCGACGAACAGCGCCTTGTAGGCGGGGCCGTCCGGGGCGAGCCGGCCGTCGGAGACCGTGGCGTTCGGCAGGTCGAGCAGGGGGCCGCTGAGGAACTGGTGCGTCCAGCCGAGCGGGACGCCGGTGGCCGTGAACCAGGACGCGCCGATGCCCGTGGCGGTGTAGCCGGTCTGCCGGAAGACGGCGACGTCCGCGCGGACGGTGCCGCACTGCAGGACGCGGTGCACGCGGCCCAGGTAGCCGGCGATGTCCTCGACGTGCCGCCAGGTGGGCTGCCGGGGGCCCCATGACTCGCCGTAGCCGGGGGCGCCGTTGTAGGGGCTGAACGCCGCGAAGCCGGGCCACTGGGCCTCCGGGGCGGTGGCGTAGGAGAAGCCGTGCACGACGGTCTGGTTGACGCCCGCCGCGTAGGCGCCGCCCATGGTGCGCAGGAAGCGGTCCCAGGTGGTGCTGTAGGCCGAGCCGTTGTAGGCGCCGGACTCGCAGGACAGCACGGTGTGGCCGGCCATGTCCCGGCCACCGGCCAGGCAGCGGAAGTCGTCGAGGTTCTTGAAGCCGAGGGACTCGCCCTCGGGGATGTCCAGCAGCGCGGCGGACTCGATGGCGTCGGTCTGCAGCCCGTACGGTTGGGCGCGCAGGCTCATGCCGAGGGAGTGCGCCCAGTCCCGCAGGGCGCGCACGTGGTGCCGGTTGAACAGGTCGGAGACGGTCGCCCAGAAGTCGTGCCGGACCTGCCGGGTCAGCTGGGCCTCGAAGGCGAAGACCTGGTTGCTGTTGTCCAGGACCAGGGCGGGCAGGTACGGCAGCAGCGGCCGTCCCGTGCGCTCCTCGAAGGCTCGCGGCAGCAGTGGGGTCCAGGTCAGCCCGTCGGTCTCCATCTCGATGGAGTCCTCGAAGAACGCGCCGCCCGCCGCCTTCAGCAGGCTGCGCAGGGAGTCGGTCAGCACGGCCCGCTCCCAGAAGCCGGTGACCGCGGCGGTGCCGGCCGCGCTGAAGTGGTCGACGACGTAGGCGGCGGGCGCGGAGTGCGGCCCGGATTCCGGCTGCTGGCCGGAACCGCGCCGCCAGTAGGAGATCAGCGCCCAGTCCCCGTCGGCGGGGGCCGTCCAGGAGAGCGTGCCGTCGGTGACGGAGGAGGTCAGGTCGCGGACGCTGTCGAGGTCGAGCCCGGTCTCCTTGCGGGTGGAGTAGGCCGGGTTGATCCGGGCGGCCTGGACGGCGAGGAGACTCTGGCGGGTGACGCCGGCCGCCGCCGCGTGCACCGGCGGCGGGACCGGGCCCCGGTAGGCGGTTCCGCCGGTCACCGTGACGCGGCCGTGGGCGAGTTCCTGGGCGGCGGCCTCGTCGTCGGGGGTGACGCCGGGCACGGCCACGGGCCAGCTGGGGCCGAGGGTGAGGTCGACGGTGAGGCCGCGTCTGGCCGCCCGGCTCAGGGCCGCCTCGACTCCTGCGCGCCAGGGTGCGCTGCCCCACCCGTGGTGCTCGGTGTCCAGCAGGGACTTGTTCTTGACGCTGTGGTGGACGGCGGCGATCTCGGCTCCGCCGAAGCCCGCGTCCGCGATCTGGTCGATCTCTCGGGCGATCTCGTCGGGGTCGACGAGGCCGTCGGGCCACCACCAGCGGAACTTGGGACGCACGGAGCGCGGCGGGCGCGCGAACCAGTCGGCGGCCGGCCCGGCGGTACCGTCCGCGGGAAGGGCGGCGGCGCCGGTTGAGACGGTACCGACGGCGGCGACGGTTCCGGCCGCCAGCGCGACGGCGAGGACCGTGCGCCGGGACATCCCGCCACGTTGCGAGAGGAATTCAGGCATAGGTGCGCCCCACAAGATGACTCGAGACCGGATTGAATCGTTTCAATCCGATGTGAACGCCGGAACGCTAAGCCTGTGGCTCCGGGGGGTCAAGACGTGGCCGGCCGGTAACTTCGCGCGCACGGCCCGAACCAGTGCTCTGACAGCCGGGGTTCGCCCCCGTCACGACGGGCGACGCCGCCTGCCGGGCACTGGCGGTGAAACACGCACCGCCCGAACGCGGGTCACGCTCGGGCGGTGCGACACCGGTGGGGTTCAGGCGAGTTCGACCAGGTGGTCGCCCCTGGCATCGTCAGACGGGCAGCGCCTTCTTGAGGATCTTGCCCGCGGGATTCCTGGGCACCTCCTCGATGAACCGGATGCGCTGGGGCCGCTTGTACGCGGCGAGGAGGCCGGTCAGGTGGGCCTGCACCTCGTCGGCCGTCGTCCCGTCCTCGGCCACCACGAAGGCCAGCGGCACCTCTCCGTAGTCGGCGTCCGTCACCCCGATCACGGCGGCGTCGTGCACCGCGGGGTGGGAACGCAGCGCCTGCTCGATCTCCCTCGGGTAGACGTTCTGCCCCGCCCGGATGATCAGGTCCTTGCACCGGTCGATCAGATGCACCCGGCCCTCGCCGTCGACGAAGCCGAGGTCGCCGGTGCGGATCCAGCCGTCCGTCGTGATGTCCGCGGTGGCCTTGTCGTCGTTCCAGTAACCGCGCATCACTCCGGGGCCGCGTGCGCAGATCTCCCCGATGACGCCGGGGGGCGCCTCCCGGTCCTTGTGGTCCAGGGCTCTCACCGACATGCCGGGGATCACCCGGCCGGCCGGGATCACGTCGACGGTGCCCGGCGCGGGGTGCTCGTCCGGACCGAGCGTGACGAACGGACCGCCCACCTCGGTCATCCCGTAGACCTGCCGGAAGCCGCAGCCGAGCCGTTCGGCGGCCTCGGCGTGGATCTCCGGGGGCATCGGCGCGGCACCGTAGAGCACCTCGCGCAGACTGGACAGGTCCGTGCTCCGCAGCGACTTCGCCCGGAGAAGGAAACGGAGCATCTGTGGCACGAGCCAGATGTGCGTGGCCCGGTTGCCCGCGATCGCGGCCAGCGCCCGCTGCGGCTGGAAGCCCGGCATGAGCACCACGGTGGCACCCGCGGCCATGTAGGTGAGCGAGACCACCAGGCTGCCGTGGTACAGCGGGCAGCAGTTGACCAGCACCATGTCGTCCGTGGGCCGCACTTGGGCGAGCCAGCCGAGCGCGATGGCCCGGAAGGAGGCGTGGTCGACTACGACCCCCTTGGCCCGGCCCGTGGTCGCCGAGGTGTGCAGGATCGCCGCCAGGGCGTCGTCCGCCACGTCGGGAAGACCTGAGGTCCCCGCCGGGGCCGGTGCGGTGTCGGCGGGTGCCGACCCGTCCGCCTCGCACAGTGCGGCGAACTCCGGGCCGTCCAGGGGCAGTCGGATCCGCACCGGCAGATCCGGGTGGCGCTCCAGCAGGGCCGACTCACCGATCACCGCCGCCGGGTCGCAGCGCTCCGCGATTGCGGTCACCTCGGCGGGGGTGAGGCTGTGGTTGAGGGGGACGAACAGCACACCCAGCCGGGCCAACGCGAAGTACGTCTCCAGCACCTCGATGCGGTCCAGGGAGAGGACGGCCACCCGGTCGCCGGGGCGGATGCCGTGTCCGAGCAGTCCGTGGGCGAGCCGGGCCACCCGGTCGTCAAGCTCGGCCCAGGTGACCGAACGGCGCGCGTCCACGAGCGCCGTCCGGTCGGGGAAGCACTGACGGTTGCGGTGCAGCAGCTGGGTCAGCCACATCACGCACTGCCCGGCCGCGCACCGGAGCCGGCCCGGTCGGTGAGGAAACGTTCGTAGTCCGCGATCGTGGACAGGTGCTCCATGTCCCCGGCGGTGATTTCCACCCCCGTGCGCTGCTCGATCAGCAGGATCAGTCGGACGAGGTCCCCCGAGTCGATGCCGCTGGCGGCCAGATCGGTGTCGTCGCTGAGTTTCTCAGCGTACTCCGACGTCCCGGTCAGCTCGGTGAGTAGCTCTCGTATGGTGCCCATGCCCGTCCACCTTTCGGTACGCCAAGATCTCGATCGGTAAGGAGGGCTGGGGACGCCCCGACAATCCCCGCCGCCACTGTGGCGTGCCTCACTCGAATTCCGGCAGGGGGTGAGGGATTGGACCGGTCACGTCGGCACTCCCTTCGTATGTGAGGCCTTGCCCGGGAGTTCGAGCACACGGGCCGGACAGAGGCGAGCGGAGGTTCCAGGTGATCACGGAGGCAGGATCCACGGCCGCCGGTGCGGACGACGGCGGGCAGCGCGACGCGTACTTCGAGTCACTCGTCGCCGCCGGCGAGACGATCGAACCCCGGGACTGGCTGCCCGACGGCTACCGGCGGATGGTGATCCGGCAGATCGCCCAGCACGCGCACTCGGAGATCATCGGGATGCAGCCGGAGGGATCCTGGCTGACCCGGGCACCGTCGTTGCAGCGCAAGGCCGTGCTGCTGTCCAAGGTGCAGGACGAGGCGGGACACGGCCTGTACCTGTACGCGGCGGCGGAGACCCTCGGCGTCACCCGCGCCGAACTCCTCGAAGCGCTGCACAAGGGACACCAGCGGTCCTCCGACACGTTCAACCATCCCGCCCTGACCTGGGCCGACACCGGGGCGATCGCCTGGCTGACGGACGGCGCGGCGGTGATCAACCAGGCTCCGCTGTGCCGCACCTCCTACGGCCCGTACGCGCGGGCCATGCAGCGGGTGTGCCAGGAGGAGACCTTCCACGTCCGCCAGGGCTACGACCTGCTGTGGGCGCTGTGCCGGGGCACTCGGGAGCAGCGGGAGATGGCGCAGGACGCGGTCGACCGGTGGTGGCTGCCCGCGGTGGCCCTGATGTTCGGCCCGCCGGACACGTCCGAGGGCGGCGGGGACGCACGGGCCGCGGCCCTGGGTGCCGCGGTGAGCCGGCGCTCGATGGCATGGGGGATCAAACGCCACACCAACGACGAGCTGCGGCAGCGCTTCGTGGACAACGTCGTCCCGCAGGCGGAGCGTCTCGGCGTGACTCTGCCCGACCCCGCGATCCGCTGGAACGAGGAGCGCGGGCACTACGACTTCACCCCGGTGGACTGGCCGCTGTACCGCACGGCCCTGGCCGGCGGCGCGCAGACCGGCAGACAGCGCCTCGCGCACCGGGTGGCGGCCCACGAGAACGGGGCCTGGGTGCGCGCCGCGGCCGACGCCTACGCGGCACGCCGGGCGACGGAAGGGCAGGAGGCATGAGCCGCGAGACCGGCCGGGCGCAGGCGTCCTGGGAGGTGTTCCTCAGGTCACGCCGCGGCCTCTCCCACCAGCACGTCGGTTCGGTCCACGGCGCGGACGCCGACATGGCCATCGCCAACGCCCGGGATCTCTACACCCGCCGCGGCGACCCGGTGTCGATCTGGGTGGTGCGCTCCGACGCGGTGCGGGCTTCCTCCCCCGGTGAGAAGGACCCCTTCTTCAGCAACGGAGCCGACAAGCCCTACCGGTATCCGCAGATGTACACGCCGCTCAGCGAGGCAGACGACCATGACCAGTGAACTCCCCGGTTCCCTCGCCGGTACCCGGGACCACGACATCGCCGAGTACGCCCTCAGGCTCGGTGACGACGCGCTGATCCTCTGTCAGCGGCTGTGTGCCTGGGTGACCAACGCGCCCACCGTCGAGGAGGACCTCGCCCTGTCCAACATCGCGCTGGACCTGCTCGGTCACGCCCGGACCCTGCTGACCCTCAGCGGCCGGCGGGACGGGACGAACCGCAGCGACGACGACCTCGCCTACCGCAGGAGAGAGCGCGAGTTCCGCAACGTGCTGTTGTCGGAGCTCCCGAACGGCGACTTCGCTGTCACGATCGCCCGGCAGCTGGCGTACGCGCACGGCACGAGCCTGCTCTACGCGGAGCTGGCGGCATCGGCCGACGAGGAACTGGCGTCCTTCGCCGCCCGCGCGGCCAAGGACGCGGAGTACCACCGCCTGCACGCCGCACGGTGGACCGTACGGCTGGGCCGGGGAACCGAGGAGAGCCGCCGGCGGATGCAGGCGGGGCTGGAACACGTCTGGCCGTACACGGCCGAGCTGTTCGAAGGCGACGCGCTGACGGCGCGGCTCGACGCCGACGGTATCGCCTGCGCCCCGGACCGGCTGCGGGCCGCCTGGGAACGGGAGGTGACGGAGGTCCTGACGGAGGCCGGGCTCACCGTCCCGGCACCGTCCTGGCAGGCGACCGGAGGGCGGGCGGGAGTGCACACCGAGGCGTTCGCCCCGCTCCTGGCCGAGTTCCAGTCGGTCTTCCGGCAGTACCCCGGAGGCGTCTGGTGAGCGCGGCCCCGCGGCTGGACGCCGACCGGGTCCGCGCCCGGGTGGAGGCAGTACCGGACCCGGAACTGCCGATGATCACCCTGGCCGACCTCGGCGTGATCCGGTCGGTGGGCGAGGGCGTGGACGGCGTGATGGAGGTCGTCTTCACGCCGACCTACCTCGGCTGTCCGGCGCTCCCGGTGATCGAGACCGACCTGCGGGCCGTACTCGCGGAGTGCGGGCATCCTGAAGGACGGGTGACGCGTGCGCTCGCGCCCGCCTGGACCACCGACCGGATCAGCGAGGAGGGCCGCCGCAAGCTCGCCGCACACGGCATCGTGCCCCCCGCCCCCGCCGCAGCGCCGCTGCCGGTCCGGCTCGGCCTCGGCCGGCCCTGTCCGAACTGCGGTTCCGTGGCGACCCGCCCGGTCGGCCCGTTCGGCCCCACCGGATGCCAGACGATCCTGATGTGCGCCGCCTGCCGCGAGTCCTTCGCCCACCTGAAGGCGGTGTGACGGCCCTATGACGACGACCGAGCAGGGCACGGCGGCGCCCACCGGACAGGCCACCGGGTGGCACCGGCTGCGGGTGGGGCGGGTGCGGCCGCTCACCGATGACGCGGTGGCCCTCACCCTGGACCTCCCGGAACGGCTGACCGATGCCTTCGCCCATCGGCCGGGCCAGCACGTGACCGTACGGCACGTCTTGAACGGGACGGAGATCCGGCGCAGTTACTCCATCTGCCCGCCCCCCTTCGCGCGGCCCGAACTGCGCCTGGTGGTCAAGCGGCTCGGACCCGGCGGCTTCGCGGAGTACGCCACGACCGCGATGAGAGCCGGTGAGACGTTGGACGTCGCACCTCCGAGCGGCGGCTTCGGGCTCGCGGAACGGCCCGGCGCACACCATGTGATGGTGGCCGCCGGCAGTGGCATCACCCCGCTGCTGGACATGGCCACGGCGGCCCTGCGCGACGACCCGCGCTGCCGGGTGTCGCTGGTCTATGCCAACCGTACGGCCCGGTCGGTGCTGCTCGCCGACGAACTGGCCGACCTCAAGGACGCGTACGTCGACCGGTTCCAGCCGCTGTACCTGCTGACCCGGGAGACCCGGGAGGCAGAGCTGCTCTCCGGTCGCCTCGACACCACGAGGCTGCCGGCCCTCATGCGTGCGGTCGGCGCGGAGCCGGACAGCGACACGTACTTCTACCTCTGTGGGCCTTGGGAGATGGTCACGTCGCTGCGCGAGGCTCTGACCGGATGGGGCGCCGACCCGGCACGGACCCGCTTCGAACTCTTCTCCGCCGCACCGCGGGGCCTGGCACCGCCGGAGGCCGAACAGCGCGGTCGCCGCGAACGGATCACCGCCTCCTCCGGCGGACGTACGGCCGTGACCGCCATGGCGGACGAGGACCGCGTGGTGCTCGACGCGCTGGTGCGAGTCTGGCCGGACATTCCGTACTCCTGCCGAGAAGGCCTGTGCGGAAGCTGCCGCGCCAAGGTCACCCACGGAGCCGTCACGACCGGCCGTCAGTACGTGCTGGGGCCCGCGGAACTCGCGGCGGGATACACGCTCGCCTGCCGCGCCCGTCCGGAGACCGACGAGACGGGGCTGGACTTCGACCTGTGAGTGGGCGGGAAGAGCGCCGCTCGACGACTGCCCGACGTATCTCCGCTCCCGCTGACCAGTGCCCCTATTGAGGAGACGCGATGACCGACACCACGTCACTGCCCCGCGACCTGGGCACGGACGACCCTGTGGTGGCCTTCCGGGGAAGGACCCCCTACGACGACTACGTCCACGCCTCCGTACTGTCCTCCCTGCAACAGCCCCTGACCGACGCCCCGCACGAGATGTCGTTCCTGGTCACGACCCAGGTGATGGAACTGTGGTTCACCCTGGTCGTCCACGAGTGGCGCACGGCCCGGGAAGCGCTGGTCGACGACGACCACGAGGGCGCCATGGACGCCCTGCGCCGCAGCGTCAGCGCGCACCATGCGCTCAACGACTCCCTGCGGCCGATCGCGAAGATGACCCCGGCTCAGTTCAACGGGTTCCGCGCGGCGTTCGGCGCGGCGTCCGGCTTCCAGTCGGCCAAGTACCGGCAGTTGGAGTTTCTGCTCGGCGACAAGTCCCTTTCGTTGATGAACCCGCAGCGGGCGGACCCCATCGCGTACGCCGAACTGGAGGAACTGCTGAACCAGCCCTCGTTGTACGACGAGACGCTGGCCTACCTGCACCGCCGCGGACTGCCCGTCCCGGAGCACGTGCTGGAACGCGACGTGACCGCCCCCTACGAGGCCGACCCGGGCGTCGAGGAAGTCTGGCGGCGCGTGTACGCCGGCCCGCAGAACGACCCGCTGCTGGCCCTGGGCGAGACGCTGACCGACATCGCCGAGGCGGTCATGCGATGGCGTGGCGACCATCTGCTCGCCACCCGCCGGGCCATGGGCGCCAAGAGCGGCAGCGGCGGCTCGTCGGGCGTCGCCTGGCTGGAGAAACGAGCCGTCCGTCCCGTGTTCCCCGAGATCTGGACGGTGCGCGGTCTTGTCTAGGCAGCCGGTCCCCACCGAGAGCGCGACCACCCTGGAGGAACTGAGGGCACAGGCATCCGTGCTCGACGCCGCGGACCCGCTGGCGGCACAGCGGGAACGCTTCCTCCTGCCGGACGGAATCGTCTACCTGGACGGCAACTCGCTCGGCGCGCTGCCGGCCGCCGTGCCGGAGGCGCTCGCGGACGCGGTCCGCCGGCAGTGGGGAGAAGGCCTCATCCGCTCCTGGAACGAGCACCGGTGGTGGCAGGCGCCCCTGCGGGTGGGGGACACGATCGGACGCCTGCTCGGCGCGGCGCCCGGGCAGACGGTGGCGGGGGACTCCACCTCCGTTCACCTGTTCAACGCCCTGACCGCGGCGGCGCGGCTGCGCCCCGCGCGGCGGCTGCTGCTGACCGACCCGGGCCACTTCCCCACCGACACGTACATCGCCGACTCGGTGGCCCGGCTGCTCGGCCTGGAGGTCCTCCGGGTCGCGGTGGCCGACCTGCCGCGCTGCCTGGCCGAACGCGGCCACGAGGTGGCAGTGGCCGGCTACTCCCCGGTCGACTACCGCACGGGCGAGCTCTACGACATGGCCGCCGTCACCCGTGCCGTTCAGGAAGCCGGGGGAGTGATGCTGTGGGACCTGTGCCACGCGGCCGGTGCGTTGCCCGTACGGCTGGACGAACTGGGCGTCGACCTGGCAGTGGGCTGCGGTTACAAGTTCCTGTCCGGCGGCCCCGGCGCCCCTGCCTTCCTCTACGTCGCCCGGCGCCATCAGGACGCCTTCGACCAGCCGCTCACCGGCTGGAACGGGCACGCGGACCCCTTCGCGCTGAGCGGCGACTACTCTCCGGCCCGCGGAGTGGAGCGGGCCCGTATCGGCACGCCGCCGATCCTCTCCCTGCTCGCCCTGGAGGCGGCCCTCACCGCCTTCGAGGGAATCGGAATGGAGCAGGTCCGGGCCAAGAGCCTGTCGCTGACCGGGTTCCTCATGGACTGCGCCGACATCTTGCTGGACGGTCTGGGTTTCACCGTGGTCACCCCACGGCAACCGCACCGGCGCGGCAGCCAGGTGGCTCTGCGGCACCCGGAGGCCTACCCACTGGTGAGCGCGCTGGCAGCCCGCGGCGTGATCGGCGACATGCGCGCACCCGACCTGCTGCGGTTCGGCGTCAACTCCCTGTACGTCTCCCACCACGACGTCCTGACCGCCGTACGGCATCTGCGGCAGGCCCTGACCCTGCGGGAGCACCTGGAACCACGCCACCGGCAGCGCGCTGCCGTCACCTGACGGCCGACGCGACAAGGACCGCCGTACCGCACGGAGCACCCGGCAGCACGGCCACGGAACGGAGGCCTTCGTGATCCCGAGGACCTCCGTGCCGTGCCCCGGTGGCCGTCGATGTCCGGGATCGTCAGGCGGACTGCTGGTGCCAGGCGTCGTGGAAGTTCCGCCGAGCCCGATGCAGCCGGGAGCGGACCGTCCCGAGCGGGAGGGCGAGTGCCGTCGCCATCTCCTGCTCGTCCAGGCCGTAGACCGCGCGGAGGGTGAGCACCTCACGATGGTGGTGCGGCAACCGGTCCAGTACGTCGCTGATGTGGACGGTGGTCATGGGATTGGTGTCCTGCACCAGATCGGGCAGGTCCTGGTCGCAGAAGTCACCCAGGCGGCGGCGGGTGCGGACGGCTTCCCGCACCGCGATCGCACGGGCCCAGGAGTAGAAGGCGCCCGGATCGCGCAGGCCACGCAGGCCACGGTAGATCGCGAGCATGGCCTCCTGCGCGGCATCCGAGCCGTGCCGCTGGGTGACCCGCCGGCACTGTCGCACGACCATGGGGGCGACGTGCCGCAGCAGATCGTTCATGGCCTGCCGGTCGCCGGCCTGAGCGCGGGGCAACAGCAGGTTCACCACAGGGGCGTGGCGATCGCGGAGGGGGATGACGTCGGCGTCGCGGGGCTCGGCGCCGGTTGTGGGCGTGGCGGATGTACGGGGGGTGGACATGAGGCCTCACGAGTGCGGCGGATGGTCGGGGGGATGGGCGACTCTCCTCGAGGACGTCCCTCGGCGCCGGTCGCCGTGGTCAGTGGCGAGTGCCGCGCGGCTCCTGGCGGCGCGGTGCCGGCTCGCGGCGGGGCCGGACCAGGTTCCTCCGCTCCCGCCCGTCGTCTGCGAGATAGGGATTCCTCATGCTCCGAAGCCTGGCCAGCCCGCCTGGAATCTGCCTTGAACAACAGGTGAACGGGGCCGCGCGGTGTCCTGCCGGGCCTCAAGCGGATCTCCGCCGACATGCGACCCGGCAGTGGTGTGATCCGGACGGGGCCCACGTCCCCCGACCGTCGGAGCCGTGCGAGCACAGCACCGCGCCTGCCGAGGTCGAAGCCGGGAAAGAAACCGCTGCGGGGCGAGCGGGAGGAATCTCCGTGTCGTCTCCGACCGAGGCCGTGCCGGCCGGCGCGGATCCGGCAGTGCTCTGCACGGCCCCTCGCGAGGGGCTGGGCGTCACCGATCCGTCCTGCCTGAACCCCGCCCGAAGGAGACACCGGGAGCGCCTCGGTCGAGGTCGTCCCGAACCCATCGCTGATCGCGGCAGGGGCCGGCCGTGCCGCGCCGTGGAAGGGACCGATCGATGACGCGGCTGTCCTGTTCCGGGACCTGGCTCACGCTCTACTGCCTGGCGCACGCGGGCGGCAGCGCGCAGCCGTACGGCCGGCTGGGCGCAGCGGTGCCACGGGGAGTGCGGGTGGTCCCGCTGGAACTGCCCGGCCACGGGACGCGGCTGCGCGAGAGCCTGCTGGGGGAGATGGAGCTGGTCGTGACCGAGGTGGTCCGGCTGATACGGAGGGACCAGGAGGAGCAGGGCGACGGGGACGGACGTGACCGGTCCTTCGCCCTGTTCGGTCACAGCTTCGGCGCACTCGTCGCCTACGAGACCACGCGGCGGCTGCGGCAGTCTGGCGCAGTACCCGAGCTGCTGCTCGTCTCCGGGCGCATCAGCCCGGCGTGGCCGCCGACGCACGAGCCGCTGCACATGCTCCCAGATCCGTTGTTCACGGCCGGGCTGAGCCGAATGGGCGGCATCCCCGAAGCCCTGTTCGCCACGCCGGCGGTGTTGCAGTTGTTCCTGCCGTCCCTCCGGGCCGACCTGCGGATGGTCGAGACCTATGTGCACCCGCACACCGAGCCCCTGGATGTGCCGATCGCCGCCTTCGCCGGCCTCGGGGACCGGTTGACCCACACGGAGGGCATGAAGGCCTGGTCCGAACTCACCTCACGGGCCTTCGATCTGGCCTTCCTGCCTGGCGGCCACTTCTTCCTCGACGAACCCGGCTTCCGTGGAGCCTTCGAGGACCGGCTCACCCGGATCGCTCTGTCGCCCGTCCCGACGGCGACCGAAGGGGGCGCAACCGCGTCACCCGAGCACTGACGGGAACGGCGGGGCGCGACTGCCGTCGTCGAGCCCCGCGGGGTCCAGGACGCGCCGGTCCCGGGGGCCACAGGGCCCCCGGGACCGGCGCGCGGCGCGGCCTCAGGCGGCCGTGGTCCGCCTGCTCATGCGGACCCTGGTGTGGGGGTGGGGTGTGGCGAAGCTGCGGTGGTCGGAGAACTCCTCGCCGGAGAGCACCGCCTGGTGCAGCCGCTTCAGCCGTTGCGAGGGTTCCAGGCCCAGTTCCTCCACCAGGGCCGAGCGCAATCGCTGGTAAGCCTCCAGGGCCCGCCACGCGCCGCCGGACCGGTACAGGGCCGTCATGAGCTGCGCGCAGAACGCCTCGTGCATGGGGTGCCGGGCGGCCAGGACCGAGAGTTCCGGCACCAGCTCGCCATGGAGGCCGAGTGCGAGGTCCGCGTCGATCCGCTGCTCCAGGACGGTCATCCGCTTCTCCTCCAGCCGGACGACGTCCAGTTCCAGCACCCGGCCCACCTTCACGTCCATCAGTGCGGGGCCGTGCCAGAGCCCGAGAGCCTGGCCGAGGAGCCTGGAAGCCGTGCGGTCGTCACCCCCCTCGAAGGCCTTGCCTCCGGAAGCGGCCAGCTTCTCGAATTCCTGCGCGTCCACACGTCCGGGCCGGACCCGCAGGAGATACCCGCCGTGCTGGGTCACCAGCACCTCCTTGGGGTCGGTGCCGTCCTCCAGTGCGGCGGAGAGCTTCCGGCGCAGTTGCACGATGTAGGTCTGCAGTGTCGTGGCTGCGCTGCGCGGCAGTTTCTCGCCCCATATCTCCTCCATCAGGGTCGACGCGGCGACGACGCGATCTGCCTGTAGTGCGAGGAGCGCCAGGATCTGGCGGGCTTTGGTGGCGTTGGGCGCGAACGATGACTGTTTGTAGGCAGCTGTGAACGGCCCGAGAACCGTGATGTCTGTCATCTGAGTCCTCCACTGTCAGGCGGAACCTGCCATGCAGCCTCGCAAAAGCGTGTCGTGGGGCCCAGTGATCCCTTCACAAGTCCGTACGTGAATATGTCATGTCGCGACGCAAGCCTGCCGCAGCGATGGCCGGAGTGGGCGTCGGCCCCTGAGCAAACGTCGATCCCTCACAAATCGGACCTTTTTGCCGGATCGAAAGTTCAAACCACGATAATCGCGCGCCCATTGATGCAGGTCGACGCATGGAAATGTGAGTCTTCTAAACTCAGACTTCTTGACAGAGTAGCCGGTTCCGTCATTAATGGACCCATGAACGTCCCCCCATGCTTCCTCTCCGGTACTTGCTTTGCGCAATTATCTGCGTGTCGTGGACCGCGGAATCGGGAACGCCCGTCCCACCAGGGCAATGAGGGTGCGCAGGTCGCCGGTGATCTACGTCATATTCGGGTCGGCGGGGTTATCTGCGGGCGTCGTGGGGCATGGACCTCATGCGGTGAAGCGGGAGGGGGTGTCTCCCCGGATTTCCCCTCCGTTTTATTGCCGTACCCTTATTTATTCATGGGTGCGTCGAATTTCACGACGCGACACCGCCCGGGCGACCGCAAAAGGCATTCGCACCCCTGGCATGCGACATGCGGACGAGAACTCCCGCATTGCTCTGCTCATCGGGGCCATGGCCGGTCCGGTACGGCGAACGGCCGGCGCTCGTGACGGGAGAGACTGTGGTGGCCGCCCGGCCCGCACGGCGCGTCGGCGCCCCGGGCGAGACTGCCCCGACGGTGCTGAAATCGTGGCTGGCCCGACTCGACCGGCTGCCGGACCATGACATTCCCGCGTACCGCCTGACCCGGTTCATCACCTTCGTCCCGTTCGCATGGATCGTCTCGCAGAGCCTGCTCGGCCTGCTGCGCGAGCACACGCGGCCCGCGCTCCTGGTGGCCTTCTTCGTGCTCGTCGCTGTCATGTTCGCCGCGCAGGCGGTCGTCATGACGGCGGGGACCCGGCATCGGACGGACGGTCGGCTGCTGCCGATCCTCGGGGTGCAGGCTGCGCTGACCTATCTGCCCCTGCTCTGGTACGGCGATCCGTGGACCAGCATGACGGGGCTGCTGGCGGCTTCGGTCCTGCTCGTCAACGTGCGCGGAGCCTGGCTCGTCTGGTCTCTGGTCGTGCTCAGCGTCCTGGGCATCTCCTGGTCGCGGGCACCGTTCCTGCCAGCGGCGTCGCACGCCGTGCACACGGTGCTGATGGGTTGGATGATCTGGGGATTCAGCAGGCTCTCCAGCCTTGTCGCCGAGGTGCACGAGGATCGGGAGGAACTGGCCAGGGCCGCGGTGTCGCGGGAACGGCTGCGCTTCTCGCGGGACTTGCACGATCTGTTCGGCTGCAGCCTTTCTTCCCTCATCCTGAAGGGGGAGCTGGCCCACCGACTGGTCCCGGCGGAGGCGGGCCGCGCCCGTGAGGAGATCGAGGCGATCGTGGCCACCTCACGTCAGGCCCTCACCGACCTGCGCGTGATGGCCAGGGGCTATCGCAGTCCCCTCTCGTTCGCGGCCGAGCAGGAGTCGGTGCGGTCGGTCCTGACCATGGCCGGCGTGGACGTGACCATGGACATCACCGCCCCGCACAGGCTGGACCCGGCGCTCGACGAGGCCCTGGCCATCGTGCTCAGGGAAGGGGCCGCGAACGTCATCAGGCACAGCGAAGCCAAGAACTGCCAGGTCACGCTCACCGCGTCCGGCGGCTCCGCGCGACTGGTCATGGTGAACGACGGCGTCGTCCCGGCGGCCGCCGAACTCCGCGGCGGCCAGGGACTGGCCAATCTCGGCGCCCGTATGGCGGAGTTGGGCGGACGCGCGGAGGCGGGCGTCCGCGAGGGCGGCCGCTTCCTGCTCCTCGCGGAGGCACCACTCAACTCTTAGGCGGGCGGGCGGCGACCGCCGACGACAACGGGGGCTGAGGAGCGCACCGGCCTGGGGCCGGGGCGCATCGATCGAGACGAAAGTGCGGAATCATGGCCACCAGAATCCTGCTCGCCGAGGATGTCCAGATGGTCCGCGGGGCACTGGCCGCGTTGCTGGAACTGGAAGAAGACCTGTTCGTCGTCGCCTCCGTCAGCCGGGGGGACGACATCGTGCCGGCCGCCCTCGAGACCCGACCCGACGTGGCGGTGCTCGACATCAACCTCCCTGGTATGGACGGGCTCACGGCAGCGCAGGAACTCCATCACAAGCTGCCGAGCTGCCCCACCCTGATCCTCACGTCCTTCGGTCGGCCGGGCCTGCTGCGGCGTGCTCTGGCCGCCCACGTTCAGGGGTTCCTCCTCAAGGAGGCTCCGCCCGCCCAACTCGCCACGTCGGTGCGCGCGGTCGCCGCCGGCCGGCCCGCCATCGCCCCCGAGCTACTGCTGGACGCCTGGAACCATCAGGACAACCCCCTCTCGGCCCGGGAGGCGGAGGTCCTGCAGCATGCTGCCCGGGGCGCCGATGTCGTCGAGATAGCGACGAGCCTGTGCCTGTCCCAGGGGACCGTGCGGAACTATCTGACCTCCATCGTCTGCAAGCTCGGCGCGCGCAACCGCATCGACGCGGTCCGGATCGCCTACGAGGAGGGATGGGTCTCCTGAGCCGGCCAGATGCCGGGCGTCCGCGCCATGCAGACCCCCGGCCGGTACGCCGGCCTGGAAGCGGCCGGCACGATCACCGCGACGGGTGCCGGCCGCGAGACGCCCTCCCTGGCGAGCGTCGCTCATCGGGGCGACGGACCGGCTTGCGCCCGCCGTGCCCGGTCCACCTCCCGCCTCCCGCCCCCTCGGACGAGCTCCAGCGCGCCTCCCGAGGTGGCGCGGACGCGTCCTCGCGGCCCTGCCACGGGTGGCCCGCACCTGGCGTACCGCCGCGTTGACCGGCCGTAGGCCGGGCCCCAGCCCGGCACTGGCGGCCGGGCGTCCCCCGGACGGGTCGTGCCGTCCACCGTGGCCGGGCGCAGTCGCACCATGCGGTCGTGGTCGACGGGGTCGTAGGAGATGAAGTGAGCTCGAGCGGAGGTGACGGTCAGGGGCACCGGTGGCCGCCGGCGGGCAGGGCCGCGGTCAGGCGGCGGAGGGTGGCGGCGACCGCGAGCGCGCCGGGGGCGTCGGGCTCGATGAGCGTGTAGTGGCCGATGCCGGGCAGCACGACCGTCTCCACGTCGTCGTGGACCGCCGCGTAGTCCGCGAACTGCGACAGCGGTACCTCCTCGTCGACCGCCCCGTGCAGCAGTACGGTCCGCACACCCGTCGTCCTCGGCCCCTTGAGCAGCGTCAGCGGATCCACGTACGGCAATCGTGCCTCGAACAGGTCGTGCCCGCCCAGGAGCTGCAGCGCCGCGTCGTTGCTGAGCCGGTCCCGGCGGGTGGCCTCCAGGTCGGTCAGCGGAGCGAGGGCGAGCACAGCGGGCGGGAGGGACGACGTGTACCACGGCGAGTCGGCGGGCAGCAGGGCCCGCGCCGCGCACCACAGGGCGAGATGGCCGCCGGAGCAGTGGCCGGCCAGGACGTACGGCCGCCCCTCGGGCAGGGTGTCGACGATCCGGGCGACGTCGTCGAACGTCTCCGGATAGCCGCCGGCACCTCCGGACCGGCGAAAGCCCGGCAGCAGCACGGAGAAGCCCTGCTTCGCCAGCCAGGCGGCGAACGGCGTCAGATGCATCCGGTCGTAGCGCCAGTACCCGCCGTGCAGCAGCAGCACCAGCGGTGCGTCCGCGTCCTCGGCGGGCCAGGCGTCGTAGACCTGGTGGGGATGGTCGCCGTATCTCCCGTGCACCGGCGCGAGGACCGGCCTGAGGCTCAGCACGCGCCGCTCCTCCTCGGCGGCGAAGGCCGAGATCTCCCTGAAGGTCATGCGGTGCTCCTTCCGCCTACAGGCCGAGGTGGACGCCACCGGCCGCGTCGAGCCACTGACCGGTCACCCAGCGGGCGTCGTCGCTCGCCACGAAGGCGACCACGTCGGCGATGTCCTCCGGCTGGCCGAGCCGGTCGAACACCGAGTGCGCGGACAGCGCCTGCCGGATCCGCGGGTCCTTCAGGGTCGGGTTGATCTCGGTCTCGGTGAAGCCGGGGGCGACCGCGTTCACCGTGATGTTCCGCGGGGCGAGCTGGACGGCGAGGGGCAGCGTGAGATGGTCCATGGCCGCCTTGGTCATGCAGTACGCGATGATCGACGGGTACGCGAAACGCGTCGCCGCCGACGAGACGTTGATGATCCGGCCGCCGTCCCGCAGCCGGCCGAGGCTCTGCTGGAGGATGAAGAAGGGGGCCTTGGTGTTGACGGCGAAGACGCGGTCGTAGGCCTCCTCGGTGACCTGCTCGATCGGCCGGGGAAGCGTGATCCCGGCGTTGTTGACCAGGATGTCCAGACCCGGTTCGGCGTCCGGGGCGTACGCGGCCAGCTCGCGGTCGAACGCGGTCCACAGGGCGGCCGCGTCGCCGGGGACGCCCAGCTCCGCATGGATCGCGAACGCCCGGCCGCCGTCCGTCTCGATCTCCTTGACCGTACGGTCCGCCGCCGCCTCGTCGTGCCCGTAGTGGACGGCGATCAGCGCGCCCTCCCTCGCGAGCCGTCTGCTGATGGCCCGTCCGATGCCGCGGCTGCCTCCCGTGACCAGGGCGGTTTTGCCCTGGTGTCGTCCTGCGCCTGCCAATGTCTTCTCCTTCTTGTCCTGCTCGGGCATGTGGGTCGTCTCGTTCGGTGGGAGAGCGCGATGGTGACGCCGTATTCCGCCACCTGACAGTGGTCGACGAGGAGTTGGCCGGTCAAGGTTTTCCAGGTAAACTCAAGCCGGATGTGGAGAATGACTCCAGGTGATGTCAAGGCGCTTCTTCAGGTTTCGCCCGTAGAAGGGGTCCCTTGAATTCGTCTTGATTCCCTTTCGGTCTTCCGATGTTCCGTTCCTCCTGGTGCCGAAACGCCTTATCCTGCCGTGTGAAAAGATCACACAGTGCGGAGAAAGGCTGTTTACATGCGACGCATGCTGTGCCCCGCGGAAAACCTCTACGTCGCCCAGCGGAGCAGGGCGGTCCTCTCCTGCGTCCTGGACGGCCCCGTCGAACCGGCGGTCCTGGCCGCGGCGTTCGAGGCGGTCACCGCGGAGCACCCCACGCTGCTGACGCGTATCGTCCCGGACGGTGACGGTCACGCCCTCGCCCCCCTCCCGGCGGCCGAGCGGCCCCGGCTGCGGCTGCGCACCGGCGGCGCGGAGGCGTACCTGGAGGAGTTCAACACCCCGCTGCCGGTGGGGGGCCCGCTGACCCGCGCGGTGCTCGTCAGTCACCCCGGAACCGAGCGGCACACCCTGGTGCTGAGCATCGACCACGTCATCACCGACGGGCACAGCGCGATCGCCCTCCTCAACGCTGTCTGGGACCGCTACCGGGAGCTCGTCGAGGGCACCGCGGTCCGGCGTGCGCCCGTGACCGAACTCCCCGGGCCCATCAGCGCGTTGCTGCCGGCCGCGGACCCGGAGGAGACCGAGAAGTACCTGCGGCAGCGGGTGGAGCAGATCGGCCGCCACCCCGTCGCACTCGTCCCGTTCGACACCGACGCGAGGGGGGAGGAAGCGCCTGGGGAAGCCCACCGGATCGAGGTCCGGCGGCTGCTGCTCGACGCCGGAGCGACCGCCCGGCTGCGTGAACGGGCCCGTGCGGAAGGCGTGTCCGTGCACGCCCTCATCAGTGCCGTCATGCTGCTCGTCGCCCGTCGGCGCCTGGAGGGCACCGGCACGCGTGTCCTGGGTTGCGTGTCACCGGTCGATCTGCGCTCGCGCCTGTCGCCGCCGGTGCCCGCCGGCCGCATGGTCGCCGCGGTCACCATGCACCTCCAGACCCTGCCCGTCGCCGAGGACACCGACATCCTGGAGCTGGCCCGCGAAGCCGGCGCCGGGATACGGGACCTCCTCGACCGCGGCGACCATGTCCGGGAGATGCGGATCATGCCATCGGCTCCACAGCATCCGGCACTCCACCTCGGCACGGTCATCGTCACCAATATGGGCGTCGTGTCCGGCCCGCGCCTCCCCAAGGGCACGCGGCTCACCGACGTGCGGCTCGTGCCCGCCCGCGAACACTACTTTCCGCAGGCCGGCCGCAGCCCGATCATGGCCTGCGTCACCTCTTTCGACGGCCGTCTCGCCATCGAATTCCCCCACCACACCGCCTGTTTCAGCCGACCGTTCATGCGCGAACTGCGTGACGAGGTCGGCGCGAGCCTGCTCGCCCTCGCCGAATAAGGCGAGGGCGGAAAAGAAAGGGCAGCGGAATGCGCGGACGGTGAAGCGCTACGGGAGATTCTTCTTCTCCAGAGCCGCCGCCACGATTCCACCGATCCGCGCGATCGGCTCCGGCTCGGTCATGTCGTAGTGGCCGCAGGCCACCTCGTGGTCCTCGACCACACCGTCGACATACGCACGCCACTCCTCGGCCTTGCCCTGGGCGTCCGAGGGGTCGTCCGAGCCGCCGGCCCCGGCCGAACCGCCGACGGCGCTGAAGAACAGCACGTCCCCGTGGAACACCTCCGGGCTGAACCGGGGCGCGATGCGCAGGTTGTTGCGCATGACGCGGGCGATCCGGTCCGCCTCCACAGCCGTCACCTCCGCGCCCGCCGCCGGGCCGGACGAGTCGAGCAGCCGCAGCAGTTCGGCGACGTCGGCGGGCGCACCGTCCGGCAGGTGGACCCCGGTCAGCCTGGAGACCAGGGACACCACCTGCCGTTCGGCCACCTCCGGGGACGGGGGGTGCTGGTGCAGCAGCGGGGCATCCAGCATGGCCAGCAACTCCACCCGCTCGCCCTCCCCTTGCAGCGCGGTGGCCATGGCGTGGGCCACCATGCCGCCGTAGGACCAGCCGAGGAGCCGGTAGGGGCCCTCCGGCTGGATCTCGCGCAGCAGTCTCAGGTACGACTCGACCATGTCCTTCGGGTCCGTCGCGGGCGGTGCGCAGCCGTCAAGACCGCGCGCCTGGATGGCGTAGACCGGCTGCTGATCTCCCAGGTGGGCGAGGAGCCCGGCGTACCGCCAGCCGATGCCGCCGCCGGGATGCAGACAGAACAATGGGCGCCGATCGCCCGCGGCGCGCAGGGGGAGGACCGGGGCGAAGGCGTCCAGCCCGCTGCCGCGGCGGCCCGCGTGGCTCAGCAGCCCGGCGACGGTGGGGGTGGCCAGCACCGCAGAGCCCGGCACGTCGAGCAGGCCCGCGTCGCGCAGCCGGCCGGCCAGGATGACCGCACGCATGGAGTCGCCGCCCAGGTCGAAGAAGTTGTCGTGGACGCCGACCGGCTCCACCCCCAGGACCTCCTGCCACTGCTCGGCGACCGCGCGTTCGAGGCTGCTGCGAGGGGCGTCGTACGAGGTCTGAAGGTACGGCCGAGGGGCCGGCGAGTGGGCCGGTGCGACCGTGCTCTCCGGGACATCCTCGGGGTTCTCGGAGCGCGACGAGGCGTCCGTGGCGCTCGACCAGGTGTCCGGGGCGGCCGGCGAGGCGGCCTCCGTCCGTGGGCGGGCGACACGCTGCGGCGGGTCGATCCAGTGGCGGCGGCGGTCGAAGGCGTAGGGGGGCAGAGGCGCCCCCGGCCCGTGGTTCCGGGCTCCGTCCAGCGGTGCGAGATCGACCGGTACCCCGGCCGTCCACAGCCGGGCCAGTGCCTCGGTGAACACCTGGACGTCGGACCGCGTGCCCTTGGCGTGGCGCATGGTGGTGACCGTGGTCGGCGACGCCTCCGTCAGACAGGCCCGGGTCAGCTTCGACAGCGTGTCGCCGGGGCCCACCTCCACCATCAGTGGTTCGCCGTCTCCCCACAGGGCCCTGACGCCGTCGGCGAAACGGACGGTCTGGCGGAGCTGGTCGACCCAGTGCTGGACACTGGTCGCCTGTTCGCCGGTGACCCAGGTGCCGGTGGTGTCGGTGACGTAGGGGATCCGGGGCGGGCGCAGGGTGACGCCGCGAACGGCCTCGGCGAAGTCGCCGAGGATCGGGTCGAGCAGGTGCGAATGGGCCGCGAGGGACAGCGCCAGCCGGCGATGCGGGATCTCCTCGACCGCCAGCCGCCGCTCCAGCGCGGCCACCGCCTCCTCGCTGCCCGCGACGGTGCAGGCGTCCGGACCGTTCACCACGCTGAGGGAGAGACCGCCGGTCAGCAGCGGGCGCAGCCGCGCCTCCTCCAGGGCCACGCTGACGGTGGCACCGCCGGCCGCGACCATCAACCGCCCGCGCTCCGCCACCAGCGGCAGCATCTCCTCCAGGCTCATGACCCCGGCGAGGCAGGCCGCGGTGTACTCGCCGAGGGAGTGGCCGATCATGGCGTCCGGACGGACCCCGCGCTCCATCAGCACGGTCGCCAGGGCGTACTCGGTGACCACCACCGACAGCAGCCCCTGCACGCCGGCGTCGGCGGTGCCGGAGCCGAACAGCGTGTCCCGCAGGTCCCGGCCCAGCACGGGCCGCAGGAGGCCGGCGCAGTGGTCGACGACGTCGCGGTACGGGTCGCAGCCGCGGTACAGCTCCGCGCCCATGCCGGTGTACTGGGCGCCGCCGCCGGGCAGCAGGAAGGCCACCCGCGGGGGGCGGTCCGCGCCGCGCACCGGCGTGTCGGACAGCGGACGGCCCAGCGCCTCGACGGCGTCCCGGCCGTTCTCGGCGACGACCGCGGCCCGGTGGGGCATCGCGGGGCGGCGGGTGCGCAGGGTGTGGGACACCTCGGCCAGGTCCGCGCCGGGGTGGTCCGACAGATGCCGGGCGAGCCGGTCGCACTGACCGCGCAGGGCTCCGGGGGTGCGGGCGGACAGGGGCAGCACCTGCCACCGCGCCCCGGCGGTGTCGCTCCGGCGCACCGGCCGGTCCCGGTGCGGTGCCGGCGGCGCTTCCTCCACCACGACGTGTGCGTTCGTACCGCCGATGCCGAAGGCGCTGACGCCGGCCCGGCGCGGACCGTTCCCCGACTGCCACTCCTCCGGTTCGGTCGGCACCCGGAACGGCCCGTCGGCCAGGTCGATCAGCGGGTTGGGGCGTTGGAAATGCGGGACCGGCGGAATCAGCCGATGTTCCAGGACCAGCACGGCCTTGATGAAACCCGCCATGCCGGCCGCGGCCCCGAGGTGGCCGATGTTGGGTTTGACCGACCCCAGGGCGCAGAACCGCGTGCGGTCGGTGGTCTCCCGGAACACCTGGGTCAGCGCCTCCACCTCGATGGGGTCGCCGAGGTTCGTGCCCGTGCCGTGGGCCTCCAGGTAGCCGATGGAGTCCGCTTCGACGCCGGCCAGCGCTTGAGCCGTGAGGATCACCTCGGCCTGGCCCTCGGTGCTGGGCGCACTGAAACCCACCTTCCGGCGACCGTCGTTGTTGACCGCCGATCCTCTGATCACGGCCCTGATCCGGTCGCCGTCCGCCAGGGCGTCGCCCAGGCGCTTGAGGACCACCGCGCCCACCCCGTCCCCCGGCACGGTGCCCGCGGCGTCCGCGTCGAAGGCCCGGCAGCGGCCGTCCGGGGAGAACATGCCGCCCGGGACATGGCGGTAGCCGAGCTTCGCCGACGGGTTGACCGAGACCGCCCCGGCCAGCGCCATGTCGCAGGCGTGGTTCAGCAGGTCCTGGCAGGCGGTGTGGATCGCCACCAGCCCGGTGGAACAGGCCGTCTGGAGAGACAGGCTCGGGCCCGTCAGCCCGAGTTCGTACGAGATCCTGGTGGCCAGGGTGCCGAGCGAGTTGGCGGCGGTGCTGTGCACCAGCTCCACCGAGCCGGGCCGGCCGGCGAACCTCGGATACACGTGGGACGCGTAGTAACGGCTGTCCCCGGCACCCGCGTAGACACCGATCTTCCGCTTCTCCCGGTCGGCCGCGTACCCCGCCGCCTCCAGCGCGTGGTAGGCGCACTCCAGCAGCAGCCGCTGCTGCGGGTCCACGATCGCGGCCTCGGCGGGGCTGTAGCCGAAGAAGGCCGCGTCGAACAGGTCGACCCCGTCGACCACCGACGCCCTGCGCACCAAGGAAGGGTCCTTCAGGTCTGCCGGATCCCCGCCCGCGGCGAGGAACTCCTCGTCGGAGACAGGGCGAATCGACTCCTTGCCGGCGGCGACGTTCTCCCAGAACTCCTCCACCGTGTCGGCTCCGGGGAACCGCGCTGCGATGCCGATGACGGCGATGTCGTCGTCCGCGAGCCTGTCGTCCGTGAGCCCGTCGCCCGGGAACTCGCTGTCCGACAGGCCGTTCTCCGGAGTGTCAGTCATCGCGGTCGGTCCCCTTGTCCTGCTTGTTCCGCCGAGTGGTCCTGTTCCGTGCGGTGCGTTGCCGCTGCGCCCGTTGCCGTGCGTCTGCCAGGGATCCGTCCCCGACCGGTCCGCCGTCCCCCGTCATGGGGACGGTCACCCGGTCGGCAAGGTGCCGGGCCAGTGCCGCGACCGTGGGATGGCTGAACAGGTCCACGACGGTGAGGGCGCAGCCCAGTTCCCGGTTGATCGAGGTCATCGCGCGCACCAGCAGCAGGGACGTGCCCCCGAGGTCGAAGAAGCTGTCGTCGACCCCCACCTGGTCACGATCCAGGACCCGGCTCCAGATGCCGCACAGCCGGTCCTCCAGCGCCCGGCGCCGGTCGGTGTCCGGATCGGCGGGCGGTACGGGCGACGCTCCGGTGGGTGCCGTCCCGGCCGCCCGCAGGACCCACCTGTCGGCGGCCCCGACCAGCCCGGCGCCGTTCGCCGCGGCCCGGTACAGCTCCCCGATGTCCGTGCCCTCGCGCAGCGCCACGCGGGCCGCGAGCCGGTGCACCGGGCGCGCCGGGCCCGAAAGCCGGCCGCGTACCCAGGGAGCTGCGCGGTCGACGCCGATCAGCAGGTGCGGCTCGTCCAGGGACCGGGCGAGGTCGAGGGAGCGCAGAGCGGCCCTGTGGTCCAGGACCCGGTAACCGCGCGCCTCGGTCAGCGCCCGCAACGCGTAGCCCCGGCTCATGCCGATGTCGTCCCACATGCTCCACGACAGGCTGTGGGCGGTCAGCCTGCCCTCGCGGTGCTGACGTACCGCCAAGGCGTCCAGGAAGGCGTTGGCGGCGGCGTACGCGCCCGTCATGGAGCCGCCGAAGAAGCCGTTGACCGAGGAGAAGGACAGGAACGAGGAGGCCGCGTGCTCCTCGGCCAGCCGGTGCAGCACCCAGCCGCCGGTGACTTTCGCGGCGAGCGCGGCACGCCACCCGTCCAGGTCGTACTCGGCCACGGGCCGCTGGTCGAAAGCGCCCGCGAGATGGACCACCCCGGCCAGCGGGGCCGACCACTCGGCGGCGGCCTTGTCCACCGCGGCGCGCACCTGCGCCGGGTCGGTGACGTCGGCGCACTCGTAGCGCACCTCCCCGCGTTCGCGCAGCCTGCGGTACGTCTCGATGCGCCGGGCCGTCTCACGGTCCTGACCGGCCGGTGCGTCCCAGGTGTGTTCGGGCGGCAACTCGGTGCGGCCGACCAGCAGGAGCCGGGTGCCCGGTGCCGCGAGCAGATGCTCGGCGACCAGGGCGGACACGCCACCCAGACCGCCGCTCACCAGGAGGAAGCCGTCGGCCGCGGCCAGGGGCTTGCGGGGGAGCGGATCGGGCAGCGGTGCCAGGCGGCGCACCCAGCGCTCGCCGTTGCGGTACGCCACTTCGGGGTCGGTCACCGGACCGCCCGCCTCGGCGAGGATCAGGCGGGCCGCCTCGGCGGGGTCGGCGACCGGGAGGTCGAGCCGGCCGGCGTCGAGCCAGGGCAGTTCCTCTCGCAGGCTCTTCAGCAGGCCGCCCGTGGCCGCGTCAAGGCAGGAGGGCCGGTCCTCGGCCAGCACGTCCTGGGTTCCGCCGGTCACCAGGTGGAGGCCGACGGAGCGGTCCGGGGTGCCGTTCCGTGACAGGGCCCTGGCCAGGCACACCAGGCTGTCCACACCGTCCCGCTGGGCTTCCTGCAGGTCCCGCACGCACTCGGGCTCCTCGCGGCCGGCGGTCAGCGCTCCCAGATGGACCACGGTGTCCACCGCACGCCCGTCCACGGTCAGGGCGGCGAGCAGTGCCTCGTAGTCCTCGGGCCGGTCGACGCGGATGTGGTAGCGGGCCGCGTCGATACGGCGGAACCCGGCGGCCGCGGTGACGACCGTGCACAGGGCACCGCCTCGCCGCAGCTCCGCGGCCACCTCCTCGGCGACCCGGGCGCCCAGGGCGTCGCGTCCGGCGAGCACCAGGGTGTGCCGTGCGGGGGACGCCGTGGTCCACGGGCGCCGCACGCGCTGCCACACCGGCCGCAGGAACCAGTCCGGCACCGTCGCCGCGGTGCCCAGCAGCACTTCGGTGCGCCGTACGTCCTCGTCGAACTCGCCGGCCTCGAACCGCTTCCGCAACTGCGTCCGCTGGATCTTGCCGATCTCGGTCTTGGGTATGGTCCACGGCTCCACCGGGACCACGTAGGCGGGCGTGATCCCGATCTGCCGGGTCACCTTGCCGCGTACCGTGCGCAGCGCGTCGGCCAGATCCGTACCGGGGACGACACGCAGGAACAGGGCCAGTTCGTCGGTGTCCGCCGCCGGGTCCGGCCGCACCGCGCAGGCGGCCGTGAACGACCGCTCCACGAACGGCAGTTCCTCCACGCAGGCCTCGATCTCGTGGCTGTAGTGGTTGACGCCGTTGATGATGATGACGTCCTTGGCCCGGCCGGTGATGTACAGCTCGCCGGAGCGCAGGAAGGCCAGGTCACCGGTGTCGAACCAGCCGTCCTCGGTGAACGACTCGGCGTTCTTCTCCGGGTTGTCGTGGTAGCCGGAGGTCACCGAGGTGCCGCGGACCTGGAAGTGCCCGACCGTGCCCTCCGGCACGACATGGCCCTGGTCGTCCACGACCCGCATGGCGAATCCGGGGTAGGGCAGCCCGCAGCTGACGAAGCCGTCCTCGTCCGCCGCCGGTTCGGCCGGCAGCTCGGCGTCCGTCACCACCGAACAGGTCTCGGACATCCCCCAGCCGGGGTGCACGACCGTCGGCGGCAGTCCGAACGGGGCGAGCACCTGGAGGAAGCGGCGGGCGGTGGCGGCCACCACGACCTCTCCGCAGTTCATCACCAGCCGCATCGCCGACAGGTCCCAGCGGCGGTCGACCATCCGGTCGGCGTGCTCGGCAGACAGACCGAAGGCGAAATTGGGCGCCCAGGTGACGGTGACCCGGTGCCGGTCCGCCAGGTCCATCCAGCGCAGCGGGTCCTCGAGGACCCAGGACGTGGGCGCGTGGACCTGCCGGCAGCCCAGGTACACGTCCCTGAGGTGGAACATCACGACGCCGGTGACGTGGTCGAGCGGGATCCAGTTCAGCGACACGTCGTGTTCCGTCAGGCCGTTGACCTGGGCGGTGGCCGCGGAACGGGTGAGGACGCCCCGGTGGCTGATCCGGACCGCCTTGGGCAGGCCGGTGCTGCCGGAGGTGAGCAGCAGGAGGATCAGGTCGTCGGGGCGCGCCGGATGCCACGCGGAGTCGGCGGGTCCCGAGCGCAGCTCGTCCACCGTGGTCAGCCGCAGGTCCGTCAGCCCGCGCCGGTCGGCGAATGCGCGCAGCCCCTCCTCGTGGCCGCCCGAGGTGACGATCCACGGGCGGCCCAGCATCCCCCAGACGCCCTCCAGCTTGTTCACCGCCGCGGAGTCCTCCGCGTAGGAGGACGGGACGGTCAGGGGCACGGTGACGAACCCGCCGAGGATGCAGCCCCACAGGGCCGCCAGGAAGTCCTCGGTGTCGTCGCACTGGAGGATCACCTGGTCGCCGGGGCGCAGTCCCAGTCCGCGCAGCCCGCCCAGGACCCGGGACGCCTCCTGCGCCAGGGTCGCGTAGCTGCGGCGCAGGACGCTGCCGTCGGCCCGCACATGCACCACCTCGGCATGCGGTCCGCCGGCCGCCGCCCGGCGCAGGGCTTCCGCCCACGTCCGCACCTGCGGCTCGGGCAACTCGGGCCCCTCGCTGAGCGAGGGAACCGCGTCCTGCCCGGTGGAACCGGCCGCCGCCTTCGCGGTTGCCTCGGCCCCCGTACCGGGGCGCTCGGCGGGACGGGAGGCGGCCGGCCCCGCGTGCAGCCGGCCCAGCGGCTCCGCGTCCTCCTCCAGTTCCACGGCGACGTCGGACACTCCGGGCAGCTCGGCCAGCGCCCTTTGCCACCGCTCCGCCTGCTCCGTGCCGATCCTCGGCAGGCTTCGCAGCGCGGCGGTGTCCAGGGAGCCGTCCGCGGTGCGGGGCAGGTCGGAGACGCCCACGACCCGCGGCGCTCGTCCCTCGGGGGCCGCGCGCCGCAGCTCCCGCTCCGCCCTCTCGACCGCGTTCGCCCGGGTGGGTACGGCCAGGACGGTCGGCCCGGCGGCGTCGCCGTCCTCGGGCGGCAGCACCACGCACTCCCGGATGCCGCCCACCGCGAGCACGGCCCGTTCCAGGGCCTGCGGGTCGAACGGTTCGTCCACCGCGGCGGCCCGCGAAGACCACGGGCCGGGGTCGGGCAGCCCGCTGATCCTGAGGTCCGGGTCCGCGGCCACGGCGGCGAGGGTCTCGCGCAGTGAGTCGGCCAGCCGACGGACCGTGGCCTCGTCGAAGAGGTCGGTGTCGTACTCGACATGGCAGGTCAGCCCACCGGGTGCCCCGTCGTCGGCCCGGCGCTCGGTGAACTCGACGAACAGATCGAACTTCGCCGTGCCGGTCGCCGTGGGATGCAGAGGGGCCGCGTCGGCGCCGAGCCGCAGGACCGCCTCGGTGTTGTTCTGGAGGGCCAGCATCACCTGGAACAGGGGATGCCGGGCGGCCGCGCGGGCCGGGTTGAGCTCCTCCACGAGCCGGTCGAACGGCAGGTCCTGATGGTCGTAGGCGGCCAGGTCGAAGGCCCGCACCCGGGCCAGCAGGTCGCGGAACGCGGGGTCTGCCGAGGTGTCGGTGCGCGTGACGAGGGTGTTGGTGACCAGGCCGACCATCTCGTCCAGGGCCGCGTCGGCGCGTCCCGCGACCGGGGTGCCCAGGGGGATGTCGGTGCCGGCGCCGCAGCGGGTGAGCAGGGCGGCCAGGGCGCCCTGAAGGACCATGAACAGACTGGCCCCGCCGGTGTCGGCCAGCCGCAGCAGGGCGCGGTGGAGGTCGGCGCCGATGTCCACGGTCAGGCCACGGCCATGGCGACCGGGCACGGCCGGACGTTCCCTGTCCGTCGGCAGCGGGATCTCCTCCGGCAGGCCGGCCAGGGATTTCTTCCAGAACGCCAGCTGACGGCCCATCAGGGAATGAGGGTCGCGCAACCCGTCGAGCAGCTTCTCCTGCCACAGCGTGTAGTCGGCGTACTGGACGGCCGGCGGCGCCCAGTCGGGCGCCCGGCCCTCCAGCCGGGCCGCGTACGCCGTCGAGAGGTCGTGTGCGAACGGCACCAGCGACCAGCCGTCGGCGGCGCTGTGGTGCAGGACGAGCACCAGCGCACGGGGCCCGCTTCGGGGGCCGTACAGCCCGGCCCACAGGGGGAGGTCCCGCGTCAGGTCGAACGGGCGGCGCAGCGCCGTCGCGACATGCGCCTCCACCTCCTCGGCAGGACAGTCCACGACCTCCAGAGCCGGCTGCGCGGTTCCCGGCGCGCGGATGTCCTGGTACGGAGTGCCGTCGGCCTGCGGCAGGAGGGTGCGCAGGCTCTCGTGCCGGTCGACGAGGTCCGCCAGGGCCGCGCGCAGGGCCTCGTCGGCGACCGGACGCTCCAGCCGTACGACGAGCGGCATGTTGTAGGTGGCGGCCGTGGTGTCGAGTTGGTTGAGGAACCACATGCCCTGTTGGGCGGAGGACAACGCGATCCGGGCCGGGCGCTTCGCGGGTACCAGCGCCGGCCGTGCCGTTTCCCGCGCGGCGGAGGGGGCCGACAGCTCCGCGGCGATCTGGGCGGGAGTCGGCTTGGTGAAGATCGTCCTCAGGGCCACCTCGGCGCCGGTGACGGCACGCAGCCTGGCCCGCAGCTTGGAGGCGAGCAGGGACTGCCCGCCGAGGTCGAAGAAGTCGTCGTTCGGCCCGACCGCGCACGCGGGCAGCCCCAGCAGCTCCTCGAAGAGGCGGCGGACCACGGCCTCGGCCCCGGCGGCCCCGGAGCCGCCCGGGGTCTCGACGTCGGCCGTCGGCAGCGCCTCGCGGCCCGGCGTGCCTTCCGCGGTCGGTGCTGGACCGCCGGCCGGCACGGGGGACACGTGGGCGGAAGCCTCACCCGACGGCCGCGGGCCCGCCCGGCCCACCGTGAACCCCGTTCCTGCGGCGCCCAGTCGGTCCAGCAGGGCCAGGAGTCCCTCCAGATGCCCGGCGAGCGCGTCCTCGGTGTACAGCGCCGGATTGGCGTCGAAGGCGAAGTCCAGACCGGTGCCGTCCGCGCCCGGCCGCACGGTGATCAGCAGGTCGTCGACCGCGCCGCCCGACAGGTGGTGCGGCGTCGCGGGGTGGTCGCCGAAGTGCAGCCGGTGGGAGAAGGGGACCAGGTTGACGAGCGGCCCGAACAGCCGTCGGTCACCGCCCAGGAGCTTCAGGTCCCGGCGCAGGTCCTCCCCGCGGTACTGCTGGTGCCTGCGCACGCCCCGCAGCTCGGCGGCCGCGGCGGAGAGCAGCTCTCCCGCCGTGGTGCCCGGCCGCACGGACAGTCGCAGCGGGAGGTTGTTCGACACCGTGCCCGGTGTGCGCAGAGCGGCGGATCCGAGCCGGCTCATGGTCGTCACGCCGAGGATCACGTCCTCGCGTTCCGTCACCCGGTGCGTGTACGCGGCGACGGCCGCCAGCAGCAGTTCGTTCCGGTTCGCGCCGGCCTCGGACGCGACGGCCGAGAGCCGTTCGGCGGTGGCCGGGGACAAGGCCGCGGCACGGCGCAGGAAGGCCGGCGAGGGCAGCGCGGTGCCCTCGGTGAGAGTGACGGCCTCGGAGAGGCCGGCGAAGCGCTCGGTCCAGTAGTCGCGGTCACGCTCGTACCGGTCCGAGGCCCGGTAGGCGGCCTCCTCGTCCAGGAGGGTCCGGACGGAGGCGAACGACGCGCCGGGTACCTCCTGCCCGGACGCGAGGGCGCTGTAGATCTCGGCGGTCCTGCGGAAGACGAGCAGGTAACCGTAGCCGTCCAGGAGGATGTGATGGACCTTCATGAACCACAGGTGGCGGTCGTCGGCCGCTTTGAAGAGGGCTTGGGTGAACAGCGGGCCGTCACCCAGCGAAACCGCGGTGGTGAGGTCTGCGCGCATCCATGCTTCGGCCGCCGCCACGGGGTCCGGCGCGGAACTCACGTCCCGTACGTGCAGCACCCAGTCGGTGCTGGGCGCCGACAGACAGCGCGGCCCCTCGGGCGTGTCGACGAAGCGCAGCCCGAGTGCCTCCGTCTCGGCGACGGTGCGGCGCAGCGCCGTCTCGAACAGGTCCCTGTCGACCGGCCCGTGGATCTCCAGGTACTCGCCGGTGTTGTAGGCCGGGCTCCGCGGGTCGAGCTGTTGCCCGTACCAGATGCCTTCCTGCGCTCCGGTGAGGCCCGCCGGCGCATGGTTCTGCGCCGCCGACGCCGCAGGGCCTGAGGCCGTGGCCGGCTCGGGAGCACGCCGCGGCGGCGACGTGGAAGCCTTGGATCCGTCTGCGTCTTGGAGCACGGTTATCACCCTCGTCAGACAAATGGACAACGGCTGCGTGGCTCGCACGCCGTGGTAGCGACGGAGCGGGGGTCCCGGCCGCCCCGGACAGGCAGGGGCGGCGGCCGACCCGCGGGGGACCTCATGCACCGGAGATCGGCCGCCGAGGCATGCGGACCGTCCTTCCCCGGTCCACCCCGCTGGGCTAGGTCCTGTCGTCGAACTCCCGTCGTCCGGGAGAGGTACCGGAGCGGATCGGGGGCCCTTGGACGACCGGCGCGCGGGCCTGGCACTTCACCACGCGGGAATCCGGTCCGCCGAACGGCACGGCCCGGGCGATGCCGCCGGTCGCCAGGGCAGTGGTCCACTCGGAGTGCGCGGGGGTGTCCATCGGGTCTCCAGCGTCGGAATGCTCAGGGCAGCCAGCTTCGGGCACCCCGCCTAGAACCGCGGTCAAAAAGCGGTTGAAAAACTTGATCGCGACAGACAGGCACCCTCAAGGGCGGCTCAAGCATGCCGTGACACAGTCACATCGCCTTGCGCGCCGAGGGCACGTCGCCGTGCAACGGACAGCGGAAGGCATCGTCCGGGCCACGGCATGGACAGGCTGCTGACCGGCAGGCGGCTGTCGCGACTTCCGCATGCACCGTCATGGCCGTCCCGCGCCGCAGAGGGGCGTTCCGGTGCCGCGCGCCACCCTTCGCCCGCGCACGGCCCATCCCCGACCGACAGCCTGTACAGGCGACTGACAGGAGCCGTACCCCCATGACCGTTCCCCTGCTGTGCTTCCCCTTCGCCGGAGCAGGCGCCAGTTTCTTCACCCCGTGGCAGCGCTACGACCTGAAGGCCACCCGGGTTCATCCCGTCCAGCTCCCCGGGCGCGAGCGGCGCCTCGACGACCCGCCCTTCCCGGACGTCTTCACCGCGGTGGAGTCGCTGGCCGGCGAACTCGTCGCCCAGGCCGATCTGTCGCCGGGACCGGTGGCCCTCTTCGGCCACAGCTTCGGGGCGGTCCTCGCCTACGAGATGGCGCGTCACCTGCGCGAGCGGCATGGGATACCGGTGGCCCACCTCTTCGTCAGCGGTTCGGCCGGCCCCACGACCAGGCGCGAGGCGGGTGCCACCGGGCTCCCGGACGAGGAGTTCCTGGCCCGGGTGCGTGAGTTCGCCGGGTACGACCACCCGACCATGGCGGACCCGGAACTGCTGGAGCTGCTGCTGCCGACCCTCCGCTCCGATGTGGAGATGCACGAGGCGTACGTCTCGACCGCGAAGGACCCTCTCGACGCGCCGATCACGTCCGTGCGCGGCCTGGACGACGCGCTGGTCTCGTCCGAGCAGGCCGCTCAGTGGGAGACGGCCACCCGGTCCGGGTTCCGTCTGGAGGAACTGCCCGGCGGCCACATGTACCTGACCGAGTACCCGGGGCCGCTGCTGAAGCTCATCGACGACGAACTCAAGGCGTGGGCATGAGGCTGGGTGGAAAAGCGGTCATCGTGACCGGCGCCGCCCGCGGCATCGGCCGCGCCTGCGCCGAACTGCTGGCCTCCCACGGCGCCGACCTGGTGCTGGTCGACGTCGCGGACGATCTCCCCCTCGTCCCGTACGCCCTCGGCAGCGAGGGCCAGCTGGCCCACACGGAGAAGCTGTGCCGGGCGCACGGGGCCGCCGTCGTCTCCTGCCCCGCCGATGTACGTGATCTCCACGCCGTCGAGGCCACGGTCGCGACGGCCGTTCAGCGCTTCGGACGTGTCGACGCCGTGGTGAACAACGCCGGCATCGCCGCCCCGTCGGGCAAGGCGGTCCACGAGATCGGCGAGGACGAGTGGAACATCATGCTGGACGTGGACCTCTCCGGGGCCTGGCGCATGACCCGGGCGGTCGGCGAGGTGATGGCGCGGCAGCGCTCCGGCAGCATCGTCAACGTCTCCTCCACCGCCGGGCTGGTCGGCTACCGCAACTTCGCCGCCTACGTCACGGCCAAGCACGGACTGATCGGCCTGACGCGTGCCGCCGCCCTGGACTACGCGCCGCTCAAGGTACGCGTGAACGCCGTGTGCCCCGGGTCGGTACGGGACGACCCGGTGCTGGAAGGACGCATGCTCTCCGAGATAGCCAAGTCCCTGGACGTGCCCGTCTCGGAGCACGAGGAGATCTTCGTCCAGGCCCAGCCGACGAACGAACTGGTCGAAGCGGGCGATGTCGCCGAAGCCGTGCTGTGGCTGGTCGGTGACGGCTCGCGCGGTGTCACCGGCAGCGTGGTCACCGTCGACGGCGGATTCACGGCCAAGTAGCACGGCCGCCCACGGCCCGCACCTGCGACAGGGAGCCCAGATGTCAGCGGTCCTGACCGCATACGAGTCACACAACGCGCTCTCGCCCACCGAGCGTTCCCGCCCCTTCGACCACCACGCGGTCGTCCTCCGCAAGGGCCGGCGAGTGGACCCGGAGGTCCTCGCCGAGCGCCTGCGGGACGTCGTCGACGGATGCCCCGTACCCGACGAACGAGACCTCTGCGCGGCGGTGCGGCGCGGTGCCGGGGCATCCCGGACGGTGTGGTTGGAGACGGTGCCGCATCGCTCGGACGACCCTCGGGCGGTGCGGGCACTGCACCGGGAACTGCTGCGGCCGGTACCCCGGTACGGTCCGGCGCCGGTGCGCCTGGTGATCCTGCGCTGCGCGGACGGCGACCAACTCGTCTTCACCGCAGCCCGGTGGTGTCTCGACCGGGCGTCCCTCACCTCGGTCGCCAGGGCCGTGGCGGAGAGCCCCGACAGCCCGGTGCCGCGGCTGTGGTGGGATCTTCCGGTCGCGGGCCCGGACGACGGGGCGGGCTTTTCACGGGCGGCGAACGCCGGCGTGCCCGGCGCCGACGGCGGTCCCGATTGCCGTGCGGCACACCGGTTCACGGTTCCCGCGGCCCCGCCCGGCCAACGCCCGGCACCGGGTACGCCGGAACTCCGCGCCGCCCAGCTGGCCGCCGTCGCGTACACGGCGATGCGTTACCTGGACCGCGCCGAGGCGACCGTGGACGTGGTGCGGCGCCGCCACCGCAGCGCCGCCGTACTGGGAGCGGCGGAGGAAACGGTGCCGCTGACGCTGACGGAGGCCGACACGACGGGCGAGCTGCTCGCTCAGGCGCGGTCCGCCCTCGACGATCCCGCCCGGTTCGCAGGTGCCGGATCGGAGGCCGGGGGCGGCGGCGAGGGCGGGATGTCGCGGATCACCGTGGCGTTCGACGACGATAGCCCCGGCCGCGAGATGTCGTACTTCCCCGGCACCTGGCCCGGCACCCCCCTCGCCGTCCACTGGTTCGACAAGGGCTCCGAGGGACTGGAAGGGGTGTGCCTCTTCGACGAGAGCGGCCATGACAGGACCCTCGTCGAACAGTTCTGCCGACACCTGACCGCAGTCCTCGGACAGCTTCTCGAACAGCCGCCCACGACGCCCGTGGACCGTCTGCGGATCCTGGACGACGAGGAGGAGGCCTCGATCCGGGAACTGGCGGACGGAGGCCCGCTCGATGCGGAACCCCGCTGTGTCCACCGTGCCTTCGAGGAGGTCGCCGCCGCCCAGCCCGATGCCGTGGCCGTCACACACAAGCAGCAGACCCTCACCTACCGCCGGCTCGACGCGCGGGCCAACCGCTTCGCCCACGCGCTGAGGTCCCTGGGCGTGCGGGAGGGGGACCGGGTCGGGGTCTGCATGGAACGCTCCGCCGACCTGGTGGTGGTGCTGCTGGCCGTCCTCAAGAGCGGAGCGGCCTATGTCCCCACGGACCCCGGCTATCCCGCGGAGCGGATCGCCTACACGGTGAAGGACGCCGGTCTGCGGCTCGTGATCGGTCCCGAGAAGGACTCGGTGCCGGACATCGCCGGCGTCCGCACGGTGTCCGTCACCGACCTGGCGTCGCACGCCGAGCGGGAACCGGACACGCCCGTGACCGACCGGACCGACCCGGGACGGCCCGCATACGTCATCTACACCTCCGGCACCACCGGCCATCCCAAGGGGGTGGTCGTGCCACACCGCAACGTCACCGCACTCGTGGAAGCCACCCGCTCGGACTTCGCGCTCTCGGCCGACGACGTGTGGTCGCAGTTCCACTCGGTCGCCTTCGACTTCTCCGTGTGGGAGATCTGGGGCTGTCTGCTCACCGGCGGACGGCTGGTGATCGTCCCCTACTTTGCGGCCAGGTCACCGCAGACCTTCCTGGACCTGCTGGTGTCGGAGCGGGTGACCGTGCTGAACCAGACGCCATCGGCGTTCGGTGAGCTCGTCCGGCTCGTGAGGCCCGGTGCGGGAGACGGGACGGTGTCGGTGCGGTTGCTCGTCTTCGGCGGAGAGGCGCTCGACCCCCGTATCCTCAGGCCCTGCCTGGACACCGACGGCTGGTCACAGTGCCGCTTCGTCAACATGTTCGGCATCACCGAGACCACGGTGCACGTCACGGCTCAGACCGTGACACGGACCGGGATACTGCACGGCGACCGGTCGGTGGGCCGTCCGCTGCGCGGCTGGAGCGTGTCCGTCCGGGACAGCAGGGGCCGACTGCTCCCGCAGGGCGTACGGGGCGAGATCTACGTCGGTGGCGCCGGCGTGGCGCTCGGCTATCTCGACCGTCCGGAACTCACCGACGAACGTTTCCTCGACGATCCGGCCGGCGGCGGCACCCTGTATCGCAGCGGCGACTGCGGCAGGCTTCTTCCCGACGGCCGCATCGAGCACTGGGGCCGACTGGACAACCAGGTCAAGATACGCGGCTACCGCATCGAGACGGACGAGGTGCGGGCCGTCCTGCTGGAGGACCCGGCCCTGTCCGACGCCGTGGTGATCCCCGGCCGCGACCATGTCGGCGGTCTCCGGCTCGACGCCTATCTGATGTTCCGCGGCGGCGTGAGCACCGCCTACGGCACGGCGGAGGTGCGGGAACGCGCCGCCAAGACCCTGCCGCAGTACATGCTGCCCAGCACTTGGACGCCGATCTCCGAGATCCCCCGCACGATCAACGGAAAGCTGGACACCGGCAAGCTCCCGGCACCGCGGCCCGCCGCGCCGGGGAGCGTCCGCCCCGCCGACACGGTGCCCGGACCCGAAGCGTCCGAGGCGGCGGAGTCCGGGCTGCTCGCCCAGGTGTGCTCGGTCTGGAGCGAGGTGTTCGGCTTCAGCGTCGGGCCCGACCACGACTTCTTCGGCATCGGCGGGAACTCCCTGCTCGCCACCCGACTGGCGGCCGTCTTCCGGGAAAAGGGCCTGCCGGCCCCGCAGACACGGGACCTGTACCGCAATCCCACACCGAGAACGCTCGCCGCCCAACTGGAGCGGTGACCGCTGGACCGACCGACACCCGCAGGGCGCGGCCCGGGCCGCGCCCTCCGGGCGTTCGGTGACACGAGGTCCTGCGCTGCCCGGTCGGGGCTATGACCGGGCTGCCTGATCGATGAGGCGTTGCAGGTACAGGCCGCGCGCCGCGTCAAGGGCCGTGGGCCGGTTCGTGCGTACGGCGGTGGCGAAGGCCCGCCGTAGGATCGGCCAGCATTCCTCGTGGTCGATGTCCGCCGTGTCGTAGGTCAACGGGGCTTCGGGCCCGAAGAGTTCGACACGGGTGAGCGTCCGCGGCACGGCGACGGAGCCGGACAGGGTCGCCTGGCTGACCGCACCGTTCTCGTGCTCGCAGCTCAGCTCGATCCAGCGGCGCGGGTCGCCGGTGCGCCGGATGCCGGTGATGGGGCCGATGGCGGTGTCCAGCAGGTCGAGGAGGTGCGGGCCGAGGTCGAGCAGCGCTCCGTGCTCGAGACGCCAGCCGGTTGCGAAGTCGCCGCCGAGGAAGGCGCCGTGGAGGTAGCAGGAGCGTGCGCCGGTGACCTCGCGGGTGCGTGCGGCGTCGAGGAAGGCGTCGGTGACCGGGTGGTAGCGCTTGGTCAGGACCAGTTGGGAGACGACTCCGGCGTCCGCGACGGCATCGGCGACGCGTTGTGCGGCGGGCAGGTCGGGTCCGAGCGGCTTCTCCAGGAGCAGCGCCTTGCCCTGTCGCGCGGCCAGGGGTGCCAGGTCGGCCTGCACCGCGGGAGGCACGGCGAAGGCTACGGCCTCGCATCGGTCGAGCAGTTCGCTGAAGGAGGCGGCGACGTGCGCGCCGTAGGGCGCGGCGGTCTCTTGCGCGGCCTCCGGGCGGCGGGCCCACACGGCGGCGAGGCGGGTCTCCGGCCCCGCGGCGAGCATGCGGGCGTGCATCGCCCGGGCCCAGGGGCCGGCACCCACGAGGCCGACCTCGACGGGCCGGTGCGTCCAGGGGGCGGATATGGCGGTCACGGTGTTCCTGTCTGTACGGGGAGGCCGGGCGAGAAGCTGCTCGCGAACCTCGGTTGCTGCGACGGGGGTGCGCGGCTCGCCGGTTCAGGCCGCGAGGCGGCCGAGGCGGGCGTCGGCGCGGTAGGGGGAGTAGAGGATCTCGACGACCATGGCGCCGGCCCCTATGACGCCCGCGTGGTCGCCCAGGCGTGAGGTGACGACCTGTAGGTTCGCGGTGGCACGGGGGAAGGCGCGCTGGTAGAGCAGCTCCCGGACACCGGTCATGAACGGCACCCCGGAAAGTTCGCCGGCGATCATGAGGACTCCGGGGTTGAGCAGGCTGACGACGGTCACCAGGACCTCGCCGGCCCGGCGCCCGGCCTCCCGGGCCAGACGCAGGGCGTCCGGGTGGCCCTCGGCGAGCAGGCGCTTGACGTCGGAGGCCGAGGTGGCGTCGGCCCCGAGGGCGGACAGCTCCCTGGCCAGGGCCCGGCCGCTGGCCACGGCGCCCAGGCAGCCGTGGGAGCCGCACAGGCACAGGACGTCGGGCTTGTCGTGCAGCCGGATGTGGCCGATGTCGCCGGCGCCGCCGTCGATGCCGCGGTACACCTTGCCGTCCACGACGACGCCGGCGCCGATGCCGGTGGAGACCTTCACGAGCACGAACGCCGTGCAGTCCCGGTGGTTGGCCTGGTGTTCGGCCAACGCCATGAGGTTGGCGTCGTTGTCCACGAAGACGGGGACGGGACCGTCCTCCGAACTCGCGCCCACATGTTCGGCGTAGGCCTTCTGCAGGCGCTCGCGGATGGGGTACCGGTCCCAGCCCGGCATGATCGGTGGTTCGATGACCCGGCCCGTGTCCCACTCCACGGGGCCGGGGACGGACAGCCCGATCCCGCAGACGTGCCCGGCGTCGACGCCGGCCGCGGTGATCAGGTCCGGGAACCAGCCGGCGAGCTGGTCCAGCACCGCGTCCGGTCCTTCGCTGATGTCCAGCGGTCCGGTGTTCTCGGCGAGGAGGGTGCCCGCGAGATCGAGGACCGCGGCACGGGCGTACCGGGTCTCGAGGTCCACGGCGATGACCGAGGCGTGCCGGGGATCGAAGACGATCTGCTGGGAGGGGCGGCCCCCGGTCGACGAGCCGGTGACGTGCTTGAGCCACCCCGCCCGGTTGAGCAGGTCCAGTCGCTGGCCGACGGTCGAACGGGACAGCCCGGTGATCCGCTGGAGATCGGCGCGCGTGTGCGCGCGGCCGCTGCGGATCAGCTGCAGCAGCTCGCCCGCGCTGATCTGGTTCGGTGTCAGCATCTGGTTCCCCATGTCTCAGCTCTTGTCGGCGCCGCTGGTCAGGCCCTCGGTCAGCAGCCGCTCCGCGGCGAAGAACAGGAGTACCACGGGGATCGTCAGCACCACCGAGCCGGCCATCAGCACGGTCTTGGGCACCTCGACGCCGTTGGAGAGCTGGGCCAGGCCGAGGGGCACCGTCCACTTGCCGGGGTCGGCGGCGAGGAACAGCAGGGCGAACAGGAACTCGTTCCAGGCGATCATGAAGACGTACAGGCCGGTCGCCATCAACGAGGGCAGGGCGAGCGGCAGGATCACCTTGCGGACGGTCTGCAGCCGGCTGGCGCCGTCGAGCGCCGCCGCCTCCTCGATCGAGTAGGGGATCGTGACGAGGTAGTTCTTCAGCATGTAGATCGACACCGGCACGGTCTGCGCGACGTAGACGAGGGCGAGTCCGACCAGGCTGGAGGACAGGTGCAGCTTGGCGAAGACGACGAACAGCGGGACGGCCAGCAGGGTCGCGGGGAACATGTAGACCGCCAGGAACAACGCGCTGACCTGACGCTGCCCGAAGAACTTCAGCCTGCTGACCGCGTACGCGCCGGGCACCGAGGCCAGCAGGGTGAGGGCGACCGTGCCGAGGGACACCAGCGCCGAGTTGATCAGGAACTTGAGGAAGCCCTGGCCGCCGTCGTCGGTGGAGCGCAGCACGTCCCGGTACGTCGACAGCGTGAAGTCCTTGCCCGAGACCCACAGGGAGCCCGGGTCCAGCAGCAGCGCGTCGATGGGCTTCAGCGACAGCAGCACCATGTAGTAGAAGGGCAGCAGCGTGATCAGGGCGAGGAACGCGATGACGAACCAGCGCGCGACGCCGAAGAACCGCTCCTCGAACTGAGCCCGGCTCATGACGACTCCTCCTGGAGCTTGTTGCCGAAGAACTTGAAGTAGACGCCCAGCAGGATCATGAGTGCGACCGCCAGGACCAGCGCCTGGGCGGCCGCCGCCCCCACGTCGTAGCGGGCGGTCAGGAAGTCGTAGACGCGTACGGCCGCGACGTCGGTGCCCGCGCCGCCGCCGGTCAGCAGGTACACGTCGTCGAACTTGTTGAACGTCAGGATGAAACGCAGCACGCACAGCAGGGCGATGACGGGCATCAGCTGCGGCAGCAGGATGTGGCGGAACCGCTGGGTGGGGGTCGCGCCGTCCACCAGGGCGGCCTCCTCCAGCCCGTCGGGCACCGCCTGCAGCCGGGCCAGGATGAACAGGAAGGCGAAGGGGAAGTACCGCCAGGTCTCGAAGGCGATGACCGTCAGCAGCGCCAGCGGGATGTCGAAGTGCAGGCCGAGCAGGTGCACTTCGTACGCGCGGGTGGACAGGAAGGCGATGGGGTCGTCCCAGCCGAACAGCCGCCGGCCCCAGGTGTTGACCACGCCGTACTGCGGGCTCAGCGCCACCTCCCACACGAAGGAGACGGCCACGACGGGGGCGACGTAGGGCAGCAGCATCGCCGCGCGCAGCAGACCCCGGCCGCGGAACGGCTTGCGCAGGGCGAGCGCGGCGATCAGGCCGAGGGCGATGGAGCCGAAGGTGGCCCCGAACGTGTAGATCAGGGTGGTGGACAGGCTGGACCAGAAGCCTGCCGAGTCGAAGACCTGGGTGAAGTTGTCCAGGGACCAGTTCCCGAACAGGCCCATGCCCTGGATGTCGACCAGCTTGGCGTGCTGGAACGCGAGGAGGACGGTCCACAGGATGGGCAGGATCACCACCACGAGGACCACGATGAAGGTGGGGGAGACGAAGGCGAGGCCCGCGCGGTTGGCGCGGCGGCTCGCGGTCATCGGACGGCGCCCGCGTGCGGCGGGACGGTCCGCGGGCACGGCGCCGGTTTTCCGGCGCTGCGGTGCGCCGGCTGGAGCTGTAGTCATGAGGTGACCTTCGTGACGTGCAGGAGGGCGGCTACTGGAGGGACTTCTGCAGGGCGGCGACGTCGTCGTCGGCTTCGCGGGCCGCCTCGGACGGGGAGGTCTGCCCACTGGTCATGGCGCCGATGGCCTTCGGGACGGGCAGTTCGCCGTTGGTGGCGCCGACGAGGGCGCCCTCGCCCTGGGTGATGCCCCAGCGCCGCATGTTGCTGACCCCGGCGGCGAGCTGGTTGAGCAGGCTCGCGGGATAGACCTGGTCGAAGGGCTTCTTGGTGTCGACGCCGATCTCGCTGTGGCGCCAGGCGTCGAGGTAGCGCTCGGGCTGCGCGGCGGTGCCCTTGCGGACGGGGATCTTGCCCTCGGGCGCCATGCCGAACCAGGACTCGTAGCCGGTGCCCATCATGTACTCGATGAACTCCCGGGAGGCCGCCGTCTCTGCGGTCTTGGTGGTCACCCACGAGGTGATCTCGCCGAACTGGGCCGGCTCGGTGGCGTCGGGGCCCTTCATCGCGGTGACGATGCCGCTGTTGCGCGACAGGTACTGCGGGTCGTCCTTGCACTGCGGGCAGCTGGGCAGGGCGTCCTTGCGCAGGCCGGCGAGTTCGTCCAGCAGGAACGAGGACCAGACGATCATGGAGGACTGGCCCGCGAAGTAGGTGGCGCGGGTGGAGTCGACGGTCTGGGTGCCCGGAGCGCCGTAGGTGCGGGCGAGCCGGTCATAGGTCGTGAACGCGGTCCGGCACTGCGGGGACTCGAGGGCCACCTGGTGCTGGTCGTCGACGAGCTGGCAGTCGTCGGCGAGCGCGAGGCTCTCGAAGCTCTGCGAGGTGAAGACGTCCCCGGGGTCGGTGGCCGCGGAGACACCGTAGCGCCCCTTGCCCGTCAGCGCCTTGGCGGCGTCGAGCGCGGTCGCATAGGTGTCCGGCGCCTTCAGGTGCTTCTGGTCGAACTGGTCCTTGCGGTAGACCAGCAGCTGCAGCCAGGCGTCGGAGGGGACGCCGAGGCTGGTCCCGCCGTCCGACGTCAGCTCCAGCGCATTGCTGTTGAACGTCTTCCGCCCCAGCTCGGCGATGATCTGCTTCGGTATCCCGGTGTTGAGCAGCCCGTTGCTGTACATCTGCCAGACCTGGCCCATGGGCGCGGCGCCGATGACGTCGGGCAGCGTTCCGGAGGCGGCGGCCGACATGATCAGCTGGGGCATCTGGCCCTCGTCGACCCCGACGAGATGGACCTTGATCCCGGTCTTCCGCTCGAACCCCTTGATGATCTTCTGCGTCACGGCGACGCGATCCGGGAGGTTCTCCTGGGACCAGACCGTGATCTCCCGGTCGGGTTTCCCGGGCCCGGTGCTGCTGGCGCAGCCCGTGAGCAGCCCGAAACCCAGGGCTGCCGTGATGCCCACCGCGATCGCTCTTGATCGCCGGCTCTTGGTGCGCATTGCATGTCCTCGTTCCGACTTACGTCTACTGGTGACGCATCACAGCATCACTTTTGCTTGTTGACAAGACATAAGTTGTGACTATTGTCGACGCAACCGCACTCGCAACCCCCTTCCGGAGTCATCCGTGGAACGCGTCGTCCAATTCACCGGCCCCCGCCAGGTGCAGGTAGCCGAGCAGGTCAGGGCCGATCTGCCCGCCGGGCACCTGAGGGTCCGCACCCGCTACTCGGGCATCTCGGCCGGCACCGAACTCACCGCCTACCGCGGCACCAACCCCTACCTGACGCGAACCTGGGACCCGGAGGCACGGCTGTTCCGCGACGGCGCGGCCGGGATCCAGTACCCGGTGGCCGGCTGGGGCTACTCCGAGGTCGGCGAGGTCATCGAGGTCGCCCCCGACCTGGCCGGCACCCCCGGCCTGCCGCACCCCGGTGACCTGGTCTGGGGCATCTGGGGCCACCGCAGCGAGGGCATCGTCCCCGCCGAGCGCATGATCGGCCACACCCTGCCCGCCGGCCTCGAGCCGCTGGCCGGCGCCTTCGCCCGCGTCGGCGCCATCGCCTACAACGCCGTCCTGGCCGGCGACATCCACCTCGGCGAGGACGTCGCCGTCTTCGGCCAGGGCGTCATCGGGCTGCTCACCACCCGCCTCGCCCAGCTCAACGGCGCCCGCGTCACCGCCGTCGACGCCCTCGACGGCCGCCTGGAGACCGCCAAGCGCTACGGCGCCCACCAGACCCTCAACGCCCGCACCGACGCCGTGGCCGAACGCATCCGGGAGGCCACCGGCGGCCTCGGCGCCGACCTCGCCATCGAGATCAGCGGCGCCTACCCCGCCCTGCACGAGGCCCTGCGCTCGGTCGCCGCCGGCGGCCGCGTGGTGGCCTCCGGCTTCTACCAGGGCGACGGCATCGGCCTGCGGCTCGGCGACGAGTTCCACCACAACCGCGTCCAACTCGTCTGCTCACAGATCGGCGGGGTCCCCCCGCAGCTGTCCCACCGCTGGACCGTGGAGCGCCTCCAGCAGACCTTCCTGCGGCTGGTGGCCGAGGGCCAGGTGGACGTCACCTCCCTGGTCAGCCACGTCGTCCCGGTCGCCGACGCCGCCGACGCCTACGTGCTGCTGGACGAGCGCCCCGCCGAGGCGCTGCAGGTCGTGCTGGAATTCTGAACCTTCTCGAAAGGCCCCCCATGTTCAAGACCGCGGCGCAGGAGCAACTCCTGCCCGGAGACACCCTGCAGGCCAAGTGGGAGTTCGCCCAGGAGGCGGGCTACGACGCCATCGAACTGCGCGGCAAGGGCGACCTCCACTTCGCCTCCCGCCTCGAGGAACTCGAGCAGGCCCGCAAGGACGGCGTCGTCATGCCCACCGTGTGCGTGGACATGCTGCACTTCCTCGGCGCCTTCGACGCGGACCTGCGCCGCGACGCCATCGACCAGATGAAGTCCCAGCTCACCGTGATCGCGGAGATCGGCGGCCTGGGCGCCCAGACCCCGGCCTCGTACGGCATGTTCTCCCGCCGCCTGCCGCCCTTCGAACCCCCGCGCAGCGAGGAGGAGGACCGGGAGGTCCTGCTGACCGGCCTGACCGAACTCGGGGAGCACGCCCGCAAGGAGGGCGTGACCCTCTTCCTCGAGCCGCTCAACCGGTACGAGGACCACATGGTCAACCGGCTCGAACAGGCCGCCGACCTGATCCGCGCCACCGGCCTGGACTCCCTCAGGATCGGTATCGACAGCTACCACATGAACATCGAGGAGACCGACCCGGCCGCCGCGATCCTCGCCCACGCCGACGTCATCGGCCACGCCCAGGTCTCCGACTCCAACCGCTTCCAGCCCGGAGCCGGCCACCTCGACTGGCCCGCCTGGCTCGGCGCCCTGCACACCATCGGCTACGAGGGCTACCTCGCCCTCGAGTGCAGGCTGACCGGCGACCCGGCACAAGCCGTCCGCTCCGTGCCCGCCTTCCTCAAGAGGTCCGGCGCGTGAAGTCCCTCCTGGACCGGCCCGCGTCCACCACCACCGCAGCCCTGACACTGCGGGGCGGTGCGACGCGGGTCCTCATCGACAACTGGACCGGCACCTCGACCGTTCCGTCCCGCACCCTCTACCCCCACCAGTGGAGCTGGGACTCCGCCTTCATCGCCATCGGGCTGCGCCACCTGTCGGTGCGCCGCGCCCAGCAGGAGCTGGAGTCGCTGCTGTCCGCGCAGTGGGCCGACGGACGCATACCGCACATCGTCTTCAACCCCGCCGTACCCGACGACGCCTACTTCCCGAGCCCCGACTTCTGGCACTCCTCCACCGCCGGCCGGGCGGCGGGCGCACCCGCGACACCCGAGACCTCCGGCATCGTCCAGCCCCCGGTGCACGCCCTGGCGGCGTGGCTCGTGCACCGCGCCGACCCCGAGGAGTCGCGGCGGCGCGGCTTCCTGGCCCGCGTCCGGCCACGCCTCGCCGCCTGGCACGACTATCTCCTCGACCGCCGTGACCTCGGCGGCGCGGGGCTGGCCGCCGTCGTCCACCCCTGGGAGCCCGGCATGGACAACAGCCCCTGCTGGGACCGGGCCCTGCAACGCGTCGTCCCGGCCGCGCCGGAGGCCTTCCGTCGGGCGGACCTGAACCACGGCCACGCCGCGGACCGGCCGACCGACCTGGACTACGGCCGCTACGTCCGCCTGGTGACCGACTACCGCGAAGCCGGCTACGACGACCGCGCCGCCCGGCACACCTTCGCGGTGGAGGACCCCTGCTTCAACGCGCTGCTCATCGTCGGCGAACGCGCCCTGGCCGCCATGGCCGAGGAGACCGGCGCGGACGGCGCGGCGCACACCGCGCGCGCCGACGAGCTGACCCGGCAGCTGGTGACCCGGCTGTGGGACGACGAAGCGGGGCTGTTCCGCGTCCGCGACCTGGCCACCGACACCCTGGTCGAGGAGCACAGCGTCACCGGCCTGGTCCCGCTCCTCGCTCCCCACCTGCCGCCGGACATCGTCAGCCGCCTCGTCCAGACACTCACCGGCCCGCGCTTCAGCGCACCGGCCACGCGCCTGGTGCCGAGCTACGACCTGACCGGTCACGCCTTCGACGCCCAGCGCTACTGGCGCGGTCCGGCCTGGTTCAACACCGCCTGGCTGATCCACCGCGGTCTGCGCACGCACGGCCGGGGCCAGGACGCCGAGCGCCTGCGGCAGGGTTTCCTCCGTGAGGCGGGAGACTCCGACTTCGCCGAGTACATCGACCCGACCACCGGTGCCGCCCGCGGCGCCCGGCACTTCTCCTGGACCGCCGCCCTCACGCTCGACCTCCTATGCGCCGACCCCAAGGAGCCCACGCCATGACCCCGGCCGACGCCCACGTCCAGCTCGTACGGGACGCCACCTTCGCCCGTCTGGATGCCGCCGGGGGCATCAGCGGCACCCGCGGCACCTTGCCCGACGGACTGTTCCTGCGCGACGCCCGGCACCTCAGCCGCTGGCACCTCACCGTCGACGGCACCGAGCCCGCCGCCCTGGTGCCCGCCACCGCCGAGACCGACGACAAGGCCACCAGTGTCCTGACCCCACCAGGCACCCGGGACAACCCGCCCGCCTACACCGTCTTCCGCGAACAGACCGTCAGCGCCGGCGCGCTCACCGAACACCTGCGCCTGGTCAGCAACCGCCCCGACCCGGTCACCGCCCGCGTGGAGATCACCGTCGACGCGGACTTCGCCGACCTGTTCGAACTGCGTGCCGACGACCGGCACTACGACAAGCCGGGCGGCCGGCGCCAGGTCCAGCGCACCGACGAAGGACTGGTCTTCGACTACCGACGAGCCGACTGGCACTCCCGGACCACCCTCGTCTGCCACCCCGCCCCCACCGGCCTCGACACGGTCCGGGGCACACCGCACCCCACCGCCCGCACGCTCAGCTGGCACCTGGAACTCGCCGCCCACGGACAGGCCGACCTCCATCTGACCGTCCACGCCCGACCGCACGGACTGCCGGACGGGACCCCCACCGTGGCCCGGCCGCAGCGCCGTACCCCGGCGGCGACCGACGACCTGACCCGCACCTGCGAACGGGGCCTGGCCGACGTGGACCTGCTGACCATCCCGGTCACCGGCGTGGACGGCGAGGAAGCCCACGTCCCCGCGGCAGGCATCCCCTGGTTCCTCACCCTGTTCGGCCGTGACTCACTGCTGACGTCCTACTTCCTGCTGCCCTACCGGCCCACGACGGCAGCCGCCACACTGAGCGCCCTGGCCGCAACCCAGGGCCGCCACCACGACCCGGCGAGCGGCGAACAGCCCGGACGCATCGTCCACGAGACCCGCCACGGCGAACTCGCCCACTTCCGGCAGGTTCCCTACGGCCGCTACTACGGCGCCGTCGACGCGACCCCGCTCTTCCTGGTGCTGCTCCACGCCCACTACGAGACGACCGGCGACCCCGCCCTCGCCGTACGGCTGGAGCGGCACGCCCGGCGGGCGGTCGACTGGATGCTCACCGACGGCGGCCTGGAGAAGCACGGCTACCTCGTCTACCAGCCCGATCCCCATGGGTTGGTCAACCAGAACTGGAAGGACTCGGCGGGTGCCGTCTGCTTCGCCGACGGCACGCAGGCCGAGGGTCCCATCGCCGTGTCCGAGGTCCAGGGCTACGCCTACGACGCGCTGATCCGCACCGCCGAACTCGCCTCCGCCCTCTGGCGGGACGAACCGTACGCCCGGCGCCTGCGCGAAGCCGCCACAGCACTGCGCACCCGCTTCGTCACCGACTTCTGGATGCCGGACGCCGACTTCCCCGCCCTCGCACTGGACGGCAACGGCCGCCAGGCCGACGCCCTGACCTCCGACGCCGGCCATCTGCTGTGGTCCGGGATCCTCGACCAGGACCGCGCCCGCCGCGTGGGGGAGCGCCTGCTCCAGCCCGACTTCTTCTCCGGCTGGGCGATCCGCACGCTGGCCGCGGGTCAGAAGCCGTACCACCCCCTGTCCTACCATCGCGGCAGTGCCTGGCCGCACGACAACGCCGTCATCGTGCTGGGCCTCGCCCACCACCGACTCGCCGAACAGGCCCGCACGGTCGCGGAGGGCCTCGTCGCGGCGGCCGCCCACCACGACTACCGCCTGCCCGAGGTACTGGCCGGCTACGACCGCACCGCCACGGCCCGCCCGGTCCCCTACCCCCACTCGTGCTCGCCCCAGGCCTGGGCAGCGGCGACACCGCTCGCCCTGCGAACGGCACTGGACATGCTGTGAACGCCAATGCGCTGCCACGCACCGGAACGGCCCTCATCGCATGCCGGGGCATACACACGCCACAGCTCTCCTGCCAGGAAGGTGTCTCACGGGACGCGACACACACTCACGGCGCAGGGCTCCTGCTTGTGTGTGCAGCCGGGATACGTACGTGCTGCGGACGTCAGGGACGGCTTCATCGCGAGGCCGTCCTGTCACATGCGCGGGTGTGACGTCATTTGGATGAAGTCACACTTCATCCAATGCTCTAGACTCCACACATGCGAATCCTCTTCTCCAGCACTCCGCAGCACGGCCACCTGCTGCCGGAGCTGCCTCTGGCCCGCGCGTTCCGTGACCGCGGGGACGAGGTGGCCGTGATCACCTCGGCCTCCTTCGGGCCGCTCTTCGCCGCCGAGGGCATGACGCTGCTGCCCGTCGGTCCTGAAATTCCCGTGCTGCTGGCGGAGGCGGCTCGCCTGGCGGGCGTGGACGACCCGACCGCGCCCGACCCCGCTGTCGCGGCGGAGCTGTTCGCCGGCGCCCGGATCGATCTCACCGCGGACGACGCGGTCGCCGCGGCGCGCGAGTTCCAGCCCGACCTCATCGTCGCCGAGGCCGTCGACTACGTGGGCCCGCTCGTCGCCGCTGCCCTCGAAGTGCCCTACGCCAAGCTGGCGTTCGGCCCGTTGATCCCCGCCGAGTTCACCAACGTCTTCGACGCGGTTGCCGAGCGCCGCTACAAGGACCGCGGCCTGGCCATGCCCGCGCCCACCTGGTACCTGGACCCCTGCCCCGAGGTCTTCCAGGGGCCGGACTGGCAGCCGCCGCAGGGCCGCCTCCCGATACGGCCGGAGGCCCACCGCAGTGCCGGGACGCAGGACACGACCACTGTCGCGACGTCCGCCGTCGGCGCCCGTCCCAAGGTGCTGCTCTCCTTCGGCACGCACTTCTCGGAGCCGGCGGTGCTGCGTCCGGTGATCGACGCCCTCGCCTCGAAGACGGACCTGGTCGTGACCCTCGGCCTGACCGCGTCGGCCGCAGACTACGGCGACGGTCTCGACCACGTCGAGTTCGTCGGATTCACCCCCCTCGCCGAGCTGCTCGACGGCATCGACCTGGTCGTCACCCACGGCGGAGCCGGCACCACCCTGGGCACCCTCTCGCGCGGCCTGCCCATGGTCGTCGTACCGCAGGGCGCCGACCAGTTCATCCAGGCCGGAGCCGTCGCGGGCTCGCGCACCGGTGTCGCGGTCATGCCGCCGGCCGGAGCGGAGGCCGTGGTGGAAGCCGTGACCGAGGTGCTCGGCAACGCGGAGTACCGGGACAACGCCCGCCGCGCCGCCCAGCAGATCGCGGGGATGCCCTCGCCCCGCGAGGTCGCGGACCAGCTGGTCGCCGACCTCGGCTGACCTTCATTCTCCGCGGTCGGCCCACGGGGGTGCTGGGCTCGAGGAATGGCACAGTCCACGCGGACACGGTGACACACCGTGATTCGTGCCCCGGCCCGGGACGGTCCGCCGAACATCCGGACGTCCCGGGCCGGGGCGGGGCGGGGCGGGGCGATGGTGCAGGGTGTGCTCGCCCACCGCACCACCGCACGCGCACCGCACCTGAGCGGAACCGCCCTCGCGGTTCGAAAGGATCCCCATGAAGGCTCTCGTGCTGTCCGGAGGAGCCGGTACCCGTCTGCGGCCGATCACGCACACCTCGGCCAAGCAGTTGGTGCCCGTCGCCAACAAGCCTGTGCTGTTCTACGGACTCGAATCCATCGCGGCCGCCGGGATCACGGAGGTCGGATTGATCGTCGGTGAGACCTGCGACGAGATCCGGCAGGTGGTCGGCGACGGAGCGCAGTTCGGCCTGAAGATCACCTACATTCCCCAGGACGCCCCCCGCGGCCTGGCCCACGCGGTGCTGATCGCCCGGGACTGGCTCGGTGACGACGACTTCGTCATGTACCTGGGGGACAACTTCATCATCGGCGGCATCGCCGGTCTGGTCGAGACGTTCAGGGAGAACCGGCCCGACGCGCAGATCCTCCTGACCCGCGTCCCCGACCCCCGTGCCTTCGGCGTCGCCGAACTCGACGGCGACGGACGGGTCATCGGGCTGGAGGAGAAGCCCGATCGGCCCAAGAGTGACCTCGCCCTGGTCGGCGTGTACCTGTTCACCCCGGCGATCCATGAGGCGGTGCGGGCCATTCGGCCCTCCGGGCGAGGTGAGCTGGAGATCACGGACGCCATCCAGCACCTGATCGACACCCGCGCGGACGTGCGTTCCACGGTCATCAAGGGCTACTGGAAGGACACCGGCAACGTCGGTGACATGCTGGAGGTCAACCGGACGGTTCTGGAGAGCCTGGAGAGCCGTCTGGAGGGCGAGGTCGACGCGGAGTCCGAGATCATCGGCCAGGTCGTGGTGGAGGCAGGCGCGCGTGTCACGCACTCACGCATCATCGGCCCGGCCGTCATCGGCGCCGGGACCGAGGTGCGGCACTCCTACATCGGGGCGTTCACGTCCGTCGGCGAGGACTGCCAGATCCTCGACAGCGAAGTCGAGTTCTCCATCGTGCTGCGGAACGCCTCGATCAGGGGTGTGGCCCGCATCGAGGCGTCCCTGATCGGACGTCATGCGGAGGTGACCCCAGCGCCTGTGGTGCCGCATGCCCACCGGCTGATTCTCGGGGACCACAGCAAGGTACAGATCCACTCCTGAGCCTTTCGCCGGGCCGAGCCCTCGGGCGAAGCGGCCGGAAGGGGGGTTGCGTCAGGTCGTGGTTCCGGCCCGCCGTGACATGGCCGTACGGGTGAGGTCCGGGCGCCGGTGGGTGGTACGGGGTGATGAGGCGGCCACCGGGGACCGCACGCACACCGCATGCGCCAACGTGTCATGCGGCGAACGAGCACCGCAGCGCCGACCGGCACACGCATGGCGGTCATCGGCGAGAGCGTGTGCCTGCCGGGGAGGCCGGCCGCCCCGATCCCGAGAACCTGACGCAGACGCCGGCGGTTTCGCGGGAGTCGCATGGCGAGCGCATGCCTTGCGGATGTCGCGGACAGCGCCGAGCCCCTGCGGCGGACGACGCCCAACTTGCTGGACGATCGACCGCCCTATCGGGCCCTGGCGCATTGTGGCTCTGCGAGCAGCGCGGAAGTCACCTGGTCCGCGAGCCACCGTTCGGCTTCGTCCCACGACCAGTTGAATTCCGCGATGAAGACACGCCAGGACGGCAGCCCGAGCAGGAACCACAGTATGTCGGTGGCGCGCTCCTGGCTCAGCCCGGGGCGTAGCGCACCCAGTTCCTCCAGCCGTTCGGCCAGCACCGCGAGTGCTTGGCGGTAGGCATGAACAACCTGGGCGAGCTCCTCCTGGACAGTCTGCTCCACCACGGCGGCGTTGATCATCACCTGGGCGATGTCCAGGTGACGCTCATTGTCCAGGCGTACCCCGTGCGCCGTGGCGGCGATCGCCTCCCGGGCGTCGGTGGCAGTGCGCACGGCGTCCAGGGTCTGGTGGACGACCGGGTCGTCCACCCCCTGCTTCATCAGGGTGGCCAGGATGGCCGACTTGCCTCCGGTGCTGGCGTAGACCGTGGGAACGGCCGTCCCGGCTTCCCTGGCGATGTCGCCGATCGTGACCTGCGCGTAGCCGTTGTCGACGAAGAGCCGCAGAGCGGCGTCGAGGATCGACGCCCTCGTCCTCGCGGCGGCCTCCGCCCGCTTGTCGCTTCGATACGGTCGGCGCTGGTCGTTGGTCCGCGGGCTCATGCTTCCCTCTCCGGGCGCGGGCGGATGCGCTCTGTGCTGTCCATCCGTCCATGATGCCCTGGTAGGCCCGGGAGGGACGCGAAGGGTGAGAGCACCGGCTTCCCGTCCCTCCCGTCCCTCCCGTCCCGTGACCGGAGCCGGGCCGGAGGTTAGTGGACCGCCACCGGCGTCGCGGATGCCTCCGACGGGTCCCGCTTCAGCCGGAAGAGGAGCCCGGAGACGACCAGGCCGACTGCGAAGAAGGCCGCCGCCCAGACGAAGGCGGTCGTGTAGCCGTGGACACTCGCCTCGACCAGCACCGAGGGACGGTGCCCGGGGTGCTCGGAGAGGTAGTCGGCCGTGCTCGACGCCACCACGGTGCTGAGCAGTGCCGGACCGAGTGAGCCGCCGACCTGCTGCATCGTGTTGACCATGGCGCCGGCCACCCCGGCGTCCTGTCCGGCGACACCCGCCGTGGCCTGGCTCATGCCGGTGGCGAAGACGCTGCCCAGCCCGAGTCCCGTGAGCACCAGCCCGGGGAGGACGTCGGTGGTGTAGGCGGCCTGCGTGTCGAGCGTCGTGAGCCACGCTGCTCCGGACATGCACAGGAGCATGCCGGCGCTGCCCACGAGCTTCGGGCCGAACCGCGGGAGGAGGACACTCGCACCGGTCACCGCCGTCAGCATGATGGACGCGTTCATGGGCAGGAAGGCGAAACCTGTCCGCACGGGGGAGTACTGCAGCACCTGCTGGAGGAAGTACGTCAGGAACAGGAGCATGCCGAAGAGTCCGGAGCCCAGCACGAGGAGTGCCACGAAGGCCGCTCCCCGGTCACGGTGGGCCAGGATCCGCATCGGCAGCAGGGGATGCTGCGACTTCGTCTGCCAGAGGGTGAAGACGGCGAGCAGGACTGCGCTCGCGACCAGGTAGCCCCAGGTGTTCACCGACGACCACGAGTGGGTGTCGGCGTTGGCGAAGCCGTACACGAGGCAGAAGAGGCCGGCGCTCGCCAGCAGTGTGCCCGGGATGTCGAGATGGGCGTGGCTGCGCGCGGTGCGGCGCACCAGCACCAAGCCGCCGACGAAGGCGACCGCGGCGAAGAGGACGTTGATGTACAGCGTCCAGCGCCAGCTGAAGTGACCGGTCAGGAAGCCGCCGAGCAGCAGGCCGACGGATGCCCCGGAGCCCGCGACGGCACCGAAGATACCGATGGCCTTGCCGCGCTCCGCCGGGTCGGTGAAGGTGACGATGAGGAGCGAGAGCGCCGCCGGGGCGAGCAGGGCGCTGAAGACGCCCTGCACGACACGGGCGATCACCAGCACTTCGAAGCTCTGGGCCGAACCACCGAGCGCGGAGGCGAGGGCGAAGCCGACCAGACCCACGAGGAAGGCGTTCTTGCGGCCGAAGAGGTCGGCCAGCCGGCCGCCGAGCAGGAGAAGCGAGCCGAAGGCCAGCGCGTAGGCGGTGACCACCCACTGCCGGTCGGAATCGGAGAAGTGCAGGTCCGCCTGGGCGGTGGGAAGCGCGATGTTCACAATGGTCGAGTCGAGAACCACCATGAGCTGCGCCACACCTATGAAAGCGAGGATCAGCCAGCGCTGCGGCAGGAGGGCACCAGCTCTGGGCGGCGTGGTGACGTCAGTGACAGGGGATGACATGTGTGTTGCATTCCCATGATCGAGATACGTGTGAGGAGCCGGACCGGAGAGAGCCGGAACGAATTTCATCATAGGCTATCTATATTGAAGTGCTGTACGCATACGTGTGAGGAAACACGGCCCGCTCAGGGCTGACTCGGTGCGCGGTTCAGAGTGCGATCCAGCGGGCGATTTCCTGTAGGTTCTCTTGATGGAGGTGAGGTTCCGTGCCCGCTGAGAAGGAGCTGTTCAGCGCTGTCGACGCGCTGCTGGAGCAGGTTGCCCGGGATGACCTTCCGCCTCCTGCCGAGCGTAGGCGACTACGGGAGGCCGCCGGGCTGAGTCAGACCCAGGTCGCGAAGGCCTTGGGCACCCGCCGGGAGGCGGTGGGGAACTGGGAGGCGGGCAAGACCGAGCCGCGGCCTCCGCAACGTGCCGCCTACGCACGACTGCTCGAAGGCCTCGCCGAACGCTTCCCCGCCCTCGACCCCGAGAACGACACCGGCACCAGCCCCCTCACCGGCACCGCTCCCACCGATACGGCCGGCGACACCGACACCGGTTCCGACAGGGCTGGCGGCACCGGCACCGTCGGCGGGATCAGCAGTGGCACCCCCGCACCTGAGACCGCCGCCCAAGACACCCCCGCCCGAGTCGCCCCGTCGCGCCCCGCCCCGTCTCGCCCCGCGCGCACCCCCGGCCCGTCGTCCCCCGCGCGCCTGCCGGGTGGCAGGAAGGCCGCCTCTACCGGCACCCCCGCGGGTGCGGACCCGCGGTTCGAGAACGGCCCGCTGGCGGTCGTGGACGTCGACGGCGACGACACCGTGGCGTACTGCGTCGGCGGCCTGGTTCTGGAGGTGCCCGCCAAGTCCCTCTCGGCCCTGGTGGAGTGGACGCTGTCCGAGGCCAGGCTCGGGCAGCCGAGGCTGGCCGGGTCAGGGAAGGACGCCGACCCGCTGCTGGTCCTCACCGAGGCCGCGTGTGAGCGGTACGGCCTGCCGGTCACCCTGACGGACGAGGAGCGGGTGGCGGGGCGGCTGCCGGAGGACCACAAGGTGGTCAAGCAGTTGACACGGGCGGACTGGAAGCTGACCAAGCGCGGGTTCGGGCCGTGGGCGCGTGTCTACCGCCCGGCGCGGGGTGCGCAGCGCTCGTGCGTGCAGTTGTGCATCCCGTCGTGGAACGCGCTCGACAGCCGGCACTGGGCGTACGCCGCACAGCTGGCGCCGGCGGACCTGGCCCGGCTCCTGGGCACGTACGCGCTCCGGGTGATGACCCCGCGCGGGTCGACCGCCGTGACGGGGCTCGAGCTGATGACGGCTCTGCACCCGCCGACCCGCGCGTCCGAGCCGGACGAGACGGGCGAACGGCACAGCGAACACAACCCCGGAAGCCTGGGCAAGGACCCGGTCGACCCGGCGCCGTGCGAGGTCCCCGACGGGCATCCGCTCCTGAAGGACCTGCCGCGCTTCCACCGCCGTACCCCGGCGGAGGTCCTGGCGGAGGAGGCCTACGACTGGGCGCGCCCGCTCACCGACGACGAATGCACGAAGCGCTTCCTGGTCGGTATCGATGTCAACATGGCCTTCGCGGCCGGCGCGAACGGCCTGATCGTGGGTCTGGGCGCGCCCACCCACGTCAAGAACCCGGTGTTCGACGCGAAGTTGCCCGGTTCCTGGCTGGTCGACCTCTCCCATGTCGACCTGTCGAGGGTGAAGGCCGGGAAGGAGTGGGTGGAGCTGGACGGCGGCCTGCTGCCCAGCCCGTTCACGCCGACGGGCGAGCGACCGGCGGGCCCGGCCTGGTACGCCACGCCGACCGTCGCCTACGCGGTGGAGCTGGGCTACGACGTGCGCCCGGTCGAGGCCTACGTCCGCTACGACAACGGCCGTTACCTGGACGCCTGGTACCAACGGCTGCGTGACGCCTACGTCGCGACCATGGCCGACCTCGGCGTGCCGGCCGATCTCCCGCCGCGGGAGTTCCTCGCGGCGATGGACGGCTACCGGGAGCGCGACCCGGAGCTGGCGATCGTGGTGTCCGCGATCAAGGCGACGGTGAAGGGCGGCATCGGCAAGTTGCGGGAGCGTCCGCGCGGCGAGGGCTGGAAGCCCGGCCGGCCCTGGCGGGCCCTGGCCCGGCCGACGTGGCGGCCGGACATCCGCGCCGCGGTGATCTCTCGTACGCGGACCAACATGCACCGCAAGATCGTCAAGCACGCGGCGTTCACCGGGCAGTACCCGGTCGCGGTCCTCTCGGACTGCGCCGTGTACGCCTCCGACGGCCCGGGCCCGCTGGACTTCCTGCCCTACCGTGGGGGCAAGCCGCTGCCGGGCGGCTGGCGCCTCGGGGTCAACCCGGGGATGGTCAAGTGGGAGGGCACCCAGACCGTGCTGTGGGGCGAGGAGGTCCGGGAGCGGTTCGAGGCGCCGGAGCTGAACCTCGCCCGGTACATCAAGACCGGTGAGGTCACCGGCAAGGACGGCGGGGAGTAGCGGCTGATGGGCGTGTTCGAGGAGGGCCTGGACAAGGCGGTGCAGCGGGCGTTCACGCGCCCGATTCCCAAGTCGGCCGGCGCGCAGATGCGGTACCTGGTCAGGCAGCTCAAGGGCACGAGGGCCGTCGCCCAGATGCTGCGGATCTCCCAGCGCACCGTCGAACGGTACGTCAAGAACCAGATCAGGAAGCCGCGCCCGGACCTCGCCGCCCGTCTGGAGAGCGAGGTGCGCAAGCGGTGGCAGCCGCAGGTCCGCGCCCGGGCACGGCAGCAGGCGGCGACCACCGGCGGCATCGTCATCGACACCCGCGCCCGGATCGGCTACACCGCGCCGATCGGCACCACCGACGACGACCGGCTGCGGCACCTGACCGTGGCGCTCCCGCCGCGCTACGCCGCCCGCCTCTTCGACGCCCAGGACCAGGGCGCCGGTGACCGGCAGCTCCAGCAGATCGCCGCCGAGGGGCTCAAGGAGGTGTACTTCCAGGACGACGGCCGCCGCGCCGGCCAGTTGGAGGAGGTACGCCTCACCGACGTCGAACACCTGGAGTTCGAACTGTAGGCACCCCGAACGCCGCCGATGCCCGATGAGCCGTGCGTCGCCGTCCTGATCCAGTCCGCACTCGGCGAGTCGAGGGAACGGCGGGTGGACGGGCGGCACGCGGACCCGACGGCCGACCGGCGCGGGGGCCACGCGCGCGCGGGTCCGCACGGCTTCCCACCACCTGGCGGGGCCAGGCACGCGCGCGGGTCCGCACGGGCTCCCAACGCCTGTCGGGGCCACGCGCGCGTGGCTTCCGTGCAGGCGGCCGTCCCGCTGACCCGGCGTCCGTCGCGCTCGGCAGCACCCGACTGCGGGTCACTGCTCCAAGGCTCTGGCCGCCAGTCGGCCGCGCTCGCAGGTCACGCCGGACCCCGCAGGCAGTTTGCCGGTCTCAGGCCGCCAGTGTTTCCCGCAGGGCGGCGAGGCCGTCGGCGTAGATGCTCTGGAACAGGTCGACGGCCTCGCCGGCACTGACCCCGGCGGGGGTGAAGGTGCCTGACCACACCACGCGGGAGGCGTCGGCCCGGCCCGGGACGTCCCGCACCTTCAGCGTGGACAGGTAGTCGGTGACGGGGAACGGGGCCTGGAGGATGGCGTAGCTGTAGGAGCGCGCGGCGTCGTCGAAGGCGACGAGCCGCTCGACGATCACGTCGCCGTCGGGGTTCTCCAGACGGCGGACGCGACCGCCCTCGGCGAGGGTGCTCGAAGGGATGTAGGGCAGCCAGTCGGGCAGGGAGCCGAAGCCGCCGATGAGCTGCCAGACCCGCTCGGGGGGCGCGGGGAGGTCGACGGTCGCGGACGTGGAGGCCATGATGGTACTCCTGTCGGGGTGAGGTGGGGCTGTCAGACGGTGGGCAGGGGGGCGGCCGGGGAGACCAGCCCGGCGTCGCGCAGGTCGGTCCAGAAGGCGGCGGGTACCTCTTCACCGAGGGCGGCGAGGTCTTCGGCGATGCGGCTGGGCTTGGTGGCGCCGGGGACGACGGCGGCGGTGGCCGGGTGGGCGAGGGAGAAGTGCAGGGCCGCGGCCTTGATGCTCACTCCATGGCGGCCGGTGAGTTCCTTGATGCGCCGCACCTTCTCGATGATCTCCGGGGGCGCGTCCTGGTACTCGAAGTGGGTGCCGCCGGCCAGGATGCCGGAGCTGTAGGGGCCGCCCACGACCATGCCCACCCCCTGCTCGACGGCCATGGGCAGCAGCCGCTGCAGGGCATGCTCGTGATCCAGCAGCGTGTACCGCCCGGCCAGCAGGAAGCCGTCGGGCCGGGGCTCGTCGAGGGCGAGGGTCAGCTCGATGGGTTCGGTGCGGTTCACACCCAGCCCCCAGGCCTTGATGACCCCCTCCTCACGCAGCCGGGTCAGCACCCGGAAGGCACCGGTACGGGCCTCCTCGAACTTCTGCAGCCACGCGTCACCGTGGAAGTCCTGCGCGATGTCGTGCACCCACACGATGTCCAGACGGTCGACGCCGAGACGCTTCAGACTGCCCTCGATCGAGCGCTCGGTGGCATCGGCCGTCCACTCGTGGACGATCCTGTTGGGCCGGCCGTGCTCGAACAACCCGCCCTTCTCGCCCAGGTCGCGAGCGGCCGGGTCTTCGAGTTCGTCGAGGATGACGCGGCCGACCTTCGTCGACAGCACGTACTGGTCACGGGGGCGGTCGGCGAGGGCCTCACCGAGGCGGATCTCGGCCAGGCCCGCACCGTAGAAGGGAGCGGTGTCGAAGTAGCGGATGCCCTGGTCCCAGGCGGCCTCGACGGTGGCGGCGGCCTCCTCGTCGGGGACGGCCCGGAACATGTTGCCCAGAGGGGCGGTACCCAGCCCGAGGCGTCCGGACAGAAGCGGGGTGATGGTCATGAAGGGGTCCTTGCAGTGAGGATGGATGGCGAGATATGTGGCTTTCGCCAGGGTTCGCCGTTCTCTGCTTCCCGACATTAGGGTGGAGACTTCAGACTGTCCAAGACTCTCTTGGGCATACTTGAGTCCTCAGAGGTCTTACATGCTTGACCTGCGCCAATTGCGCTATTTCGTGGTCGTGGCCGAGACGGAGCACGTGGGACGCGCCGCCGAGCAGCTGCGCATCTCGCAGTCCCCGCTCAGCCGGCAGATCGCCCAGCTGGAGAAGAACCTCGGCCTCACCCTGTTCGAGCGCACCCAGCAGCGCATCCGGCTGACCCGTGACGGCTCGGTCTTCCTCACCGAGGCACGCGCGCTCCTGCGCCACGCCGACCGCCTGGAGAATCTCGGCCGACGCCTGGGACGGGGGGAAGAGGGTGGCCTGTGCATCGGCTACGTCGCCGACGCCATGCACACCGGCGTGCTGCCGGGCGCGCTGCGCCGCCTGCAGGAGGAACGCCCCGCCGTCCATGTCGCCCTGTACAGCATGCCGGCGGCCGAGCAGTTCGAGGGACTGCGCCAGCGCAGCCTGGACATCGCGCTGGTCGGCGAAGCGCCGGACAGCGACGATCCCGTACTGCGCTCGGCGCCGCTGCTGGAGGATCCGCTGTTGCTCGCTCTGCCGGCAGGCCACCCGCTGGCTGCCAGGAAGACGGTCACGGCCGAGGATCTCGACGGGCAGCCGTGGATCGCGATCGAGAGGCCGGGCGATCCGACCTGGCGCGACGCGTTCGTCGCCTCCTGCGTCGCCTCCGGGTTCACCCCCGATGTCCGGCTCGATGCCGCGGAGCCGCTGACCGCACTCGGCCTGGTGGCATCCGGCCTCGGCCTCGCGCTGGTGCAGCGGAGCATGCTGCGCGGCGCGACGGAGGCGGTGACGGTCCGTGAACTCTCCTGGCACAAGGCATCGGTGCACCTGTGGGCGGTCTGGCACAGCGTCGACCTGCGGCCGGTCGTGGCCTCGTTCCGCAAGACGGTGCTCTCGGCCCGCGGGGACTTCGGGACGGAGGCACTCGGCGTCTGACGCGTCTCGCCGGTGGCCGACAGAGGCGGTACCGCGGTCGGCTCACCGCGATCTGCGGGAGCCGCGCCAGATCGGTCGCCTATGCGCCCGCGCCGCCGCCCACAGCCTGCTCGGCCTTCAGCTCCGACCGGTACTGCGCGGTGATGCCCTTACGGGTGCAGTCGTCCTGCTCCGTGCTCTCGATGCGGTCGATGATCTTCTGCGCCGCCGCGCCCAGAGCGTGCAGCTCGGAAGGGTCGAGGATGTCGTAGACCAGGTGCCGTACTCGCTCGACGTGCCCCGGAGCCGCCTCGACGAGGTGGGTGTACCCCGCGTCGGTCAGGATGGCGTGCGTGTAGCGGCCGTTGGTGGGGTCGGGCTCACGCCGGACGAAGCCCCGCTTCTCCAGTCTGCTCATCAGATGCGAGAGCCGGGACAGCTCGGCGTTCGCCAGGACCGCGAGCTCGCTCATGCGCATGCGGCGGTCGGGCTGTTCGGACAGACCCGCCAGAACGTAGTACTCGACGACACTCAGCTTGGCGTCCCGCTGCAGCTGCGCCTCGAGAGCCGTCGGCAGCTTGTAGAGCAGCAGCGTGACCTGGTGCCACGTCTTCAGCTCTGCCGGGCTCAGCCAACGGGGTCGGCCGTCGTCGGGGGATAGCGAACGCTCGGGCATGCCCGAAGCCTACCGTGCTTGAACGTTCACGCGCATGACTTGAATGTTCACGCGTGGCGGTTTACCGTCACACATGAACATTCAAGTGAAAGGGAGTCCTAGTGGCTGCCGAGGTCCCCCCGCGGGGCGAGTACGTCATCGACTCGCACCGCTCCAGCATCGCCTTCACGACCAAGCACCTGTTCGGCCTGGGCGTCGTCCACGGCAGCTTCGCGCTGCGCTCCGGAGCCATTTCCGTGGCGGAGCCCCTCACCGACTCGCGTGTGCGTGCCGCCGCCGATGCGACCAGCCTCGACAGCGGCAACCCCGCACGCGACCAGAAAGTGCGCTCGGCAACCTTCCTGGACGCCGACACCCACCCGGAGATCGACTTCGTCTCCGCCCGCGCACAGCCGGATGCCACCGGCACCTGGAGGCTGTTCGGCTTCCTGACCGTCCGCGGAGTCCGGGCACCTGTCACGTTCACCGTGACGACGGCCGAGACGCTCGACGACGAGCTCGTGCTGACCGCCACGGCGCGAGTGGACCGCTACGCCCACGACATCACCGCCATGAAAGGCCTGGCGGGCCGTCATCTGTGGCTCGAAGCCACCATCCACGCCCGCCGCACATCCACCGGCTCGGTTCAGCACCAGCCGGCCCAGCAAGGAGAACAACCCATGAGTGACCTGAAGATCGCCATCATCCTCGGCAGCACCCGGCCCGGCCGCAACGGCAAGGCCGTCGCCGACTGGGTGGTGGACCGGGCCGGCGCTCGCACCGCTGCCGAGTACGAACTCGTCGACCTCGCCGACTACCCGCTGCCCCACCTGGACGAGGCCATCCCGCCCTCCATGGGCCAGTACCAGGGCGAGCACACCAAGGCGTGGGCGGCCAAGATCGCCGAGTTCGACGGCTACATCTTCGTCACCCCGGAGTACAACCACTCCACCTCCGGCGTGCTGAAGAACGCGATCGACTACCTGTACGGCGAGTGGAACAACAAGGCCGCCGCCTTCGTCTCCTACGGATCGCTCGGCGGTGCGCGGGCCATCGAGCACCTCAGGGCCGTGGCCAGCGAACTGCAGCTGGCCCACGTGCGCCAGCAGCTGTCGTTCTCCCTGTTCACCGACTTCGAGAACTTCTCCCTCTTCAAGCCGGGCGAGCAGCACGACGCCGCGGCGACCACCCTCTTCGAGCAGCTGGAGTCCTGGACCCGCGCGCTGAAGACCGTCCGCGTCTGATCCCTGCCTGCCGCCGGACAGGCGACGAGCAGTACGCCCCGCTGGTGCGGCCCGAACTCGACGGCCGCACCAGCGGGCGTACCGCTGCCCGGCGCGGCGTGCGGTGCGCGGACAGGCAGGTGCGGGGGCGGGACGCGGAAGGGGAGCGGCATGGGGCTGGAGTCGGACGCCCAGGGCGGCCCACGCCACCCGGCACGGCGTACGGATGCCGCGCACAACCGCGCTCGCATCCTTGCGGCGGCCCAGGAGATCTTCGCAGAGAAGGGCCTTCAGGCATCGCTGGACAGCATCGCCCGCCGCGCCGAGGTCGGTAACGCCACGCTGTACCGGCACTTCCCGGGGCGCGAGGCCTTGCTCGCGTGCCTGATCGAAGAACTGGCGCAGGCCGCGCTTGAGGCAGCCCGGGAGGCCGCTGCGGGCGAAGGGGATCCGTTCGTGGCGTTCAGCCGCTTCGTACACACCCTCGCGAGTCGGCGGATCGCGGCTGTGTGCCGCTTGCCTCACAGCGGACCCGACGAGATGCCGGGGCCGTCAAGCAGGGCCCTCGAGCGCGTCGAGGAGGCGGCACGACGACTGCTGGAGAGGGCACAGGCAGCGGGCCAGGCACGCTCGGACCTGTGTGTCGAGGAGGTGTTGGCGGCGGTCGCGCGACTCTCCCGCCCGCTGCCGGGGGTCGGCTGGCAGGCGACCGACCTGTTCCGCGCGCGCCTGGTGCAGCTCTACCTCGACGGCGTGACCACCCCGTCGGCCGGGACGGGGCATGACGTGCTGACCGCAGTGACGAGATGACCTTCTCGTGCTTCTCCTCACCTCGTGAGCCACGCTATGCCGTTCCCGCTCCATCTGCGTGCCCTGGCGATCTTCGTCATGGGCACTTCCAGCCCTCTGTTTGAATAAATTAGTAATTAATATTGACAGGGTTTCGGCCGCGCGCCACAGTCTTCGCCGTGACGCCGGCCGTCCCCCCGCACTGCGGCCCGCGTCACGCCCTCCTGCTTCCCAACCACCCGGAGAGGCACGTGACCTCACACCCGCACATCCGGAACACCGCAGGCCGCCGACTCCGTAGGCGGGCCACGACGGCCGCCGTCGCGACCGTCCTCGCCGTCACCGCCGCCCCCGCGGCCACGGCCCGCGCCGCCGACGACCAGGGAGCGCCCGCGTACTACGACAGCGGTCTCGCCCCCACCCCCTACATGGGCTGGAACACGTACTACGGACTCGGTGCGCCCACCGAGAAGGAGGTGCGCGCCGTGGCCGACAAGCTGGTCGGCAGCGGCTTGCGGGACAGCGGCTACGACATCGTGTGGCTCGACGGCGGCTGGCAGGCCGACAACCCCCGTGACGCACAGGGACGTCTGGTGGCCCACCCCGACCGCTTCCCCTCCGGCATCCCGGCGCTCGTCTCCTACCTGCACCGGCGCGGCCTGCGCGCGGGGATCTACACCGACGCCGGCGCCTACGACGGCGGCAAGAGCTGCGGCCTGGGCAGCCGCGGGTACTACGAGCAGGACGCACGGCAGTTCGCGGGCTGGAAGATCGACGCGATCAAGGTCGATTTCCTGTGCGGGATCGGCGCGAAGCTCGATCCGGGCCCGGCCTTCAAGGAGTTCAGCGACGCGGTCGCCAAGTCCGGTCGCAGGATGCTGCTGAACCTGTGCAACCCGCTCACCGACGACTGGGGCCTGCCGCACACGCCCGAGCAGGACGCCCACAACACCTACGTCTACGCCCCCGCGATCGCGGACTCCTGGCGCACCGGCACGGACATCGCCTGGGGCGCCCCGAGCCCCGGCCAGTGGCCGAACGTGCTGCGCAACATGGACGCCAACGCCTGGCACCCCGAGGCACAGGGACCCGGCCACCACAACGACCCGGACTACCTCATCCCGATGCGCCGCATGACCGACGGGTCGTACGAGCTGACGCAGGAGGAGTCCACCACCCAGCTCGTCATGTGGGCCGAGATGGCCTCCCCGCTCGTCATCGGCTCCGACCCGCGCACCCTGTCCGACTCGATGATCGCAACGCTCCGCAACCCGGAGATCATCGCCGTCGACCAGGACCCGCTGGCGATCCAGGGCGTGCGGGTCGCCACCGACCCGGCAGGCGACGTGTACAGCAAGGTCCTGCACGGACCCGGGCGGCGCGCGGTCGTCCTGCTCAACCGCTCCGACCGACCGGCCCAGCGCACCGTGCGGTTCGCCGACGCCGGGCTCGGCGGACCGGTGCGGGTCCGCGACCTGCGGGCACGCGCCGACCGGGGCACGCACACCGGGTCGTACACCGTCGAGGTCCCCGCGCACGGCACCGCGTTCCTGAAGCTGACCGGAGCGGACGCCCCGCCCGGTACGAACCTGGGCGAGAAGTCCACGGCGAGCCCGGCCGTCGTACGCGACGGCGCCACGCTGACCACGTTCTTCCGGGGCCCGCACGGCTCGCTCGTCCAGCACACCGACGGCCGGACGACGGATCTCGGCGCTCCGGCCCAGGGCAAGATCCTCGGCCAGCCCGCCGCGTACGCCTCCGCGGGTGGCCGGATCGACGTCTTCGTGCGCGGTGCCGACTCCCGGGCCTACCGGCGGATCTACGCCGACGGACGCTGGGACGCATGGCAGAGCCTGGGCGGGCAGCTGACCGACGCCCCGTCCGTGGCGTTCACCGACCCCACGCACTGGACGCTCTTCGCGCGGGGCGCGGACGGCCGGATCGCGCAGCGCGGCCCGGCGTCCGGCTGGTCGTCGCTCGGCGCACCGGGCGACCGTGCGACGTACGGGCGTCCCTCCGCCGTGGCCGACGCGCAGGGGCGCGTCCACGTCGCCGTCCGCACCGCCGCCGACGACGTGTGGACGCGGTCGCGGGACACCGCGGGGGAGTGGTCGCTGTGGACGTCCCTCGGCGGGACCGTCAGCGGAAGCCCGACCCTGGTCGCCGTCGGCGACTCGGTGGTGCTGTACGCGCGGGCCGCGGACTACACGCTCTGGCAGCAGCGGTACGCCGACGGCGCCTGGCAGGGGTGGAGCAAGCGGCAGGAGTTCCCGAGCGCCGCGTTCGACGGCGCGCTCGGCGCGGTCGCCGGCCCGGACGGAGCCGTCGACGCGGTGTTCCGCGGAGTCGACGGCTACCTGTACCGGACCCAGTTCAACTGAACGAGGAATCAATCATGGCCAACCAACTCACCGACCGCCGCCGGTTCCTCGCCGGACTCGGCGCCGCCGGAACGACGGCACTGCTCAGCGGCTGCGTCACCTCCACCTCCTCCGGCACCAGTTCCTCGAAGGGCGCGGTGACCCTCCAGTCCAATCTCTCCGCCCCGCAGGCCAAGGCCGCGATGCAGGACATCGTCGCCGCCTACGCCAAGAAGGGATCCGGGAAGGCGAGCCTCAACACGGTCGCCGCGGAGACCTACCGCACCCAGTTGCCGACCTACCTCACCTCGGCCAACCCGCCGGACATCTACACCTGGTACCCCGGCTCGGTGGCGGACGCCTACGCGAGGAAGAACCTGCTGCTCGACCTCGACGACGTCTGGGCCGCCTCGCCCGACCTCAAGCGCTACTCCAAGGCGCTGAACTCACTCTGCACCGCGAGTTCCGGCAAGAAGGTCTTCGTCCCCACCACCTACTACTGGTGGGGCATGTTCTACCGCAAGTCCCACTTCGCCAAGTGGGGGGTCTCCGAGCCGAAGAGCTGGGACGACTTCCTCGACCTGTGCGACAAGCTCAAGGCCAAGGGCGTCGACCCGATCGGTCTGGGCGCGGGCGGCAACACCGCCTGGGTCGCCTCCGCCTGGTTCGACTACCTCGACATCCGCATCAACGGTGCCCGGTACCACCGCGAACTCCTCGCCGGAAAACACCGCTTCGACGATCCCGAGGTGCGCAGGGTCTTCGACCGCTGGCAGGAGGTGCTGCCCTACTTCGACCCGAACGGCGCCGCCGTCCCCTTCCAGGACGCCACCACCGCCCTGCTCAACGGCCGCACCGGCATGATGCTGATCGGCACCTTCTTCGCCGACGCCGCACCCAAGGACGCCCTGGACGACATCGACTTCTTCCGCTTCCCCGTCATCGACGCCAAGGTCCCGCTCGCCGAAGAGGCGCCCACGGACGGCTACTTCGCCAGTGCCCGCACCGGCCGCCGCGAGCAGGTCGAGGACCTCCTGAGCTACCTCGCCACCGCCGAGGCGCAGGAGATCTACATCAAGGGCTCCTCCGGCACCGTCCTGCCCTGCAATCCGGACGCCAAGGACGCCGGCACCGCGCTGGTCAGGAAGGGCCGCAAGCACATCGAGGCGGCCGCCGAGATCACCCAGTTCTTCAACCGCGACTCCAGCGACGCCCTCCAGCCCACCGCGGACACCGCGCTGACCAGGTTCCTGGCCGAGCCCAAGTCCATCGGCGGCATCCTGACCGGCTGGCAGCGCGACGCCGAGAAGATCTGGAACGCCTGACATGGCCGTTCTCACCGCCCCCGCCCACACGTCCCCGGCCCGGCCCGCGCCCCGCCGCAGGCGGGCCCGGGGCCCCCGCCGCACACCCCCGCTGGTGCTCGCCTTCGTCCTCGTCCCGCTGCTCGCCGAGGCCCTGTGGGTGTTCTGGCCCGCCGTGCAGGGCTTCTACCTGGCCCTCACCCGCTGGGACGGCGTCTCCGCCCCCCAGTTCGTCGGGCTGGACAACTTCCGGGAGATGGCCCACGACGACGTCTTCCGCAGCGCGGCCGGCCACACCGTGCTGTGGCTCGTCCTGTTCGGCGGCCTGTCCGCCGTCCTCGGTCTGGCCGCCGCGCTGCTGCTCCAGCAGGAGCGGCGCGGCGTCGGCTTCTACCGGGCCGCCCTGTTCCTGCCCGTCGTCTTCTCCCTGGTCGCCACGGCCCTCGTCTGGCAGGCGATCTACCAGCCCGACGGCGTCCTCAACCGGCTCCTGGAGTCGGTCGGCCTCGACAGCCTGCGCCACGCCTGGCTCGCCGACCAGGACACCGCCCTGTACGCGGTGATCGTGCCCGCGCTGTGGCGGCAGATCGGCTACGTGATGGTGCTCTACCTCGCCGGCCTCAAGGGCATCGACCCCGCGCTGTACGAGGCGGCCAAGGTCGACGGCGCCGGCGCCTGGCAGCGCTTCCGCCACGTCACCCTGCCCCAGCTGCGCAGCGTCAACGCGGTCGTCCTGTCCGTCATCGTCATCGACTCGCTGCGCTCCTTCGACGTCGTGTGGTCGCTGACCCGCGGCGGCCCCTACCACTCGTCCGAGCTGCTCAGCACCTACATGTACTCCACCGCCTTCCAGTCCCTGCGCCTGGGCTACGGCTCCGCCCTGGCCGTCGTCATCTTCGTGCTGGCCTTCGGTGTCATCGCCTCCTACCTGATCCGCGCGTTCCGGGAGGCCGACTGATGTCCGCCACCTCCGCCACGACCGCCACGCCGGCGGTGCCGCGCCGCAAGCGGGCCGCGACCGCCGGGTTCCACCTGGGTGCCGGCGCCCTGGCCGTCCTGTGGCTGCTGCCCATCGCGCTGGTCCTGGTGACCAGCCTGCGCTCCTTCGACGACATCGCCGCACACGGCCTGGGCAGCCGACCGCACTCCTTCACCCTGGACAACTTCCGCCAGGCCTGGGTCGACGGCGGCCAGCAGCGCGCGCTGATCAACAGCCTGCTCGTCACCGTGCCGTGCGTCCTGCTCACCCTCGCCCTCGCCGCCATGGCCGCGTTCGCCCTCAGCCGCTACGACGTCCCCTTCCGCCGCGCGCTGCTGCTGCTCATGCTCGGCGGCAACCTGCTCCCTCCGCAGATCCTGCTCATCCCGGTGTCCAAGCTCAGCGAACTGATGGGCGTCTACGACACCCTGCCCGCCCTCATCGGCGTGCAGACCGGTTTCGGCGTCGGCTTCTACGTCTTCGTCCTGCACGGCTTCATGCGCGCGATACCGGCGGAGATCCAGCAGGCGGCCGTGGTCGACGGCGCCGGACCGTGGCAGGTCTTCTGGCGGATCATCCTGCCGCTGACCCGGCCCGCCCTGGCCGCCCTCAGCGCCCTGTCCTTCACCTGGATCTTCAACGATCTGCTCTGGGCGATCACCGTGCTGCGCAGCGACACCAAGATGCCGATCACCGCCGCCCTCATCGGACTCCAGGGACAGTACGTGTCGATGTGGAACGTCGTCGCCGCCGGCTCCGTCATCGCCGCCGCCCCGACCGTGGCCGTCTTCCTGCGGTTCCAGCGGCACTTCGTGGCCGGCCTCAACCTGGGAGCGGTGAAATGACGCCCTACCCGCGCTGGACCCTGCGCACGGAGAACACCAGCTACACCGTGCGCCTGTCGCCGGACGGCCCGTGGGCCGAACTCGACGCCTGGGGCCCGCTCGGCGTCGAGACCGGACCCTCCGCCCTGGACTGGTCGCACCGCACCCACTTCATCACGCCCGCCGACGCCGCCCCCGCCGAGTACCTGCCCTACGGGCTACGGCCGTTCACCGGCAGTGACCTCGTGGCGGCCCGGCCGGGCGGCGAGCGCGGCCTGTGGTGGGAGTACGCCGGGGCCGAGGAGGGCGAGGGCACCCTGCGCCTCGCCTTCCACGACGCCATGGCGGGCCTGCGGACCGTGCTCTGCTACGAGACCGTGCCCGGCACCGACGTGATCCTGCGCTGGACCGAGTTCACCGCGCACACCGAACTCCGCCTGGAGCGACTCGACTCGGCCGCCGTGAACGTCCCCGTCACGGACGTCGCCCGGCTGACCTACCTCACCGGCCAGTGGTCCCAGGAGTTCCAGAAGACGCAACTCGACCTGCCCCGGGGCACGTTCACCATCGGCAGCGTCCAGGCCGTGCCCGGGCACGCGTACGCGCCCTGGCTCGCGGTGCAGGACGGCCACGCGCCCGCCGCCTACGGCATCGCCCTCGCCTGGCCGGGCAACTGGCACATCACGGCCGAGGCCCAACCCGGCGGCGCCGTGCGGATACGCGCCGGACGGGTCCCGCACGAGGGCGCCGTACGCCTGGCACCCGGCGACACCCTCACCACCCCGCGGCTCGCCTGCGCGTTCAGCCCGGACGGCCTCGACGGGCTCGCCCGGGTCTGGCACCGCTACGAACGCCGGCTCGCCGGCGAGCGGCTGCACCGCCCGCGCAAGGTGCTCTACAACTCCTGGGAGGCGACCGGCTTCGACGTCGACGCGGCCGGACAGCTGGAGCTGGCCGAGGCCGCCGCCGGTATCGGGGCCGAACTGTTCGTCGTGGACGACGGCTGGTTCACCGGCCGAGGCGACGACACCGGCGGACTGGGCGACTGGTACCCGGACCCGGCGGCCTTCCCGCAGGGCTTCGACCGGTTCGTCGAGGACGTCCGCGCCCTCGGCCTCGACTTCGGCCTCTGGGTGGAGCCCGAGTCCGTCAGCCCCGCCAGCCGCCTGTACGCCGAGCACCCCGAGTGGGTCTACCGGATCGACGGCCGCCCCGCCCGGCTGGTCCGCAACCAGCTGCTGCTCGACCTCGGCCGCGAGGACGTCCAGGACTTCGTGATCGGCACCCTGGACCGGCTCCTTCGCACCTACGACATCGGCTACCTGAAGTGGGACATGAACCGGCCGCCCACCGAACGCGGCCGCCCCGGAGCCGGCCCCGCCGACCTGGACGCCGAGCACGTCGCCGGGTACCTGCGCGTCCTCGACCACCTGCGCACGGCCCACCCCCACGTCACCGTCGAGGGCTGCGCGGGCGGCGGCGGACGGATCGAGCACGCCACCCTCGCGCGCACCGACGTCGCCTGGCCCAGCGACAACACCGCCCCGCTGGACCGGTTGTCCATCCAGCACGGCTTCCTGCACGCCCACGCCCCGCACGTCATGAGTTCCTGGGTCACCGACGCCCCCGGCGTCTTCGACCCGCGCCCGCGCAGCCTCGCCTTCCGCTTCGTCAACGCCCTGTGCGGCGTCCTCGGCATCGGCGCCGACCTGCGCGCCTGGAGCCCGGAGCAGCGGGCCGAGGCCGCCGGGTGGATCGCCCGCTACAAGGAGGTCCGCGACATCGTCCACCACGGCGAGGCCCGGCTCCTCGGCACCCCCGACGACACCACCTGCGGCGTGCAGTACGACCACGGCGACCGCACGGTGGTCGCCGCGCTGAGCACCGGCCGCCTCGACGGCGCCCCGCTCGTACCCGGGCGCCCCGACCGGCTTCGGCTGCGGGGCCTGGACCCGGCGGCGCTCTACCGCGACGAGCAGACCGGGACGACGTACGCCGGAGCCCATCTGCTGCACCACGGGCTGCCGTTCGCCTGGAGCGCCGCCCACGACGCCGAACTGGTCGTGCTGACCCGGCGGTGAGGCACATATGTTTCCAGCACGGCCCGCCCCGCACCCGAAGGAGTCGAACCCCACGATGGAGCAGCCAGCACCACGGCCCGGCGCCCGCTTCACCGGCCGCACGGCCCTGATCACCGGAGCGGCCTCCGGCATCGGTGCCGCCACGGCCGTACGCCTCGCCGCGGAGGGAGCCGCCGTCGTGCTCGCCGACATCGCCGAGGAACGCGGAGCGGCCCTGGCCGAGCGGATCACCGAGGACGGCGGCAGCGCCAAATTCGTGGCCGCCGACGTCGCCGCCGAGGGCGACTGGGCCCGGCTCGTCGCCGCCGCGCACACCTACGGGCCGGTGGACGTCCTGGTCAGCAACGCCTACACCGTCGACGTCACACCCGCGCACCGGATGACCCTCGCCTCCTGGCAGCGGCAGCTCGACGTCGACCTCACCGGCAGCTTCCTCGGCTTCCGCGCGGTCCTGCCCGACCTGCGCGAGCGCCACGGATCAGTGGTCCTCACCTCCTCCGTCCACGCCCACAAGGGCATCCCCGGACACCCCGCCTACGCCGCCGCCAAGGGCGCCCTGCTCTCCCTGTGCGGCCAGCTCGCCGTCGAGTACGGTCCCGAGGTACGCGTCAACGCCGTCGTGCCGGGCCCCATCCTGACCGCGGCCTGGGACAGGGTGCCCGAGGAGGACCGGGAGCGCAGCGTCGCCGAGACGGCGGCCCGCCGCTTCGGCACCCCCGAGGAGGTGGCCGCGGCCATCGCCTTCCTCGCCGCTGACGAGGCCTCCTACATCACCGGGACGAGCCTCGTCGTGGACGGCGGCTGGAGCGTCGTCAAGGCCTCCGCATGACCGCGCCGACCGCACACCGGACGAAGCAGAAAGGCTGTACGACATGACCCCCTACGCCCGCCGCGGCGTGCACGGCCAGACCGTGGAAGCCCTCGCGCGCCGCATCCTCGGCGGCGACATCCCCGAGGGGGCCACGCTCGACCTGGTGGCGCTGCAGAGCGAGCTGGACGTGAGCCTCACCGCCCTGCGCGAGTCACTGAAGGTGCTCGCCGCCAAGGGGATGGTCGACGCCCGCCAGAAGCGCGGCACCTTCGTGCGCTCCCGCGCCCACTGGAACCTGCTCGACGCCGACGTGCTGCGCTGGCAGTTCGAGGGCGGCAGCACCACCGAGTCCGACCGGGCGCTGCTGCGCAACCTCGCCGAGGTCCGCGCCATCATCGAACCGGCCGCCGTCCGCCTCGCCGCCGAGCGGCGCACCGACGCCGACCTCGCCGCCCTCGACGGCGCCCTGACGGCGATGGGCGAGGAGGACGCCGGGGCCGCCCACGCGGTCGACGCCGACCTCGCCTTCCACCGCGCGCTGCTCGCCGCCACCCACAACGAACTCCTCGAACGCATGGAGATGGTCATCGAGTCCGGCCTGGCCCACCGCGACCGCATCGTGCACAGCTCCCCGCACAGCGAGGACCCGGTACCCGCCCACCGTGCCGTCCTGGACGCCGTACGCGACCAGGACGCGCAGGCCGCCGAGGCCGCCATGCGGGCCCTGCTCGAGCAGGCCGGCCGCGACCTGGACCGGATCGGCGGTCCCGACGAGACGGAAGGCTCCCGCCCGCAGTGAAGATCACCCGCATCGAAACCTTCCTGGTCCCGCCCCGCTGGCTGTTCTGCCGCGTCGAGACCGACGACGGCGTGGCCGGCTGGGGCGAACCCGTGGTCGAAGGGCGCGCCGAGGCCGTCCGCGCCGCCGTCGACGTCCTCGCCGAGTACCTCGTCGGCCAGGACCCGCTGCGCATCCAGGACCACTGGCAGGTACTCACCAAGGGCGGCTTCTACCGCGGCGGCCCCGTCCTGTCCAGCGCCGTCGCCGGCCTCGACCAGGCCCTGTGGGACATCGCCGGCAAGACCTATGGCGCTCCCGTGCACGCCCTGCTGGGCGGCCCCGTGCGCGACCGGGTCCGGGTCTACGCCTGGGTCGGCGGCGACGAGCCCGCCGAACTCACCGAGCAGATCGCCGCCCAGGTGGAGGCCGGCTTCACCGCGGTCAAGATGAACGCGGCCGGAGCCACCTCACCGGTCGCCACGGCCGCCGAGACCGCGGCGGTCGTCGCCCGCGTGGCCGCCGCCCGCGACATCCTCGGCCCCGACCGCGATGTCGCCGTCGACTTCCACGGCCGCTTCACCGCCGCCACCTCCCGCCGGGTCCTGACCGAACTGGCCCCGCTGCACCCGCTGTTCGTGGAGGAACCCGTCCTCCCCGAGCACAGCCACCTGCTGCCGGGCCTCGTCACCGCCAGCTCCGTACCGCTGGCCACCGGCGAACGCCTCTACGGACGCGCCGAGTTCCTGCCCGCCCTCGCCGCCGGAGTCGCCGTCGCCCAGCCCGACCTCTCGCACGCCGGCGGCATATCCGAGGTCCACCGCATCGCCTCGCTCGCCGAGACCTACGGCGCCCTGCTCGCCCCGCACTGCCCGCTCGGCCCGATCGCCCTGGCCGCCAGCCTCCAGGTCGCCTTCGCCACCCCCAACTTCCTGATCCAGGAACAGAGCCGGGGCATCCACTACAACAAGGACGCCGACCTGCTCTCCTACCTGGTCGACCCCGAGCCGTTCCGCTTCGTCGACGGACACGCGCTCCGCGGCGACACCCCCGGCCTGGGCATCACGGTCGACGAGGCCGCCGTACGCGCCGCCGACCGCACCGGCCACACCTGGCGCAACCCGGTGTGGCGGCACGCCGACGGCTCCTTCGCGGAGTGGTGACCGTGCCCCTCGACATCCGCACCGACCCCGCCCACGGCGGCCGTTGGACCTCCCTGCGCGCGGGCTCACGGGAGTGGCTGTGGCGGCGCGACGACCCCCGGCGCGCGCACGTGACACCGGGTGACGCCTTCGTCGACGCCGGCGGCCTCGAGGAGTGCGTGCCGACCGTCCGCGGCACACCGGACCACGGCGAGGCGTGGTCACGGCCCTGGACGGACGACGGCAACGGCAGCCAGAGCGTGCGCTGCGAGCGGTTCGCGCTGACCCGGACCATCCGCCCCACCGCCGACGGCGCCGAGGCCGACTACGTCCTCACCGCCGACCCCGGCCACCGCTTCGTCTGGGCGGCGCACGCCCTGCTCGACCTCTCCGAGCGGGCGACCCTGCGCCTGCGCGAAGGAGCGCGCACCCGCCTCTACCCCGACCCGCACCCCTGCGTGGAGGGCAGCTGGCCCGCACCCCGCGGCGTCCGGCTGGACCGCCTGGGACCGGACGACGGCACCGCGGTCGGAGCGGTCGTCGACACCGCCCGCGCCTGTGTGCACGACGACGAGGACCGGCTGGCCCTGACCGTGGAGGCCGACGGACAGCCGCTGTCGATCGCCCTGTGGCGCAACCTCGGCGGCTTCCCCGCCCACCACCCCTACCGCAGCATCGGGGTCGAGCCGATGCTCGGCCGCGTCTTCGACCTCACCGAGGCCGCCCCCGGCGACACGGCCGTCGTCCCCGCATCCGGCGAGGCACGCTGGCGACTGACACTGACGGCGGGCTGTGCCTGCCGCTGACGCTGCGGGTGCCGGTGGGCGGGTGCCTCGCCGCGGACCCTGACCGACGGCTGTGCCCCCCTGACCTCCGCCGAACCCGAGTGGATTGGAACCCCTGCTCCATGGACCTGCGAGCGGCCCTGACCGCCCACCGCCTCGTCGCCATCGTGCGCGGCGACGACCCCGACGCGGCGCTGCGCACCGTGCTGACCCTCGCCGAGGAGGGCATGGAACTCATCGAGGTGTCGCTCACCGGCAAGGACGCCCTGACCGTCATCGCGCGGGCCCGGCAGGCCCTCGGCCCCGCCCGCCCCCTCGGCGCCGGGACCGTGCTGACCGCCGACGACGCCCGGGCCGCCCGCCGGGCGGGCGCGGACTTCGCCGTCACCCCCGCACTGGGCGAGGGCGTCGGCGCCGCGATCGAGGCGGGCATGCCGGTCCTGGCGGGAGTGATGACCCCGACCGACATCGTGGCCGCACGCGGCCTCGGCGCGGCCGCGCTGAAGATCTTCCCGGCCGCCGAGGCCGGCGGCCCCGCCTACCTCAAGGCCCTGCGCGGCCCCTTCCCGGACGAGCCGTTCGTGCCCGTGGGCGGGGTCGACGAGGCCGCCGCCCGCGCCTATCTGGCCGCCGGGGCGAGCGCGGTCGGTGTCGGCTCCCCCCTCGTCGGTGACGCCGCCGACGGCGGAAGCATCACCGGCCTGCGCGCCCGCGCCCGCGCCTTCCGCGCCGTCGCCGAGGAGTTCACGCCGTGATCGAGACCCTCCGCCCCGACCGGCTGGAACTCGGCGAGGGCATCCGCTGGACCGGCGACGGCATCGTGCTCGTCGACATCCTCACGGGCAGGCTGCTCGCCGCTCCCGATGAGCCCACCGCGCCCCTGCGCCAACTGGCGCGGCTGCCCGTTCCGTTGGGCGCGGTGGCCCCTGTGGCCGGCCGGCCCGGCACCTGGATCGCCGCCGCGGGGACCGGGATCTGCCTGCTCGCTCCCGACGGGTCCACCACATGGCTGGCCCGGCCCGAGGCGGACGCCGCACGGCCCATGCGCATGAACGACGCGACCGCCGACCCGGCCGGCCGGTTCTGGGCGGGCAGCATGGCCTGCACCGAGGGCGAGGGCGCCGGTGCGCTCTACCGGGTCGACCACGACGGCACGGTGACCCGTGTGCTGGACGGCATCACCGTGCCGAACGGGCCCGCGTTCACGCCTGACGGCACCGCCCTGTACCTCGCCGACAGCGCCCGGGGAGTCGTCCGCCGCCACGAGGTCGACCCGGCCACCGGTGCACTCGGCGCGGCGCAGACCTTCGTCACCGTGGCCGACGGCAGCCCCGACGGCATGACGGTCGACCTCGAGGGCGGCGTGTGGATCGCGGTGTGGGGCACCGGCACCGTACGCCGCTACCTGCCGGACGGCACACTGCACCGCACCCTGAGGCTGCCCGCGCGCCGGCCCGCCGGAGTGTGCCTGCAAGAGGACGTCCTGCACATCACCTCGGCCCGCGTGGGCCTCACCGACCCCACCCCCGACGACGGCGCCCTGTTCACCGTAGGCGTCGACGTCCCGGGTCCACCGGCGGCCCCCTACCGTCCGGCGGGGGAGGCCGTATGACGAGCGTGTGGCGTCCGGTCGACGGGCCCGTGGTGTGTGTCGGGGAGACGATGGCCGCCCTGGCCCCCACACCGCCCCGGCCGCTCGACAGCGCCGAGGACCTGCGGCTGTCGGTGGCCGGAGCGGAATCGAACGTGGCGATGTACCTGGCCGACCTGGGCCGCCCGGTGTCCTGGCTGTCGGCGCTCGGCGACGACGCGTTCGGCCGGCGGGTGCGCGCCGCGGTCGCCGCGACGGGCGTCGACGTCACCGGCGTACGCACCGACCCCGACCGACCGACCGGTCTGCTCGTGAAGGACCCGGGCCCCGCCCGCACCCGCGTCCACTACTACCGGACCGGCTCGGCGGCCTCCGCCCTCGGCCCCGACACCCTGGACGACGAACGGCTGCGGACGGCGTCCCTGGTCCATCTCACCGGCGTGACCCCGGCGCTGTCCGCCTCCTGCCGGAGCCTGGTGGAACGCGCCCTCGGCACTCCGGCGGACGCACGACCGTACGCCGTCAGCTTCGACGTCAACCACCGTCCCGCGCTCTGGCGCGACGGCGCGGCGGCCACCGTGCTGCGCGACCTCGCCGACCGCGCCGACATCGCTTTCGTCGGCCTGGACGAGGCACAGGACCTGTGGGGTGCGGACCTCGAAGCGGCCGACGTACGGCGGCTGTTGAGCCGTCCGCGGATCCTCGTCGTCAAGGACGGCGCCCGGTCCGCCACCGCCTTCGGTGACGAGGCGGCGTGCACGGTACCGGCCCTGCGCACGGACGTCGTGGAACCCGTCGGCGCGGGCGACGCCTTCGCGGCCGGGTTCCTCGCCGGACTGCTGGACGGCGGGGACCTGCGGCGCGCCCTGCGGCTCGGTCACATCACCGCGTCCTGCGCGCTCAAGGCGACCGCGGACCACGGCCCGCTGCCCGACCCGGACACGATCGAACGCCTCCTGGCACTCGACGACGAGGCCTGGGTTCTTTGAGGCGTAGGCCGGGCCACTCGTCGGTGCGGCCGACGAGTGGCCCGCCTCCTCCACCCCCGCCGTCTGGTAACAGCTGTTACCATGGGGGGATGGCGAAGACACAGCTGGGCGCGCGCGTGGACAACGAGATCAAGGAACTGGCCGAGGCACGCGCCAGGGACCGTGGCCTGAGCCTCGGCGACTACATCGCCGTCCTCGTACGGGAGGACACCAGTGGCCTGAGGCAGCGCGGCCTGGATGCCGCGCGGCGCTTCCTCGACGACCACCAGGCAGTCTTCGACGAGGCCGAAGAGGCGGACCGCCGCTCCACGGAGGCGCACGCCGCCTGATGGACCTCTACATCGACGTCCCCTGGATCCTGCAGGTCGCCGAGATCGCCGGAGCGGGGGATCCCGCCCCCGAGGACTACGGGGTGCCCGTGGCGGCAGTCGCCTGTCACCGGGCCGAACTGCTCGAGACACCCGTCTACGACGGGCCCTATGCCCGGGCCGCCGCCCTGGTGCACATCCTCGGCCGCTGCCGCTGGCTCGAGCACTCCAACCTCGCGGTGGCCGCGGCGACGGGCGTGATGTACCTGGAGGCCTCCGGCATCTCGGTCAAACCCACCCGCGACGACGCCATAGCCCTGCGCGATCTCCTCCGGGACCCCGGCTGCACCGCCAAGAGGATCGCTGCCCTGCTGCGGACCTGGCCCCAGGCCACCTGAACCGCGCACCGCTACGACCGATACCTGGACGAGGAGCCGGACGGTGGCCGGCCGGCTGCCTGTGCGACGAACGGGGCACGCCCGTGGCGGGCCCGGGCCCGGCCGCCGCCGTACGAAGATCACGGCGCGTACGCTCACGTACATGGTGGAGCATCGCATGGTTGACGTGAACGGCGTTCGGCTGCACATCGCGGAGCAAGGCCACGGCCCCCTGGTGGTGCTCCTGCACGGCTTCCCCGAGTCGTGGCTCTCCTGGCGGCACCAGTTCGGCCCCCTGGCCGACGCGGGCTTCCGGGTGGTCGCCCCCGACCAGCGTGGATACGGACGCAGCGACCGTCCCGACGCCGTCGACGCGTACAGCATCTTCCACCTGGTCGGCGATGTCGTCGCACTGGTCCGGGCCCTGGGCGAGGACCAGGCGTACGTCGTCGGGCACGACTGGGGCGCGCCGGTCGCCTGGCACACCGCCTTGCTGCGACCGGACATGGTGCTCGGCGTGGCCGGCCTGAGCGTGCCGCCGCCCTTCCGGGGGACGGAGCCTCCGCTGGCCGCGATGGACAAGAGGTTCGGTGGCCGCTTCTACTGGAACTACTTCGACCGCTCCGGCGTCGCCGACGCCGAGTTCGCGAAGGACACGCGCACCGCACTACGGAAGTTCTTCTACTGGGCTTCCGGTGACGCTCCGGACGCCGGCGAGGGCAAGCAGCCACTGGTCGACCCCGAGCGCGGCTGGCTCGCGACCATGCCGGACCCCGAGGAACTGCCGGAATGGTTCACCGAGGACCATCTCGACGCCCTCACCGAGAGTTTCTCCCATGGCTTCACCGGGGCGCTCAACTGGTACCGCAACCTCGACCGCAACTGGGAACTGACCGCTCCGTGGCAAGGCGCCGTCGTCACCTCGCCCGCCCTGTACATCTACGGTGACCGCGACGTCGTCCCGGCCTTCCCCGGCACACCCGAACTCATCGAGCAACTCCCCGACCTGATGCCCCACCTGTGGCGCGAACCCCTCGCACTGGCGGGCTGCGGCCACTGGACCCAGCAGGAACGCCCGGACGAGGTGAACGCGGCCCTCATCGATTTCCTCAGGTCCTGTCCCTGAGCCTTGCCTGTTCGACGCCGACGTCATCGCCGACTGACGCGCGACATGGGTCCTTGGGCGTCCGTGATCCCGGTGCGGCTGCCTGCCCGGTGTCCCGTCCGGACGCGAACGTGCCACGCACAGGGCAGGGGTGCCGAGGCTGGGCACGACCGGTGCCCCGCCTGGGGCCGGACGCATGATCCAGCCGATACGGCATCACGCCCCGCGCGGACTGCCGAAGGTTCCACCTTCCTGGCCTTCGGCGGCATGGCGCAGCCCTCCCGGGCCATCGCCGCCCTGACAACCGGGACGACGCCTCAGTCCGCAGCGACAACGGCCTGGATCAGGCCCGGGAATCTGCGGTCCAAGTCCTCCTTGCGGAGGCGCATGTACAGCCCGTTCCCGGCGTCGCGCTGATACACCAAGCCCGCTTCGCGCAGCACGCGCCAGTGACGGGTGCGACTGGACTTGCTCACCGGCAGGTCGAAGGAAGCGCACAGCCGCTCTTCGTCCGGCCGCTCGGCGAGCTCAGCCACGACCCGACGCCGGTTCCCGTCGGCAAGCGCCAAGAGGATGGGTCCCACCTCCAGCTCCTCGGCGCGAGGGTGCGCCAACTCTCCTGCGGCCATCACTCCACCTCTCGACAAGGTACGCGTCGTTGCGTACCTTGCTCGTAGGTACGCAACCAGGCGTACCTTACCGCTGCTGGGGGTACCGTGTCTGCACCTGCATCGCCGCACCGCCGAGTTCTGTCGCGTATCCGCTTGTCACTGCTCAGGCTCCTGCTCAGCGACCACCCACCCTTCATGACCCTCTGACCCGGGCGGGACGGCCACGCCTGCGACTGCCGTGCGGCGGTGGGGGCGTGGCCGCCGCCGGCGGAGGGTGGTGCGGGTGCCTCGTCAGTGGATGACGTCGAAGACGTTCTTCTGGAGACCGTTGGCGTACACCTCGTGCTCGGCCGGCTTCAGCTTCTGGGTGTCCTTGTCCGTGGCGCTGAACAGGCGTTTGCCCGCGCCGAGCAGAAGCGGGAAGACGAGCAGGTGGTAACGGTCGATCAGGCCGGCGTCCGAGAGGCTGTGGTTCAGGGCGATGCTGCCGTGAACGATGATCGGGCCGCCCTCGGTCTCCTTCAGTGCGGCGACCTCGTCGGTGGAGCGCAGGATCGTGGTCTCGCCCCAGTTCGACACCAGGTCGTCGTCGGTGAGGGTGGTGGAGACGACGTACTTCGGCATCACCTTGTAGCCGGCGAAATCCCCCATATCCGGCCATACCGGGCTGAATGCCTGGTAGCTGACCCTGCCCATCAGCATCGCGGTGGCTTCCTCCTGCTCGCGGCCCTTGATGGCGAAGGCCTCGGGGAGGAAGTCGACGTGCTTGAAGGTCCATCCGGAGTTCCGGTAACCGGGTTCACCGCCTGGGGCTTCCATGACGCCGTCGAGTGAGACGAAGGCGGTGCTGATCAAGGTGCGCATCTACGGTTCCTCGCTGTCTCGTGCCTGGTTGCAAAGGTTCAGCCGGCGCCGGGCGCGGGCCACTCTCGCGGTCGTCGCGCATCGGTCATGAGGTCTGACCGCGGACCGCGGTGAAACTCATCGGCCGTCGCGCGCCCTTTTCGGGGCGGTCAGGAGCCCGCCATCCCACCACACACCACAGGCTTGTCAGTTCGTTGTCCAGGGGCGGAGCTTGTCAGGGTTGAGTACGGCCCAGATGTGGTTGATGTGGTTGCCGGTGATGTGGAAGGCCATGACGGACACGGTGATGCCGTCGCGTTGGGCCACCAGGCCCGGCTGCCCGTTGACCGTGGTCTCCACGAGCGTCATGCCGGGCGCTGCGGCGGGCCGGTCGGCGAAGAAACGTGCGACGTCTTCGGCGCCCTCGACCGGGCGGAGCGCGGCGGTCACGAGTCCGCCGCCGTCGCCGGTCGCGGTGGCGTCGGGGGCCAGCAGGCCGATGAGGGCGTCGATGTCCTTGGCTTCCCAGGCCTGCTTGAAGGCACTGACGATGCCCGCGCGCTGGGCTGTGGAGGCCGCGTCGGGCTGCGACGTGCGGATGCGACGGCGCGCGGAGGAGGCGAGTTGACGGCATGCCGCGGGGCTTCGCCCGACGATGTCGGCCACTTCGGTGAAGGGGTAACGGAAGACGTCGTGGAGGATGAACGCGACCCGTTCGGCCGGGGTCATCGCTTCCAGGACGACGAGGAAGGCCATGTTGACCGACTCGTCCAGGGTGACCCGGTCGGCCGGGTCGACGGTGCCGGCGCTCGGCCGCCCGCTGATCCACTCCGTGTGGTCGGGCAGCGGCTCAGGGATCCACTCACCGACGTAGCGCTCCCGTCTGGCGCGCGCCGAGCCGAGCTGGTCGAGGCAGATGCGGCTGGCGACGGTGGTCAGCCAGGCGCCGGGGGAGTCGATGGCCTGCTGCTGTTGCGGGGTGAGGGCGTACCAGCGGGTGTAGGTCTCCTGTACGACGTCCTCGGCGTCGGCCAGGGAGCCCAGCAGCCGGTAGGCGAGGTTGGTCAGCTGACGCCGCTCGCTCATGATCGCCTGCAGGCCTGGATCGGGCCGGCCGTGTCCCGGCTCGGGCTCGGACGGGTTGGTCATGGTGTCACCGGCTCCCTAGGACGTTCGGTCTCACCTTTCTACGACGAGTCGCCGCCTCGAAGTGTGAGGTCGGCCGCATCGCCTCACATCTTGCCGGGCTGTCTCGTCGTACTGATCGGACCTGCACAGGAAAGGGAATCGATCATGGAATCCGTCAACGTAGCGATCATCTACTACAGCTCCACCGGTACCATCCACGCCCTGGCCAAGGCCGCCGCCGAGGGGGCGGAGAAGGCCGGCGCCACCGTGCGGCTGCGCAAGGTCGCCGAGACGGCCCCGCCGGAGGCGATCAACGCCAACCCGGCGTGGGCGCAGCACGTGCAGGAGAGCGCGGACGTCGAGGAGGTCGTCCACGACGATCTGGCCTGGGCCGACGCGGTGCTGTTCGGCACTCCGACCCGTTACGGCAATCCGGCCAGCCAGCTCAGGGCGTTCATCGACACCACCGGTCCCCTGTGGTTCCAGGGCAAGCTCGCGGACAAGGTGTACTCGGCGTTCACCGCCTCCAACACCGCCCACGGCGGCCGGGAGTCGACGATCCTGGCGCTGAGCAACACCTTCTACCACTGGGGCGGCATCATCGTCCCGCCCGGCTACACCGACCCGATCCAGTTCCAGACGGGCACCCCCTACGGCACCTCCACCGGGGCGGGCACGCCGAGCGAGGAGGTTCTGCAGGCGATCGGTTACCAGGCCCGGCGCGTCGCGGAGACCGCGGCGGCGCTGAAGGCAGGCCGCGCCGCCTGATCAGGAGCGGAACCCCGGCCGGCTCGCCTGTCGCGGAGCATGCGGGGTCACGGAACCAAGCTCCCGGCACCGGCACCGGCACCGGCACCGGCACCGGCACCGGCGTGTATGGCGCGGATCGCTCAGCTCCGCCTCACCCGAGGCGGAGCTGAGCGGGGTGCGGGCCGGCGTGCTTGCCGCGTCAGGGCTTGCGGGCGAGTCCGCCGTGTTCGGCGATGACGTCCGGGGCGGGTGTACCGGGCTCCGGACGCCACTGCGTGACCGGGACGACGCCGGGATCGATGAGTTCCACCCCGTCGAAGTACGCGGTGATCTCTTCCACGGTGCGCAGGTTGTACGCGACGGCGCCGCTGGTGTTGTAGGCGTCCTGGGCTTGTTCGAAGACCGGGTCGATACCGCGCGAGCCGTCGTTGACGGAGAGGTAGCTGCCCGCCGGCAGGGCGTCCATCAGCTGGGTCACGATGGAGCGGGCCTGGGCGTAGTCGGCGACGTGACCGAGGATGTTGCTGAGGATGAGTGCGGTGGGCCGGGCGAGGTCCAGTGTCTCTGCGGCGGCCGCCAGGATGCGGTCGGGGTCGGCGATGGTGGCGTCGATGTAGGCGGTGGCGCCCTGGGGGGAGGAGTAGAGCAGGGCGCGGGCGTGGGCCAGGACCATGGGGTCGTTGTCGACGTAGACGATCCGTGCCTCGGGCGCGAGCCGTTGGGCGACCTCGTGGGTGTTCTCGGCGGTCGGCAGGCCGGTGCCGATGTCCAGGAACTGCCGGATGCCCGCCTCGTCGACCAGATAGGTGATGGTGCGGCGCAGGAACGCGCGGCTGCTGCGGGCGATGGTGACGATGCCGGGGAAGACGGCGGTGTAGGCGTCGCCGGCCTCCTCGTCGACGGGGTAGTTGTCCTTGCCGCCGAGCCAGTAGTTCCAGATGCGGGCGGAGTGCGGAACCGAGGTGTCGATGGTCTGGTGCGTCGCTGGTCCGGGCGTCGTCGCGGGGTCGGTCATGAGTCGTGTCCGTCTTTCGTCCGGGGCGTGGATCATTCACCGCACAACCTACGTCCGAACACTCGTCTGACGCCCGCCTGTTGACGACGACGCCGGTGAACCCGAGCTGAGCACCTGACGCCTCAGCGAGCCGTGGCCACGAGTGTGGCCTTCGGCATCGACGGCTCCAGCAGAGCCAGTGGCCGTTCGGCACCTCACCACGCCTCACAGGACGTGATCACCGACGATCGATCCACCTTCTGCGGCACCCTTCAGCCGGCTTCACGCTCCAGGACACGGCGCGCCGCTTCGGCCTCCGCGGCCGACGGGGACAGCTCGTCGAGGGTGTCGAGCTCGTCATCCGCTTCCAGCTCACGTTCCCAGGCCGCAGCGAGCCGCTCCTGTTCCTCGCGCGGCTTGGCGCCGATGGCGTTGCGGTGATCGGGGTCCAGGGCCGCCAGGAATCGTCCGACCGGGTCCGTCGGCATACGGGTGCTCCTTGTCGCCGGGAAGGGTGCCCATCCCGGCCCAGCATGGCCAACCGATCACGCGCCGACAGCCCGACACGACCCCAGACCACCCGGATGGACCCAGGTCACCGGCATGACCCCACGCCACCGGGACGGTGTGACCTCAGGCCATTGCGAAGTCTTCGATGACGAAGGACCGGCTGAGCCGGTATGGACATGTGCCCGCGCCCCGCTGACCGGGTGTCTTGGGCGCTTTGCGTCATTCGATGGTTCGGTGAGTGCCGAACCATCCGGCCGGTAGCGTGCGGAATCCTGTGCGGGAGACCCCCGCGCTGGTGACGCCGGAGGACTACCCGATGTCGGAGACACCCCTGAAGCAGCAGCTGGCCGAGCGGTTCCGCGAGGTCAACGGCGACCATCCGATGACCGATGCCGACGATGCGTACGTCAGCGCACAGTTCATCGACCTGGAGGAACTGTGCGCGGTCCATGGCGTCGACAGCGACGCGGTCCGCCGGATGATGCTGGGGCGGCGTCTGCCGCTTCCGGGATATCTGCGCTCCGATGGTGCCGAGATGGTGCCGGCCGATCTGTTCGCTCTTGCCGACGAAGCGGGTGGCACGGACCAGCTCGAAGCGTGGTTCACCGCTCACTGGACCGACCCGGTCACCGGGAAGGCGGAGTGGAATGCGTATCTCAGCGGACAGTACGTGTGCCTGCACTCAGTGACCCCGGCCACCATCCAGCGCAAGGATTACCTGACGACCGCGATCGGTGCCGCAGCAAAGGAGCCGGCGGCCGGTTCAGCGCTGTGGGCGGAGCGGCTGCACGCTCTGATCGATGAACTCGACGCACTGGAACCGGCGTTCACCGCCTATGACCGTCTCCGGTTCGGCGGGCCCACGTCCCGGGACACCTGCATCGATGCGATGCGCGCCCGCTTCCCGCGGCCGTGACCTGACGCCACGGCCGATGGCCGGCATCGGTTGCGGCCGTTCAGCCGCGCGGGCTTCGGGACGTTCGACCAGGTGGCGACCGCCCTTCACCACCACGCCCCAACAGGTTCTGCCCAGGTCGGCGAGCGTCGCCGGTCCAGGCCCCGAACCTCCGAGCTGCGCTCCTGGCTTCGGCACGACCAAGGTGACGATCACGGTCGCTTGCCCTATGCTGCGGCTTGCACATCCGGGGGGCGGCTGGCCGTCATGACGACCAGCACTGTGACACGTGCGCATCACCCACGCCATCTCAACTCGTGCTTCAGCATGCCACCAGGCGTCCGCCTGGGCGTGACTGCTGCCCGAGGCTGCCCGCAAGGGTCCGGATCGGCGCGTTTCCCGGATCCCACACAGTCATCGGAAGGCAGAGAACGTCATGGCAGAACGGCAGTACCTCGGTCAGGGCACCAACACCTCTTGGGAGAAGTTCTGGTACGTCCTGGGTTGCATCTACTTCGGTGCCGCCTACTTCCAGAAGGTCCCGGTGAAGAAGGCACTGAGCGAGTACGGGCTGGTCGAGATGACCGGGGCCGAGAAGTTCTGGTACGTCGTCCAGTGCATATTCTTCGGCGCCGGCTACTTCGCGAAGGTCACCATCAAGAAGGCGCTGTCCGAGGTCCAGAACTCAGGCGGAGTCCCCAGGGTCTGACGACGCCAGGGCGGCACACAGACAACGCGGGCCGCGGCCCGGATCGCGACGAGCGCTCCGGGCCCGCGCCACGTCGTCCGTGCCTGAACGTCGTCTGTGTTCATGGGTTCATGCGTACCTGCGGCGCTGCTGCGTCGAGACGCCCCCGGTGGGGTTACCCCGTATTTCGCTGAGCGTGCTGCTCCGGCGTTCCCACGAGCCTGGACACCGACGGCGGTCAGCCCCAGATCAGTTCCCCGTCGGGACTGACATAGGGGTCGTCGAACCTGGGCGGGTCGGTCATCCGGCCGGTCGTCAGCACATCGGCGACCGCCTCCAGGTCGGCGCCGAGCGACGGCCATGCATGGTCCCCGAAGTATCCGGGGCCGTCGTGCGGAACGGAACCGAAGCGGCCCTGGCCGGGGCCGGGGCGCATGTCGATGACATCCAGGTCCCCCTGGAAGATGGTGACGGGGACCCACCGGCGGTGCCAGTGCACCTCGCCGGCGATCACCCCCCACGGTTCCTCGCCCTCGTCCATGTCGTCCATGACCCCGTTCCACAACTCCCACTGCCCGACCACCGCCTCGACCGACAAAAGGTCCGCGAGGGGGGGTAGCACAGCGGAGTCCGGGTCGGAGCCGTTGTGGCAGGCCAGTGAGGCGGCGAGGTCGGCGGGCAGCTGCATCCCCAGCACCTGCTCGGCGGCGGCCAGAGCGGCGGGCTCCGCCGGTGGGCGCAGCCGGGCCAGACTGGCCGGGGCATGGGCGGCCAACCAGGCATCGATACGCGCCCAGGACTCGGCAACGGGGGCGGCGGCACTATCGGTCACGCGGACATTGTCCGCACCCGTCCGCCGGCGCGGGCAACCAGGGCACGTCACCGATCGGGCCGCCGGGTTGCCAGGGTGACGGATGAGCGCCTCCACGGCGCGGGGGTCAGAGGCGGCCACTTGGGGCCGGACCGACGTTCATTGAGTTTGCGGGCTGCTGATGGCAGGGTGCTGCCGCGGGCGGGGACCCGGCCTCGTCCGAGGAGAGAGAAGGCCTGCATGACCTACGGCTGCTTGGCATCGATGAAGACCCGACCTGGTTGCCGCGACGAAGTCGTCTCCATTCTGCTGAGCGCCGTCGACGGCCTTCGTGAGGCAGGGTGCGACGTCTACATCGTGGGCCTGGCCGACGAGGATGACACGACGATCTGGGTGACCGAGGTCTGGAAGACCAAGGCTCATCACGATGCTTCGCTGGAACTGCCCGAGGCGAAGGCGGCCATCGGCAAGGCCATGCCGATGCTGACCGGGGAGTTCACCAAGCGGGAAGTGTCGGTGGCGGGCGGCCTCGGACTCTGACGACCACGGTGGAGACGGTGTTCTTGCTGATCAGCCTTTTCGGGAACGGTGTCTGCGATCCCGCGCCTGCGCGGGTGGGCGCGGAAGACACCGTTCGCCCTGTAGCGCCGCTGGAAAACCCGTCGAAATAGTCTGCTGAGCGCGGCTCGAGATGGTCCTTTCCTGCCCCCCGGGGGTGCTCGGGCGGACGCGGAGTCGGGTCTGGAGTGGGTGGCCCCCCGGTCTCGTCCGAGGCCCGCAGCAGCCCACTGCAGCCGTCGGGAAGCATTGTCTGACCTGGTCTTTCATCCCCCTCGTTCCTATGATCGATCCTGGTTGAAAGGGGGCCCGGTGGACCGGACCGTACGCACCGTCGAGGACGTCCTCGCACTCTTGGACGGGCTGTTCGCATCTGAATCCGAGGCCGGCCGCTTGGCGACCGGTGACGGCAAGGACTTCTGGGACCGCTTCTACGCCGACCGGTCAAGTCCGGTCCCGTTCTTCGTGGCGAAGCCGGACGAGAACCTGGCCGCCTACCTCGACCAGGACCTGATCGCTCCCGGCCGAGCCCTGGACCTGGGATGCGGGGCAGGCCGCAATGCCCTGTACCTCGCCTCACATGGCTTCGAGGTGGACGCCGTCGACCTCTCCCCGGTGGCCCTCGCCTGGGCCGAGGACCGGGCGCGCGAGGTCGGAGTCGATGTCCGCTTCCTGCGGGGTGACGCTTTCGCCCTCTCCGCCACCGAGTTGAGCGGCCCGTACGATCTGGTCGTCGACTCGGGATGCTTCCACCACGTGCCGCCGCACCGGCGCGTCAGCTACCTGGCACTCCTCGACCGCGTCCTGGCTCCCGGCGGCCATCTCGCGCTCACCTGCTTCGCCGCCGGCGAGGGGGGAATGGGGTCGGAGCTCGCCGACGCCGAGCTGTACCGTACACGCGAGTTGCAGGGCGGTCTCGCTTACACGTCCGAATCGCTGCGCTGGATCTTCTCTGACCTGGTAGAGGTCGAACTGCGCCGTATGCGGGAGGAGTCGCCCGACTCAGCGCTCTTCGGGGTGACGTGGCTGTGGACCGCGTTGTTCCGCCGGGATGTGGCACCTTGCGGGTGAGGTGGTCGGCGCCGTCGAGAGAACGCCGCGCTAGCCAGTCGGACCGCGCGCGGGGGCGAACGTTGTCGATGCGGCACTGGAAAACCAGTGGAGCAGCGGCGCTGTGGGCCACTACCGTGCTGGCGAACCAAGTCGTCTAGTCAAGGACGTGCCGTTGTACACCCTGTGAGACCTCCCGAGCGATGAATCGTCGCGCGTCGCGCATGTGCGCCGCGCTCCTTTTTGCTGCGGATTTCTCACTGAAACCGGTGTACTTCTGTGCTCGAAAACTGGGTGGTCATGCCCACCTGCCTGCCGACCGTCCTCCGCCGTTGCCACGCGTGCGCGTCCCAGCGCTTCCGGGCAAGCGGTAAATTCCGCGTCAACGCACACCACAAGCGCATCGACGCCTGGCTCCTCGTGCTCTGTACCGCTTGCGGGGAAACCGCGAAGGTCACGTTCCTGGAGCGGACGAATGTGCGCTCCGTGCGACCTGAGCTGCTGGACCGACTGCATGACAACGACCTGGGCCTGACAGCTGAGCTGCTCCAGGATCCTGTCGTGCGCCGCCGTAATCGCATCGCCCTCGACTGGGACAACGCCTGGCGCCTCGACACCGGCGGATCGGATCACCTGGAACGCGAGGTGCTCGACGTCTCGGTCCGCTTTGCGGCGCGGATCCCTGTCCGGCCGGTGCGACTGATCGCTGAAGGTTGCGGTCTTTCCCGGGCCGAGGTCGAGAGACTGATCACGGAGGGGAAAGTCGTTTCGGCAGTCCGGCTGAGCGGCAAGCTCTCCGGCGACTTCACCTTCACGCTCAAGCGCTGAGCCCTCCTCGCGACGAGGGGCCTGTCCGGCAAGGTTCGCCGGACAGGCCCTACGTGGACCTTCGTGGCCAGTGGCAAGTGACCAGAGCTCCTCGGGACCGGCCGAGCGCGTGACCGCCTGGTGCGCCGAGTTCCTGCCGCGGAACACGGGCGTGAACGGCGTGTGCCGATGCCCGGGACCGCGTTCAGCGTGCCGTCGTGCGGGGGCCGCCTGTCGAAGCGGCCCTGGCCGGTCACACCGTCTGGCGGCCGACCGTGGCGGCTGCCTGCGCCGCTCGTGCGGTGATCTCCCGCGCCGCCCGCTCGGCGCGTCCCGTCACCTTCCAGGCCAGCATGCGCAGTCCCGCGCTGGGAGTGGGGGGAAAGACGCTCAGCTGCCCCAGCATCGTGATGTCGTCGCGGACCGCCTCGTGGTGCACCACCTTGTTCTCCGCCAGGGTCAGCACATGTATCTGCTCGAAGTCGATCTGTCGCCCCGTGGGAGGGATCGCCTGGTCCAGCTCACCGTTGCGGTAGCGGACGAAGGGACCGGTGTGCCGGCCCTGCATCATGAGTCGCACCCAGACCTGGTTGTCGTTGTGGGCGACACCGAGTACGGAGAAGTGCAGATCGGCGAAGGCGGACCGCATCCAGGCACTGGAGGCGAGCACTCCGGCAGGACCGGGCAGCGCGCAGGCCGCCGGTGAGACCGCACTCTCCCGGTTGGTGAACTCTGTGCCGACGACCTCCTCGGCCAGCGCGGCATCGCCGCTTTCGAGCACCCTGAACAGTCCGTGAGCCAGTTCCGTGGGCTGCATGGGCACGGCAGCGCCTCCAATTTGAGGTAGTGATGAACCTAATCATTAGTATCAGAAGCCATGCAATGTTGTTAAGATGCGCCCATGCCGACCGCCAAACGCTCGTACAGCTCGCCCTTGCGGGAACAAGCCGCGGCGCGCACCCGAGCCCTCATCCTCGGCAGCGCGACCCGGCTCTTCGCGGAACGCGGTTACGGTCGGGTGACGGTGGCGGACATCGCGACGGTGGCCGGCGTCTCGGCCAAGACGGTCTTCGCGAGCGTGGGGAGCAAGACGGACATCCTCAACACCATCGTCGAGCAGGGCGTCGTCACGTCCGGTTACGAGGAGGCGATGCGGGAAGTCCTGGCCCTGACGTCACCTCAGGCGGTCCTTCGAGCGCTGGCGCACGGTACCCGGGTGGGCAACGAGGGCCAGTTCACCGTGCACGAGGTGATCCGTATGGCTCTGCCCGTCCATGAGAACGCGGCCGATCTGTGGGAGCGGGCCACCGGTTCCTACCGCGACGCGCTGAACCTCGCCGCGCGTCATCTGCACGCTCTGAGCCCCCCACCCGGGTGTTCGGTGGAGGAGACGGCGGCGCTGTTGTGGCTCTGGTTCGGCCCCTCCGGCTGGCATGCCCTGGTGGTCGAGCAGGGGCTGGGCTGGGACCAGGCCGAGGCTCTCCTGTGCCGCACGGCCGTGGCGACTCTGTGTCCGACGGCTTGAGCGTCGGTGCGTTGGAGTCGACGACGGTGTCTGTGGAAGGCGGTCGTCGGCGGTGTCCGGCCGGCGCGGCCGCCGCAGTGACCGTGGTCCAGGACGGCCGGATCACGGTCACCGAGGTCATCGCGGGCGTGCTCGCAGCGCTGGGCTCCAGCCCGGTCGGTCCCGGACAGCAGTGTGCCGGGCCCGGATGTCCGGGCCCGGTTTCGCGACCGACCTGTGTCGTTCGCTACGCAGGGACCGTCGAGGCCGAAGCCTCAGCGGTCACTGGTCCATTCACCAGCGCGACGAGCCGCGCTCCTTCTCCGGCGCCTCGCGGTCCGTCTTCTCCGACTTCTCCGGCTTGGTCGGGTAGTCGGGCTTGACCGGGTGCGCGGGCTTGGTGGGGTAGTCGGGCTTGACCGGGTGTACCGGCTTGGTGGGGTAGTCGGGCTTGACCGGGTGCGCGGGCTTGGTGGGGTAGTCCGGCTTGGTCGGGTAGTCCGGCTTGGTGGGGTAGTCGGGCTTGGCCGGGTGCGCGGGCTTGGTGGGGTAGTCCGGCTTGGTGGGGTAGTCGGGCTTGACCGGGTGCACGGGCTTGGTCGGGTAATCCGGCTTGGTCGGGTAGTCCGGCTTCACCGGGTAGTCCGGCTTGGTGGGGTACTCGGGCTTGACCGGGTGCACGGGCTTGGTGGGGTAGTCGGGCTTGACCGGGTGCACGGGCTTGGTCGGGTAATCCGGCTTGGTCGGGTAGTCGGGCTTGACCGGGTGCACGGGCTTGGTCGGGTAATCCGGCTTGGTCGGGTAGTCCGGCTTCACCGGGTGCACGGGCTTGGTCGGGTAGTCCGGCTTGGTGGGGTACTCGGGCTTGACCGGGTGCACCGGCTTGCCGGGGTGGAACGGATGGGCGGGCTTGTCCGGGTGAGTGGCTGACTTCGGGTACGCGGGCGTCGGGTGCGGGGTGGTGTCGTCCTGGGCGTAGGCGGTTCCCGCGTTCGCCAGCAGTGCTGCGGCAAGCGCGGACGCCATGGCGGACGACGCCAGAACAGATCGCCATCGCGGCGATGTCATCATGTACTCCACTCTCCTCGACTGGGGTCTGAGCCGTGTGACGGCGGGTCAGTACCAAGAGCTGGACAGTGGAATGAATAGGAAATCGCTTTAGCTGCGTAACGCTGCGGCGGCCATAAGCCACCGGATGGTGTAGCGCGGGACGTTAGCCCACGCGGCCGTCCAAGGACCCGCCATACAGCCGCGCGCCCCTCTGGGGTGGTCGGCCAGGTACGTACTCCGTCGTCAACCTGTGCGACGTCCGAATCGAAGCGCCGCGGGCAGTCGAGCGGCCGTCGCCCACTTCCTGCCCGAGCCGGTCCACGGGCGGGCGGTGCCCCAAGGGACCCGTGGACGCCCGCAGCGCCGCATGGCCTGGGATTCAGGAGCGCCACCGAGCCGTTGCCACGCGACAGGACAAGCCCGCCGTCCATTACGAGGCAACCGTGCTGGTCGCAGCCATCAACGAGTGGCTACGGCCAGCTGCCTTCCCAGCACCGACAGGGGCTGTACGGCTGATCCCCCCCGGACTCTCAACGAGTCGAAGCGGGTCACCGACTACCCGAGTCGTCGAGCTCGACCACTCGGAAGCGTTCCGCAACGACAAGAGTGTCGTCATCAATGGCCGGGGTGCGTCCCAGGTACTCGCTCACGCCCTCACTCCGGAAGAACTCTTCGTGGGCTGCCCGCCACTCCGCCACGTCGGAGTAACCGCGTCCCTCGGCTCGCGCGAAGTCGTCGTCGATGTCCTTCATGGGAACGACGCGCACGTCGACGAGCTCGATCGTGACGGCCGGACGACCTTCGGAATCAAGCACGGAGAATCGCTGGCCGGTCACCGGTACTGCCTCTCCGGCGTGCTTGTAGATCTCCAGGAGACCCGTGAGCGCGGTCTTGTGACCGCTGAGGATCGCCGCCACACCACGGTCACGTTCGGGACCCGGGAAGGCGAGTTCAAGGGTCGGGAGGTCGTCGTGTCCCATCGAGCGAGGGTACGAAGCCCGGCCGCGTTGATCAAGGCCCACCGCTCCACTCGCTCCGGAACCCACAGCGAGCGCTTTCACCCTAGGCCCTAGTTGCGCTTGAGTACCCCGCTCAGTCCTGCCGCCACGGCCGTGGTCAGCACCCAGCCGGCGCCGGTGAGCAGCCAGGAGCAGTACAGAGTGCACGCACCAACTCCTGTTCCGCCACCGTCCGTTCGTCGTCGGCCGGCATGGTCCCCCCCCAGCGCATCGGCAGAGCATCGGCTTTCAACCGCGGAAGCCTACCCGCCCCGGCAGGAGCGCTCACCGGCGTCCACGTGGTCAAGGATCGGTGCAGTGTAGCGGCGATGTCGGTCTCGCGTGTTGGCGGAGACGTTGGTGGCGAGGTCGCGGAGGCCGGCCGTACGTCTCGGTCGGCGTGCCGCCGATGCTCCAGCCGGTCACCGATGCCCCGGGCACCCACGCCCACGGCCGGGGCGGTCGAGCGGTTCGACGGCTGGTCAAAAGCCTTCGCGGCACCGTGGCCCGCTGGCTAACCTGCCGTCCATGACCTCACTCGCGCGGCATCGCCTGCCCCCTGCCGAAACCGGCCCGGCGCTGCGCGCGCTGTGCGAGTGGACGCCGGTCGATGCCCCGGGCGGCGGCCTCCATCCCGGAGACGTGGGGTGGCATCTGCGCTTCGACGACGCCGCCGTTCTTCTGTGGACCGATGATGTGGTGCCGGTGGCGGTCGGCTTCCTCGACGGCCCCGTGCTGCGCGTGACCACCGCGCCCGGCGCCGATCTGGGGGCGCTCGCGGCCGACGCCGAGGGGTTGCTCGAGCCCGGCAACGATTGGTCCGACGGTCTGCCTGTGCCCGGGTGGCAAGTCGAGCAGGAGGAGTCCTGGCTCGTCATGTCGTGGACCCCGCGGGCGGTGTCGAGTCGCGCCGAGCCGGTCGGTGAGGCCGGTGCGGCCGACCGGGTGCTGGTTCAGCGGTCCGCCTTCGCGGGATCCACGTTCACCGTCGAGCGCTGGCACACCATGAAGCGGTCGCCGGCGGGCGGGCTGGCCGTCGAGGCGCTCGTCCGCACGCCCGCGGGGGAGCCCGCGGCCGCGGCGACCGGATGGTTCGCGGGCGTGGGCAGGTGCGGGCTGCTCGAGCCGGTCGGCACCCATCCGGATCATCGCGGGCACGGCTACGGGCGCGATGCCGTGCTGGGCGCGTGCGCGGCTCTCGCCCACCGGGGTGCGAGCGCGGTCGCCGTCGTGACACCGTCCACCAACGACGCCGCGGTGGCGCTCTATCGATCGGCAGGGTTCACCGTCGTGCGTGAGAACCGCGATTGGGTTCGCGCTCGCCGAGCCTGAACTGCGCACCGACTCGCCGGGGTTGAGCCCGCGATGCCGACCCACGCGCAGTTCGTCCGGCTTGATCGGGCCGATGGACGTGCGCACGAGGCGCAGCACCGGGTGGCCGAGCGCATCGAACATGCGGCGCACGATGCGGTCGCGGTTCTCGTGCCGCACGGATTCACCGCCGGGGCATCACTCTTCCGGGTGTACTGGCGGCAGAAGTACGCGTATCGACTCTCAAGAAAATCTGTCGCGGTCACGGTAGACATTGGCGCGTGACAGGGCTACCGTTTCTGTTGTACCCAGGAAGTCGATGAGGGTACGGCAGAGACGAACTGCCGTACATGCAGGTCAAGCAGGACGCGGCCCCAGGGTCGCGAGCAGTCGAGCAGTACCCGCGTTTCCGTAGTACAACCGAGTAACCGAAGGTAAGGAGCAGAACGCCATCAGGATCGCCCGGGCGAGGAAGAAGTCCGTCCGGGTACCGCAGGCCCCGGATTGGAAGGTGGTCCCCGGTCACGCATCCGCGATCCCCGCAGCCCCGCCCTCTCAGGCGGAACCTGCGGACAAAGAAGGCCGGCGCAGTATGCCGGTAGATGGTGTTGAAAGCTCGGGGCCCGGGTGCCGACAAGGCACCCGGGCCCCCCGACGCGTCCCCGAAAGAAGAGGTCTATGCCCCCTGCTGGTTCCCGTCCCGTCGACAATCTCGACGATGACGACTATCCCGCCTACACCATGGGCCGGGCCGCCGAGATGCTCGGCACCACCCCCGCCTTCCTCCGAGCCCTCGGCGAACACCGCCTGATCACCCCCCTGCGCTCTGAAGGCGGCCACCGCCGCTACTCCCGCTACCAACTGCGCATCGCCGCCCGCGCCCGCGAACTCGTCGACCAGGGCACCCCCATCGAGGCTGCCTGCCGCATCGTCATCCTCGAGGACCAGCTCGAAGAAGCCCAGCGCATCAATGAGCAACTGCGCTCCCAGGGCAGCACGTCCCAGTCGAAGACAACGGCCTGATCGGCACGCCCTCTGCTCAGGGAGACCTGGCCGGTCGCCGTGCTCAGGTGAGGGCCAAGGGCACCCAGCCGGAGGCCCGCCGCCCGTGGTCGGGGACGCGAGCACCTCGCGCTGGAGGCGGTGCCTCAGACGGTGTTCCGGGACGCCGGCACGGCGCGGCTGCTTCCCCGGCTGCTCCCTGGGCCGCTCAAGGGCCGCACTCCCGGGCCGGTCTTCCTCACCCGTCGTCGTCCCCAGGGCCGGCCAAGGTCCTCGGGCCGCGCGGCGTCCGCCCCGACACCTCTACCGCTCGGCTCCTACGGCCAGACCGTGCGCCCTGCCGGCAGGAACACGGCTGCCGGGGGGCGGGGGACGGGCTGGGCCTCGCACGAGTGGCGATACTCCGGGCTGTCCCTCCTCGGCGAGGCCGCGGGCTGTCCCACCTCGGCGACGCCGGGGGTGAGCCTGCCCGCGACGATCGCGACGGCTGTCTATCCGTGGTCTCGGTCTGGAATCGGTCGGGCGGTGTCGTTCGAGGTCGGTGCGGGTTTGGTGTGGAGGACTTCGCGGGCCTGTTCGGCGGCACGGGTGATGCTTTCGCTGATGAAGTCGAGGAAGCGGGCGATGTTCTCCAGGCGGGTGGCGGCGGGGGTGTGGGGGCCGAGGACGGCGACGCCTTGGCGTGCGGTGGCGACGAGCTGGTCGTTGGACCGGGCGCTGGCGATCGTCGCCTGGTAGAAGAGTTCGTCGTCGACGACGTAGCGGTCACGGCGGCGTTCGTCGCGTTCTCGGCGGACGAGGCTCTGGCCCTCCAGGAAGGTGATCGCCTTGGAGATCGACGCCGGGCTGACCTGGAGGCGCTGGGCGAGTTGGGACGCGGTGAGGCTGCCCGCGTCGGTGGTGAACAGGCAGGTCAGCACCCGGGCCGTCATCTTGGGCAGGCCCGAGGCCATGAGGACGGTGGTGAGCGTCTCCTCGTACTCGGCCACGGCCTCGGCATCGCGTCCGTGCGGCTGGGGGACTGACTCCGGGCTCCGGGAGGACGCGGGCCTGCGCCGGTGGGCGCGGCGCTCGGTGGCGCGGTGGGCCAGGTCGGCGCGGTAGGCGGTGGGGCCGCCGTTGCGCATCACCTCACGTGTGATCGTCGAGGTCGGGCGGCCCAGGCGCCGGGCGATCTCGGCGTAGGGGAGGCCGTCGGCCAGCCCCAGCGCGATCTGCTGGCGTTCCTGCTGGGTGAGCCTGCCTCCCGGCATCGCGATCTCCTCGGTGATCCTTCGTGGTGGTCCCTGGCCCCTCCAGCATAGCGTTCACTTTTCCCTCATTGCAATGACCGGGGCTATGTTCGTTGCGTTCCTTTCATAGTAGTTGCAACAGTTTCCTTGTCCTGAGCTGCATGAATGCTGATTTTATGCAACGAGTATGTTGTCGAACTATGGAAAGCAACGTAGCGTTTCCGGTGTCAGAAACAACGAGTGAGCACAGGAGAGCACGATGCAGAAGTTCGACACCCCCGCCCCGATCTCCGCCGTCGTGGACATCCCCGCCGGACGCATCCAGTTCATCGCCGCCGACCGCGTTGACACCACCGTCGAGGTCCGTCCCGCCAACCCCGCCAAGAGCCGCGACGTCCAGGCCGCCGAGCAGACCGCCGTCGCCTACGCCGACGGCGTCCTGCGGATCCACACCGCCGAGCCCCAGAGCCGGCTGTTCGGCCCGTCCGGATCCATGGAGGTCACCGTCCAGCTGCCCGCCGGCTCCCGCGTCGAGGCCAAGGCCGCCGGCTCCGAGCTGCGCGGCGTCGGCCGGCTGGGCGACGTCGCCTTCGAAGGCGCGTACCGCCAGATCAAGATCGACGAGGCCGCGAGCGTCCACCTCACCGCGATCGACGGCGATGTCGAGATCGGCCGCCTCAACGGCCCCGCGGAGATCAGCACAGCGAGGGGCGACATCCGGATCAACGAGGCCGTGCGCGGCACGGTCGTGCTCCGCACCCAGTCCGGAGACATCTCGGTCGCCGCCGCCGGCGGCGTCTCGGCCGCCCTGGATGCCAGCACCGGCTACGGCCGCATCAGCAACGCCCTCAAGAACGATGGCACCGCCGAACTCGACATCCGCGCCACCACCTCCCACGGCGACATCACCGCCCGCAGCCTCTGAAAGGGCACAGGACGTCGATGCCGTTCTCGCCGCCAGGGGTGTCGACCGGGCCCTGCTGGTCGGCTGGTCCTACGGAGCGTTCGTCGTGGCGCACTGGGCCGGTCGGATCACCGTCCCGACGCGGCACGTGGTTGCTTCGGGGGCGTCCTTCGGAAGCCGCGGTGATGAGCAGGAACCGATACGCGCCGGCCTCGACGTGAACCCCGTGGGCGACCCACCACCGTCAGGACTTCGTCGACGCCGCCGTATGGCCGTCGAGGGGGATGCCCAGGCGGCCGGCCACGGTGGTGAGGGCTGTCCCCAGGGGGAGCGCGACTCGGGTGAGGGCGTGCCGGTCGCCTCGGGTCGGATCCTGGTTGACGATCAGCACGGGTTTCCCGGCCTGGGCTGCCTGCCGGACGAACCGGAGTCCGGACATCACCGTCAGTGAGGAGCCCAGGACCAGCAGCGAGGCCGCTTCACGGACCAGCGTGCGGCAGTGCTCGACCCGCTGCGGCGGAACGGCCTCGCCGAAGAACACCACATCGGGTTTGAGGATGCCGCCGCAGATCGTGCAGGGCAGCACGCGGAAGTCCCCGACCTGGTCGTCGGTGAGGTCGGCGTCACCGTCCGGGTTGATCCCTGCGGCCACCGGCTCGAAGCCTGGATTGGCCTCCTCCAGCCGCCGGGCGAGTTCCCGGCGCGGGCTGAAGGCGCCGCAGGAAAGACAGACGACCCGGTCCAGGCTTCCGTGGAGTTCCACGACACCCTTGCTGCCGGCCGCTTGGTGCAGGCCGTCGACGTTCTGGGTGATCACACCCGAGACCTGTCCGTGCCGAGCGAACGCGGCCACGGCCCGGTGCCCGGCGTTGGGGCGGGCGCGGCCGAAGGTGCGCCAGCCGAGGTGGCTGCGCGCCCAGTACCGGCGCCGCGCCTGGGCGCTGCCGGTGAAGTCCTGATACGTCATCGGGGTGTGCCGGCTCAGGCTCCCGCCCTTGCCCCGGTAGTCGGGGATGCCCGACTCCGTGGAGATGCCCGCCCCGCTGAGGACCAGCACACCGCCGGTGCTCAGCGCATCGGCGACCGGTTCGAGATCGGTGGTGCCCGGCGGCAGGTCCTCGGTAGGGGTCCAGCTCAGAGTAGGGCGCATGCGCATGCCACCAGGGTACGGAAACAGGCTGCCGTCAGTCCGTCGCACCGATCAGCAGGATGCGCAGCGTGCTGGTGGGACGACCCGGCCTGTCGGCGTGGCCCGTCGGCCGCCGAACTCGGCCTGCCGGCCGGACCCCGCCGCCGGCGCAACGGACGTAACCGCCCGTGCGGTGGCTGATGTCGGATGCGGAGGCCGGCAGGGACGCGGTCGAGCGGCGAGCGTTTGCATGGAGGGCACGCCTGTGATCGGCCGAGGGTCCTCGTCACCCCGGCTGGAATCACCGGTGGTCGGCTCGTGGTTATGCACGTCGTCATGATGAGAGAGCCGAAGCAGGAGTGCCCAGGCATGAGCGCTGAGACCGGGGTGAGTTCTGTCGCCCAGAAGCTACGGGGCTGGAGCCGGACGCCTCCGTACCAGTGGTGGCTGGTCGGACCACTGCTGGTGATCGTGGCCATCCCGGTCGCCGACGCTTTCCTGCCCCCGGACGTTCACCTCGCCCACCTGCTGGTGGTGGCCGTCGCGATCACTGCCATGGGTGCCGGACCGCGGACCACCGCGCTGGTCGGCACACTGGCGGTGCTCGCGCTGGTCGGCGCCGGGTGGGAGCGAGGAACCCTGGCGACCGAGAGCGTCCTGGTCGAGGCTGCGGCGCTCGCCGTGCTCTCCGCCCTCCTGGCCCTGTTCGCCCGTCTGCGGGACCGGCGCGAGTGCGAGCTGGTCCGGGCGCGTTCGGTGTCCGACGCCACCCAGCGCGTCGTACTGCGCCCCCTTCCGGAGCGGGCCGGGCCGGTGTCCCTGGCCTCGGCGTACCGCAGTGCCGAGGCCGACACGGGTATCGGCGGCGATCTGTTCGCCATGGCGCGCACCAGCGGGTCGACCCGGCTGGTCATCGGAGACGTACGCGGCAAGGGCCTCGCCTCCATCAGCGACACCGCCATCGTGCTGGGCGCCTTCCGGGCCGCCGCCCACAGGGAGTTGCCGCTGCCCGACCTGGTGGCATACGTGGAGGACGCGGTCCACTGGGGTCTGCGGGAGTTCTCCGGGGCCGCGGACGACGTACACGAACGGTTCGTGACGGCGGTGGTGCTGGACATCCCGGACGACCAGCCGGTGGTGCACGTGATCAGCTGCGGGCATCCGCCGCCCCTGCTGCTGCGCGAAGACAGTGGCACGGCGATCGCGCTCGCCGTGCCCGAGCCGGCGCCTCCGCTCGGTCTCGGTGCGATCTTCGACGCTACCTACGCCACCGCGGTCTTTCCCTTCGCCCCCGGCGACCGGCTGGTTCTCTACACCGACGGGGTCACGGAGGCGCGTGACGGCCGGGGCGTCTTCTATCCGCTCGCCGAACGCGCCGCGGCCTGGGTCGACCACGGGCCCGGGCAACTGCTCCGGAGGATCATCGCCGATCTGGACGAGTACGTCGGCGGACGGCTGAACGACGACATGGCCATGGTCGTCGTCGAGCGGACCGGACAGCCGGCGCCGGCCTGACCCTCCGGGACCGTCCGGCGTGCAACGGTCGGAGCGTCGGGCGGATGACGTCGGCCACGGGCTTCATGTGGTGATCTCGGCGATGAACGCGGCGAGGTCACGGGAACGGACAGGCGCTTCGCCTCGCCCTTGGTGCAAGTTCACGAAGGCGCTACGGATCTCTGGCTCGGTCAGTGGCTTCATAAGTGGCAGGCTAAGTTGCCTAAAAGTATTAGGCAACTTCATAATGGCTATCGCTGAGTAGGGGCAAGGTTATGGTTCGAGCTGGTCTGTCTCCGGAGCGCCTGGGCTGACCGGGACACACCCTGATCCGCGAACAACTCATGCATCCCGATCGACAGGCTGGGGCGATGAACACCGAGCACGACTGGACCACCACACCCGTCACCGCGGACATCCTCCGCGGTTTCCTCGAGCTCGAACCGACCGCGCGCGGCCTGCTCCCGCACCGGCTGCCCGGTCCGGCGCGTCGGCAGATCCCCGACGAGCAACTGGCCATGGCGGAGGCCCAGCCGTCCGGGGTGCGGCTGGCCTTCCGCACCCGGGCCACCGTCATCGAACTGGACACGCTGCCCACCAAGCGCGTCTACCGAGGTTTCCCGGCCCCGGCGGACGGCGTCTACGACCTGCTGGTCGACGGCCGTCTCGCGGCCCAGGCCACGGTGGCCGGCGGCAACGTCCGCACGATCACCGACATGGTCACCCAGGCCTCCGAACTGAGCGAGGGGCCTGCCGGCGCCGCCCGCTTCACCGGTCTGCCGGCGCGTGACAAGGACGTCGAGATCTGGCTTCCGCACACGGAGATCACCGAGCTGATCGCCCTGCGCACCGATGCCCCCGTCGAGCCGGCACCCGACCGCGGACGCAGGGTGTGGCTGCACCACGGCAGTTCCATCAGCCACGGCTCCAACGCCGCCCACCCGACCGCCATCTGGCCGGCCTTGGCCGCGGCCCAGGGCGGCGTGGAGCTGGTCAACCTGGGGTTCGGCGGCAGCGCGCTGCTCGACCCGTTCACCGCCCGTGCCATGCGGGACGCCCCCGCGGACCTGATCAGCCTCAAGATCGGCATCAACGTCGTCAACACCGACGCGATGCGCCTGCGCGCCTTCACCCCCGCGGTGCACGGCTTCCTCGACACCATCCGCGAGGGGCATCCGGCCACGCCGCTGCTGGTCGTGTCCCCCATCCTGTGCCCGGTCCAGGAGGACACGCCCGGTCCCCTCGCGCCCGACTTCGACGGGGGGACCTTGCGGTTCAAGGCCACGGGCGATCCGGCGGAACGCGCCACGGGCCGCCTGACGCTCCATGTCATCCGCGACGAACTCGCCCACATCGTCGAACAGCGGGCGGCCGACGACCCGAACCTGCACTACCTCGACGGTCGTGACCTGTACGGCGAGAGGGACTACGCCGAAAACCCGTTGCCCGACGAGATCCACCCCGACCCCGAAGGACACCGCCGCATCGCCGACAACTTCGCGCGGTACGCGTTCGGCCCCGGCGGTCCCTTCGCCGTTGCGGCAGGTTGACCACCGCGGGTACGCAGACCGCGATCGCCACGGGATCGTGCTACCGGCCCAGTGCACGCCCGCGACGCACCCCCTTCACGCCGGCTCAGCACCTCGCCTCGGCTGTCAGGGGGTGCGGCTGTCACGGGGTGAGGATCGAGACGCCGTCTCCCAGCAGTTTCAGTCCCAGGACGAAGAACAGGACCGCCATCACGGCGACATTGTGCTGGGCCGCCCAGTCTTTCCAATTGCCGAGCGTGCTCTTGGCGGGCTCTCCTCCGAGCAGGAAGACGCCCAGTGGTGCCAGCAGGCCGAGGGTGGCGATCAGGACGAAGATCGCCAGCGATCCGATCTGTTGCCCCACCGGCAGGCCGGCTGAGCCGATGGAGGCGGCCGCGGCGATGGTCAGCGGGGCGTTCTTGGCGTTGAGCGCGGCCAGGCCCAGTCCGAGTCCGAAGACCTTGACCGGCGTGAGGCGGTCGATCGCGCTCATCCACTTCGGCAGCTGGGCTTGCGAGGGATCCTTCGGGCGTCGGTGCCATTGCCGGGCGCCGAAGAGGACGAGGAGCACACCCAGGGCGAGCTTCAGGGCTCCCACCCAGGTGGCCGGGTGCTTGTCGGCCGAGGCATCCGCAGGGGAGGCGATCGCCAGCATCACCGCGCCCAGTGCGGAAAGTCCCAGGATCCAGCCGACAGTGAACAGCGTTCCGTTGAGACGTCCCTTGGGCGTGGCGAGGATCAGGATGAGTGCGATGATCGGGAGCGGGCTGATCGCGACAGCGGCCGCAAGACCCAGCACGTCACCGAGAACTTTGCCCATGGTTGCCTCCGGGGGCTGCTTCGCGGGAGGGGATGACCCGACCGCCCGGGCGGGCAGCCGCGGCCCTGTCGCGCACGCGCCCCCGGCCCGCAGAAGGGGCGCCAGTGCGGTCGTCGCCCGCCCGGAACCCGCGCTTGTGAACGGCGAACTCCCCGACGGAAAGCCGTTCCGCGGCCGGCGCGGCTTGCCGCGCGGACGGCTTCTCGGTGTTCCGCGGAAGCGGCTGTTCGGGAACGCCACGACGGCTTCCTCGGGACATCCCGTTCAATCTTCCTGCGCCTTTGCGGATCTGTCCTCAGGAGCCCGTCACAACCCGAGGATCTGGCTTCGACCTGCTCCTACGTTCACGGCGTCGGACAGGCCAGCCGGCAGCCGAGGCTGCTTTCCACACCCGCAGGACCCCAGTTGCTTGGCGATGCATGCGGGGTCACGGTTGATAAGCGAGGGCGATGGTGCCCCATGTTCGAGCGCTTGGCGTCCCTCGCACCGATCCGTGGCAGGAGAGTCTCAGGATGACTGCGACGACAGGTACAGCTCAATCGGCTCACGCCGATCGCCCGGGCAGGGCGGACGGGGTCTGCAGCGAGTTCACCGTCTTCACCAAGATCAAGCAGGGCCATGCGAACGCGCTGCGTGAAGATCTTGCCGCGCTCGCCGACCCGACGGGTGACGAAAGGGTCCATGCGGCGGTGCGCCAGATCGGCACTCTGCATGACGCACGGCACGTGATCTTCGACAACGACACCCGGTTCATGTTCGCCAGCGTCTTCGACGGCTCCTGGGACACCTACATCGACGACTTCGCCAAAACGGTGGTCGGGGAACGCTTCGACAAGGTCTTCTCGCACAGCGAAGGGTTCCCCGGCATCAAAGATCCAGGGGTGAAGGAGTGGTTCCTCGCCCACCAGGAGCCCGCGGGGGTCTTCGTCAGCGCCTATCCCGATCTGACCGTTCAGCAGATCTACAAGGACCACCGCGTGGAAGAGGCGTTCGAGGAGGTACTCGACACCCCTGCGTTCCGGGCGGCGCTGGAGAACCCGGCCAACGCGGAGTTGGTGGCCACGCCGGCCTTCCAGAAGCTGCTGGAGGAGGCCTCGGCCTAGAACCCGGCACAGCCGACCCTCTGAGCCGACACACCATCGGTGGACCGCGTCGGCAGGCGCGCACCCGATTGCTGCGGGCTTGCCCAGTCAGAGACCGATGTGGAGGCACGAGCCATCATGAACACGGCGGACAGCAGCAGCACAGTCGGCGCGGACATCGAGATCGATGACATCCAGAGCGGGGCGCTACGTCCTCGGCCGGTGCCCTACGAGGGAGAGTTCGTCTTCCTGCGCGTCGACGACCGCCACGCCGGGCGGGCCCTGCTGCGGCGACTGCTCCCGTTGACGTCCGGTGGTCTGCCCAGCGTGGACCTGAGCCAGGACGCCTGGGTGGCTGTGGCGTTCACCTACCAGGGGCTGAAGGCCCTGGGGGTGCCCCAGGAGGCGCTGGACAGCTTTCCGCCGGCATTCCGTGAGGGCATGGCCGCTCGGGCGAAGCTGATCGGTGACGTGGGGGAGAGCGCCCCGGAGCACTGGGAAGCACCGTTCGGAACGGGCGAGGTGCACATCGCGTTGAGCGCCCTGTCGTCCGACGCGGCACAGCTCGAGCAGGAGTTGGGCCGAGCCCGTGTCGTCTACGAGGACACGCCCGGTGTCCAGGTGATCTGGCAGCAGGACGTGAAACAGCTTCCGACCGGGCGCACCACCCTCGGCTTCCGCGACGGCATCAGCCATCCGAACATCGAAGGCGTCGAACTGCCGTGCTCCAACCCCCAGGAACCCCCCATCAAGGCCGGCGAGTTCATCCTCGGCTACCCCGACGAAACCGGCAATCTGCCGCCCATGCCCAGCCCCGATGTGCTGGGACGCAACGGGACCTACGCAGCCGTCCGCAAGATCCACACCAATGTGGCGGCCTGGCGCCAGTACCTGCGTGCGAACACCTCCAGCGAGCAGGAGGAGGCACTCCTGGCGGCGAAGATGATCGGCCGCTGGCCCAGTGGAGCGCCGCTGACGCTGACGCCGGAGCACGACGACCCGGAGCTGGCGGCGGATCCGCACCGCGTCAACAACTTCCTGTACCGGGAGAACGACGACCGCGGCTACCGGTGCCCCGCCGGAGCGCACATCCGGCGCAACAACCCCCGCGACGCCACCATCGTCGGCGACGCGCGGATGCACCGCCTCATCCGCCGCGGCACCACCTACGGCCCGCCCCTGCCCGAGGGCGTGCTGGAGGACGACGGCGCCGACCGGGGACTGGTCGGGGTCTTCATCGGGGCCCATCTTGAACGGCAGTTCGAGTTCATCAAGGCCGAGTGGGTCAACGACGGCAACTTCATCGGCTATCCCGGCGAGAAGGACCCGGTGGCCGGCCATCACGACGGAACCGGCAGCGCCACCATCCCGGAGAAGCCGGTCCGGCGCCGTCTGCGGAACCTGCCCGGCTTCGTGGTCACCCGCGGCGGCGAGTACTGCTTCGTGCCGGGTCTGCGTGCTCTGCGCTGGCTCGCCGAACTGGAGGACTGAGGGCGCTGCCGGTCATCTGAGGCCCGCCACGGTCTCCGAGGAGAGGTCGAAGTCATGGCAGCACAGTTCGTCCGTTACACGCCGGACGTCGAAGACGATGACCCGCATTTCGACGAGTACCTGCAGACGGTGATCGAGAGAACCGAGAGCTACATTCACGCCCTGGCGGGTCACCGCCGAGCACGCACCCCTCGGCAACATCATGCGAGCCCGCAAAGAGGTCTACCGGCAGTCCTCCATCCAGCGCCACAAGCTCAACCAGCAGCCGCGCACGGAACCCCGCAGTGCCGACGAGGTACTCGGCCCGGTCCACCAGCACGGGTGAGAACCGGGCCGCCGGCTCCGGGGCGTGAGGGCGCCGGCCCGGCTGGAGGACGTACGTGTCGAGGTGGTTCGCCACCGGTGACAGCTGGGGTCAAGAGCCGGATCCCTGAGGTGTCCCGTTCAGGAAATGCGCCGGATCGCCGGGCGCATCCTGACCTACAGTGGCGCCATGAGCCATCACTTCGAAGCGCCTGTCGCGCCCGTCGAGGCCTTTGAACCCCCGTACTACGTCGCTGTCTTCACCGCGGTGCGAACCCAGAACCAGAGCGGCTACAGCGAGACCAACGCACGCATGGAAGACCTGGTGAAGGACGTCCCCGGGTACCTGGGAATGGACCACGCGCAGACGCCGGGCGGGCTGTCCATCACCGTCGGGTACTTCCGCGACGCCGACGCCCTCACGGAGTGGCGGTCCAACGCCGAGCACCGCGCGGCGCAGAAGCGCGGGCGGGACGAGTGGTACCAGAACTACACGCTGCATGTGGCGAAAGTGGAGCGGAGCCACGGGTTCGCACGAGCCTAGGGAGCCGAAGCCCGCCCGCCCCCGCAGGAGCGGCCCCGTTCGCCACCTGCGGGGTGTTCCCCTCCGACAACGGCCACTTCGCGGTGGAGCCGACGAGATCCGCACGGGTTCGACGCCGCGGCACGACTGCGCCGCGAACGGTCAGCGGCTGCCGGTGGGTGACTGCGTCGCCGGAAGTTCCCACCTGATCTCGCCGTCGTGCCAGTGATCGGTGGGAGCCAGGCCCGCGGCAGCGGCAACGGCAGCGGATGCGTGGTGATCCGGATGGACGTGGGCACGGATCACCCGGACGCCTTGCTCCCGCAGCCAGGCGACCAGCCCCCGTGCGGCCTCGGTGGCGATCCCGCGCCCTTGCCACGGAGTCCCGACCACCCAGGCGACCTCGGCCGCATATCCGCGCTCAGCAGCAGTGACCGTGGCCTGCACCGTCCCGGTCAGGCGCTGCTCCTCGCGGAGCCGGATCACCCAGTTCCACCACGTCTGGGAAGGCTCCGGTGAGCCGGCCACCAGGCGTTCATACCGTGACCGCAAAGCCTGCGCAGAGTGCGGGGCACCGCCGATGAAGACATGAAGAGCCGGGTCGGAGAGCACCTCGGCCATCTCGTCCGCGTGCTCCACAGCGAGCGGCACGAGGCTCAACCGGTCGGTCTCGACTGCCCCGATCTTCATGGCATCCATACTGTCTCCCGTTCGACGGCTCCCGCTCCCGGCGCACGTCCGACACTACGGTGCCGTCCGCTACCGCGCCCAGGCGGTCGGCCGGCCACGCAAGCCCCCGCCGACCGCTCCGGTCACCTCGGCCCGTTGCCCTCCGCACCGCCCAACGGCTCCCGGTGCGCGTCGGCCCGTCCCGCCTCACCGTCGGTGAGCCCGTGCACTCGTGCGCACCGGGCCCGGCAACCGGGGTCACCCTGCTCCCCGACGGCCGGGTGCGCCGGTACGGCAGGACGAGCCGACACCGCCTACGGCTTCACGGCGTACACATAGCGGCTGAACGGCGCCCTGCGGTCGAGGTGGCTCGGCTTGTCGCTCTCGTGGTCGTTCGCGTACTCGCCAAGGGTCCACAGCGCCACCCGGCCATTGATCCGGCTGTAACTGAGGTCCTCACAGCCGATGTTGAGGTACGACTCGCGCCGTCCCGCGGCCGCCCCCTCCCGCCACGACCTCAGTTGTCCCGGCTTCTTCGTGCCGTGGCTCGATGAGAAGTAGTACCTGCCGTTGGCGGCCCTGACCGCGCCCTGCACCCGCACCTCCCGGTTCGCGGCGGCTTGCCAGGAGGCTTGCGTGCTGCTCAGGTAGCCACTGCTCCGGCTCCCCAGTTCCCACCGCGCCAGCCGGCAGCTCCCGCCCGCCCGGTACTCGCTCACCAGCAGCGCGGGCCGGCCCTTCGTCCGGTCCAGCGACACCTGCGAGAACGTGAACCCACGTGTCGCGCTGCCGGTGGCGTCATAGGCGTAGCACTGGGGCAGCACGTAGTCGTACCCGTGCGCGTGAAACGTACCGTCCGCCTGGCGGCCGAGCCCCGGACCCTTGGTGACCTTGAAGATCCGGTCGAGGTCGTACACCCGTAAGCCGGTCGTCCCGATCATGCTGTCCGCGACGTACAGCTTGTTGCCGTACCAGGCGATGCCGCCCGCGTGCAGGTCCGACTCGCGGAAGTCGTACCGGTCTCCTCCGTCGTCGCGGAGCCCGTACGGCTCCACGAGCAGTACATGCTGGTACGTCGGGTCGCCTGTCGCGTTCCAGTTGACGACGCTGATCCGCGCGCCCTGCTTCTCGGCCGCGAGCCTGCCGTACCAGGACACCAGCAGCGTCGCGGGTGCCGAGCCGTTGGCGTCGTAGGTGGTGGTGATGCCCTGCGGCCGCCAGTTCTTGTCGACGAAGTCGGCATTCGCCCAGCGGAACGCGTACAGCAGTTCTTCCGGCTCCTTGTCGGGGCGGGGCTTGGTCCCGTCGTCCTGATCCTCCGGCCACCGGGTGACCCGGTCCGCCTTCAGGGCCGGGGTCCTCGTCAGGACCTCGTTGAGGGAGACCGGGCCCCCGAGTAAGGAGCTCAGCCCGTTGATGGCTCTCCGGTAGCTGTACGCCGACGCCCCCGTGGGAGCGGAGCGTCCCTTGAGCCGGTACCGCTCCGCCGCCGCGGCCTGGCCGGGCAGGGTCAGGCCGCCCGCCGCCGATGCCACCGGGGCCGCCACCATTCCGCGCAGGATCGTTCTCCGTGTGGTGTTCATGGCGACGGATCGTAGGGCGGAACGCATCGTTCGACCCCGGCCCGACCTGTCCCGGACATGTCCCGGACAGCCCAAAGGGCCGCGTAGGGACGCGTCGTGTGCATCCGCCGGGTCCCGCGGGCCCGTCGTCCGTCGCAGTGCATGACTTTTTGACAATTTCAAGCAGACCGGCCATATTGCTGGTATGCCTCAGGTGAGCGTCAGGGGAAAGCTGATCGAACACGCGGAGACCGTGTTCCGCCGCCAAGGCTTCAGTGCCGCCAGCGTGGCGGACATCACCAACGCCGCGGGTGTGCCGAAGGGCTCCTTCTACAATCACTTCAAGAGCAAGCAGGAACTCGCCGCTGAGATCGTCCGTCGCTACAGCCGTGGGACGGACCTGTCCATGTTCGGCAGCGACAGTCTCCCGGTGATCGAGCAACTGCGTGAACACTTCGCCGCCCAGTCCGCGCGCACCCGCTCCACCGGCGTCGAGTACGGATGTCTGCTGATGACCATGGCCAGTGAGGCGCCCACGGCAGGCGAGGAAGTCGGCTCGGTCGTCCGCCGCAGCATCGCCGAGTGGGTCGGGGTGCTGGCTCCGGTGATCGAGCAGGGGCAGCGGACCGGTGAGATCACGGCACAGGAGCCCGCGACTGACCTTGCGGCGTTTCTGATCGACGCTTTTCAGGGCGCTGCGCTGCGCGGCAAGGCGACGGCTGACGACGCCGCCGCCATGCGCTCCCTGAACCTGGCCCTCAACGCCATCAAGGCCTGAACAACGGGCAGACCGCTCCGGGCGAACCAACGGTCTGCCCGCATCCGCTCGTTGGACGCGGTACGCGACGCGCCGAGCGCGATGTGGCTGAAGTATGCCCCTTTACCATGCATCGCCAGCAAGGACAAAGTTGCCTTGGGCGCACTGACTTGGGTAGAGGGGACGTCAACTGACCAGCGAAGCCCCCCCTGGAACTCACTCCTGGTGATCAACCGGCGCTCTGTGTATAGCGATTGTGTCTCGCTCATCGTGATGATCCTCCATCGAGTGGTGAAGATCACAAACCGGCGTCTGAGTTCTATGTCGCAGATCACAGCCCGTCGGGCTTAAGATGCTCCCGGTCGGGCTTGTGAACTGCCTCACAATGTCGCGGTCTTCGCGGGGGGACACCCCTCGAAGACGGTCCTCGGGACCGGCCACGGGCCGGGTCGGAGGTGGTGAGTGACGCCTGACGCGCACGGTCCATCGGTCAAGGACGACTGGAAGGAGCTGAGGGGCGTGAACGCCTACGCACCCATCCTCGCGCTCGGCGCCCTCGGGCGGCGTTCGCCGTCTTCTCTGTGCGCGTCACACCGGACGGTTCGATCAGGCAGAACCTGAAGCGCACGAGTGCGGCATCGAGCTCACCTCCACGCCCGCGGACGGCGGCGCTTTGTATCCCCGGGCCGTCATTTTCGGATCACTGGGCCGTTCCGATACGTGGAGATGCTGCTCTTTCCGCTCACCGACTTCGTCGCCCACGCGTACGTCCGGCGGCGCGGCGGTTTGGAATGGACCAGAGGACTACAACGGTTGAGGGGCACCCATTGGGACTTGAAGAGAAACTCCCGAGCGGATTCCTGCTGAGTACCGTCGAAGAGGCCGCGGGCTGGGTACGGAAGTCGTCCGTCTTCCCCGCGACCTTCGGCCTCGCGTGCTGCGCCTTCGAGTTAATGGCGGCGGGGGCGGGCAGGTACGACCTTGCACGGTTCGGCATGGAGGTCTTCCGCGGCTCACCGCGCCAGGCCGACCTGATGATCGTCGCCGGCCGGGTCAGCCAGAAGATGGCGCCCGTCCTGCGGCAGATCTACGACCAGATGCCCCACCCCAAGTGGGTCATCTCCATGGGCGTCTGCGCCTCCTCGGGCGGCATGTTCAACAACTACGCGATCGTCCAGGGCGTCGACCACATCGTCCCCGTCGACATCTACCTCCCCGGCTGCCCGCCCCGCCCCGAGATGCTGATGGACGCGATCCTCAAGCTGCACCACAAGATCCAGACCTCGAAGCTGGGCGTGAACGCGCAGGAAGCGGCCCGCGAGGCCGAGGAAGCGGCGCTCAAGGCGCTCCCGACCATCGAGATGAAGGGGCTGCTGCGTTGACCGGCAGCGGCACTCTGCCGGCCGGCTCCCCTGCGCAACGCGTCGGGCACATCCCCGCCGCGCGGGAGGCGGCCGGTGAGGTCATCGGCGTCCGCCGGGGCATGTTCGGCGCGGACAACGGCGGCGACACCTCCGGGTACGGCGGCCTGGTCAGGACGGTCGCACTGCCCGCCCCGTCGTCCCGGCCGTACGGCGGCCCGGGATGCGCGCCCGGTGAGGAAGGCGTCTTCGACCTGGTCGCCGACGAACTCGAGGGCGCGCTCGAGGAGCAGGGCCTCGTCCCGGACCACGCCATCACCACAACGGTCGTCGACCGCGGCCAACTCACCTTCCACATCCGGCGCGAGCACCTCGTGCGGGTGGCCCGTACGCTGCGCGACGACCCCGCGCTGCGTTTCGAGTTGTGCACCGGCGTCTCGTGTGTCCACTACCCGGGCGACCAGGGCCGCGAGCTGCACGCCGTGTACCACCTGCGTTCGATCACCCACAACCGGCTGGTCCGCCTGGAGATCTCGGTGCCCGACGCCGACCCCCACGTGCCGTCGCTGGTGGAGATCTATCCGACCAACGACTGGCACGAGCGCGAGACCTACGACTTCTTCGGGCTGATCTTCGACGGTCACCCGGCCCTGACCCGGATCATCATGCCGGACGACTGGCAGGGCCACCCGCAGCGCAAGGACTACCCCCTCGGCGGCATCCCCGTCGAGTACAAGGGCGCCCAGATCCCGGCTCCGGACCAGCGGAGGTCGTACAGCTGATGACCACCTCACACGCGAACGCCACCCCCCTGTCCCGCGCCCGCGAGACGACCGAGGGCACCGTCTACACGGTCACCGGCGGGGACTGGGACGAGGTCGTCCAGTCCGCCGCGCGCGCCGACGACGAGCGCATCGTCGTCAACATGGGCCCTCAGCACCCCTCCACCCACGGAGTGCTCCGGCTGATCCTGGAGATCGACGGCGAGACCGTCACCGAGGCCCGCTGCGGCGTCGGCTACCTCCACACCGGGATCGAGAAGGGCATCGAGTACCGCACGTGGACGCAGGGCACCACGTTCGTGACGCGCATGGACTACCTCACGTCGTTCTTCAACGAGACGGCGTACTGCCTGGGCGTGGAGAAACTCCTCGGCATCGAGGACGACATCCCCGACCGGGCCACCGTCATCCGGGTCATGCTCATGGAGCTCAACCGCATCGCCTCGCACTTGGTGGCCATCGCCACCGGCGGTATGGAGCTGGGCGCGACCACGGTCATGATCTATGGGTTCCGCGACCGTGAACTCATCCTGGACGCCTTCGAGTTGATCACCGGCCTGCGCATGAATCAGGCGTTCATCCGGCCCGGCGGCCTCGCCCAGGACCTGCCGGCCGGCGCCGTCGACCAACTGCGGGACCTGGTCAGGACGCTCAGGAAGAACCTCCCGGAGTACGACAAGCTCGCCACCGGTAACCCGGTCTTCAAGGGCCGCATGCGCGACGTCGGCTACCTCGACCTCACCGGCTGCATGGCACTCGGCGTCACGGGGCCCATCCTGCGTTCCGCCGGTCTGCCGCACGACCTGCGCAAGTCCGACCCGTACTGCGGCTACGAGACGTACGACTTCGACGTCCCGACCGCCGACACCTGCGACGCCTACGGCCGCTTCCTGATCCGCCTGGAGGAGATGCGCCAGTCGCTGCGGATCGTCGAGCAGTGCCTGGACCGACTGGCGCCGGGGCCGGTGATGGTCGCGGACAAGAAGATCGCCTGGCCCGCTCAGCTCGCGCTCGGCCCCGACGGCCTGGGCAACTCCCTCGACCACATCAAGAAGATCATGGGTACCTCCATGGAGGCCCTGATCCACCACTTCAAGCTGGTCACCGAGGGCTTCCGCGTCCCGCCGGGGCAGGCCTACGCGGCCGTCGAGTCGCCGAAGGGGGAACTGGCCGCGCACGTCGTCTCCGACGGCGGCACCCGCCCCTACCGGGTCCACTTCCGCGATCCGTCCTTCACCAACCTGATGGCCCTGGCGGCGATGTGCGAGGGCGGCCAATTGGCCGACGTCATCGTCGTCGTCGCGTCCATCGACCCCGTTCTGGGAGGCGTCGACCGGTGACGGCCGCACCGTCCGACCCCGCGGCACCGGGCTGCGCGAGCGGCCCGGTCAGCCCGGGACGGCCCCAGCCGTCGGCCCCGGCGGACGAAGGGGAGTAGAGGAGAGGCTTGCTTCCGGGCGCTACCCGCTGACGGTGCGCTGCACGCGGCGCACACGCTGCGGGTGTTCCCGCGCCGGCCGGACGGCGAGCTGCCCCAGGTCGCCCAGCCGTTGCTGCTGCTGCGCGCGCCCGGCGGCACGGCTCGTCGGCCACGGGGCGGGCCGAGGCGGGGAGCCCGGCCGCGGGCCTGCTGCGGCCCGGTGACGCCGGCGCTCACACCGCCGCCGACCACAACGAGTGGCACAACTGCCGCTGGTGCACTGTGACTTTGGCGACAGCACACGCGAGTCCGTCCACCGGCGCTCATCCGTACCGTGTGCCCGCACCCCGGCGCGCAGCCGCGCCTCACCGCAGCCGCACCCCCGCGCCACCCCCTGTCGGCCACTTCCCCAAGGGTCGTAGTCACCGACGCCCGCGATCATGCCGACACCCCCGCCGTTACTGCCCTACTCCTCGCTTTGACAAACCACCGATAGAAAGTGTTTAACAAACCGCCGATAAATGGATCCCTATCTCTCAGTTCGAGAGCGGATCCGGTCGAGGAGGCGCTTGACGATTTTTCCACGATCGGGTGACACTGCTGGTGCATTTGACGTCCCGTGATGCGTCAGCGCAAAAACTGGAGACTTCATGTCGTTGGAGCAACCTGCCGTCCCGCGGTTAAGAAGCGCCACTGAGACTCCCCAAACCGAGTTACCCACCGTTCTCGGTGGTTTCGACCTCAGCGACCAAGACCGGTTCGGCGACGGGTTCCCGCACGAGGTCTTCGCCCGGCTCCGCCGGGAAGCGCCCATCCTGCTGCACCCGCCCGGCCGCACCCGCGACGGTGAGAACTTCTGGGTGCTCTCCCGCTACGCCGACGTGGTCGAGGCCGCGGCCCATCCGCTGCTGTCCTCCCAGGGTGGCGGCGACCGCGAGGGCGGCGGCACCCACCTCGACGACCTGCCCGCCGGCACCTATTCCGGCGCGATGCTGAACATGATGGACGACCCGCGGCACCGGCTGCTGCGCGAGTTGGTCACACCCTCGGTCACCGGTCCGGTGCTGGACGCGCTGACCCCGACCATCACCGAACGCGCGGAGGCGATCGTCTCCGAGGTCGTGGAGCAGGGCTCCTGCGACTTCCAGAACGACGTCGCCGGCCGCTTCTCCGTCGAGGTCATGGCCGCGCTGATGGGCGTGCCGCGCGCGGACTGGCCGCAGTTCGTCGACTGGACCGAAGTGGTGATGGGCTACGAGGACCGCGAGTCCGGCGAGTCCTCCTCCCGCAGCCAGGCCGCGCTGCTGGCCATGTACGAGTACGGCGTCAAGCTGATCGCCGAGAAGCGGGCCGCCCCGGCGCAGGACTTCCTGTCCGTGATCGCCGCCAAGGACCTGCCCGAAGGCCACGGCGAGCCGCCGCTGCGCGACTACGAGCGCGAGGTGTTCGTCAACCTGCTGTCCCTGGCCGGCAGTGAGCCGACCCGTAACGTGATCGCGGTGGGCCTGCTCGCCCTGGCCGAACGGCCGGACCAGTGGCAGGCGCTGCGCGAGGACCGGTCCCTGCTGGGCAGCGCGGTCGAGGAGATGATGCGCTGGTCCACGCCGACGCCGTACAACCGGCGGACGGCCACCGAGGACTTCACGTTCCGCGACGTGCAGATCCGCCGCGGGGACAAGGTCACACTGTGGTGGTCATCGGCCAACCGGGACGAGAGCGTGTTCGCCGACGCCATGTCCTTCGACGTGCGCCGGGACCCCAACCCGCACGTGGCCTTCGGCTGGGGGCCGCACAGCTGCCTCGCGGTGGACCTGGCCCGCATCGAACTGCGCACGCTGTTCAGCGTGTTGCTCGACCGGGTCGCCGAGGTGCGGCTGACCGGTCCGGTGCCGTGGGCCAACAACAGCAAGCACACGGTGGCGCTGAAGGTGCCGGTGGAGTTCGTCCGGGCCTGAGCGAACCCGTGTCCTGCTGATCGCGGCAGGCACCGTGACCACCGGCCCCGCAGCGGTCCGGGGCCGTGTCACGGGGTGATGTCCGGCGGCCCGGAGGGGCCGGCGCCCGAGGCTGGTCCGTGCTCGATCCGGGATGCGACCGGCCCGGTGCCTGCGTAGGCCGGGTCGGTCGGCCTGCCCTGCCCGCCGGCCGACCGTGCCGGGTGCGCACGACGGGACGCCCCGGCCTGCCCGCAGTGTCAAGGAAGTTGTCGGTCCGGCATGACTGCCGGGCAGATCTGGCATGCCCTCGCCAATGATGGACGTGGAGGAGGAGACCCGGGTGGGTAACCGAGTGCGTGACGCCGCCGACCAGGAACCGGTCGCGGTCGTCGGCCTGGCGTGCCGACTGCCGGGGGCGTCGAACCCCGCCGAGTTCTGGCAGCTGCTGCGCGACGGGCGGGACGCGCTGGGCGAACCCGGTCCGCTGCGCTGCCACCCGGAGGGCCCGGCCGTGCCCGTGCTGCCCTCCGGCGAGCCGGTGCGGGCGGGATTCCTGGACCAGGTCGACTCGTTCGACGCGGGTTTCTTCGGCATCTCCCCGGGTGAGGCGGCGGTGCTGGACCCGCAGCAGCGGCTGGTGCTGGAGCTGGCCTGGGAGGCGTTCGAGGACGCCGGGATCGTCCCCGGCGACGGTGAAGGCGGCACCGCGGACGGCACCGGGGTGTACGTCGGCGCCACCTACGACGACTACGCCGCGCACCGCGGCGCACGGCTGAGCCCGCACTCGGCCACCGGCCGCAACCGGGCGATGATCGCCAACCGGGTGTCCTACGCGTTGGGGCTGCGCGGCCCGAGCCTGGTCGTGGACAGCGCGCAGTCCTCCGCGCTGGTCGCGGTCCACCTGGCCTGCCGGGCGCTGGCGGCAGGGGAGTGCACGGTGGCGCTGGCCGGCGGCGTCCAGCTGAACATCGCCCAGGACGGCTACGACGTCACCCGGGCGCTGGGCGCGATCTCCCCGGACGGGCGCTGCTACACCTTCGACGAGCGGGCCGACGGGTTCGTGCGCGGCGAGGGCGGCGCGGTGCTGGTGCTCAAGCCGCTGTCGGCGGCACTGGCCGACGGGGACACCGTGCACGCGGTGATCCGCGGCAGCGCGACCAACAACGACGGCGGCGGCGACTCGCTGACCGCTCCGCGCCAGGAGGCGCAGCAGGAGGTGGTGCGGCTGGCGTGCGCGGCGGCCGGGGTGTCGCCGGCCGACCTGAGCTACGTGGAACTGCACGGCACCGGAACGCCGCTGGGCGACCCGGTCGAGGCCGCGGCGCTGGGCACCGTGACGCGGCGCGAGCGCGAACGGCCCCTGCTGGTCGGCTCGGTGAAGACGAACATCGGGCACCTGGAGGGCGCGGCCGGGATCGCCGGCCTGGTCAAGACGGTCCTGTGCCTGTCGCGCCGGGAACTGGTGCCCAGCCTGAACTTCCGCACCCCGAATCCACGGATCCCGCTGACGGAGCTGGGGCTGCGGGTGGTCACCGAGACCGGGCCGTGGCCTGCCGTGGAGGGCCCGCTGCTGGCCGGAGTCAGCTCGTTCGGCATGGGCGGCGCCAACTGCCACGTGGTGCTGGCCGAACCGCCCGCTCCCGGCGCGGCGCCGGATCGCGACACCGAGCGGTACGACGGCCCGGTGCTGGTGCCACTGTCCGCACGGGCCCCGGCGGCGCTCGCCGAACTGGCCGGCCTGGTGGGCGAGTCGGCGGCGACCCCGGTGGACCTCGCCTACTCGCTGGGCACCACGCGCAGCGCGCTTGAGCGGCGGGCGGTGCTGGTCGCCGAGTCGGCCGAGGAGGTGCCCGCCCTGCTGGAGGCGCTGGCCGGGGACGCGGCGAACGCGCGCGTGGTACGCGGCACGGCCGTCGAGGGACGGACGGTGTTCCTGTTCGCCGGCCAGGGCAACCAGCGGCCGGGGATGGGCCGGGACATCTACCGGCGCCACCCGGTGTACGCCGCGGCGGTGGACGAGATCGCCGAGGAGATGCGTCCGCACCTGCCGCGGCCACTGCTGGAGGTGATGTTCGCCGAGGAGGGCTCGGCGGACGCGGCACTGCTGGACGGGCCGGCCTACACCCAGCCCGCGCTGTTCGCCGTCCAGGTCGGGCTGTTCCGGCTGGTGGAGAGCTGGGGGATCACCCCGGACGCGGTCCTCGGCCACTCCTTCGGCGAGCTGGCCGCCCTGCACGTCGCCGGGGCGATGTCCCTGGCCGACGCCTGCGCGCTGGTGGCCACCCGCGGCCGGCTGATGCAGGACGTCCCGCCCGGCGGGGCGATGGTGCTGGTGGAGGCGTCCGAGGCGGAGCTGCTGCCGGACGTCGAGGCGACCGGCGGACTGGTGTCGGTCGCCGCGCTCAACTCCCCGACCGCCACCGTCATTTCAGGCGACGAGGACGCCACGCTGGCGATCGCGGACCGCTGGTCCGCCAGGGGCCGCCGCACCCGGCGGATCCAGGTGCCGATGGCCAGCCACTCGTCGCACATGGACGGCATCCTGGACGGCATGCGCGCGGCCGCCGCCCGGATCGACTGGCGGCCGCCGGCCCTGCCGGTCCTGTCCTCGCTGACAGGTGCCGAACTGGACGCTGCCGGGCTGGACTGGCCGGAGTTCTGGGCACGGCACACCCGCGGCACGGTCCGGTTCGCCGACGCGATCGCCGCGGCCTGTGCGGGCGGCGCGCGCACGTTCTTGGAGCTGGGGCCGGACGGCACCCTGTGCGCGATGGGCCCCGGCAGCGCGCCGGAGGACGTGGCGTTCGTCCCCGCGATGACCGGCGGGGAACGCCCGGACCGGCGATCGCTGCTCACCGCCGTGGCCCGGGTGCAGGTACGGGGCGTACCCGTGGACTGGGCACGCTTCTACGCCGGCTCCGGCGCCCGTCGGATCCCGCTGCCCACCTATCCGTTCCAGCGCCGGCGGCACTGGATGGCCGGGGTGACGGCCACCGGCGGCGCACTTCCCGCCTTGGCGGACGTACCGGCGGCCCAGACGCAGGCGCGGCCCACCTCGCGGCTGGCCGGGCTGCCCGCGGACGAGCGGGAGCAGGCGGTGCGCGCGCTGGTGCGCGCCGAGGTGGCCGCGGCGCTGGAGCTGGACTCCGCCGAGGAACTGGACGTACGCCGCCCCTTCCGGGACCTGGGATTCGGCTCGCTGATGACGGTGGAGCTGGGGCAGCGGCTGGCCGAGGTGACCGGCTTGCGGCTGCCCGCCACGGTCGTACTGGATCATCCGACCCCGGAACGGATCAGCGAGCACCTGATCGCCGAACTGGCCGCCGCCGGGACACCGGTGCACACCGCGCCCGCGGTGGCGGCGCCCGCCGCCGAGCCGATCGCGATCGTCGGGATGGCCTGCCGGTTCCCCGGCGGGGTCGGCTCGCCGGAGGACCTGTGGGACCTGGTGGCCTCCGGCGGCGACGCCATCGGCGGGTTCCCCACCGACCGGGGCTGGGACCTGGACGGGCTGTTCGACGCGGACCCGGACCGGCCGGGCCGCAGCTACGCGCGCACCGGCGGTTTCCTGTACGGGGCGGCGGAGTTCGACGCGGGACTCTTCGGGATCTCGCCCCGCGAGGCGCTGGCCATGGACCCGCAGCAGCGGCTGCTGCTGGAGACCTCCTGGGAGGCGCTGGAGCGGGCCGGGATCGACCCGCTGTCCCTGCGGGACAGTGCGACCGGTGTGTTCGCCGGGGTGATGGCACAGGACTACGGCCCGCGGATGCACGAGGGCGCCGCGGGGCTCGACGGATACGTGCTGACCGGTACCACGGCCAGCGTCGCCTCCGGCCGGATCGCCTACAGCCTGGGCCTGCGCGGCCCGGCGGTCACCGTGGACACGGCGTGCTCCTCGTCGCTGGTCGCGGTGCACCTGGCGGCGCAGGCGCTGCGCGCCGGGGAGTGCTCGCTGGCGCTGGCCGGCGGGGTGACGGTGATGTCCACGCCGGGCATCTTCGTGGAGTTCTCCCGGCAGCGCGGGCTCGCGCCCGACGGGCGGTGCAAGTCGTTCGCGGGGGCGGCCGACGGAACCGGCTGGGCGGAGGGCGCCGGGCAGCTCGTGCTGGAGCGGCTGTCCGACGCACGGGCCAACGGCCACCCGGTGCTGGCGGTGCTGCGCGGCTCGGCGGTGAACCAGGACGGTGCGTCCAACGGGCTCACCGCGCCCAACGGCCCCTCCCAGGAAGGCGTGATCCGGTCCGCGCTGGCCGCGGCCGGCCTGTCCGGTTCGGACGTGGACCTGGTGGAGGCGCACGGCACCGGCACCACGCTGGGCGACCCGATCGAGGCACACGCGCTGCTGGCCACCTACGGCCGGGACCGCGACGGTGAGCCGCTCTGGCTGGGGTCGCTGAAGTCCAACATCGGCCACACCCAGGCGGCTGCCGGGGTCGCCGGGGTGATCAAGGTCGTACAGGCGATGCGCCACGGGCTGCTGCCGCGCACGCTGCACGTGGACGAACCCTCACCCTACGTGGACTGGTCGGCAGGCGCCGTGCGGCTGCTCACCGAGGCGCGGCCCTGGCCGGAGGGCGACCGGCCGCGCCGGGCCGGGGTGTCCTCGTTCGGGATCAGCGGCACCAACGCGCACGTGATCGTCGAGCAGGCGCCCGACGTGACGTCGGAAACAGCGGTGGAGCCGGGCGCCGTACTGCGGTCCGCTCCGGTGCCGGTGGTGCTGTCCGGGCAGACCGCGGCCGCGCTGCGCGCGCAGGCGCAGCGGCTGGCCGCGCACCTGGACAGGCGGCCCGAGCTGACCCTGGAGGCCGTCGCGCGCGCGGCCGCCACCACCCGGGCCGGGCTGAAGCACCGCGCCGTGCTCACCGCCACCGACCGCGCGGACCTGCTACGGGGCCTGCGCGCCCTGGCCGCCGACGAGGAGGCGCCCGGCCTGGTGCGCGGGGTGGCCGACGTGGACGGTCGCACGGTGTTCGTGTTCCCGGGTCAGGGTGCGCAGTGGGCGGGGATGGCGGTCGGACTGCTGGAGTCGTCGCCGGTGTTCGCGGCGCGGATGGCCGAGTGCGCGTCGGCGTTGGGCGAGTTCGTGGACTGGTCGTTGCTGGGTGTGCTGCGGGGGGAGGCCGGGCAGCCCGGGCTGGACCGGGTCGATGTGGTGCAGCCGGTGTCCTTCGCGGTGATGGTGTCGCTGGCGGAACTCTGGCGGTCGTTCGGGGTCGAGCCGGACGCGGTGGTCGGCCATTCGCAGGGTGAGATCGCGGCCGCCTGTGTGGCGGGGGCGCTGTCCCTGCGCGACGCCGCGAAGGTGAGCGCGCTGCGCAGTGCCGCGCTGGGCGCCCTGTCCGGCGCCGGAGGGATGATGTCGGTCGCGCTGCCGATCGCCGAGCTGGAACCGCGGCTGGCGCCCTGGGCCGGGCGGGTGTCGGTGGCCGCGGTCAACGGGCCCGCCGCGGTGGTGCTGTCCGGCGAACCCGGCCCGCTCCGCGAACTCGAGGCCAAGCTGACCGCCGAAGGGGTACGGGCCCGGCTGGTCGCGGTGGACTACGCCTCGCACTCCGCCCAGGTGGAACGGATCCGCGCCGAACTGCTGGACCGGCTCGCCGGACTCCAGCCGCGCAGCGCCGAGGTCCCGTTCTACTCCACGGTGACCGGCGAACGCCTGGACACGGCGGTCCTGGACGCCGAGTACTGGTACCGCAACCTGCGCCGGACCGTCCACTTCGAACGGACGATCCGCGAGCTGGACCGCGCCGGGCACCGGGTGTTCGTGGAGGCCAGCCCCCATGCGATCCTGACCGCGGCCGTACAGGACACCGTCGAGTCGGCCGGCAGCAAGGCCGTGGTGGTCGGTTCGCTCCGCCGCGACCAGGGCGGCCCCGACCGGCTCCTGCTGTCGCTGGCCGAGGCGTACGTACGCGGGGTCCCCGTGGACTGGACCGCCGCGTTCGGCGCCGCCGGCCACCGGGCGGAGCTGCCCACCTACGCGTTCCAGCGGGAGCGCTACTGGCTCACCACACCGGCGGGTGCGGCGCATCCGGCCGGGCTCGGGATGGACGCCACCGACCACCCGCTGCTCGGCGCGGCCGCGCCGGTGGCCTCCACCGGTGAGGTGCTGCTGACCGGGGAGCTGTCCCGGCAGCGCCAGCCCTGGCTGGCCGACCACGCGGTGTTCGGCACCGTCGTGCTGCCCGGCGCCGCGTTCGTCGAAATGGTCGTGCGCGCCGGAGACGAGGCGGGCTGCCCGGTGCTGGAGGAGCTGACCGTGCACGCGCCGCTGCCGCTGCCCGAACGCGGCGGCGTGCGGGTGCAGGTGGTGCTCGGCGCGCCGGGCGAGGACGGCGGCCGTGCCGTGGACGTGTACTCCCGGCCGGGCGACGGCCCCGAGTGGACGCACCACGCCACGGGCAGGCTCGGCGTGACCGAGGCGCCCGCGCCCGAGACCGGCGGCTGGCTGCCGGCAGGCGCCACCCCGGTCGAGCCGGCCGACCGCTACCCGGCACTGGCCCGGCTCGGCTACGGCTACGGGCCGGTGTTCCAGGGCCTGCGCCGGTTGTGGCGGCACGGCGAGGAACTCTTCGCCGAGGTCGCCCTGCCCGAACCGGCGGCAGGGGACGCCGGGTCGTTCGGGCTGCACCCGGCGCTGCTGGACGCGGCGCTGCACGCGGCCATCCCGGCCGACGGCACGGCCGACCCCGCGGCCACGACCGCGCTGCCGTTCGCGTTCACCGGGGTACGGCTGTACCGGGCCGGCGCCGCAGCGGCGCGGGTCCGGTTGCGCCCCGCGGCCGAGGGAGCCGTGTCGATCACCATGACCGACGCCGAGGACAACCCCGTCGCGGTGATCGACTCGCTGGCCTTCCGCCCGGTGACCGCCGAGCAACTCGCCGCCCGCCGTCAGCATCACCTGTACCGCACCGGCTGGGTCCCGCTGGTGCCCCCGGCGCAGGACAGCACGTGGGCCTCGCTCGCGGGCCCGGGCGGTCTGGACGAGCTGGGTGATCAGGTGCCCGCCGCGGTGGGCGTCGAGGTGGCCGGGGTCCTCGACGCCCTGGCGGTGGCGCAGCGCTGGCTGGCGGAGGAGCGGTTCGCCGCGTCCCGGCTGGTGCTGCTCACGCGGGGCGCGGTCGCCGCCGGCCCGGGCGAGCCGCCCGTCGACCCGGACGCCGCGGCGGTGTGGGGCCTGCTGCGCAGCGCCCAGACGGAGAACCCGGACCGCTTCGTGCTGGCGGACACCGACGGGCACGCCGCGTCCGTGGCCTTGCTGCCCCGGCTGGCCGGGACCGGGGAAGCCCAGCTGGCCCTGCGGGCCGGCCGGGTGTTCGTGCCGCGGCTGGCGCGGGTGACCGAGGCGGCCGGAGGCACGCCCTGGTCGGCTGAGGACACCGTGCTGATCACCGGCGCGAGCGGCACCCTCGGGGGTCTGGTCGCGCGGCATCTGGTGGAGCGGCACGGGGTGCGCGCTCTGGTGCTGGCCTCCCGGCGCGGTGGCGCTGCGCCCGGTATGGCGGAGCTGGCCGGCGAACTGCGCGGGCGCGGTGCCGCCGTGGCGGTCGTGGCGTGTGACGTGGCCGAGCGGGACCAGGTGGCCGCGCTGCTGGCCGAGCATCCGGTGACGGCGGTGGTGCACGCCGCCGGGATCCTCGACGACGGTGTGCTGGCCGCGCTCACCCCGCGGCGGATGGCCGAGGTCTTCCGGGCGAAGGTGGACGGCGCGCGGCACCTGGCCGAGCTGGCCGGCCCGGAGCTGACCGCGTTCGTGCTCTTCTCCTCGGTGGCCGGGACGCTGGGCAACGCCGGGCAGGCCGCGTACGCGGCGGCCAACGCCGCACTGGACGGGCTGGCCGAGCGGCGCCGCGCCGCCGGGTTGCCGGCCACCTCGGTGGCCTGGGGCCTGTGGGCCGAGAGCAGCGGGATGACCGAGCGGATGGCCGACACCGACCGGGCCCGGCTGGCCCGCGCCGGGATGGTGCCGCTGGACTCCGGCACCGCGCTCGACATGTTCGACGCGGCCACCGCGCTGGACGACCCGGTGCTGCTGGCCGTCCGGCTGGACCCGGCGGCGCTGCGCGAGCGGGCGGAAGAGGGCGTGCTGTCCCCGGTGCTGCGCGGACTGGTGCCGGTGGCGCGCCGCGCCGCCGCCACGGACGGTGCGGCGGACGGAACCGACGGGCTGCGCCGGCGGCTGGCCGAGGGGGAGCCGCTGCGGGTGCTCGAGGACCTGGTGCTGACCCAGGCGGCGGTGGTGCTCGGCCACTTGGACCCCGGCGGGCTGGCACCGGACCGCCCGTTCAAGGACATCGGCTTCGACTCGCTGACCGCGGTGGAACTGCGCAATCGGCTGGCCCGGCTGACCGGGGTACGGCTGCCCGCGACGGTGGTGTTCGACCACCCCACCCCCGCCGGACTGGCCGCGTACCTGCGCGGTGAACTCGCCGGCGACGCCACCCCGGCCACCACCCCGGCGGCCGCCTCCCCGGTGGTGGCCGCGGACGAACCGATCGCGATCGTCGGCATGGCCTGCCGGTTCCCCGGCGGGATCGCCTCACCCGAGGACCTGTGGGACCTGGTGGCCTCCGGCGGCGACGCCATCGGCGGATTCCCCACCGACCGCGGCTGGGACGTGGCCGGCCTGTACGACCCGGACCCGGACCGGGCCGGCCACTCCTACACCCGGCAGGGCGGCTTCCTCCACGACGCCGGCCGGTTCGACGCCGGGCTGTTCGGGATCTCCCCGCGCGAGGCGCTGGCGATGGACCCGCAGCAGCGGCTGCTGCTGGAGACCGCCTGGGAGGCGCTGGAGCGGGCCGGGATCGACCCGACCTCGGTACGCGGCAGCCAGACCGGCGTGTTCACCGGAGTGATGTACCACGACTACGCCACCACGCTGCGCGAGCTGCCCGAAGGCGTCGAGGGGCACCTGCTCACCGGCACCGCCGCGAGCGTCGCCTCCGGCCGGATCGCCTACACCCTCGGCCTGCAGGGGCCCGCGGTCACCGTGGACACGGCGTGTTCCTCCTCGCTGGTGGCGCTGCACCTCGCGGCGCAGGCGCTGCGCTCCGGGGAGTGCTCACTGGCGCTGGCCGGCGGGGTGACGGTGATGGCCGAGCCGACCACGTTCACCGCGTTCTCCCGGCAGCGCGGACTGGCCGCCGACGGGCGGTGCAAGTCCTTCGCCGCCGGCGCCGACGGCACCGGCTGGTCCGAGGGCGTCGGCCTGCTGCTGCTCGAGCCGCTGTCCGCGGCGCGCCGCAACGGCCACCGCGTGCTGGCCGTGGTGCGGGGCTCCGCGATCAACCAGGACGGCGCCTCCAACGGCCTGACGGCACCCAACGGTCCCTCACAGGAGCGGGTGATCCGCTCCGCGCTGGCCGCCGCCGGACTGTCCCCCCAGGACGTCGACGCGGTGGAGGGCCACGGCACCGGGACTCCGCTGGGCGACCCGATCGAGGCGCAGGCGCTGCTCGCCACCTACGGCCGCGACCGCGACGGCGATCCGCTGTGGCTGGGGTCGATCAAGTCCAACATCGGGCACGCGCAGGCCGCGGCCGGGATGGCCGGCGTGATCAAGGTGGTGCAGGCGCTGCGGAACGGGGTGCTGCCCCGCACGCTGCACGTGGACGAGCCCTCCTCCCACGTGGACTGGGCATCCGGCGGGGTGCGGCTGCTCACCGAGGAGCAGCCCTGGCCGGACACCGGCCGCCCGCGCCGCGCCGGAGTGTCCTCGTTCGGCATCAGCGGCACCAACGCGCACGTCATCCTCGAGCAGGCCGCGGCGGACGCGTCCGGTGCGCGGCGACCGGAACCCGAGCCCCGGCTGCTGCCGGTCGCGGTGTCCGGACAGACCGAGGAGGCCCTGCGCGAGCAGGCCGCGCGGCTGGCCGCGCACCTCGCCGGCCACCCCGGCGACCGGGTGCTGGACATCGCCTGGTCCAGCGCGGCCGGCCGGGCCGCCCTGGCACACCGCGCGGTCGTACTGGCCGAGGGCCGGGAGCAGCTGGAGGAACGGCTCGGCGCACTGGCCGAGGGCCGGGACACCCCGGGCGTGCTGCGCGGCACCGCCGCCGACGCGGCGCGACGGGTGGCGTTCGTGTTCCCCGGGCAGGGGGCGCAGTGGGCCGGGATGGCGCTGGAACTGCTGGACTCCGCGCCCGTGTTCGCCGCCCGGCTGGCCGAGTGCGCCGCCGCGATCGAGGCCCACGTGGACTGGTCGGTGCTGGATGTGCTGCGCGGCGCGCCGGACGCGCCGACGCTCGAGCGGGTGGACGTGGTGCAGCCGGTGACCTTCGCGGTCACCGTGTCGCTGGCCGCGCTGTGGCGCGCCCACGGGGTGGAACCGGAGGTGGTGATCGGCCACTCGCAGGGCGAGATCGCCGCGGCCTGCGTGGCCGGGGCGCTGTCCCTCGCCGACGCCGCGGCGGTGGTGTGCCTGCGCAGCCGCGCGCTGACCGAGCTGTCCGGCAAGGGCGGCATGATGTCGGTGGCGCTGCCCGCCGAGGAGGTGCGGGCCCTGTTCGCCGACGACCGGCTGGCCGTGGCCGCGATCAACAGCCCCACCTCCACCGTCGTCTCCGGAGACCCGTCCGCCCTGGAGGACCTGCAGGCCGACTGCGCGGCGCGCGGGGTACGGGCCCGGCGCATCGCGGTGGACTACGCCTCGCACTCCGCCCAGGTCACCGCCGTCAAGGACAGCCTGGCCGTACTGCTCGCCGGGATCAGCCCGCGCGCGGCGCGGATCGAGCTGTACTCCACGGTCACCGGCCAGCGGCTCGACACCCGCGAGCTGACCGGCGCGTACTGGTACACCAACCTGCGCCGGACCGTCCGGTTCGCCGACGCGGTGCGCGCCGCGCTGGACGCCGGGATCGGCACCTTCCTCGAGATCAGCCCGCACCCGGTGGTCGCCCCGGGCGTGCAGGAGACGATCGACGCCGCCGGGGCACGGGCCACCGTGCTGTCCACGCTGCGCCGCGACGACGGCGGCTGGCCGCGGTTCCTACAGTCGCTGGCCGAGGCGCACGTCCGCGGGGCCGGGGTGCGGCTGGCCGAGGTCTTCGACGGCACCGGCGCGCGGACGGTGGACCTGCCCACCTACGCCTTCCAGCACCGCTGGTACTGGCTGGCCGAGCAGGCCCGGTCCCGGTCCGACCAGTGGCGCTACCGCGTCGAGTGGCGCGCCGCCGGCACGCCGGAGCGCACCGCACCGGACGGCGACTGGCTGGCCCTGGTGCCCGCCTCCGGCGTGGAGCAGGACTGGCAGGACCGGCTGGAGGCGCTCACCGGCGGCCTCCCGGTGCGCGCCGTCACCGTGGACACCGACCGCGCCGACCGCGCCACCCTGACCGGTCAGCTGCGCCGCGCGCTCGCCGAGCACACCCCACGCGGAGTGCTGTCCCTGCTGGCCGCCGACCGCCGCCCGCACCCCGCGCACCCGGTGGTGCCCACCGGCGTGGCCGCCACCCTGGCGCTGGTACAGGCGCTGGGCGACCTGGCCGCGGCGGTGCCGCTGTGGCTGGTGACCTCGGGTGCGGTGCGCACCGGCGACGACGATCCGCCGCGCGAGCCGAGTGCGGCGCAGGTGTGGGGCCTGGGCCGGGTGGCGATGCTGGAACACCCGACGTTCTGGGGCGGCCTGGTCGACCTGCCCGCCGAACTGGACGAGGCCGCGCTGGAGCACCTGCGCGGTGTCCTGGCGGGCGGCTGGGGCGAGGAGGACCAGCTGGCCGTGCGCGGCTCCGGCACGCTGCTGCGCCGACTGGTGCACGCCCCGCTCGACGGTGGCGCGGCCGGCGGCTGGCAGGCCAGGGACACCGCGATCGTGACCGGCGGCACCGGCGCGCTCGGCCCGGAAGTCGCCCGCTGGCTGGCCGGACTCGGCGCGCGGCACGTGGTGCTGGTCAGCCGCAGCGGCCCGCACGCCGAGGGCGTCGCCGACCTGGCGGCCGAACTCGACGGCCTCGGTGTACGGCTGACCGCGCGGGCCTGCGACATCGGCGACCGCGCCGCCGTGGAAGCGCTGCTGACCGGGCTGCGCGAGCAGGGCGAGACGGTGCGTACGGTGGTGCACGCCGCCGCGCTGATGCGGCTGGCCGCACTGCCCGACACCGACCTGGCCGAGTACGCCGACGTACTCACCGCCAAGGTCCAGGGCGCCCGGCACCTCGTCGAACTCCTCGACCCGGCCGAGCTGGACGCGCTGGTCCTCTACTCCTCCATCGCCGGGGTGTGGGGCAGCGGAGACCACGGCGCCTACGCCGCGGCCAACGCCGAACTGGACGCGCTGGCCGAGCAGGCCCGCGCGGCCGGCCTGCCGGTGACCTCCGTGGCCTGGGGCGTGTGGGACGGCGCCCGCTTCCCCGACGGGGTGGACGCCGACCAGCTGCGCCGGCAAGGCCTGCCGCTGATCGCCCCCGGGCCGGCGCTGGACGCGCTGCGTACCGTCCTCGAGCGCGGCGAGAGCGGACTGTCGGTGGCCGATGTGGACTGGGCGAGGTTCATGCCGCTGTTCACCTCGGCCCGCAGCAGGCCGCTGTTCGCCGAGATCCCCGAGGCGCGGCGCGCACTGCGCGACACGTCCGAACCGGAAGGACAGCCGTCCGGCTCCTCCTGGTCGCAGCGGTTGGCCGGGCTGTCGGACACCGAACGCCGCAGCTCCCTGCTGCGGCTGGTACGCGAGCAGGCCGCCGTGGTGCTGGGCCACTCCGGCGCGACCGCGGTCGCCGCCGACCAGGCGTTCCGCGACCTGGGCTACGACTCCCTGACCGCGATCGAGCTGCGCAACCGGCTCGGCGGGGCCACCGGGCTGACGCTGCCCGCCACGCTGGTGTTCGACCAGCCCACCCCGGCCGCGGTGGCCGAGTACCTGCGCACCCGGCTGGCGCCCGCCGACCCACCCATCCTGACCGAACTGGACCGCCTCTCCGAACGGCTCGCCGGGGCGGACGTCGACGGCGAGCGGGCCGACATCGAACGGCGCCTGCGGGCGATGTTGTCGCTGATCGGCGGCGGGGACGACGACTTCGACCCGACGTCGAACGAGGAGATCTACGACCTCATCGACCGCGAACTCGGGGCGAGCTGAGGAGGGGAGTGGACGTGTCCGAGGAAGAGAAGCTCCGGGGCTACCTGAAGCGGGTCATGGTCGACCTGCGCAAGGCCAACCGCCGCCTGCAGGAGGTCGAGCAGTCCCGCACCGAGCCCATCGCCATCGTCGGCATGGCCTGCCGCTACCCGGGCGGGGTGCGCTCCCCGGAGGACCTGTGGCAGGTGCTGGCCGAGGGCCGGGACGTCACCGGTGACCTGCCCACCGACCGTGGCTGGGACGTCGAGGGCCTCTACGACCCGGACCCGGAGCGCTCCGGGCACTCCTACGTGCGGCGCGGCGGCTTCCTTGACGACCCGGGCGCGTTCGACGCGGGCTTCTTCGGGATCTCCCCGCGCGAGGCGCTGGCCATGGACCCGCAGCAGCGGCTGCTGCTGGAGACGTCCTGGGAAGCGCTGGAACGGGCCGGGATCGACCCCATCGGGCTGCGCGGCAGCCGCACCGGCGTGTTCGTCGGCCAGAACTACCAGGAGTACGGCACCAGCCTGGCGCACGCCCCGGCAACCGTCGAAGGGCACCTCGTCACCGGCGTCGTGTCCAGCGTGCTGTCCGGCCGCATCTCCTACACCCTCGGCGTCGAGGGCCCGGCGATGACCGTCGACACCGCCTGCTCGACCTCTCTGGTCACCCTGCACCTGGCCGTGCAGTCGCTGCGCAACGGCGAGTCCTCACTGGCCCTCTCGGGCGGCGTCACCGTGCTGGCGAGCCCCGGTCCACTGATCGAGTTCAGCCGCCAGCGGGTGCTGGCCGCCGACGGCCGCTGCAAGGCGTTCTCCGCCGACGCCGACGGCATGGGCATGGCCGAGGGCGTCGGCGTGCTCGTGCTGGAACGGCTGTCCGACGCGCAGCGCAACGGCCACCCGGTGCTCGCCGTCATCCGCGGCTCCGCGGTCAACCAGGACGGCGCGTCCAACGGGCTGACCGCCCCCAACGGGCCCTCCCAGCAGCGGGTCATCCGCGCCGCGCTGGCCGGCGCCGGGCTCTCGGGCACGGACGTCGACCTGATCGAGGCACACGGCACCGGCACCTCGCTGGGCGACCCCATCGAGGCACAGGCGCTGCAGGCGACCTATGGCGCCGACCGCGACCGGCCGCTGTGGCTGGGCACGGTGAAGTCCAACATCGGACACACCCTCGCCGCGGCCGGAGTGGCCGGCGTGATCAAGTCCGTGCTGGCGCTGCGTCATGAGACCGTGCCCAGGACACTGCACGCGGACACCCCGTCCCCGCACATCGACTGGGCGTCCGGCACCCTGACGCCGGCCACCGAGGCGGTGCCCTGGCCACGTGGTGAGCGGCCCCGCCGCGCCGCGGTGTCGTCCTTCGGCATCAGCGGCACCAACGCACACGTCATCCTGGAGGAGGCCCCCGAACCGGACGTACCGGCCGACGACGGGCCGGAAACGGCCGCCGGGCCGGAGCCGACGCTCTCGTTGCCCATGCCGGTGGTGCTCTCCGGCCGCGGCGCGACGGGTCTGGCCGCCCAGGCCGCCCGGCTCCGCGAGTTCGTCGCGGCCAGACCCGAACTGACCGTGCCCCGACTGGCATACGCCACCGCCACCACCCGTGCCGCTCTGGAGTACCGGGGTGCGGTGGTGGCGGCGGACCGGGAGGAGTTGCTGGCGGGTCTGGCCGCGCTGGCGGAGGGTGTTCCTGGTGCGATCAGCGGGCCGGCCGACCGGGGTGGGCTGACCGGTTTCCTGTTCCCCGGGCAGGGTTCGCAGTGGTCGGGGATGGGGCGGGGGCTGCTTGAGCGGTATCCGGTGTTCGCGGAGTCGTTCGAGGACCTGTGTGCGCGGGTGGAGTCGGTGCTGGGTCGTCCGGTGCGTGAGGTGGTCCTGGACGGTGGCCCGGAGCTGGATCGGACGTTGTTCGCCCAGTGCGGTCTGTTCGTCTTCGAGGTCTCGCTGTTCCGGTTGCTGGAGTCGTTCGGTGTGGTGCCTGATTTCGTGGTCGGGCATTCGGTCGGTGAGGTGGCGGCCGCGTATGTGGCCGGGGTGTTGTCGCTGGACGACGCGGTGGCGTTGGTGTGTGCGCGGGCCGCTTTGATGCAGGAGTTGCCGCCGGGTGGGGCGATGCTCGCGGTGAACGCCGGCGAGGAGGAGGTTCTCGGGGTCCTGGCCGGTGAGGTGGGGATCGCGGCGGTCAACGGGTCGCGGTCGGTGGTGGTGTCCGGTGTGCGGGCGGCGGTGGAGACGGTCGCGGAGCGGGTGAAGGAGCGGGGGTGGCGGCACACCTGGTTGCGGGTGAGTCACGCGTTCCACTCGCCGCTGATGGAGCCGGTCTTGGAGCGGTTCCGGGAGGCGATCGCGGGTGTCACCTTCAGCGCCCCGACCATTCCCTTCGTGTCCACCGTGGACATCGACGCGGCACCGACCAGCGTGGACTACTGGGTGCGTAACGTCCGGGACACCGTGCGCTTCGCCGACGCCGTCGCCCACCTGCACGAACAGGGCGTCAGCACCTTCCTGGAGGTAGGCCCGGACACCGCGCTGACCGCCGCCGGGCCGGGCTGCCTGCCAGAGGAGAGCACGGCGGCGTTCGTCTCGCTGCTACGCCGCGACCAGCCGGAGTCGGTGTCGCTGCCCACCGGACTGGCCCGCTTCCACGTGCACGGCGGCAGCATCGACTGGACCCGCTACCTGCCCGCCGCCGACCCGGTCGACCTGCCCACCTACGCCTTCCAGCACCGCCGCTACTGGCTGGAACCCGCCGAACCGGCGGACCCGGCCGCGTTCGGCGCGCTGCCCGCCGGACACCCCCTGCTCGGCGCTCTGGTCGCCCTGCCCGGCGCGGTCGACACCGTCCTGATCGGACGGCTGAGCCTGCGCAGCCACCCCTGGCTGGCCGACCACCGGGTCACCGGCACCGCGCTGCTGCCCGGCACCGCGTTCGTCGAACTCGCCCGGCACGCCGCCGGACTGCTCGGCGACACCCGGCTGGACGAGCTGACCCTGGAGACACCGCTGGTGCTGCCCGCCGAGGGCGGCCTCCTCCTGCGGGTCGGCATCTCGGAACCCGACGACGTCGGCTGCCGCGGCATCGAGGTGCACTCCCGGCCGGAGGACGCCGCACTGCCCTGGACCCGGCACGCCACCGGTGTGCTGGCCGAGGACACCGACGACACCGACGACGCCCAGGACACCACCGGTGCGGACCTGGTGCAGTGGCCGCCCACCGGCGCCGAACCCGTCGCCCTGGACGAGTTCTACCCCCGGCTCGCCGAGACCGGTCTCGACTACGGCCCGGCGTTCCAGGGGCTGCGTGCGGCCTGGCGGCGCGGCGACGAGATCTTCGCCGACGTCACCCTGCCCGACCCCCAGCGCGGCCGGGCCGAGGAGTTCGGCCTGCACCCGGCGCTGCTGGACACCGCACTGCACGCCCTCGCCCTGCGCGGCGACGACGGCCTGCGGCTGCCCTTCGCCTTCCGCGGCGTCCGCTGGTACACCGAGGGCGCGGCGGCGCTGCGGGTGCGGCTCGTCCCCACCGGCGACGACACGGTCCGGGTGGACCTCGCCGACGACAGCGGTGCCCCGGTCGGCACCGTCGAGCGTGTGGTGCTGCGCGCCCTCACCGGCGAACTGCGCGCGCCCGCGCGGCTGGACTCCGTGTACCGGCTCGACTGGACGCCCCCCCGCCCCGGCCGGCACCGCGACACCGGCGCCGACGTGCTGTTCCGGCTCGAGGACATACCGGTGGCCGAGCGCACCGCCGCCGTCCTGGAGCGGGTGCGCGGCTGGCTGGCCGAGGAACCCCCGCCGGACGCCCGGCTGGTCCTGATCACCCGCGGGGCGGTCGCCACCACCGCCGAGGAGGTACCCGAACCGGCCGGCGCGGCCGTATGGGGTCTGGTGCGCTCGGCGCAGGTCGAACGGCCCGACCGGTTCGTACTGCTGGACACTTCCGACGCCGGCGCGACGGACGCGGAGCTGACCGCGGCGCTGGCCACCGCCGAACCGCAGCTGGCCCTGCGGGCCGGCCGGGTGTTCGTGCCGCGGCTGGCGCGGGTGACCGAGGCGGCCGGAGGCACCCCCTGGTCGGCTGAGGACACCGTGCTGATCACCGGCGCGAGCGGCACCCTCGGGGGTCTGGTCGCGCGGCATCTGGTGGAGCGGCACGGGGTGCGCGCTCTGGTGCTGGCCTCCCGGCGCGGTGGCGCTGCGCCCGGTATGGCGGAGCTGGCCGCCGAACTGCGCGGGCGCGGTGCCGCCGTGGCGGTCGTGGCGTGTGACGTGGCCGAGCGGGACCAGGTGGCCGCGCTGCTGGCCGAGCATCCGGTGACGGCGGTGGTGCACGCCGCCGGGATCGTGGACGACGGTGTGGTCACCGACCTCACCGAGGAGCGGTTGCGGGCCGTGCTGGCGCCGAAGGTGCTCGGCGCACGGTGGCTGGACGAACTGACCCGCGACCGGCACCTCACCCGCTTCGTGCTGTTCTCCTCCGCCTCGGCGACCCTCGGCAACGCCGGACAGGCCGCCTACTCCGCCGCCAACGCCCACCTGGAGGCGCTGGCCCGGCAGCGCCGCGCCGCCGGGCTGCCCGCGCACGCGCTGGGCTGGGGCCTGTGGGAGGAGCGCAGCGGCATCACCGGCGGGCTGGCCGAGGCCGACCTGGCCCGTATCGCCCGCAGCGGCGTCGCCGCGCTGCCCACCGAGGAAGCCCTGGAACTCCTCGACACCGCCGTCGGGCTGGAGGAGGCCGTCGTACTGCCGTTGCGGCTGGACACCACCGCCCTGCACCGGCTGGACCCGCTGCCCCCGGTGTTCGGCGGCCTGGTCCGCGGCCGCCGACGTGAGCGACAGCGGTCCGGCTGGGCCGACCGGCTGCGCGCGCTGCCCGCGCCGGAGCGCCGCCGCGCCGCCCTGGACCTGGTGCGCACCCAGGCCGCCGGGGTGCTGGACCTGGCCGGAGCCGAACAGGTCGGCACCGAACAGCCCTTCGCCGACCTCGGCTTCGACTCGCTGACCGCGCTGGAACTGCGCAACCGGCTCGGCACCGCCACCGGCCTGCGGCTGCCCACCACCCTCGTCTTCGACCACCCCACCCCGGCCGCGCTGGCCGGATTCGTGCTCGCCGAGGCCGGCGACCTCACGACCGGACCGGCACCCACCGCCCCCGCCACGGAGGTCACGGAGGACGAGCCGATCGCCATCGTCGGCATGGCCTGCCGCTACCCCGGCGGGGTCAGCACGCCCGAGCAGCTGTGGGACCTGGTCGCCGCGGGCCGGGACGCCATCTCCGCCTTCCCCACCGACCGCGGCTGGGACCTCGGCACACTGCCGGTCGGGCTGGGCGGCTTCCTCGCCGACGTCGCCGACTTCGACCCCGGCTTCTTCGGGATCTCCCCGCGTGAGGCGCTGGCCATGGACCCGCAGCAGCGGCTGCTGCTGGAGCTGTCCTGGGAGGCGTTCGAGCGCGCGGGGATCGACCCGCTGGCCGTTCGCGGCAGCCGCACCGGGGTGTTCGCCGGGCTGATGTACCACGACTACGCGACCAGGCTGGCGCACGTGCCCGAGGAACTGGAGGGCTACCTGGGCAACGGCAACCTGGGCAGCATCGCCACCGGCCGGGTCGCCTACACCTTCGGGTTCACCGGCCCGGCGGTCACCGTGGACACCGCCTGCTCGTCCTCGCTGGTGGCACTGCACCTGGCCGCCCAGTCGCTGCGCTCCGGAGAGTCCACCCTGGCGCTGGCCGGCGGTGTGACGGTCATGTCCAGCCCCACCCCGTTCCGGGAGTTCGACCGGCAGCGCGGCCTGGCCGCCGACGGCCGCTGCAAGTCCTTCTCCGCCGACGCCGACGGCACCGGCTGGTCCGAGGGCATCGGGATGCTCGTACTGGAGCGGCTGTCCGACGCGAGGGCCAACGGCCACGAGGTGCTGGCCGTGCTGCGCGGCTCCGCGGTCAACTCCGACGGCGCGTCCAACGGGCTCACCGCGCCCAACGGCCCTTCGCAGGAACGGGTCATCCGCGCTGCGCTCAGCGCCGCCGGCCTGTCCGCTTCGGACATCGACGTGGTGGAGGCGCACGGCACCGGCACCACACTCGGCGACCCGATCGAGGCGCAGGCCCTGCTGGCGACGTACGGCGCCGACCGCGACCGGCCGCTGTGGCTGGGGTCGGTCAAGTCGAACATCGGCCACACCCAGGCC